>NZ_CAUROW010000013.1:0-53439 GCF_963526355.1 uncultured Actinomyces sp. | reverse complement strand
GTCGTACCTTAGAGGGGCTCTAAGGTACGACCGCGCGGTTTTACGTACGACCGCGTGCGCTGGGGGTACGACCACGCGGTTTTACGTACGACCGGGTGGGATCGCGTACGACCACGTACCCCGAGACCCCGACGAGGAAAGCCCCGCACAACCCCATCCCCACGACACGAAGAACCCGTTTTGAGCAGTTGTCGTAACTCCTGTGATACGTGGGGCCGGGCTGGGCGCATGGTGGCGCTGCGTCTGCCCGGGTGGCCCCGCGCCCCGACCCGCTCCGGGACGCGGCGCTCGGCGTTCCCTGAATCTCCTCCCCTCGACGTCGGCCGCCCATGCCGCCGAGCCCCGCGGCGTCGGCGGGCGCGCCGGGAGGAGGCGCGCTGGAGTCGGCGTGTTTGGTCTAGGACTGAAGTCACACTAGAGTCATATCGTGAACGACGCGTCGCCGCGTCACGCCTGCATCAGGACGATCTGAGGCAGACCCGAGAACGACCCGAATCAGAAAGGGGCATCGATGCCCAGGTACGTGTACCGCTTCAGCGAGGGTGACAAGGACCAGAAGGATCTCCTGGGAGGCAAGGGAGCGAATCTGGCGGAGATGACCCGTCTGGATCTCCCCGTTCCCCCCGGCTTCACCATCACCACTGACGCCTGCCGCGCCTACCTGGCCAGCGGCGAGGTCCCCGAGGAGCTCTCGGTCCAGGTCACCACCGCTCTGCGTGGAGTCGAGGAGGAGCTGGGGCGCGAGCTCGGCGCCGCCGAGGACCCCCTGCTCGTCTCGGTGCGAAGCGGCGCCAAGTTCTCCATGCCCGGCATGATGGAGACCGTCCTCAACATCGGCCTCAACGACGTCTCCGTCAAGGGCCTGGCCGCCGCCAGCTCCGACGAGCGCTTCGCCTGGGACTCCTACCGCCGCCTCATCCAGATGTTCGGCAAGACCGTCCTGGACATCGACGGCGACCACTTCTCCGACGCCCTGGACGCCAAGAAGGACGCGCGGGGCGTCTCCATGGACTACGAGCTTCCCGTGGACGCCCTCCAGGAGCTGGTCGAGGAGTACAAGGCCATCGTCAAGGAGCACGCGGGCATCGACTTCCCGCAGGACCCCCGCTCCCAGCTGGACATGGCCACCGAGGCCGTCTTCCGCTCCTGGAACACCGAGCGCGCCCACATCTACCGCCGCCGCGAGAAGATCCCGCACGACCTGGGCACCGCGGTCAACGTGTGCACCATGGTGTTCGGCAACATGGGGGAGACCTCCGGCACCGGCGTGTGCTTCACCCGCGACCCCTCCACCGGGCGCACCGGCGTCTACGGCGACTACCTCGTCAACGCCCAGGGCGAGGACGTCGTCGCCGGCATCCGCAACACCCTGTCCCTGGCCGACCTCGAGCGCCTGGACAAGGTCTCCTACGACGAGCTGCGCTCCATCATGCGCCGCCTGGAGACCCACTACCGCGACCTGTGCGACATCGAGTTCACCATCGAGCGCGGCAGACTGTGGATGCTTCAGACCCGCGTGGGCAAGCGCACCGCCGCGGCCGCCTTCCGTGTGGCCACCCAGCTCGTCGACGAAAAGCTCATCACCATGGACGAGGCCCTCACGCGCGTCTCCGGCGAGCAGCTCACCCAGCTGATGTTCCCCCAGTTCGACGACGACTCCAGCCGCGACCTGCTCACCCGCGCCATGCCCGCCTCCCCGGGCGCCGCCGTGGGCTACATCGCCTTCGACAACGACGAGGCCGTCTCCCGTGCCGAGAAGGGCGACTCCGTCATCCTCGTGCGCCGCGAGACCAACCCCGACGACCTGCCCGGCATGGTCGCGGCCGCCGGCGTGCTCACGGCCCGCGGCGGCAAGACCAGCCACGCCGCCGTCGTCGCCCGCGGCATGGGCAAGACCTGCGTGTGCGGCGCCGAGGCCCTCGAGGTCGACTCCGCCGCCAAGACCCTGCGCATCGCGGGGCGCGATGAGGTCCTCACCAGTGAGGACATCATCGCCATCGACGGCACCACCGGCGAGGTCTTCCTCGGCGAGGTCGGCGTCGTCGACTCCCCGGTCATGACCTACCTGCGCCGAGGCCTGGACGAGGCGCTCAAGGCGGCCGGTGACGACGACACCCGCGAGCTCGTCACCGCCGTGGACCGCCTCATGGGCCACGCCGATGAGGTCCGCCGCCTGGAGGTGCGCGCCAACGCCGACACCCCCGACGACGCCCGCCACGCCATCCACCGCGGCGCCCAGGGCGTGGGCCTGTGCCGCACCGAGCACATGTTCCTGGGCGAGCGCAAGCAGTTCGTCCAGAACCTCATCCTGGCCTCCTCCGAGGTCGAGCGCGAGGCCGCCCTGGCCGCCCTCCTGCCGCTGCAGAAGGGCGACTTCATCCAGATGTTCGAGACGATGAACGGCAAGCCCATGACGGTGCGCCTCATCGACCCGCCGCTGCACGAGTTCCTGCCGGACCTGACCGAGCTGAGCGTCAAGGTGGCCGTCGACCGTGAGCGCGGCGAGCCGAACCCAGCTGACGAGGAGCTCCTGGCCGTGGTGCGCAAGAATCATGAGTCCAACCCGATGCTCGGCCTGCGCGGTGTCCGCCTGCTGCTGACCATGCCGGGTCTCATCGAGCTCCAGGTGCGCGCCATCGCCGAGGCCGCCGTCGAGCGGCTCAAGGCCGGCGGTGACCCGCACCCCGAGATCATGATCCCGCTCATCGGATCGGTGCGTGAGCTCCAGCTGGCGCGTGAGCGTGTGGAGAACGTGCTGCAGGAGGTCTCCCAGGCCTCCGGCTACGCGCTCGACTTCCCGGTGGGCTGCATGATCGAGCTGCCGCGTGCAGCCGTCACCGCCCCCCACATCGCCGAGGAGGCCGACTTCTTCTCGTTCGGAACCAACGATCTGACCCAGACGACATGGGGATTCTCCCGTGACGACGTCGAGTCCTCTTTCGTGGGTTGGTACATCACCCAGGGAATCTTCGGATCCTCGCCCTTCGAGTCCATTGACGTCGACGGTGTTGGCGGCATGGTGCGCCTGGGAGTCGAGGGCGGCCGCGCCACCAAGCCGGAGATGAAGATGGGGGTGTGCGGCGAGCACGGCGGCGACCCCGAGTCCATCGTCTTCTTCCACCGAGCGGGCCTGGACTACGTCTCCTGCTCGCCCTTCCGGGTGCCGGTGGCCCGTCTGGAGGCCGGACGTGCGGCCGTCGAGGACAAGGACGAGTAGTCGACCGCCCGGCAGTGTCTGTGCCACCACCCGGCCCGGCGGCTGAGCGACTGAGCGCTGCCGTCGGGCCGGTGCCGCGATCAGGAGGCCGGCTGGGACCGGGTGATGCCCAGGCGTCCACCCAACCAGTCGACCTGGTCGGCCAGCGCCTGCCTCCACACGGCCCAGGTGTGGCCCCCGTCGTACTGGCGGGTGGTCACCGTCATGCCGGCCTTGGTGGCGGCCTCGGCCAGGACCGGCACGGCCCTCAGGTAGCGCTCATCCTGGCGGCCCACTGACAGGATGCCGGCGATGCCCTCATAAGGGCCGGGTGGGGCGGCGGCCATGAGGCTCAGCGGGTCATTCGCCTCATAGGCGGCGCGGTTGCCGCCGAAGCCCTGGGAGATGGTGCGCTCCTCGCTGCCCAGCGTGGGGTGCTCCTCGGGGCTGATGGCCAGGAAGGTGCGGAAGGTGCCCGGAGAGCGGGAGACGACCTGCATCGCGCAGGTGCCTCCGTTGGACAGGCCGGCCACCGCCCAGTGGGCGGGGTCGTTGTCGACCTGCAGGTTCGCCCTGATCCAGGCTGGGACGTCGTTCTCCAGATAGGCGGCCACCTTACCGCCCGCCTCGGTGTCTGAGCACAGGGGATTGGTGTACGGGTCGCCCAGGAGGTCGGCGACGACGACCACCGGGGCCAGGCCGTGGTGGGTGGCCGCGTAGGCGTCCATCGTGTCCTTCAGGCCCCCGAGCTCGAACCAGTCCGAGGGGCTTCCCGGCTGCCCGGTGAGCAGGACGAGGACCGGTAGGGCCGGGCGTTGTGAGCCCAGATAGGCCGGCGGCAGGTAGATGAAGGCCCCTCGGGGCGTGAAGCCCTTCGTTCCGGACTGGTCGCCGGCCGGGATGTCGGCAGTGACCGCTTCGCCGTGGGCGGGCATGTCCGATGGCGGTCTCCAGGTCTCCTCCAGCGTCTCGTCGCCGCGCACGGGTGCCGAGGACTGGGCCGCAGCGCTCTGCAGACGCCTCAGCGCAGTGGTGGCCACCCCGTAGCCCAGGACGGATGCCAGGGTCGGGCAGGAGGCGACGAAGGTATTGACCGCCAGTAGGGAGGAGGCAGCCACGGCCACGAGGCTGGAGGTGGACTCGGTGGCGCGCACCAGGCGGCGATTGCGCGAATGCACCACTCGATGACGCCCCTCGGTGTGGTTGCCGGTGACCAGCTGGGTGATGACAATCCCCATGACTCCCACCCAGGGCCGCATGAACCAGCCGCCGCCGTTGGTGAAGGGGCGCCACAGAACACCCACAGCCAGCTGGAAGCCCACCTCGCTCACCACCCCGACAGCGGGCACAACGAGCTGCCGGGGCCAGGGCAGGTGGCGGGTGCGCCGCCACCACAGCCAGGCGATGACCGCTGCAGCGACCGCCGTGCACGCGCCACCCAGCCAGGACTGGAGGAAGTGGATGGCCTTGAGGGCCCCGCCGGTGACGTCCACTGCTATCCGGTCTGCGCGCTGGTCACGCCGCCGGTACTCTCAGTCACGGTTCATCAGTACCTGGGCGAAGTGCGCCGTCTGAGAGGGCTTGAGGTCGGGCAGATAGGCCCGGGCGATCGCGATCCCCACCGTCGGCAGGTCCACCAGATCGGGAACCGCCAGGTACATGGGCACTGCTCGCGGCTTGAACTTGCGCTTGTAGGCGTGCAGGGAGCCGAAGCCATAAGCCGGCTCCAGCATGGAGGCCAGCAGATCGATGAGTGGGTCGAAGTGAGAGGATGCGGCGCCGTCGGCGGGAGCGGAGCGGGTCAGCGGTGCCCCGGACAGGGACAGGATCTCCAGGCCCTCGTCCTGGGCGTCCTGGGCCGCGCGTCCAATGAGGTACTCCATGACGGGACGGAAGCCGCCCTCGCGGCGTCGCATGAAGTCAAGGGTCAGACCGATGACCTCCCCATCGCGGTAGACCGGAAGCCAGGAGGTGACGCCCTGGACGGTGCCGTCTGCGTCAACCGCCAGCAGCAGGCGCGTCTCCGGAGCCTGGAGCTCGGCGAGCCCGCCCAGGGTGAATCCCATCTCCGGCAGGGGCTTGTCACTGGCCCAGGCCTGTGAGATGGCGCGGATCTGGTCACGCCGGCCGGCCGGGCAGTCGTCGTAGGTGGTCCACACGGTCTCGATTCCCTGCTTGCGGGCATGGTTGAGGGCGGTGCGCACATCCTGGTAGGCCTTACCCCGGAAAGCCAGGTCCGGTAAGTCCAGGACGGCCTCCTCGGCCACCTGCAGGATCGTCCAGCCCATGGCCCGGGCCGCCTCCATGGCCGGTGCGTGCACCGAGTAGAGGGCGGGAATGAGGCCGGCATCGGTGGCGAAACCCGCGAAGTCGCGCACCGCCTGGGCCACGTCGGCGTCGTCTGCGGCGGGATCCCCGACCGTCAGAGCGACGTCGCGGCTGGGACGGTAGGAGAAGCCCGCCGTACCCGTCTCGTTGACCCAGGCCTCGTTGCCCTCCCACGTGAGCATCCAGCCCAGGGTTCCGGCGCCGCGGGTGCGCACCAACTCGGTCAGCTGCTCACGGCTGGCCACCGGGGTGCGGGCGGGGGCCGACTGGGCCAACCACACCCACAGGATCGTCAGGAGCCACACCAGCACTGGTACCCATGCGGTGAGGATGTGGGCCGTCAAAGTCAAGGGCTTCACGATGAATCCCATGCTGCCGCCCGTGCTCACGGGCAGCAGGTAGGACAGGTAGGTCTCCAGCAGCTCGCGCCAGGAGGCGTGGGGGGAGAAGCTCCGGGAGATGAGCAGTCCTCCGAGCACGCTGACGGCGGCCCCGGCGAGGATGGTGAGGAGCCAGGCAACGACTGCGCGGCGGATGACTCCGGGGCGCGAACCCAGGGTGAAGCAACTCATCTTCCACACCACCAGGCTGATGAGCACGATGTTGAGCAGCAGCGGCACCAGCAGGTGACCAGAGCGCAGCCAGCTGTACAGGAGCTGGTCCATGGCGGAGCCGGACTTGAGCGACTGCTCATTGAGTTTCTCCACCAGGGTGAACAGGGCCGCACAGGCTCCCAGGAAGATCTGGAGCATGATGGTGCCCAGGGCCGCCGCGCGGCGTCCGCGGCGCAGGCCGTCGGCCAGCACGATTTGGAGGAGAGCCGGCATGCACAGCAGGAACAGCTCGACCGGGTAGATGACGTCATCCTTGGGCAGGATGGCGGGGGTCAGTCCGTAACGGGCGTTGGCCAGAGGGCCGACGGCCTTGCTCACAACCGCCAGGGCGCAGCCCACCGACCAGCAGGCCACCAGGAAGGCCACCAGCTCTCGCTCCACCCGCCGCGGCAGCTCGTGGGAGGGGGCCGTCTTCTGGCCGCGTTCCAGAGCGATGCCCAGTACAAGACCCACGATGCCCGATCCCAGGCGGGCCAGGGCGCCGACGGTGCCTGCGACGGCGGCCGAGACGATAAGAACGGCGAACATGACCAGGCGCACGCGTCGTCTCCAAGATGGGCGCATGACGCTGGTGGAGGCCGCCAGCAGACCGGCGATGGGCAGACTGACGCCCTGGATCGGGGCGTGGATGAGGAAGGGCGACCACGCCGTCCAGACGTGGCCGATGAGTGGATAGAGCGCCTGGGTCAGGGTGATGCCCCCGGCGGTGGACACGACTGCGGCGACGAGCCAGCGTCGCGTTCCCAGGAGCCGCTCCAGCAGGACGCCGATGGACAACAGCGCGATGACTCCCGCCGCTGGTACCAGATGATCGGGCACCGCCCAGGCGGTCAGCAGGGCCCACACCCTCTGAGGCCGATGGATGTAGGCGGACAGAACGATCTGCCCGCGGTGCTCCCAGGGCATGAGGATGAGCCCGACGGCGAGGACGAGCACGGCGGAGGCAGTAGCGGCCGGTGCGGGCGCCAACCAGGAGCGGGTGGCCCGCCAGGCCCGGTGCGCGTGCGCCCTCAGGGAGGAGGACCCTGCCGGGGGGTGTGAGGAGACGGAGGGGGACGCCGTGGGGGTCGTTGAGGAGGGCGCGTTCTCGGGGACGTCCGGGGGGGGCGTACTGGACGAGGCCGACGGCATGAGCACTCCTCAGGCGGTAGGTGATGAGAGGTTGGCGGTGGATGAGAACCGGTTGGCTCCGTGGGAGGCGCTGAGATCCCATGGAGGCTCGCCGCCCCCTGGGGTCATGGGCCGGCGAACATCGGTGGGGCCGGAGGGGACCGACCAGCCGACATTCTTATCCACTTCGTAGGCATCATCATCCTCCTGGAGGGGGATGTGGCCATGAGACCGGTCTCTCCAAGATTCAAGGAGATCCTGGCGTCGACCTCCTAAGTGGGCGGGTATCAGCGGTTTTCTCGCTGTGCGGAACCCGATGTGTCGAGGTGGCGACCCGGTCTTCGTTGCCGTGATGAGATATTCTGCGTGTGTCGGTGGTCGTGACAGGACGGTCGGCACTGTGGTGATGGATGAATCTACCGTGTGTTAGTCGGTTCATGTGCTCGTCCGCGCTGGAGGCCATCACGGAGCAGGACAACGAGGAAAGGCGACCCCATTTATGGCCATGTACGAGCTCGACGGCAACCACCTCCTGCCCGTGCGCCTGGGACGCTCCGCTGATGCCATGACCCTGTCCCACAGCCTGGTCGCCATCCAGCGCCAGATCGTCGATGTCCTCCGTCGTCCACTCTTCCCCCTGGCCTGGGACGAGGTCAACGGTGGACGCAGTCTGACCGCCCTGGACGCAACCGGGCAGGTGGTCGTCGTCGAGGTGCTCGAGCGCGTTGACTCCGTCGGGCTGCTGGCCGCCATGTCGCGTCTGACCGCGGCTGCCGCCGCAGGGCGCCGGGACATCGCCGGCAGGTACGCGGGTGGGCTGGGCACCTTCAGCAAGGACTGGAACGAGTTCCGTGAGGCCATGCCGGCCCAGGTCGAGCCCGGGCCGCGGCTGACGATCCTGAGCGCCTCCCTGGAGCCCGACGTCGTCGGAGGCCTGGGTGTGCTGGCCTCCTCCGGGCTGGAGATCCACGAGGTGGACGTGCGTATCGTCGACGAGTCGCGCGTCGTCGTCGTCGTGGAGAAGATCTCGGGGGCGGACTTGAACGTAGGAGGACCACTGCTCGTGGCCCGTGCACCCCGTCCGGCTCTGTCGGGCTCCGCCGGCCCGACCGGCTCGCGCGCCATCGATGCCTCCGAGCAGGCCGAGCACATGAGCCCTGTGACCGGACCCATCGAGATCGTCCTGCCGCAGGGTGCCGGTGATACCAAGGACGGCTCGGATGGTGCTGCCGTTCCCCCAGGTGCTTTCGCCGCGACCGGCGCCGCCGATGCTCTGTCCGATCTGTTCGAGCCGGTGGCCGTGACCACTGAGCAGCCGCGGGTGAACGTCCCGGCGGCAGAAGAGGGGCGGACCGGTGACCGAGCCGAGGATGCGGTCGGGGACGCTGCGAGCAAGTCGGACGATGATGCCTCTGACGATCTCGTGGGGGACCCGGTCACCGGTTCTGTCGACTCTGATGACTCTGCTGACTTCGACGGAGTGCCCGTCTTAGAACCGGACGAGCGCAGTACGGCCCGGGGCCTGCCCGAACCCACCGAGAGCACCCCGACGCCCCGGGCCACCGGGAACACGGATGTCGCCAAGCCGGGGGCGGTGGCACAGGGCTCCGCCAACGAGTTTGCTGGGAAGGCGGGGGCCGGCTCTCCGGGAGTCCCGGAGACGGGGGCCGATGACGTCGCGGGTGATCATGCCGACGGCGAAGAGCCGGATCCGGACCGTGCCGTCGGCAGCGTCACCAACGTTGCCAGCACGAGTTCCGGCCACGGCCCGAGCCGTCCTGTGGGCCGTAGCTCCGGACGCAGTGCAGAGGGTGGTGCCGGCGGCGCCGATAGCGACCGGGATCTGGCCGACATCCTGAGCGGAGACTCTCTGATTGGCCCCGTCACTGTCGAGCTGGGAGACGGGCCTGACGTAGATGACACCGGCCGCAGTGGCCCCGGCGATAGGACAGGCGTCGGCGACAGCGCCGGTGGGAGTGGCGGCGAACCGAGTCGTACCGGCCATGCCGGCCGTCATGATGCCGACCATTCCGACCTCGTTGGCGACGCGGATGACGCAGGCGCCGGCGTGCGGGCCGCTAAGGCCTGGTCGACTGTGCCCCCTCACGAGAATCTCCCAGATGACCCAACTGGAATGGTCCCCCCGGTGCCGTGGGAGCCGCTGCGCGGGTCGGCCGACGCACCCGACCCGGTGGCCGAGGCGCTGGGTGGGGACCCCTCCAAGTCTCTCGTGGTCCAGGAGACCGCGGAGCTGGCAGCCGTGGCGGCGTTGCTCGGGGAGCCTACGCAGCTCATCTGGCAGCGGCTGCGCCGAGGCATCTACCACGAGGCGATGCTATCGGTGGAGGGGGTCATCACACTGTCCGACGGGCGCTCTTTCACCGACCCGACGTCGGCGGCCAACGCCGCTCAGGACGTGAGTGACGCCGACGGCTGGCGTGTGTGGCGCGTGGGGGCGCGCGGCGCCCACCTGGGCGACCTGCGCGATGATCTGGCTGACCGCAGTTCCTGAACTGCTCGGTCGGTAAGCCAGCAGGATCGCGCCCTTGCTGCCTCTACTACCTCGTTCGTGTGGTCGAGTCCTTTGCGTCGTTGGTCGTAAGCCGGTTGCCGTCCTGCGTCCGTAGAGGAGAGCCGTCTGGGGCCGCAAGTCTGGAGGTGGCTCGCGGCTTTCCCGATCACGCGGGCCGGGGAGATGATGATGAACGTGACGCGTAGGGCCATGGCGCTGGTTGTGGTGGCTTTGTTGGCCTCACTGTCCCTACTGACTGCCTGTGGCTCGACGTCGTCGTCGAGTAGTTTGCCGCCGCGTGAGCCTCCGTCTGGGGAGCATCAGCTCACGGCCGAGGACGTCAACGCCTGGTTGGACGGAAAGCTGCCCGATGCCTTGAAGAACGGGGACATCCCGGGGGCTGTGGTGTCGGTGGTCAAGGATGGGCAGGTGGTGACGACTCGTGGTTACGGGTGGGCCGACACGGGTGCCTCGGGTGGGAATCCGGTGGCTGTGGATCCGCAGACGTCCTTGTTCCGGGTGGCCTCGGTCTCGAAGATCCCGACCTCCATTGCGGTGATGCAGCTGGTGGAGCAGGGCAAGGTGGACCTCGACGCCGATATCAGTGCCTACCTGGACTTTGAGATCGAGCGGCGTTTCGATGAGCCCTTGACCCTGCGTCATTTGCTGACTCATTCGGCGGGCTTCGATGAGAGTCTGAGGCTTGCCCAGAATGAGACGGATCTGGAGGACTACGTCAAGAACCAGGCGCCGGCTCAGGTCTTCGCACCGGGTACCACCCCGGGCTACTCCAACTACGGGATGGCCCTGGTGGGTTACATTGTGCAGCGGATCAGTGGTCAGCCCTTCGAGACCTATGTGCGTGAGCACGTCCTGGAGCCGGCGGGCATGACCTCCTCCACCTATGAGCAGCCCCTGCCCGAGGGGATGGCCGGCTTGCTGGGCCCGGGCTACACGTCCACGGGAGAGGAGGTCCTCTTTCTACGCATGGGTGCCTTCCCGGCCGGCTCGCTGACCGTCTCAGCCCCGGACTTCGCCGCCTTCATGAATGCTCAGCTGAGCCGCTCGCCGGGGCTGCTGCGTGAGGAGACCTGGGAGCGGGCGTGGTCTCCCGGGCTAGGGAAGGCCAAGCTCGGTAATCGCGCCAAGGCCGGGGAGATGGGGCTGGGCTACTTCGAGCTCAGCCGTCACGGCCGGCGCATCGTTGAGCACAGCGGAGATCTTCCGGGGTGGCACTCCAAGTTCGAGCTCTACCCCGAGGAGAAGACCGGCATCTTCATCTCCTACAACGGGGACGGAAACGAGGCCTCACACAGTCTGCGGGAGGACCTGGCTCAGGGCTTCGCCGACCGCTACTTCCCCGGCGAGACGCTCAAGGCATCCGGAAGCAAGGATTCTGCCGAGCGCGCCCGCCAGGTCGCCGGCTCCTACGTCCCCAGCAGAACTTTCTGGACCACCTTCATGTCCGCATGGATGCCCGCTTTCTCCTCGGTATCGATTGAGCACATGGGCGACGGGAGACTTAAGGTTGACGATGCTCAGCTGGTCGAGGTGGAGCCCTGGGTCTGGCGTCAGGTCAATGGGCGGGGCGCCATCGCCGCCCAGGTCAAAGACGGCAAGGTAGTCAAACTGAGTAGGGGAGCGGCTACCACCTTGCTTCCCATGACGCCGCTCCAACGGGCTCTTGCTCCCGTGTTCGGTGCCTGCCTGGTCCTGCTGCTGGTGGTGACGGTGGCCTGGCCGATCGGGGCCCTGCGACGACGTCGGGCCCTCAAACGGGGTCAGGAGACCGGTCCCCCGGTGCCGTGGTTGACCCGTGTGGCTCGAGGTGGGGGAGTCCTGGCGCTGGCCGCCCAGCTCACCTGGATCCTACTGCTCGTTGGGTATGTGACCAATATGTTTGCTATCGCCGATGGTTCCTTCACCTGGCTGATCCCGGTGGCACGATGTGCCCAGGTGCTGCAGGCCCTGGGGGTGGTGGCCATCATCCCAGTGATGGCTGACTTCGTGATGTCCCTGAGGCGTCGGGCGGGGTGGCGGAGGCTCACCATGTCGGCTGTTCTCCTGGCGGCGCTGGTGGCATTGGCCTGGTGGGCCTGGGCCGGCAACGCCCTGGCACCCAGGCTCGGACTGTGACCGGGGGACGTCGAGGTCGGTGTCCGTCGATGACAAGGCAATCATGAACCTGTCCGATCCCACCAGCCCGGTTTCGATCCGGCGCAACGATGTGCTGTTGGCCCTCGCCTTCGCGATGGTCCAGCCAACGGCGGTGCTTCTCGCGAGTAGCTCTGTGCCGGCCCGCCCTTGGCCGTGGTTCGCCGCGACGGCTGTTCCGCTTGCGGCTGAGGGACTGGCGCTCGTGCTGTGGCGCAGTCGCCCTCTGCTCTGCCAGGCGCTGGTGTGGTCGGCGGAGGCGGTGACATTGCTGCTTCTTCCGGCAACCTACAGCGCCAGCGGCTACGGCCAGCTCGTCGTGTCCTTCGGCATGGGGATACGGTTTCCTCTGAACCGGGCGGCGCCTCTCCTGGCCGCACTGTCACTGACCTACTCGGCGGTCGCCATCTGGCGACAACCCTCTGTGTCGTGGCAGCTGCACATGGTCAATGTCCTGGTGACGCTGGCGATCTACCTGGTGCCGATGCTGGGCGGGGCGGCGCTGGCCAGCAGCCGCAGGTACGAGCACTCCCGCCAGGAGCTCCTCAGACGCGAGCACGAGCGGCAGCTGGAGGTGGCCCTCATCGAGGAGCGCCGCCGCCTGGCCGGTGAGCTGCACGACGTCGCCGCCCACCACCTGGCCGGGATCGTCGTGCAGGCGGCCGCGCTCGAGAGACTGATCGACCGCGACCCGCAGACGGCCAGCAAGGCGGCTCAACAACTGCGCCGGCAGGCCAAGGAGACCCTCTCCGGGCTCCGCTCTGGGGTGGGGCTGCTACGCAGCGACGAGGAGGTCGGGAAGTCTTCGCCCGGGCTACGCGATCTACCCGAACTGGTCGCCTCCACCCAAGCACTCGGCGTCGACATCGAGCTGCTCGACGGCGGACTGCTGGACGGTGAGTGCGGTGAGACGGCCTCCGTCGGAGCCTCTGGCGGCGCGCCCACTGGCGCACCGACCGGTATGCCGCTCCTGTCTGCGATGGCGGAGACCGCTGTCTTCCGGGTGGCGCAGCAGGCGATCAGCAACGCCCTGCAGCACGCTCCGGGCACCTCGATCACGGTGGAGCTGAGGAGGGCTGAGGGCTCCCTCGAGCTGAGTGTTCTCAACGGTCCGGCACGCCGACTGCCGAACGACCCCGGTGGTGGCGGCACCGGCCTGACGGTCATGCGGGAGCGGACCGACGCCGTCGGCGGCTCTCTCCACGCCGGCCCGGTGGAGGGCGGTGGCTGGCGGGTACGGTTGGTCCTGCCGTTGGCCCGGGAGGAGGACGCGTGATCAAGGTGGTACTGGTGGATGACCAGGCGGTGATCCGCGCCGGCTTCCGCATCCTGCTGGAGGAGAACGACGACATCACGGTGGTGGGAGAGGCCTCCGGCGGCAGGGAGGCGATGCGCGTGGTGCGCGCGACCCGGCCCGACGTCGTGTGCATGGACCTGCGGATGTCCGAGGGGGACGGCCTGACGGCCACGCGACAGATCGTCTCCGAGCGGGAGGGCGGTACCCCGGCAGTCCTGGTCGTCACCACCTTCGACATGGACGCCGACGTCTTCGGCGCGCTGGAAGCAGGTGCCGATGGGTTCATCCTCAAGGACTGCGAACCGGAGGAGCTGATCGATGCCGTGCGTCGTCTGGCCTCCGGCTACGGCCTGGTGGACCAGAGTGTCACCCGCCGGGTGATCGCTGAGTTCGCCCGCCGCCGGGGCAGGATCGAGAACCGGGAGGCGCTCGGCGTACTCACCGAGCGGGAGCGTGAGGTCGTCCAGCTCCTGGCCGGCGGCATGTCGAACGCGGAGATCGCCGCCGAGCTCGTCGTCGAGACCAGCACGGTCAAGTCCCACCTGACGCGGATCCTGCCCAAGATCGGCGCCCGCGACCGGGTCCAGGCCGTCGTGTGGGCCTTCCGCAACGGGCTGGCCTGAGCCGCTGGCCGGGCAGGGCTCAGCGCAGCACGTAGGCGGCCATCCAACGGCGCAGGGCGGAGAAGACCTGCTCGCGCACGGGAGGCTCGGACAGGGTGAGGTCGTGGACCCCTCCGGGGAATCGCGCGATGGTCACCAGCTTGCCGAGTCCGACGGCGCGGCGGGCGGTGGCGTCGGCGTCGATGATCGTGTCCGCGCCCCTGGACTCCGGCGTCCACGTCACTCCGAGCCGGGTGGTGGCCGCGCCCATGGACAGCACCGGGCAGCGGATGTCCAGGCCCTGGGCGACGCGGTTGTGGCCCTCCATGATGGCCTGGAGCCAGCCGACGCGCACGGGCGCGGAGGGCTTGATGGACCAGGCGGGGTTGATGTCCCAGCCGGTGACGTAGGGGTCGTCGGCCCAGGAGGGATCGGGCAGCTCGCCGTCGCGCTCGGGATCCCAGCCGTCGGTGATGGAGAAGGCGCGCGCTGGGTCGACCCAGCCGTCGAGGATCGACATACGCGGGTCGCGCAGCGCCAAGGTGCGCAGGACCGGGTCGCCGACGGTGCGCACGAGCTCGGAGCCCTGGAGCGAGAGCCAGGCGGAGTTCAGGACCAGGGCGCACAGGGCCCCTGGGTGACGATCGGCCCACAGGGAGGCGACGAGCCCACCCGTGGAGTGACCGGACAGGACGACCTCGGCCTCCCAGCCCTGGTCGGCGCGGATGGCGGATAGGGCCAGACCCAGGTCCTCGTCGTACTCGGCCAGGGAGGTGCACCAGCCCAGCATCTGGCCCTTGCGCCAGGAGCGGCCGTAGCGGTGCAGGTCCAGCGCGTAGAAGGCACCGCCCAGACGGGAGATCTCGCGGGCCAGGTGGGTCTGGAAGAAGTAGTCGTTCCAGCCGTGCAGGTAGAGGTAGATGAAGGTGGGGGTGGTGGGAGTGCCCGGCAGGGCTCCGGGGTCGAGTGCCGGCAGATGGCGCACCAGGGTGGCGACGGCGCCGTCGTCCTCGTCGTCGGGCAGCAGCTCCAGGGTGCGGGCCTCGAAGCCCGGGCCCAGGAAGTCCGGCCCCCAGGCGTCCACCGGTGCGTGCTCGGTCGTTGCGTTCACGCCCCCATGATTCCACCGCTCGCTGGAAGGGGACGCCAAGACGGTTTTCTCACTCACCGACAAAAACTTCAGAAACGACTCGGAGCCGCGTCGTCTCTGAAGATTTTGTTGAAGTTGAGGCTCCATTGTCCCCGACACGACCGGTGTCAGTCGGTGTGCTTGTCGATGAAGCGGAGGATCATGTCCTCGACCTGGTGGCCGTGGCCGACGACGAGGTGCCCGCCGGTGCGGAAGATCGCCGTCGTCAGGTCCGGGTACCGGTGCATGGAGGACTGCACGTGCCCCGTCGGGGGAGCGAAGGTCGCCATTCTGTCGTCCAGGGCGTGCAGGAGCAGAACGGGTGGGGCGAGCTCCTCGATCGGATAGTCCTCGAAGTGCAGCGCCATGTCCCGGTTGGTGATTGAGGTGTCGATGTCCGCCCCCGTCCTGCGCTCGGAGAGGGGGAGCATGCCGTTGACGGTCTCAGGGGCCATGCCCAGGATGGGCCCGAAGAGCGGCGAGAGCAGCCACATGACCCAGTCGTGGTTCATGATCGCTGGAGGTCCCATGCGACCGGGCGGCCTAGCGGGCCGAGACGGCCAGGGCGCGGCCGAGCTCAGGAGAATGAGTCCTTTGACGCGCTCGGGGTGGTCCAGGGCGAAGCGGATGGCGGGGGTCCCGCCGGCCGACGCTCCCAGGACGAATACCCGCTCGATCCCCAGGCGGTCGAGCATCTCGTGGAAGACGGCCGCCTGGTCGGCCGGTGAGCCGTCGCCCCGCACGGTGCTGCCGGGGTAGCCGAAGCGCGACGGCGCGATGATCCTGCAGTGCTCGACCAGGCTCCCGACGTTGTCGAGGGCCTGGTCGTATCCGCCGTACAGTCCGTGAACCGACAGGATCGTCTCGCAGTCGGAGCCGCGGCTGGTGCCGCCGCTGCCTCCTGCGGGCTCGGGCCCACAGTCGATGTAGGCGACGTCCCCGTGACTGAGTGCGATCCTTCGTACCGGCAGGGCGACCAGTCGCGCGCGGGCCGCGACGCGTGCTCGTCTGAGGCCGAGGGCCTGGGCTATGCCGTAGATGGCGATTCCGGCGCCGATGAGTCCAACGGCGGGCAGTGCGCGTCTCATGTCGGGCCACTCATCATCCGGCCTCTACGGTAGTGGCCTCCGGATCCAGGCCGGGGTGGAGCTCCCCGGTGAAGGGCAACCGCTCGAACAGCGTCAAGCGGGGCTCCAGCGGCCGCTCGCCCCAGTGGTTGCGCAGATGAGGGCCGATCTCCGGGGCCCGGTACTGGTTAACGATGAGCAGGCGGCGCAGCGCCGCCGGGACGGCGTCGAGGCGACACCCCCGCGTCGAGCGCGAACGATCGTTAGCCACAAGTCGATGGTATCCGCTCGCCGACGGCTCTGCCCGGCCCGATAGCGCCAGGGTTGCGCGCCGGTAGGAGGCGCCAGGACAGTTCTCTCACTCACCGACCAAAACTTCAGAGACGACCCGGAGCCGCGTCGTCTGTGAAGAAAATGTTGATGTCTATGCGTCGGCCAGGAAGTCGCGCAGGATAGCGTCCATCTGCTCGGCCTCGATGAGGAAGCCGTCGTGCCCGTGCAGGGAGGTGATCGTCTCGCGTCTCGCTCCCGGGATGCCGCCGGCCAGCTCCTCGGCCTGGGCGGGCAGGAAGAGCCGGTCGGAGTCCACGTCCACCACGAGCGTGCGCGCCCGCACCGTCGCCAGCGCCGCCTCGATGCCGCCGCGCCCGGTGCCGACGTCGTGCACCATCATCGAGTGGGTGACGATGAGGTAGGTGTTCGCATCGAAGCGCGCCAGCAGTTTGCCGGCGTGGTAATCGAGGTAGGACTCCACCTGGTAACGCCCGCCCACCGCCGGGTCCTCCTCGCCCTGATGACGCCGCCCGAAGCGCGTGTCCAGCTCGGCGGCGCTGCGGTAGGTCGTGTGCGCCAGTGCCCGCGCCAGCCCCAGTCCCCGCACCGGCCCCACCGAGTGGGAGTAGTAGTCGCCGTCGAAGAAGAAGGGGTCGGCCACGATCGCCAGCTCCTGGAGATGGCACCAGGCCAGCTGGTCAGCGGTCGTCGAGGCGCCCGTGGCCACCAGTGCCAGATTGCGCACCCGCTGCGGGTGGGTGACCGCCCACTCGATCGCCCGGTGCCCGCCCAGAGAGGCCCCGATCACCAGGTGGAAGGTCTCGATGCCCAGGGCGTCGGCCAGACGGGCCTCGGCCTCGACGGCGTCGCGCGTGGTCAGCCACGGGAAACGCGACCCCCAGGGCCGCCCGTCCGGCGCCGTCGACGACGGCCCCGTCGAGCCCTGGCATCCGCCCAGGATGTTGGCCGCCACGACGAAGCAGCGCTCGGTGTCGACTGCCCGCCCCGGCCCCACCAGGTCCGACCACCAGCCCGGCGTCGGGTGCCCGGGGCCGGCCTCGCCGGTGACGTGTGAGTCGCCGGTCAGCGCGTGCAGCACGAGGACCGCGTTGTCGCGCTGCGGGCTCAGCTCCCCCCAGGTCTCGAAGGCCAGGACCGTGTTCGGCAGGACCTCCCCGGACTCCAGGGGCAGGTCCCCGATCTCCAGGAACCGACGGCGTCCCGGCTCGTCCCCCGGCCGCCAGGCCCCGGTGGGGGAGCCCGCCTTGCGGTCGACGAGCTTGGAGGAGGCCGTCCCCACGCCGTACGCGGCGGGCTCGGTCTCGGTGCTGCTGCGGGAGACGGGGTAGGAGGAGGACGTGGTGGTGCTCATGGGAAGCCGCCTCAGGCCCCGATGGTCCGGACTGCCTCAAGACCCCGCTCGAGGTCGGCCAGGATGTCGTCGATGTGCTCGATCCCCACGCTCAGGCGCACGGTCCCGGCGCTGATCCCGGCCGCGGTCAGGCCTGCGTCGTCGAGCTGGGAGTGCGTCGTGGTGGCCGGGTGGACCGCCAGGGAGCGCACGTCGCCGATGTTGGCCAGGTTGGAGAACAGGGCCAGGGCGTTGATGAAGGCGGCCCCCGCCTCACGTCCGCCGGGCAGGTCGAAGGTGAGGATCGATCCGGCTCCACGCGGGCAGTACTTGCGGTGCAGCTCGTAGTAGGGGCTGGAGGTCAGGCCCGAGTAGCGCACCGAGGCGACGTCGTCGCGTCCCTCCAGCCAGGTCGCCACCGCCAGGGCGTTGTCCACGTGGCGCTCCATGCGCAGCGAGAGCGTCTCGACGCCCTGGGCGATGAGGAAGGCCGAGTGCGGTGCCAGCGAGAAGCCGAGGTCGCGTTGGCCCTCGGCGCGGGCCTTGAGGATGAAGGCCAGGTTCGCGCCCAATGGACTGCCCACGCCCAGGTCCCTGGCGTAGACCAGGCCGTGGTAGGACTCGTCGGGCGTGTTGAAGTGCGGGAAGCGCTCGGGCTGGGCCGCGAAGTCGAAGTTGCCCGAGTCCACGATCACGCCCGCCACGGAGGAGCCGTGCCCGCCCAGGAACTTCGTTGCCGAGGCCACGACGATGTCCGCGCCCCACTCGAAGGGGCGGGTCAGGAACGGCGAGGCCACCGTGTTGTCGACGACCAGCGGGATGCCCAGCTCGTGGGCGGCCGCCGCGATCGCCTCGATGTCGAGGATGTCGCCGCGCGGGTTGGGGATCGTCTCCCCGAAGAAGGCGATGGTGCGCTCGTCGGCCAGCGCCGCCCAGGCCGTCGGGTCGCCCGGGTCGGACACGAACCGGGTCTCGATGCCCAGCCGGGGCAGGGTGTGGGTGAGCAGGTTCGTGGTGCCGCCGTACAGGGAGGGAGAGGCCACGATGTTGTCGCCGGCCCCGCCCAGCGTCACGAGGGCGAGGGTCTCGGCCGCCATGCCCGACGCCGTCAGCAGTGCCCCGACTCCGCCCTCCAGGGCCGCGATCCGCTGCTCGACGATGTCATTGGTCGGGTTGGTCAGGCGCGTGTAGATCGGGCCCAGGTCGCTCAGGGCGAAACGGGCGGCCGCCTGCTCGGCCGACTCGAAGACGTAGGAGGTGGTCTGGTGGATCGGGATGGCCCGTGAGTGGGTCGGCTCGGACAGCGGGTCGTGCCCGGCCTGGACCTGCTTGGTCTCGAACCGCCACCCCGCCGGGTTCGTGGGGGAGGGGGGCGGGGCCTGGATCGTGTTCTGGCCGGTGGCCGGGTCGGCGGCGTGATCCGGCGTGCTGGGGTGCTGATCGGTCATGAGGACTCCTTAGGGGTTCTCGGTGACCGGCGGCGATGTCAGTGCCACGGGCTGCGTCTGCGCTGCGCCGGTGGTTGCGGCGCACCTGCGGACGGTTCCGTCTGGCGACCCGCTGCGTCCGGCGGTGGAGCCGGCTCCCGCAGTCGGGGGCGAGGTGTCGTGGCGCTGAGTCGTCCGCCGTCACCGTTGCTGCAATGTCTGCGATGGTGTGGGTGAGGGCGGGGACGCGCACGTGGGCCGACGGCGGCGTGCGCGTCAGCTGCGCATTCGCCCCGTGGTGGGGGCGTCCGGCCGGAGGGCCTCAGGACGACGGAACATGCTCCGACCTTAGCGGTTTCCTCCATCGGCGGTCCAAACGTGTGTTTGTGACGTGGGGTGTCGGGGATCCTTCGTCCTGAGCGCAGGAGGGACGACCGAGTGCGTCGGATCAGTTGCGACTCCATTTCCGGCGCCACTTCCGCCTCTGCCTCAACGCCCCGATCCCATCGTTTTGAAAGTGCTGATGACCTGTACAAACGGTTGGTTGTGCCAGATGTCATACGGGTTACGGTTGGGTGACGGCGGCCGGGAGCCCTGTTGAACACAAGCAAGACCGGCGAACTACAGGGGCGTAAGTTATAGTTGTGAGTACTGTGAATTTTGTTTTCATATGGGGTCAAAGCGACTAATGTGGTTACGCCACATCCGGGCTGACACCGCCTGTCGTTTTCGTCCCGCCCCATCCCTCCCGCATCCGTGGTCTCGCGGAGCGGGTTCTGACGCCGGGCCGATGCCGGCTCCGGGTGAGGCGACATCCTCACGTTCAGCCCCATCACGACGGAGAACCCCCTGTGAGCCCAATCCTCCAGAGACGACACGGACACGGTGTCGTCGCCACCGCAGTCGTGGCACTGGCATGCACCCTGGCGCCGTCAGCGCTCGCCGACCCCGTGGATCAGAGCGACATTGAGCGTTCCAAGGCCTCGGAACGCTCGACCTCGACCTCCATCGCCTCCCTGGAGGCCCGGCTCGCTCAACAGAGCACCACCCTGGAGCAGGCCCGGATCAAGGCGCAGGTCGCCAACGAGGACTACCTGACCGCCGTCGACGACCTCACGACGGCCACCGCCGACGCCCAGACCGCCCAGGCCAATGCCGACACCGCCGCAGCCGACACCGCCGCAGCCCGTTCGGACCTGGGGTCGATCGTCGTCCAGACCTACCAGGAGAGCGGCAATCCGCTCGACCCGCTCACCCCGTACCTGACCAGTGAGTCGCTGGCGGACCTGGCCGATGCCGACGTCGCCCTGGACCGCGCCGGTGAGAGCAACAACGCCAGGGTCCAGAACGTCGAGGCCCTCGAGTCGGTGGCCGCGAGCATGCAGACCATCGCCGACCAGAAGGTCAAGGACAAGGAGGCCGCCAAGTCCGACGCCGAGGCCGCCAAGTCCGACGCCGAGACCGCCGCCCGCGACGCCCAGAGCGCCGTCACCACCACCCAGACCAACCGTCAGGATCTCATCACCCAGCTGGCCGCCCAGCGCCACACCACTGTTGAGCTCGAGACCCAGTACCAGAACCAGGTTGAGGCCGAGCGCAAGGCCCGTGAGGAGGCCGCCGCCCAGGCCGCGGCCAAAGCGGCCTCGGAGAAGGCTGCCGCCGACCTCGCCCAGAAGCAGGCTGAGCAGGGGCAGTCCACCGCCCAGCCCCAGGAGGCCTCCCCCGCCCCCCAGGAGCAGGCGAGTCGGCCCGAACCCGTCTACCAGGCCCCGGCCCAGGACCCCGCCACCCCCTCACAGCCCGAGGCCGACGACGACGACGGGAACTCCTACACGCCGGCCCCGGCGCCCGCCCCGACCCCCGAACCGGATCCGGAGCCCGCGCCGTCGTACTCCGGCAATGCCGCCTCCACGGCCATCAGCACCGCCATGAGCTACATCGGCACCCCCTACGTGTGGGCCGGCGAATCGGCGTCGGGCCTGGACTGCTCCGGGCTGACGATGGTCTCCTACGAGGCGGCCGGTGTGTATCTCACCCACTCCTCTCGCGTGCAGTACGGGCAGGGCACCCACGTCCCACTTGATGCTGCGCAGCCCGGGGACCTGGTCTTCTGGTCCTCCGACGGCAGCCAGTCCGGTATCTACCACGTGGCCATCTATCTGGGTGACGACATGATGATCGAAGCGCCGACCTTCGGCATGACCGTGCGCGTCACCTCCATGCGCTACTCCGGCGTCATGCCCTACGCAGTGCGCTTCTAACGCTGGGGCGGGGCGGGCGGTACATGCGCTCTCGGCCACCATCCGCGCCGCTCGTTCCTCGCTGCGCTCCCGCCGGACCCGCAGAGATAGTCAGCTCCCTTCGAGCACGTATTCCGCCCGCCCCGATCGTCGGGGCAGGCGATTCGTCAGACGCGAGCCGTTGTGTGGGGCGGAGCGCGTATGCCGCTCCGCCCCACTTAGCTCGGGCCGTCGGCGTCAGTGGCCCCCGTGGGCGACGTGGTCGGCCTGGCGCTGGAAGGACTGTCGGATCTCCTCCTCGGCCTCCTCGCGGCCCACCCAGTGGGCGCCCTCGACCGACTTGCCGGGTTCAAGGTCCTTGTAGACCTCGAAGAAGTGCTGGATCTCCAGGCGGTGGAACTCCGAGACGTCCTCGATGTCGGTGCGCCAGGAGGCGCGCTGGTCGGCGCTGGGCACGCACAGGACCTTGTCGTCGCCGCCCTTCTCGTCGCGCATGCGGAACATGCCCAGCGCGCGGCAGCGGATGACGCAGCCGGGGAAGGTCGGCTCCTCCAGCAGGACCAGGGCGTCCAGGGGGTCGCCGTCCTCGCCGAGCGTCTCGTCGATGTATCCGTAGTCGTCGGGATAGCGCGTTGAGGTGAAGAGCATGCGGTCCAGGCGGATCCGGCCGGTCTCGTGGTCGATCTCGTACTTGTTGCGGTTGCCCTTGGGGATCTCAATCGTGACGTCGAACTCCACGGGGAGCCTCCTTCGCTTGTGTCTTCAGCTCGTTGGACGCTGGAACGGCGCCTGGCGGTCGGCGTCGATCCGGCGGGGCGGGTCTCAATGGCACTAGTGTGGCGCACGACAGCGCCTGAGGTCGGTAAACGCGTACTCTGCACGTCGGTGCACCGTCGGGAACGGCCTCCCGGGCGCCCTATCACCTGATATACAGACAGTCCCAGTCTGTCAACAACCCAGTCCGGAGGACGTATGCGCAAGGTTCAGACCGCGGCCCTGACGGCGGCGAGCCTGCTGGTATTCGGTGGCTACTACGGCTTGGGCGATGCTCTTGACCTGGTGCCCGGCCCCGTGACGGTCGCCTACGCCGACGTCGCCCCTCAGCCCTTCCCGACGCCGGCCGGTCCCAGCGTCGGGACCACGGAGGAGCCCGCCGGACTGGACGCCGGGGCGCCTCAGCCCTCGAAGGCGGCTTTGAGCTCCTATGTCCAGGCCGTGTCCTCCGACGCCGCTCTGACCGGCGGTACTGTGACGGCTTCCGTCGCCGACGTCACCACCGGTGAGGAGCTCCTGGACTCCTCGGCGGCGACCGGGGTGACGCCCGCCTCCACGAACAAGCTGTTGACCGCCTGGGCCGCCCTGTCCTCCATGGGGCCGGGCCACACTTTCCAGACCAAAGCCGTCCTGGACGGTCAGACCGTCACCCTCGTGGGCGGCGGCGACGTCCTGCTGGCCGAGAACTCCGGTGACCCTGCTGCCACAGCCGGCCGCGCGGGCCTGGGTGACCTCGCCCGCGCTGCCGCCGAGCAGCTCAGGATCCAGGGGGTGACGTCGGTCTCCCTGCGTCTGGACGACACCCTGTTCACCGGCGCCCAGTGGAACGACAACTGGGAGGCCGGCAATGAGCAGTACGTGGCCAAGATCCAGCCGATCATGGTGGACGTCTCCGCCACCCAGAACCAGGGCTACTCGGCCGACCCGGCGATGGGGGCCGCCCAGGTCTTCGCCGAGCACCTGAGTGAGGCCGGTATCGCGGTCGACGGTGAGGCGGCGCGCGCCGCGGCTCCCGGCGGTGCCAAGGAGCTGGCCTCGGTGTCCTCCGCACCGCTGTCCGACATCCTGGCCCTGTCCCTCAAGACCTCCGACAACACGATGACCGAGGTGGAGGGGCGACTCGTGGCCGTCCAGGCCAAGGAGACCGCCGACTTCGCGGGGGCCTCCAAGGCCGTCATCGCTCAGCTGCGCAAGGACGGCTTCGACACCTCCGGGCTGACGCTCCTGGACGCCTCCGGGCTGGCCAAGGGCAATAAGGTGCCCGCCAGGCTCCTGACCCAGATCTTGGTCAGGTCCGCCGGAGACAAGGGCGGCTCGGCGGGCCGCACCCTCATCGCGGACCTGCCTGTGGGCGCCCTGGACGGGACCCTGGCCAATCGCCTGCAGGGAACCCCTGCAGCCGGGACGGTACGCGCCAAGACAGGGTCGCTGGAGCAGACCTCGTCCCTGGCCGGCGTCGTCACAACCGTTGACGGGCGCCTCCTGGCCTTCGCGATCCTGGCCAACGGCTTCCCCGCCAACGGCGGGGCGGCGGCCGGGGCCGCGATCGACAACCACTTCGTGACGCCCTTGGCCTCCTGCGGCTGCTCGTGATCGAGACCGGCGAGAGCCATGAGACCCGTAAGACCCATGTCCCAGGTGAGAAAGGCGCGGTAGTGATGACCGGCGGCACAGCGGCGGGGCTCGTCGACTGGAGGACGGTGGAACGCCTGACCGCGCTGATCCCGGCAGGCCCCAGCGCGTCTCGTTCGACGCGTGCCAGTTCTGTGGCGGTCCTGCGCCGCTCCGCCCAGGAGGCTCCGGCCTGGGTCGCCAGGATCACCGGTCTGGACTGGGCGGCCCAGCAGGTCGCCAAGACCGTGCGCGTGAGTGTCGTCGACCGGGCCGGGCTGGTGCGCGCCTCCATCCGGGCACTGCGCGGCCTCATGGACCAGGTGCCCGCGCCGCGGGCCTCGGAGGCGGTCCGGCTCGTCGGGGCCGCCGAGGTGGCCGGGGCGATGAGCGTGCTCGCCACTCGGCTCCTGGGCCAGATGGTTCCGGCTGCCCCAAGTGGGGCGGACGGTGCTCGCCCCGGTGTCGCGCGGTCCGGGGGCGGAGACCGAGAGGCCTCGGCGTCCCCGCACCTTCTGCTCGTGGCACCCAACGTGCTGGCAGTGCGCCGCCAGATGGACCTGGACGTGCTGGACCTGCCCGCCTGGGTCTGCCTGCACGAGACCACGCACGCGGTTCAGCTGGCGGCGGCCCCCTGGCTCGGCCCCTACCTGACAGACTCCATGCGCACGGTCATCGGCGCCGTCGTCGAGGCCGTCTACGGTGGCTCAGGCGGTGGCGACCGCGTGAGTGCCGAGGGGCGGGCATCCCGGCCGCGGCGGGGCGGGGCGATGCGTGTCGCGGCGCGTGCCACCCGGGGACGGGTGCTCGAGGGGCTGACGAACCTCAAGGAGCGCTCGGAGGTCGCCTCCCTGGCGGCGACCCTGACTTTTCTGGAGGGGCATGCCGAGGTCGTCCTGGATGACGTGCGCCCCAACCGGATGCCCTCGGTCCACCGGTTGCGGGCGGCCCTCTCCCGCAGCCGTGCGGCCGACGGCGGCATTGGCCCCGGGCCCGGCCTGGGAGCGCTCCTGCTGCACCGACTCATGGGGCTGGAGGCGAAGGAGGCTCAGTACGCTGACGGCGCCGCTTTTGTGCGCAGCGCGGTGGCGCGCATCGGGCATGAGGGACTCAACGTCGTGTGGACTGACCCGACGCTGCTGCCCACCCCGGCCGAGATCGCCCGCCCCGACGCGTGGGTGCGTCGCGTGGGCTGACTGTCCGTCCTCCCCCGGGTGGTCCTTGATCCGGATGCGGCGGTCCGTGCGTATGGGGGCAGGATCTCTGTCCGCGATCACGTCGGATGCTTCTGCGGATGATACGGGTGGCGTGGAGTGCCAGACCGGGGCCGGTGTGGCAGGCTTATGGTGTCGGCGCGGACCGGTGGCCTCCCCGGGCTCCGGTGATGTCGCGAAACCATGACGACGCTTCAGGAGGCAGGCGGATGGACGCCACGGATATGGGATCGGACCTTCAGCAGGTCCTCATCACTGAGGAGCAGATCGGGCAGCGCCTCGATGAAATGGCCGCGCAGATCGACTCCGACTACGCGGGCCGTGATCCCCTGCTCGTGGGCGTGCTCAAGGGGGCCGTCTACGTCATGGCAGATCTGTCGCGCCGGCTGCACATGAGTGCGCCGATGGACTGGATGGCTGTCTCCTCCTACGGATCGGGCACCAAGTCCTCCGGCGTGGTGCGCATCCTCAAAGACCTGGACACCGATGTCACCGGCCGTCATATTCTCATTGTTGAGGACATCATCGACTCCGGCCTGACCCTGTCCTGGCTGGTGGGCAACCTGTCCTCCCGGGGTGCGGCCTCGGTGGAGATCGCAACACTCCTGCGCAAGCCCGAAGCCGCCAAGGTCGAGGTCGATGTCAAGTATGTCGGCTTCGATATTCCTGCGGAGTTCGTCGTCGGTTACGGACTGGACTATGCCGAGCGATACCGCAACCTGCCGTTCATCGGTACTCTGCGGCCCGAGGTCTACAGCGGTTGACTGACACAGATCAACCTTAATAAACCCTGGGGTTAGTGCGAGAGAATTAAGAACAGACCGGTCGGAAAGTCTCTGCCGGACGATGGGGTGAGGGGGTGAAGGGGGGCGTGAACTGCGTCTTGCTCCCCTTTTCGGGTAGTCGGAGCCATGGACGTTACGTTACGATAACAAGTGTAGGTCGTCGGCGAATACCCTCATGCCGGCGGGTGACGTGGAAGGACAGTTTGTGACGGTGAAGAAGGCTGTGCGTCGACGCGCCTCGGGGCTGGCCGGCCTCGTGGGCGCGGTGGTGCTGGCGTCCTCGCTGAGCATGCCCCTGATGGCTCCAGTGGCGGCTGAGCCGACCGGGACCACCACCTTTAATACCGTGGCCGAGATGGCTCAGGCCCGTGGCGCCGCTGGCACCCTTCAAACTCTTGGTGATGAGGCGCCTGGTGATGGTGGGGGCCTGACCTACAACGTGGAGAGCACGAGCCCCGCCGGTGCGCTGGGGGCTGTGTCTGTCATGCTGGCCGACGGGCAATGGGCCGTTCCTCAGGGCCTTCCGGTCTCCCCGACCATCGCATCGGACAGGGCCGCAGCCAGTGACGTGGTGGCTCGTGCCCAGTCCTTCGCCGACGCTGGAGCGGCCTTGGTGGTTGACCCCTCCCGTCCCACGCCGTTGTCGGGCGCGAATGTTCGCGCCGGTGGTTCCGCCCCTTACGCGATCACCTCCTCGGCACTGGTCGGCATGGTGCTCTCCGGCTGGGACTACTCGCACACCACCTACGTGGCGGATCAGAACACCCAGGTGGGCTACCGGGCCGAGGTCGGGCATGAACTGGCCGGTTCCTGGAAGCCCGATGACCTGGCGGGGTGGTTCAACTCCCAGGGTCGTCTGTGGCTGAACTCTGGCGGCTCCATCAACTCCGGGGACATCGTCTTCTTCTCCAACCCCCTGTCCGCGGGGCAAGGTGCTCAGCCCACAGTCTTCGGAAACGTCTACGACGTGGCCGTCTACGTAGGCGACAACAAGATCGTGCGAGCTGCCGGCTCAGGGGGAGGCGCCCGGGTGGAGGTGCTCGACGCGCAGAAGATGGCCGATGTCGCCCTAGTAGCGCGTCCGCAGTGGTCGGCTCCTGAGGGTGGTGTGGCCGCACTGGAGCAGCAGCGTGCCGGCGGTGGTGCGGGTTCGACTCCGGAGGCTGGGGCCTCCAACTCATCTCAGGGGGCGCAGACTCCTTCCATGGGGGCGCCGTCCGCCAACGGCGGCTCGGTGCCGGACGGTTCGAGTTCCGGTTCGCAGTCCTCGGGTGGAGCCGACCGCGACGACCACAATGAGGTTGTGGTGGGTGGTAACGGCGGTCAGGACGGCGAGGGACGCACGAGTGCCGCTGAGCGCTCCTCAGCCAAGGACGCCCGGGAGCGGTGGCTGCCGGTGACCGGTGTGGCGATCGGTGTGCTGTCGGTGGCGGCCGTGCTGCTGTCCGGCGGCCTGATCGTCCTGCGTCTGCGTCGCGGCTGAAGCGGACGCGGGGACATGCTGAGGAGTCCCGTACGTGCCGCCGGGTCCTCTTCCCGGATCTTCCCGGCCACGCCCGGCGCGAACGTGAGCAAGCGCAATGGGACCTTTGCCGCGGCATCGGCTAACGTCTGAGGGTCAGTTATGTTGAAGGGACCTACCGCAGATGAAAGATTCTGGGCGTAAGCCCGGCCGCAAGAACGTGGAGAAGCCGGGCAGGGCCGGCAAGGACGAGCGTGGCAAACGCGACCGCAGGCTCCGCGACTCACTGGGCAACCCGTTCCTGTGGTTGGTGCCCTTCCTCCTGGTCATGGTGCTCGGCTGGGCCGTCTTCTCCTCGATGTTCGGCTACCGCACCATTGACACCTCCGACGGTCTGACGCTCCTGCGCGATAAGGCGGACACGGTTGAGTCGATCACCGTCATCGATGTCACCCAGCGCGTCGAGCTGGACCTGTCCTCCACCTACGTCCAGCCCAAGAAGAAGGGCGAGTCCGAGGCGCGTCCCGTGGGTAAGAAGGTCGAGTTCTCCTTCACCGACGCCCAGGCCGAGCAGGTCGATCGCCTCGTTCAGGCCGCCGCCCCCAAGGGCGGCTTCAACTCCGTGGTTCCTACCACTACCTGGTGGTCCTCACTCATCCAGCTGCTCGTGCCGGCTCTGCTGCTGGGCGGCATCATGTGGTGGCTCATCAGCCGTATGGGCGGTGGGCGCGGCGGAGCCATGGGATTCGGTCGCTCCAAGGCGAAGGTCGGCTCCAAGGAGATGCCCGACGTCACTTTCGACGACGTCGCCGGAGAGGATGAGGCGGTCGAGGAGCTCGAGGAGATCCGTGAGTTCCTCTCCGAGCCGGAGAAGTTCCGCGCCGTCGGCGCCAAGATCCCCAAGGGCGTCCTCCTCTACGGCCCGCCCGGAACCGGTAAGACCCTCCTGGCCAAGGCCGTCGCCGGCGAGGCCGGTGTGCCCTTCTTCTCCATGGCCGCCTCCGAGTTCGTCGAGATGTTCGTTGGCGTCGGCGCCTCACGCGTGCGCGACCTGTTCGACCAGGCCAAGGAGAACGCCCCCGCCATCATCTTCGTCGACGAGATCGACGCCGTCGGCCGTCACCGCGGCTCGGGCACCGGCGGCGGGCACGACGAGCGCGAGCAGACCCTCAACCAGCTCCTGGTCGAGATGGACGGCTTCGACGCCAACACCAACGTCATCCTCATCGCCGCCACCAACCGCCCCGACGTCCTGGACCCCGCGCTCCTGCGCCCCGGCCGCTTCGACCGGCAGGTCAGCGTCGAGGCCCCGGACATGGCCGGGCGCGCCGCCATCCTCAAGGTGCACGCCAAGGGCAAGCCCATGACCCGCGACGTCGACCTGGAGCTGGTGGCCAAGCGCACGCCCGGCTTCACCGGCGCGGACCTGGCCAACGTCCTCAACGAGGCCGCCCTGCTCACCGCCCGCTCCAACGCCCAGCTCATCGACAACCGGGCCCTGGACGAGGCCATCGACCGCGTCATCGCCGGCCCGCAGAAGCGCACCCGCGTCATGCGCGATCACGAGAAGCGCGTCACCGCCTACCACGAGGCCGGTCACGCCCTGTGCGCGGCCGCCGGCGCCTACTCCGACCCGGTCACCAAGGTGACGATCCTGCCGCGCGGGCGCGCCCTGGGATACACGCAGGTCATGCCCCAGGACGACAAGTACTCCACCACCCGCAACGAGCTGCTCGATCAGCTCGTCTACGCCATGGGTGGGCGGGCCGCCGAGGAGATCGTCTTCCGCGATCCCACCACCGGTGCCTCCAACGACATCGAGAAGGCCACCTCCACGGCCCGCAAGATGGTCACCGACTACGGCATGACCAGCGCGGTGGGCGCTGTCAAGCTCGGCACCACCGAGAACGAGACGGTCCTGGGGCTCAATGCCACCAACCGCGACTTCTCCGAGGAGGTCGCCGCCACCGTCGACGCCGAGGTCCGCTCCCTGCTGGACGACGCCCACCGGGAGGCCTGGGAGATCCTCACCCGCAACCGCGCCGTGCTCGACCAGCTGGCCGAGGAGCTCCTCAGCCGCGAGACGCTCCTGGAGAAGGACCTGGAGAGGATCTTCACGGGCGTTGTCAAGCAACCCGAGCGGCCCCTGTGGCGCAGCGACGAGACGCTGCCCGTCGTCGAGGTCGCGCCCGCCACCGTCACCTCCACCGGCGGCGAGTCAGGTGACTCCCACGGCGGCGACTTCTGGGGCGACAACCAGTGAGCCGCCCCGGGCCCCGGCGGGCCCGGCAGGCACACGGAAGCAGAGGCCGACCATGAGCTATGACGCCGAGGGCGTGCGCCGTGCGGTGCGCGACCTGCTCGTCGCTATCGGGGAGGACCCCGACCGCGACGGCCTGCGCGACACCCCCGAGCGCATGGCGCGCGCCTACGCGGAGATGTTCTCCGGCCTCGACCAGGACCCGGCCGAGCACGTCGAGCGGGTCTTCGACGTCGGGCACGAGGAGATGGTCCTCGTGCGCGACATCCCCATGTACTCGGTGTGCGAGCACCACCTCCTGCCCTTCCACGGGGCGGCGCACGTGGGCTACATCCCCAGCGCCGACGGGCGCGTCACCGGCCTGTCCAAGGTGGCACGCCTCGTGGACGGCTACGCCCGGCGACCCCAGGTCCAGGAGCGGCTCACCCGGCAGATCGCCGACGCCCTCGTCGAGCGCCTGGAGTGCCGGGGCGTGCTCGTCGTCGTCGAGGCCGAGCACCTGTGCATGTCCATGCGGGGCGTGCGCAAGCCCGGCTCCAACACGGTCACCTCCGCCGTGCGCGGCATCATGCGCAACGCCGCCACCCGCTCCGAGGCCATGAGCCTGGTCCTGGGCCGACGGTCCTGAGTGGCCAAGAGGTCTCGACACCGGAGAGGTCCGGTGAAATAGTGGGGCGATGAGTCCCACGTGCAAGAGGCTGCTGGTGGCGGTCGATGCCGGGCTGCTGCTCTACTGGGCGGCCGTCTTCCTCAATCTCATTCCCGAGCACCTGCGCTTCAAGGACTACTCCAACCAGGTCATCCAAGCCTGGAACTGGTCCTTCTTCCCGCTCGACGTGGCCGCCGCGCTGACCGTCTTCCTCGGCGCCCACCTGACGCGCGTGGGCACCAGGATCGGGGACCTGGTGCTGACGGTCGGACTCATGCTCACCTTCTGCGCCGGGTTCATGGCGATCTCCTTCTGGTCCTTCTACTGCGACTTCGACCCGCTGTGGTGGGGGCCCAACGCCCTGCTCATGATCGTCCCGGCACTCGGCTTCGGCTCCATGGTCTGCCGACGGCTCGAGACCGCGGAGAACCACTCGTGACGGTCAGGGACGTGCTCTGCTCGTCGAGGTTGGGGGGACGCGTGCCGTCCAGACGCGCCCACAGGCCTGACCGTGCTCGGTGCGTTGAAGAATCTCCTGGGGGCGACGGGCCGCGGCGTATGCGTCTGTCGAATCCGACGGTCCAGGGGGCGACCCAGGGGTCTTGCCGGCCCGCTCGGGGTGAGCACCAGCAGGTCGGGGCCGTCGTACTGCGCTAGCCCTGGTCCGGGACGTACTTCTCCGCCCAGGACGGCGTCTTCCCCCAAGTGACGTGGGGGCTGACCGTCAATGTTTGTCGAAGAAGTACGTTCTCGATGCAAAGGTACGTTCCCGATGCGGACGTCGGACTGTCCTGCGTCCAAGGCGGCCCGCAAGATTGACTGACTCGTCATCAACTGATCCAACTCCTGAGGATCTTGAATCGACTTCATCGAGTTCACGTAGAACCGAGCCGGTCGTGTTGTGCTGGGCTCAATCGGTGCCATCTCAGGTGGCACGATGCGAGCACGGGGCACGTCGCTGATACGACGTATCAGGGCCTCGTCGTCGGGCGCGGACTCAGGAGACCGCCTTAGAAGGGGACGCTGAGGATCGTGATCCAGCGGCCTTCGCCCTGGCTCACGCTCAGGCTGCCGCCCAGGGCCTCCACCCGGCGTCGCGCTCCCTCCAGGCCCAGGCCCGAGGAGAAGGCGCCGTACGCTGACATCCTGTTCCCCGGGGCGCCTCCGCCTGTCCACGCGTCGTCCGCCTGTCCTGGAACACCGACATCGTTGCTCGCCATCGCCTCCAGGGAGTGCCCGTCGGACTCGATGACCAGACGCGCCCGACCCTGCGGGGCCGTGTACTTGGACATGTTCGACACCAGCTCGCCCAGTACACGCAGCAGCTGGAGTCGCACGCCCGGTGGGATCACCGGAAGCCCGAGCAGTTCCAGACCCTCGACCTCCAGGTGCGCCCCCCGCTGCCCCAGGATGGCCGCGGCATCGGAGATGACCGCCTCCAGGGGGCGCGGCGCGGAGGTCGCCTCGATATCCAGTCGCTCGCCCCCACGGATGTCGCTCATGGCGCGCAGCGCGTGCCGCATCTGCTCCACCGCCGCGCGCACCGCCGTCGTCATCGCGTCCAGCTCGGGCGCCAGCGCCGCGTCCTCGGGGTGCGCGAGCCGGGCCTGCTCGGCCGTCATCACCGCGTGGGTCAGATCGCGCACCACGGTGTCATGCAGCTCGGTGACCACCAGCAGGCGCTGGCGCTCCACGCTCTCCCGGTAGGTGTGTAAGGAGCGCTCGGCCTGGTGTCGCGGGCTGCGGATGAGCTCGGCCAGCGTGAGGGCCACGCCCCCGATGATGACCCGCCACACCAGCAATGCGAGCTGGTCCTCGCTGGTCTCATCCCACTGCGCGTCGGCGATCGTGAGCACGAGGGAGAAGACCGCCAGGCTGTAGGCGGGCGTGCGCGGGAAGCCGCGGGCCACGAGAATCGCCGGGCACAACCAGGGAATGATACCCGGGGAGAAGGTGGCGTCGGTCGTCATCACCGTGTTGGCCCAGGCCACCGCGCCGCCGAGCAGGGCTCCGAACCACGGGAAGCGACTGCACAGCGCCAGCGCCAGGCCTCCGACGATCTCGAAGGAGAACATGGACGTGTGCAGTGGCCACGCCGCCGTGATCGAGAAGAGAGTGATTATCGCGGCCAGGAAGGCGTGTGCCAGGTGCAGCCGCCAGGTCGGCCGCCACGTCGTGTACTGCGTGGGCCGCAACAGACTCGCCAGAAGGTCGGTCACCGTCTCCATCTTCTCCTCAATCGATCCAGATAATGTTCTTCCATGACGGTCCCCGACGCTACTGATGGCCCCACCGCCGCCTCTCAGGTGCTGCGTGTCGTCATCGTCGACGACGACTCCTTCGTTCTGCACGCGCTGCGGGCATACCTGAGCTCGGACGAGCGCATCGAGGTGGTCAGTACCTTCTCACGCGCCGTTGATGCGCTGGCCTTTCTCCACAAGATCCGCGTGGACGTCCTGCTCACCGATGTGCGCATGCCCGAGATGGACGGCCTGGAGCTGCTCACCCGGGTGCGCCGCCAGTGGCCCCGCACGGCCGTCGTCGTGTTGACCTCCTTCGACGACGATGAGGCGATGGTGACTGCGCTCGCCCAGCACGCCAACGGCTTCCTGCTCAAGGACGCCTCGCCCGAGGAGATCATTCGTGCCGTCATCGCCGCCAGTGCGGGCGGAACCACGATCTCCCCGACCGCCACCTCCCGGCTCGTCACCCGCCACCTGCGGCCCCCGCGGACGGCCCAGGCCCCCGACGTCACCGAGGCCGAGCGGGCGGTCCTCACCCTCCTGTGCGAGGGCTACTCCAATGCCGAGATCGCCGAGCAGCTCGTCGTCGCCGAGTCCACGGTCAAGACCCACGTCTCCCACCTCATGAAGAAGTACGACGTCCCGTCCCGACTCAAGCTCGTCGTCGCCGTCCACAGGACCCGGGGGGCCTGAGTCCCTCGTCCCGTTCACTGGAGCAGAGCCCTCATCGCCGCATCCTCACTCTTCGGACAGGGCCCTGACCGGTGGCACCGAGGCGGCCCGGCCGGCCGGGCGCAGCGAGGCCAGCAGGCCGACGGCCAGGGTCGCGGCGAACATGCCGAGCAGTGCGAGATGAGGGATGTGCGCCGTCATGCCCTCAGCGGACTCGGCCACCGCGAGCGTTCCGGAGACGCCCAGCGCCGTCCCGATGAGGAGCCCCAGGCCCCCTCCTACAGCGGCCACGAGGATCCCCTCGGTGGCGATGAGCCGGCGGATCTCTTTGCGGGAGCTGCCGGTGGCGCGCAGAATCCCGATCTCGCGGACCCGCTCCAGGACCGAGACGTCCGTGATGTTGGCCAGCCCGGACAGGGCGATGACCAGGGCGGCGCCCAGAACCAGACAGACAATGAGCGCTACCTTCATGATCTGGGCCGACATCCGCTCGACGCCGGAGGCGCTTCCGCTCACCATGAGTTCCTGGCCCCGGACAGCGGCATGGAGGCCGTGCTCGGTGACCGACGTCATGGCGCTGCCGGTGGAACGCACCCACATGGTGGTGTCGGTTGGGGCGTCTCCGTTGAGGCGCTGCGCCACTTCCGGGGTGACCACGGCGCCCCACCCCTCGCGGACGCGAGCCGTCAGCTCAACGCTGCCTGCGGCGCCGGTCAGGGTCACAGTGGAGCCGTCTGGAATGTCGTAGAGGCTGCCCACGATGAGGGTGCCGTCATCGAGGTCCTCCAGACCGCTCGTCGTGCGCACAATGGGGTCGATGGCGTCGGTGTCGATGACGTCCACGACGGTCTTGTCGGTCCGTCCGTCAACGGCCCCAGTCAGCTCGAGCGTCGGCACGTAGGTGACGTCCTTGACACCGTCGACCGCCTTGACCTGCTCCGTCAGCCGCGCGGTATCGGTCTGCGGCGTGACACCGAAGATCCTGGCGTCCACGGGTGAGCTGTGGCCGAGGATGTTCTCGAAGGAGGTGTTCAGGGAGGACAGGCCGACGAAGAGCCCCGAGCCCACCAGGACGCAGACGAAGAGCGTGGTGGCAGCGGCGGCGGACCGTCCGGAGTTGCGGGCCAGGTTGCGCGTGGCCAGGTGCATCACCGGAAACCGCGTGCCGCTGCTGACCCGGCCGATGAGGCCGATGATGACGGTGACCAGCAGCGGCAGACCGAGCAGTGCACCGAGGACGACGATGCCGCTTCCGGCTGCCGTGAAGTAGATGTCGGAGATCTGAATGCCGAAGGTGACCACGGCCGCGCCGATCCCGGCGACGACGACTCCGGCGATGGCCGCCCACCTCCTGGCGCGTCCGTTCTGCTTGATGCTCGCCACCTGCCCGGTGAGAGCGACGAGCGGGGAGATGCGGGTGGCCTGACGGGCAGGACGCAGGACCGCGATGAGGGTGACCAGCGTGCCCAGGGTGATGGTGAGGGCCAGAGACATCGGGGAGATGGTCAGCTGATCCGCCTTGAGGTCCGCGAACCGTCCTGAGGAGATCGCTGCTGCGGCGATCCCGGTTCCTGCGGCCGTGCCGAGAATGGAACCGAGCAGGCCGGTGATGAGCCCGGTGCGCAGGACGGCGAGCATCACCTGGCGCCGGCTCGTGCCGATGCAGCGCATGAGCCCGATCGTGCGGGTCTGGCGCGCCACGAGGGTGCTGAAGGTGGTGGCGATGACGATGACGGCGACCATCGCGCACACCGGCGCCAGGACGTTGAGGATGCTGGCGATCATCGTGCCGCCCTGCTGGTTCTGGGAGCGCTGGGAGATGATGGAATCCCTGTCCTGAACCGAGGCGTTGGGCTGGACGGCGTGAACCGTCTGCTCCACCTCGGCCGTCAAGGCGACGGTGTCGGTTCCCGGTTTCGCGGTGACGTAGAGCTGGTAGTAGCTGGTGCTGGCGCCCATCGCCCGGAGCTGGTCGGTGGTGGCGTAGACCGCTCCGATTCCCGCCAGCTCGGTGTCGGGGCCGGGGGAGACAATGCCGACGACCGTGGGTGCACTGTGCGGTGCATCGGCGTTCTCATCGGCGTCGTTCGTGGTGAGGCGGATCGTGTTGCCGACGCTGAGGCCCCGCTGCTCGGCCAGCGCTGTGCTGATGGCGACCTCACCGGTGGTGGTGGGCAGGCGTCCGCCGCTCAGGGTGGTGAACCGGCTGAGGGGCGGAACGTCCTGCGCGCTGACGGCGATGTTGGCGGCATTGCGCAGCTGCTTGGGCAGATCGAGGTCGAGGACGTCCCAGTGGAGGCCCCGCACGGAGGCGACCCCGTCGAGGGCGGCGACCCGCTTGAGGAGAGCGTCATCCAGCTCGCCCCCCGAGGTCTGGCGCTTCACGGGCTTCTGGACGACGACGCTCGCGTCCCCCACGGATAGGAGCGCACCGGTCTGCATCTGGGTTCGGGCGGAGTCGGAGATGATGAAGGCGAAGGCGATGAGGGCGGCACTCATGGCCACGGCCACGAGGGCCGCGGCGGTGCGCCGGATGTCGAGCAGCGAGGGCATCAGCGGGCCTCCGTCCGGGGCGTCGAGCCAGTGGTGGCGGGGCCGCTTGCCGGGCCGGAAGCGGGGGCCGGCCCCACAGCGGGGCCGGCGACGTGACGGGCGCCGGGTGCGACGGCCGGGGTGTCGTGGCCGCCGATCGGGCGGCGCACGGCCTCGACCCCGGTGATGCGCCCGTCGCGCAGTCGGATGATGCGGTTGGTGGTGGCCGCGGCCTGCTCATCGTGGGTGACCATGACGACGGTCTGTCCCAGGTGCTCGCACATGTCGGCCATGGTCTCCAGCAGGGCGGCGGCCGAGGCGGTGTCCAGCGCTCCGGTGGGCTCGTCGGCGAAGACCACCTCGGGGCGGCCCACGAGGGCGCGGGCCACGGCCACGCGCTGCTGCTGGCCGCCGGAGAGCTCGTGGGGGCGGTGGGACAGGCGGTCGCCGATGCCCAGGGTGGAGATGACGGCGTCGTACCAGTCCCGCTGCGGCTTACGGTGGGCCAGGCGCTGGGGCAGGAGGATGTTCTCCTCGGCGCTCAAGGTGGGCAGGAGGTTGAAGGACTGGAAGATGAAGCCGAGGCGGTCGCGGCGCACGGCGGTGAGCTGCTTGTCCTTCATTCCCGACAGGTCCTGGCCGGCGATGAGGACGCTCCCAGAGGTGGGGGTGTCCAGGCCCGCCAGGCAGTGCAGGAGGGTGGACTTGCCCGAGCCGGAGGGGCCCATGATGGACACGAACTCGCCGCGTCCCACCACCATGCTCGCCGAGTCCAGGGCGACGACTCGGGCCTCGCCCTCGCCGTAGACCTTGGTCAGACCGCGGGCCTCGACGACCCGCATCGGTGGGGTGGCTGTGGGAGTGGCAGGCGCCGTCGGCGCTCCCGGGGCGGCCGGGGCTGCCTGGGGGAGCGGAGCGGGATGGACAGGGTGGCCGTAGACCGGCGGCTGGGGCGGGTGCGTCATCTCATGACCCTTCTCGGTGACTGGCTCGTGTGGCGGGCAGAGCCGGTCGCTTGAGTCATGTGATGCCCGGGACTGCCTGGTGACGTGAAAAAGCATAGAAATAGTGTCATCGAGCCGGAATGCATCGAAGGGACGGACTGCGGCGGCGGCTCCACCTTTTGGGTGAGGGGCGACCGCTCAGCCGTACCCTGGCCGTGAGGCCCATCAACTTCGACCAAAACTTCATAGACGACACGGCTCCGCGTCTCCTATGAAGTTTTGGTCGAAGTTGGGCGGCCTGACCCCGGCGCAGCGCCGTCATTGGCGCCCGAACCGATGGCCTCCGTGTTCCGGCTCTCACTTTGTGGCGGGCTGAAGATGTTTCGGTCCCCCCGCAGTGCCGGGCCAGCCGTTAGCCTGGCCCTGTGACGATTCTTCCCGCCGCCGTCCCGGCTCCTCTGCCGGGGTGGGTGCCTCGTGGCCGGACGCTCCTCATGGGCGTCCTCAACGTCACCCCCGACTCCTTCTCCGACGGCGGCCGCTGGGTCGACCCCGAGGCGGCGGTGGCCCACGCCCGCGAGCTCATCTCCCAGGGTGCCGACATCATCGACATCGGGGGGGAGTCCACCCGCCCCGGCGCTCAGAGGGTCGACGTCGACACCGAGATCTCCCGCGTCCTGCCTGTGGTGCGAGCACTCGTGGCAGAGGGGGGCGACGGCGGGATGACTCATGGAGCTGCCGACGGTGCGATCATCTCGGTCGACACCATCCATGCCGCCACCGCCGAGGCCGCCATCGACGCCGGCGCTCACATCATCAATGACGTCTCCGGGGGACTGGCCGACCCGGCCATGCACGGCCTCATCGCCCGCACCGGTGTCGTCTACGTCTGCCAGCACTGGCGCGGCGATCCCGAGACCATGGACCGGCTCACCGGCTACCCGGGCGGCGTCGTCACCGGGGTGGAGGCCGAGCTGCGCGAGCGCCTGGCCGGGCTGGACGCCGCGGGGGTCGACCGCTCCCAGGTGGTCGTGGACCCCGGCCTCGGCTTCGCCAAGACCCACGAGCAGTCCTGGGAGCTGCTGGCCGCCACCGCCCGGCTCATCGCCGACCTGGGGCAGCCTCTTCTGGTCGGCTCCTCCCGCAAGCGCTTCCTGGCCCAGGCCGCTGAGGCAGACGCCACCCCCGTCCAACGCGACGCCGTCACCGCCGCCACCACCGCCCTGGCCGCCGCCGCCGGCGCCTGGGCCGTCAGAGTCCACGAGGTCCCGGCCAACCGGGCCGCCGTCCGCACCGCCTCCCTCTGGAAGGAACACCAGTGAGCACCTCAGTCTCCGCGACCACCGACCGGATCAGCCTCATCGGCCTGTCCGCCCGCGGCCACCACGGCGTCCTGCCCTTCGAACGAGAGGAGGGCCAGCTCTTCACGGTCGACGTCGTCCTCGACCTGGGTGCGCGCGGCACCGCCGTGGCCGCTGTCACCGACTCGGTGACCGACGCCGTCGACTACTCCCGCGTGGCCAACGGCATCGTCAGCATCATCGAGGGCGAGCCGGTCAACCTCATCGAGTCCCTGGCGGATCGGATCGCCGAGCGAGTCCTGTCCTTCCCCCGTGTCGTGGCCGCCGAGGTCACTGTGCACAAGCCCGAGGCGCCCCTCGACGTCGCCTTCGAGGACGTCTCAGTGACCATTCATCGGGTGGCCGACGCCGCTGCGAGCCACGGCGGGCCCCCCGCCACCAGCCAGGCAGCCTGGGCGGCTCAGACCTCCCAGGCCGCGGAGCCGGCCGCATCCTCCTCCCCGGCCTCACCCGTGGCCGCCGCCTCACCAGCCGTTCCAGTCCACGAGTCACCGGCCGCAACCCCGGTGGCCTCCTTGGTCCCCGAGAGCCCCGACCCCACATCCGCCTCAATCACGGAGAGCATCGCAGCAGCCGTGGCCGCACCGGTAGTCCCGACCCCCGAGCCGCCGATCACTCCGACGCCCTCACCCGCCTCACCACTGGAGACTCCCGCGCGCTCGCCCTTCACAGCCGCCGCGCCCTCTGTACCCACGCCCTTCCCGGCTGAGGCGGCGGCCCCTGGTGGAGCCGCTGCGATGACGCAGTCCTGGGTACCGGACTGGGCCACGGACTCCTCCTCGCCCTCTTCCTCCCAGGCTCATGAGGTTCCTATGGTCTCAGCCTCCCCCGAGGCCTCTGCGGTCTCAGACTCCTACAGCGTGGCGACCGATGCCTCCGCAGCGGCGGGTCTACTGGACGGCTTCTCCTCCAGCGCCCCCACCGCGGCCTCTGCCGGCAGGACCGCCGGGGCCGACGGATTCGTGAGCCTGGCGGCCGATGCCATGGGCGTGACCCCCGCAGTCCCCGAGGCGCAGCCGGAGCCCGCCGCCTCCTCTGTCGCCGTCGATCCGAGTGCAGGTACCGCTGCTCCCGAGGGGGCGGACTCCGCTGTCGGTCGGCTGCCGGATCAAATGCCCCGGGAGGGTCGCCACGTCGCCTCCTCCGAGGACGTCGAGCAGCAGGCGGCTCCGGTTGCCAACGGCCCCGTGGACATCCTCGGTGAGCCCGACTCCTACAGCGGTTCGAGCTCACGCCGTGGATCCGGCTACAGCGGGATCGCCGGCAGCGATGAGGCCGGTAAGAGAGTGGAGAGCCCCTTCTCCGCCCTGAGTGGCTCCGACGTCTCCGACTCCGTCGTCGCCGGCGGACTCAGTGGCGTACCGACATCCCATCCCCCGACCGATCCCAGCCCCTTCTCCCCGGGGCAGTTCTCGGCGTCGTCGGCACAGCCGGTCCGCTCCGCATCGTCGCCCTTCCCAGCACCGGGCGAGTACCCCGGAGCGGTGAGCCAGGATGGCGCTCCGTCGTCCTACTCCAACGACGCCTCGTCCCCCTCGGCTCCGGCGCAGCCCGGATTCCCGGTCCCGGCGGCTTCCAACGCGGCCCCGGTCGACCCTCTGGCCGAGAGGCCCGGCCGTCCCGTCGGCGTCGTCTTCGGGTTGGGCGCCAATGTGGGCGGGGTCGTGGAGTCCCTGCGTACAGCGGTCCAGAGTCTCAAGGGAGTCGAGGGCATCGAGGTCACGCAGGTTGCGCCGCTGGCCCGTACTATTGCCGTCGTCGCTGAGGGGGCTGAGCCGCAGCCCGACTACCTCAACACGGTGGTCTCGGCTCTGACGACCCTCTCCCCGCGTGAGCTGCTCGATGTCTGTCACGCCCTGGAGGACGCCGCCGGACGGGTGCGCACCGAGCCGTGGGGCGTTCGTACCCTCGACGTCGACATCATCGAGGTAGAGGGAGTCACCTCCACCGACCCGGAGCTGTCCCTGCCGCACCCGCGCGCCGCCGAGCGCGCCTTCGTCCTCGTGCCGTGGAGCCAGGCCGACCCCTTCGCCGAGCTGGCCGGGCACTCCGTCTCCGAGCTCGCCGAGAACGCCCCCGACCGCGGTGGCCTGCGGTGGCTGGCCTTCGACTGGCTCGACTCCGACTCCTTGCCGGACAAGCCCACCGGTCCCTATGTGGAGCCCCCGGTGGAGCAGGTCCCTGGCGAGACCGAACCGGAGCTCGTCTATGACACCACCCGCGACGAGTCCCCCGTGGCCGACGCCGGCTCGGCCCCCGACTACGCCCGCGGCATCTCCAGCAGCTCCCCCGGGGCGGCCGGGCCCGTCTCATCGGCGCAGCCACTCGACGCACAGGCTCCCTTCGAGTCCTCCTACGACTCGAGCCCCTGGTCCGGCCAGGCCCCGCAGTTCGACTCGCCCTACCTGGCCGCCTCGGCCCCGGAGGCCGCCGGCGGTCCCGGCGGCACCGGAGCTTCCGACTCGCAGGGCGGGTACACCCCTGGGCGTGTCGCCGGAGTCGGCGGGTTCCCCGGTGACCAGCAGGACGTCGGCAGCTACGCGGACTACGCCGCCGGCCAGCATGACCAGGCCGGTCCTTCGACCCAGCCGCAGCGCGGTGATGCCACCGGGGAGGCCTGGCAGTCCCCGCTGCAGTGGAACGACGTCATCGGCGGTGGCGCTCCGGGCGCAGGACCCCATCGGGACGCCTGATGCGGCGTATCCGCTGGACCAGTGCCCTTGCCTGCTCCGTCGCTGCTGCCGTGGCCTCCTGGGTGGGTGGGGACCTGCTTCTGCGTCATGTCGGCTGGGTCCCGGCCCTCACCCCGTGGGGGGCGGTGACTGCGCTGGTCATCGCCGGAATCGTTCTCATATGCGGTCTGGCGGTTCGGCGGCTGCGGGCGCACGAGCGCACCTGGATCACCCCCACCGGTGCGGCCACCACGGCCGCCGCCGCCCAGGCCTCGGCCATCGTGGGCGCCCTCCTGGGGGGCGTCTACGCCGGCGGGCTCATCCTGGCCCTCGTCACACCTCGCTCGCCGGCTATGACTCACCTGGCCTGGACATCCGTCGGCTGCCTGGTGGCCTGCCTGGTGTGGTGTGTCGTAGGTTTCATAGTCGAGCAGTGGTGCTCCATCTCCGGTGACGGTGATGACGACGGCTCGTCCGGTGCCTCCGGGCGGGCCCCCGAGGGACCAGGAGCCCCCGCATGACCATCTCAGCCCCCATACCTGCTCAGGGCTCCGCATCCGCCCCCGCAGCGGGATCGCCGGCCGGTGCCGACCCCTTCGCTCCCGACGGCGTCGTCTTCCAACCGGTCTCCTCCCGCCTCATCACCGCCCGTCTCCTGGGGGGCGGCATCGTCAGTGCCGCTCTCGTCATCGGATTCGTCATCCCGGGTGTGCTCATCAATTCCGGATTCTTCATCCCGGCGGGGGTCTTCGCGGCTCTGTTCGTCTGGCAGCTCTGGCTCATCCCGCGCCAGGTGCGGGCCATGGGTTACGCCCTGACCGACAACCACCTCCTGTGGCGCCACGGCGTCATGTTCCGCTCCATCACCGTCACCCCTTACGGGCGCATGCAGTTCGTGGACACCTCCCAGGGCCCGCTCGCCCGATGGCTGGGCATCGCCGAGGTCAGGCTCCACACCGCCTCGGCCAGCACCGATGCCACGATCAACGGACTGCCTGTGGTCGAGGCGGAGAACCTGCGTCAGATCCTGTCCCGTCGTGGTGAGGAGAGGATGGCCGGACTGTGATCTCTGAACCGGGGGCCGAGCCGGTTGCGGGGCGGAGCTCCGCCCGGACAACCGATCAGATGACGGGTCGGGAGCCCGGGCCGGGAGCCTCCCGGGGCGACGGAGCGACCGCCGACTCACGGGAGCTGCCCCTGCCCGACAACGTCACCTGGCACCGGGTCTGCTTCGTCACGCCGCTGCTGGAGGGCTGGAAGATCGCCACCGGCGTGCTCGTCTTCGTCATGATCCGGAATCTCAATGACTTCCTGCGCGCTTACCGCTTTGCCCACGAGCACGGCTTCTCCCTGAGCGGTCAGCTCGGCTACTACCTGCTCGGCCTCATCGGCCTCATCGTCCTGTGGGCGGGGCTGGGGCTGCTCAGCTGGTGGCGGCGCGCCTACGCCGTGGACGCCGACGGCGTCTACCTGCGCTCGGGCATCCTCAGCCGCAAGCTCCGCACGGCCCGCCTGCCGCGTATCCAGTCCGTCGACGTCGTCCACCCCCTACTCGGGCGCATCCTCGGACTGGGGCGGCTGACCGTCGAGGTCGCCGGTGGTCGGGACTCGCGGGTCGTTATCGGGTTCCTCACCACCCACGAGCTCCACGCCCTGCGCGACCGCATCCTCGACCTGGCCGCCGGACAGGTCGAGGTGCCCGCCCCCGGCGCGGAGGGGCCGACCGATCCGGAGATAATGAGGCAGAGAGGTCCGGGCGCGGACCCCGCGAGCATCGACGAGGCCCCGATCTCCACCGAAGAGTCCGCGCCCGCACGCCCGGCCGTCACCGGGTCCGGGGGCGCCGATGCCCCCTCCCCGCACTCCACGCGCCTTCGGGCCTCCAGCTTCCAGGAGCACCCGCTCTATGGCGTCGATGCCGGGATCCTCATCGGATCCTTGCTGCGCAGCCCCTCGACATACGTGCTTCTAGTAGTGGCCGTCGGTGTGCTCGCGGGCGGGGGCGTCATCATCGTCACCGGGACGCTGCCCAGTGACGTCTGGCTGCCAATGATCTCCTCCTTCCTCACGTCGATCGCCGGTGCCGTGGCGCTCGTGTGGTCCAGGTTCAACAACGCCTGGAGCTTCCAGGCCGCCGCCACACCCAGCGGCATCCGGGTGCGTTACGGGCTCACCGCCGATACCTCGCGCACGCTGCCGCCCGGGCGCGTCCACGCCGTCGGGATCACCCAGCCGGTCCTGTGGCGAGGCAAGGACTGGTGGAAGGTGGACGTCTCCGTGGCCGGCCGTGAGGACCACCCCCAGGACGGCCAGGACCGGCAGACCGCCAACCTGCTGCTGCCCGTGGGGGTGCGCGACACCGCCCTACGCGCACTGTGGCTCGTTGTCCCCGACCTGGGCGTGCCCGATCCGGACACCTTGCTCGCCCAGGCCCTCAACGGCCGGGACGACGACGGCGTCGGAGACCCGCAGGCTCCGGCGGGCTCGGCCGAGCGCGGCTTTGTGCGCATCAGCCGCCGTGGGCGCATCTTCCGCCCCCTGACCTGGCGGCGCGCCGCCGTCATCCTGACCGACACCTGCGTCATCATCCGCCACGGCCGCTGGCGACGGCGAGTCGCCGTCTTCCCCTACGAACGCATCCAGTCCCTGCGCGTCCACCGGGGACCGCTGGCACGCAGGCGGAGGCTGGCCTCCCTCCGGCTCGACATGGTCGCCCAGGAGGTCCCCACCTCGATCACCAACCTCGACGCCGCCGACGCCAAGGCGCTCGCGGTACAGATCAATGAGCGGGCGCTGCGCCGCTCCAGCGCCGAGCGGCTCGACCGGTGGCTCATGCGCGCCGTTGCCGCAGGACCGGTCAACTGAGGCGTCACCACCTACTGGTGCGTCCGATCTTCGCCCTCGGGACCCAGGGTCTCGCGCAGGCGCTGAGCCTGCTCGGCGGTCAGCCGACCGGTGGCCTCGCAGCGATCGGTGGTGACGCCGGCCAGCTGCCGGTAGGAGGCGACGATGTCGTCGAGGCTCTGTCCTTCGCCGTCGCGCAGGCAGGAGAGCGCCTCCAGGTGGGCGGCCACCGTGCCGGCGTCACCCCGGGAGACCGGGCCGGTCAGACCCGCCTCGCCCTCATGCAGGGCCCGGTCCAGGGCAGCGGTGAGCAGAGGACCGAGCGTAGCCGCCCCGTCCTCGACCCCCGCGGCCGCCAGTGCCCGGACGGCCTGTGTCGCCACGGTCAGCAGGTGGTTGGCGCCGTGGGCGAGGGCTGCGTGGTAGGCCGGGCGCGCCGACTCCTCCAGGACGAAGGGCTCCCCGCCGAGCTCGACCACCAGCGCCTGAGCGATGGGCAGCACCGCCGCAGGCGCGGTCACGGCCATCGGGCAGCCGACGAGCCGAGCCACATCCGTGGAGAAGCCGGAGAAGGTCATCGCCGGGTGGAGCGCCAGCGGGATCGCCCCACAGCGCCGTGCAGGAGCCAGGACGGCGACGCCGTAACGGCCCGAGGTGTGGGCCACCAGCTGGCCCGCCTGCCAGCGGCCCAGATCCGCCAGTCCTTGGACGAGCGACGTGAGCGCGTCGTCCGGCACGGCCAGCAGAACGAGTTCGGCGCGCTCGACGATCTCCTCGACCTCCAGGACCGGAACGCCCGGCAACAGCATCTCGGCGCGCTCGCGCGAGTCCTCCGAGACCGCGTGGACGCCGATCACCTGGTGCTCCACCGCCCGCAGCGCGCAGCCCAGGACCGCCCCGACGCGGCCGGCGGAGATGATGCCGACGCCCAGCCGACCGGGCCGGGCCGCGCCGGCGCCGCTGTGCTCACTCGGGCTCATGCCAGGACTCGTAGCGCCAACCTCGCTCATACCCCGATGCTCTCATGCCCGTCGGGAGCTGTGGATTCGTCGCGGCCCAGCGGGGCGACTAGCGTGGGGCGCGTGAGCACCGACCCCGCACCGACGCCTGTTTCCGCCCCCCGCTCGGGCCTTGCCGGTCCCGGAGACGCCGACGCCGCAACCGTCCTGACCCACAGCCGCGCCGAGCTCACCGCCGCCCTGACCGGCAGTCCGGGCCTCCGCGCGGTCGTCATGACCATGGGCGCCCTCCACGAGGGCCACTTCGACCTCGTGCGCGAGGCCGCCCGGCGCGTCGGGCCGGCCGGTACCGTCGTGGTGACCATCTTCGTCAATCCTCTCCAGTTCGCCCCCACCGAGGACCTCGACTCCTACCCGCGTGACCTCGAGGGCGACCTGGCCGGCCTGGCCCGGACCCTCACCGGCGCCGACGGCGCCCCGGGCGTGGGGCGGCTCGTCGTCTTCGCCCCCACCCCGGAGGTCCTCTACCCTGCCGGGCAGCCTGCGGTGCGTATCGATCCCGGCCCCATCGCCACGGTCCTGGAGGGGCGTACCCGTCCCACCCACTTCGCCGGCGTGTGCCAGGTGGTGCTCACCCTCATGCACCTGACCGCCCCGCGCTGGGCGCTGTTCGGCCGCAAGGACGCCCAGCAGCTGGCGATCATCGAGTCCATGGTGCGCGACCTGGCCGTCCCGCTGGAGATCGTGCCGGTCGACATCCGCCGCGAGAGCGACGGCCTGGCCATGAGCTCGCGCAACGCCTATCTCAGCCCTGAGCAGCGCCGCCAGGCCCTGGCCCTCTCCCGGGCTCTCCAGGCAGGTCGCGACGCTGCGGCGCAGGCGGCCGGCTCCGGCACCCGCCTCGACCCTGCCGCGATCCGCCGGGCCGCCCTGGCGTCCCTGGAGGCGGCCGACGGCGTCGAGATCGACTACGTGGCCCTCGTCGACCCCGCCGGCTTCGAGGACCTGACTGACGCCGGCCTCGGCCTGCCGCGCAGCGCATCGGTGCGCGAGGACACGGGGGAGGGGCTGCCCGCTGTGGGCCTGCTGGCCGTGGCCGCCCGCGTGGGAACCACTCGCCTCATCGACAACACCCTCATCGACCTGCGCCCGTAGGCGCCCCGGTGCGCTCCGCAGCCCGCGTACCTGTCGGGTCGCTCACCCTGTGCCGCACCGTACAGTGCGCCGGGCCCGCCGCCGTCTACGCTGTGCCGCGATGAGTGCCCGCACCCGGACGATGATGACGTCCAAGATCCACCGCGCCACCGTGACCCAGGCCGACCTCGACTACGTCGGCTCGATCACGGTGGACGTCGACCTGCTCGAGGCCGCCGACCTGCTGCCCGGCGAGCGCGTCGACATCTGCAACTGCACCAACGGCAACCGCCTGTCCACCTACGTCATCCCCGGCGAGCGCGGCGCCGGAGAGATCTGCGTCAACGGTGCCGCCGCCCACCTGGTCAGCCCCGGCGATGTCATCATCCTCATCGCCTACTCCCAGATTCCCGACGAAGAGGCCCGCACCTACCTGCCTCATGTCGTCTTCGTCGACGCGGCCAACCGGATCGTCGAGCGGGGCACCGACCCCGGCCAGGTCCCGGTCGACTCCGACCTCGCCCGCCTCCAGGGGCTGCGCCCCTCCGGCATCCCCCTGGCCGAGGCCCGAGCCTGACCCGCCCCGCCGGCCACCCGGTGTGACCAGGATCGGGTGTGGTGCGGGCGTCGTCGGGCCCTGGGGAGCGGCCGGGGCGGGCGGGCGCCGTTAGACTCCTTCACGTGACAGACGAGACCACCCCCAGTCCTGACCCGACCGCCACCCCCGCCGGCACCGAGTCCTCGAAGTCGGCGAGGTCTGCGGACCGGCCCAAGCAGTCCAAGGCCGACCCGGGCCCGGGCGAGCAGTTCGAGGTCCGCGCCGGCAAGCGCGAGCGCCTGCGCGGCGAGGGTTGGGACCCCTACCCGGTCTCGGTACCCGTCACCACCACCATCGCCGCCGTGCGTGAGGCCTACTCCCACCTCGAGGCCGGAGACGAGACCGACGACGTCGTCGGCGTCGCCGGGCGCGTCGTCTTCCTGCGCAACACCGGTCGCCTGTGCTTCGTCACCCTCCAGGACGGGGCCGGCACCACCCTGCAGGCCATGCTCTCGGCCAAGGCCCTGCCCGCCGAGGGTCACACCGCGCTCGCGGCCTTCAAGGCTGACGTCGACCTGGGCGACCACCTCTTCGTCCACGGCCGCGTCATCTCCTCGCGCCGTGGCGAGCTGTCCGTCATGGCCGAGCCGGTCCTGCGCGAGGGCGCCGAGGCCGCCTCCGCCGGGGACGACGACGTCGAGGTCCCCGCCTGGCGGATCGCCTCCAAGGCGCTGCGCCCCCTGCCCAAGACCTGGACCAACGAGGCCGGTGAGGCGGTGACGCTCTCGGAGGAGCAGCGAGTGCGCCGCCGGGAGCTCGACCTGCTCACCCGACCCGCCGCCCGCGACATGGTGCGCACCCGCGCCGCCGTCGTGCGCTCCATCCGCGAGAACTTCTTCCGTCGCGACTACCTGGAGCTGGAGACCCCCATGCTGCAGGTCATTCACGGCGGGGCGGCTGCGCGCCCGTTCATCACCCACATGAACGCCTTCGACATGGATCTCTACCTGCGCATCGCCACGGAGATCTACCTCAAGCGCGCTGTGGTCGGCGGCGTCGACCGCGTCTTCGAGATCAACCGCAACTTCCGCAACGAGGGAGCCGACTCCTCCCACTCCCCGGAGTTCACGGCTCTGGAGGCCTACGAGGCCTACTCCGACTACGACGGCATGGCCGAGCTGACCCGCGACCTCGTCCAGCAGGCGGCCCGCGACGCCTTCGGCCTGCCCGAGGGCGGGGAGGTCGTCACGCTGGCCGACGGCACCGAGTACGACCTGTCGGGCCAGTGGGACAAGATCGACCTCTACACCTCCGTCTCCGAGGCCCTCGGTGAGGAGATCACCGTGGAGACCCCGCGCGAGCAGCTCGTCGCCCATGCCGAGAGGATCGGCCTGGAGGTCGACGACTACGCCGTGACCGGCAAGGTCGTCGAGGACATCTTCGAGGAACTCGTCGGCAACAAGCTGTGGGCGCCCACCTTCGTCTACGACTTCCCCGAGGACACCTCGCCGCTGACCCGCTACCACCGCAGCAAACCGGGCCTGACCGAGAAGTGGGACCTCTACGTGCGCGGCTTCGAAACCGCCACCGCCTACTCCGAGCTCGCCGACCCCGTGGTCCAGCGCGAGCGCTTCGAGGCCCAGGCCCTGGCGGCCGCCAAGGGCGACCCCGAGGCCATGGTCCTGGATGAGGACTTCCTGGTCGCCATGGAGCAGGGCTTCCCGCCCAGCGGCGGCATGGGCATGGGCATCGACCGCCTCCTCATGGTGCTCACCGGCCAGGGGATCCGCGAGACCATCACCTTCCCCCTGGTCAAGCGGAGCTGACCCGGGCAGCCGGTGCCCGAGGCTGGTCATCGCCGCCTCTGAGCGGACGATGGTCAGTTGGCCGTTCGAGGTAAGACAGTTGTGAGTTCCTCGTTTTGGGAAAAAACTTCCCAAAACGAGGAACTCACAATATAGTTATTGCATGCTTCTCGACTTCACCGTAGCGAACTACTGCTGTTACGCGGAGGAGGCGACCCTCGATCTCACTCGGAGTTCGCTCAAGACCTTGACGCCACGCGCGGGCTCCCCATGGCAGGAACAGACATGGCGCGTGGCGGCGATCTTCGGCGCCAACGCCTCGGGCAAGTCGACCCTCCTGGATGCGCTTAACTGCCTCCACCACGCCGTCGGCGGCCATAGAGACATCCTGTACCAGCCCTTCAGCCTCGATCGCGGCCATGCGACACTGCCGTCCCGTTTCTCCGTCGGTTTCACCCATGACAACGAGCGCTACAGCTACAGTGTCGAGGCGCATCGCTGGGGCATTTCGCGTGAGGAGCTCTGGGCGGCGGGGCAGCGCTGGCGCAAGGTCTTCGTGCGCACCCAGGGCCCCGAGGATGACGAGCCCACGATCGAGTCCGGCACCACCCTCAGGGGTGCCACGAACGAGGTCCGTCGGATCACGACGCCCAAGGACCTCTTCCTCGCCATCGCTCTCAAGTACAAGCACGCCACCCTTGCTCCGATCGCGCGCAGCCTGCGAACCATGCGCTTCATCCACCACAGCGACGAGGAGCGCAGTTCGCGTCTGCGGTGGGTCATGAGCCGGCTTGCAGAGGCCCCTGAGCAGTGGAGTGGCATCGCGAACGCCATCGCTCGGGCCGCCGATCTTGGCATCGTCGGTCTTGAGCTCGAGGAGCAGGAGGTTCCTCAGGAAGTACTTGAGCTCCTGCGTCGTCTTCCCTGGAGCGAGGATGAGGAGGCTGAGGTTCCTGCCGAGGTGCTCAAGGAGCTCCAGCGGCACCTCGTCCTCCACCACCGCGGTGCCGACGGTGAGGAGTATCGATTGACTATCGGCCAGGAGAGTCAGGGCACTCTCACCTGGCTGGCAACGGTCGGTCCCGCCATTGACGCTTTGCGGCTGGGCCAGGTGTTGTGCATCGACGAGCTCGATGCGAGCCTCCACCCCACACTGACCGCCACATTGGTGGACATGTTCAAGGACCCGGTCCTCAATACCCGAGGTGCCCAGATCATCTTCACAACCCATGACACGGCGCTCCTGGACAATTCTCCCATCCAGCTCCTGGAGGCGGGCGAGGTGTGGATGAGTGAGAAGTCGTCCTCCGGTTCCAGTGAGCTCTTCTCGCTCGCAGACTTCCCCACTAATCGCAAGGGCACGAACAAGCAGCGCCGTTACCTCGCCGGTGCCTTCGGCGCTATTCCTCGGGTGGACACCTCCAGCCTCCGCCGGTACCTCTCAACACCGGTGGAGGCGAGGTGAGATGACGCCACCGAGAAGGAGGCGACGCGCTCAACGATCCGAGCGGCGCTCCGTTTTCCTCGTGACCAACGGGCGGGTCACCGAGAACGTCTACCTGCAGCAGCTATGTCGACGCGTGGACCGCGACAAGATCTCAGTCAAAGTGAAGGTCATCGATGGCGACCCGCTCACCGTCATCAAGGAACTCAAAGGACCTCGATCAGATCTCAGCGACTACAGGGAGGTGTGGATCGTCGTCGACCACGACGGCCAGGACCGTCATGACTTTCTGACCGAATGTCGAAAGTTGAGCAGCAGGAAGACCGTTGTCCATGGCATCGTTTCCGTGCCCTGCTTCGAGGTCTGGCTCAACGCCCACTACGCCCACGTGAAGAACTACCAGAACCAGGCGGACGCTCAGGCGCACTATCTGGAACTAACAGGACTCAGCAAGAAGAACGCCAAGATGCTGCCGGATGACTTTCCTTGGGATGAGGCCGTGCAAGCTGTAGCCAGGTGCCATCTGCCGACGGACAGCCTTCCCGAGCTCGGTACCCAGGGTGCTTGTCCATCGACAACAATGCCACATCTGCTCCGCGGTCTCGGACTGTTTGGCGCTGACGAGTTCTAAAACCCGGTCGTTCCCAGGCGGCGCCGGGCGTACTCGAGCTCGGCGCGCAGGTAGGCGTTCTCCTGCTGGAGCTGGGCGATGTACTGGTCGCGCTGGGCGATCGCCTCGGCGTACTGCGGGTCGTCCATCGCTCCGGCGGTTTCCGGGACGGTTCCTGCCCCGGTGGTGTAGCCGGTGTTCCCGTACGCCCCGGGCGCTGATCCGTACGCGCTCGTATCGGCCCCGTAGAGACCTCTGTTCAGCCGCGCCTCCATGGTTTCCATGGTGGCCGCGACCGTGTCCAGGAAGGCATCGACATCCGGCTGCTCGTACCCTTCTCGGAACTTGGATGTCTTGAACCGTATGCTCCTGACGTCCTGGGAGGTCAGAATTATTCCCGCCTCCTGGTGAGAACCGGTAGTCGCGCCGGGCCCCATTCCAAGGCGCTCCTCGAGTCCCCGCAGCGTGGTAGTCACTTCGTCGAGGAACTCGTCGACCTCGTCCTGAACGTATCCCTCCCGGCGCCTTGTGATCTCGAACTTCACGTTAGGGACGTCATCGGATATCAGTAGCGTCATGCTCGCCCACTCCCCGTTATCGATTTCTGCCCGTGGTCCTGGTCCTCGACCCGCAGCCCCAGGTGGGTGGCCAAGAGCGGCGCGAGCTCGGCGAGCTGATCGCCGCTGATGGTCGCCCCGGCCAGTGCCCCGAGACCGCTGACCACCCTCATCTCCAGTCCGCGCAGGTCGACGTCGCTCAGGCTCCCGCCGCTCAGCCGCAGCGTGCCCACCCGGCAGTCCTCGAAACGGACCCGCTGGGCCTCGACGCCGCTCAGGTCCAGTTCGTCGATCCTGGTTCCCCGGATGAGGACGTCGCGCAGGCCGGTCCCGGCGAGGTTGGCGAAACCGAGGCGGCAGTCCTCGATGAGGGCGGACTCGACGTCGGCGTCGTATAGCTCCCAGGCGCCGATCCGCGAGCCGGTGAGCTCCACTGCTCGCCATGTGGAGCGCGGACTGTGAAGATAGGTGGAGCTCAGGCGCTCCAGGCGGCAGTCGACCAGGCGCGCGGCGGCCAGGTCGGTGTCATCGGTGAAGATCTCCGAGAGTCGGCAGCTCAGCAGGCTGATCGCTGACAGATCGGCGCCGCTCAAGTCCGCCCCGGCCAGCCGCAGGTCCTCGACCATCTCGCCGGCGGCGAGTTCATCGGCCCCTCCGCCGCGCAGGCGGCTGAGATCCGGCGCCGTGAGGTTCGGCGGCCTCGGTGAGTGCCCGGTGGAGGGGCCTGCGGCGGCGTCGGCCCGTTGTGCGGTCATGGTCCTGTTCTATCGCAGACCGGCTCCGGGCACCGGGGGATGTTCTCCCCGGTGCCCGGTTGTGAAGGAGGGACTCATGCCCAAATCTGCCACAAAGGAGCCCAGGGCCCGTTGTCCCGCCGAACGGAACCGCGAGATCATGCGGTTTCCTCACGCGCCCCTGAGACTGACCGAGGCCTTTGTGGCAGATATGGACAGTTTGCAGCCGGTGCTACTCGAAGCGGACGGTAGTTGCGGCCAGCATGCGGCGGCCGTAGCGGGCGCTGGCCAGGGTCGCCAGTGCTACCAGCGCCAGACAGGCTCCCAGTATCAGCCAGTAGCCGCCGCCCGGCCATCCGACGTGGCGGGCCGATGCCCCGCCGATGAGCGACCACGCGGTCAGCCAGCCCAGGCCGATGCTCATGACCAGCGCCGTGGCCGCCGGCAGCACCGTCTCGTAGGAGACTATGGAGCGCAGTGTCGCCGCCGGCATGCCGACCAGTCGCAGCAGTCCCAGAACCCGCTTGCGTCCCAGCAGTGCCGCCGCCGTCGAGACTCCCAGCGAGACCGCGGAGATGCCCGCGGCGATGAGGATGCCGATGTAGCCCAGCCGGGCGAACTGGTTCTCCATGGCGCTGCCCTGGAGGTTCTGGATGGAGCTGGGGGACGTGGGGGAGCCTCTCAGCTCCAGCTCGGAGGTGATCAGTGCGGTCCGTGCCCGCTCCACGGCGCCGGAGTCGGCCGGATCGGTGTCCACGAAGATGGTAGGCACTCCCTGTTCCCGGATGGCGATCTCCTCCTGCGCGGTGGCCGCCACCGGCGAGGCCGCCTCGTCCATATACAGCCAGCGGCTGCTGATACTCACCGCGCCGCTGGATGTCTCCACGTGCGGTGCCCCGAGGGCCTCCGCCTTGTCGGCCTCAAGGATGATCTGCGTCTCCTTCTGAGAGTCGTTACTGCCCCACCCCACTGCGACCGTGGTCACTCCGGGCGTGGCGGCGAGCCGCTCGGAGGCCCGCTCCAGGGTCTCCTCGTCGCGCACCGTCGGCGCGGCCGTAAGCGCTGTGGGACTCAGGTGACCTTCACCCTGCGTGACCTCACGGGTGCCCGAGGCCGCCGTGACGGCGACGGCGAACAGCGTCATGGCGTAGACGGCGATGACCACGCCCGCCACCGACCGGAAGACCGCCCGGGGGTGCTGAACGATCCGGTTGAAGCCGATGACCTGTGCCGCCGAGCCGGCCAGTGCCCGGCCACAGCGCGCCACCCACCAGGTGATGACCGGTCCGGCCCACAGCAGTCCGAGCATCGCGCACAGGAAGGAGGCGGGCAGCAGGTAGTTGGTGAGTGCGGACTTCTCACTGGCCAGCATCGGGACGCTCACCAGCCCTGCCGTCCCGAGGGTCACGGGCGCCAGCGCGATGAGGCGGGGGCGGCGCTCGCTGCGCTCCCGGGATCCGCCCAGGGGGCCGAGGTCGGCCCGCCGCGTGCGCCACCAGGCAACAGCCGCCGCCCCCGCCGTGGTCGCTGCGACGGCGAGGACCCAGTTCACCGGCGAGCGCAGCAGGTCGGATTGGTAGAAGCGACTCGAGCCCAGCGGGATCTGGGCGGCCACAGGAATCATGGCCAGGTAGAGCGCCACGCCCGCCAGGGCGCCGACGAAGGTGGTGGCCCCGATCTCCAGGGCCGCGGTTCGCGCCACCTGCTGGGGCGTGGCACCGATGAGGCGCAGCGTGGCGAAGCGCTCGGCCCGCTGCGCCGCCCCGAGGTCGGTGACGATGCCGACGAGCAGCAGTGCGGGAACGAGCACCGCGATGGCGCCAATGATCGTCGCGATCCGGTAGGCCTCGTTCCCGTAGGGAACCCCCGAGAACGCGGTGACCGCCTGAGGCGGGATGTCGGACGGGTAGGAGGCCACGGTCCCCAGATCCGTCCCGACGACGGCCACCAGCGAGTCCGGCCCCTCGACGGCGTCGGAGGACAGGGTGCCGACCTGCTTGCCGTAGCGCTCACCGAGCTGGTCGGCGGGAAGGGAGCCGATGCGCTTGGCCAGGGCCGGGGAAGCGAGGTACTCACCGGGCTTCGGGACGATGTCGGAGCCGGGGATCCTCACCGAGGTGGTGCCCGACTCGGGCAGGGCCACCTGCAGGACCGTGATCGTCTCCGGGCCCACCGTGTCGAGGCCGCTGGCGACGGCCAGCTCGTCATCCGTCAGGACGTGGTCGGGACTGAGGACCTGGGAATGCTGTGATTCGAGCGCGAGGGCGGTGGAGGCCCAGGTGGAGCGCATGCTGCGCTCGGGGAAGGCCTGGGCGGCGGCCAGCAGCATGAGGAA
>NZ_CAUROW010000012.1:0-56350 GCF_963526355.1 uncultured Actinomyces sp. | reverse complement strand
TTTGTGGGAGGCGGCGACTGCGGCGAGCTGGCGGACGGATACGGGGCTGCGGTTCTTCCACTCCTTGTGGGGGGACTACCTCGACTACGACGGCCCTGAAAGGCCCGGTTCGTCCCGCCAGGATTATGCGGAGATGCCTAGGTTGGTGCATGAGGATGGGGACTGTGTGGTGGTTCAGGCGGGGTCGGGGGTGTGTGCGCTTGAGCGTGCTGATGGGCGGGTGCGTTGGTCGGTGGTGCTGGAGGCCCCTCAGGGGTTGGTGGCCGGGGGCGTGTCGCGTGAGTTGGTGGCCGGGGGTGTGTCGTGTGGGTTGGTGTGGACCAATGCGGGTGCTGTGGATCTGGGGACCGGTGAGGTGAGGAGAGTGCCCGAGGCGGTGTCCCGGGCGGTCAACCTGGTGGCCGGTGAAGGCGTCGTCGTGACCATCGTGCCCACCGATGACGGTATGGATGAGCTCGTCTGCCTGGAGTCCCACGGCTGCTCGGAGAGGTGGCGCAACACGATCAAGCATGTGCCGTATGCGCCGCTGGAGCTCAACGGTGGCACGGTTGACAACTCGGTGTCCTTCGGGTCGGGTTGCTACGACCTGGACAGCGGCGAGCACCACCTGATGCCGGTGAGTCTTCTGCCTCCCAGGATGCGGGACGGGGTCTTCATCGTCGTCGACACCGAGGTCGGCAGGAGGGTGCGGGTGGTTGTTGACGACGACGGGGAGGGGATCGCGGTTCGCGCCTTCGCTCCGTCAGAGGGAGAGAATGTGAGAGATCTTCTGGATAGGTCGAGGTACCGGGAGTGGTCCACCTCGGGTGAGGAGTTGTGGTCGGTTCCGTTGGAGGCCCGTCCGGGTGCGGTTGTGGCTATTGACTCCGCCTTGGGGGAGCGGGGGTCCTCCTTCTGGGTCATGGAACTGGATGATTCCGACGCGCTGTACCTGTCGTACTGGCAGCCCGGCCCTGCGTGAGCACGGAGCCCCGACCGACGATAGGTGCCGGTGACCGCACGTTAATCGGCTCCGCCCCGCGGCGGACCCGGCATTGCTATCGGCGTCCTGCCGGGGATCCTTCAGACCCTGCGGCATGTTGACGCGGGATGACGGAGCGTCGTCTAGCGTGTGTCGCGGCCCGATCGGGCAAGGCCGGCTTCCGCACCCCCGCGGGCGCACGGCGGCCCGTCCCCTTGTGCAGAACAGGAAAGACGTTGACGAGCCTCGACACCTTCCACTCCCGCTCCACCCTCGACGTGGACGGCCGCGGCTACGAGATCCACCGCCTCGACGCCGTCCCCGGACTGGAGCGCCTGCCCTACAGCCTCAAGGTCCTGGCTGAGAACCTGCTGCGCACCGAGGACGGCGCCAACATCACCGCCGACCACGTGCGGGCCCTGGCCGCCTGGGACCCCGCTGCCGAGCCCGACACGGAGATCCAGTTCACCCCGGCCCGCGTCGTCATGCAGGACTTCACGGGCGTGCCCTGCATCGTCGACCTGGCCACCATGCGTGAGGCCGTCGCCGACCTGGGCGGGAACCCCGAGGTCATCAACCCCCTCAACCCCGCTGAGATGGTCATCGACCACTCCGTCCAGATCGACTCCTTCGGCCTGCCCGGCTCCCTGGAGCGCAACAAGGAGCGCGAGTACGAGCGCAACGCCGAGCGCTACCAGTTCCTGCGCTGGGGACAGGGGGCGCTGTCCAACTTCCGCGTCGTCCCCCCGGGCACCGGTATCGTCCACCAGGTCAACATCGAGTACCTGGCCCGCATCGTCTTCACCCACGAGGCCGACGGCGTCACCCGGGCCTACCCCGACACCTGCGTGGGCACCGACTCCCACACCACCATGGTCAACGGCCTGGGCGTCCTGGGCTGGGGCGTGGGCGGCATCGAGGCCGAGGCCGCCATGCTGGGGCAGCCCGTCTCCATGCTCATCCCCAAGGTCGTGGGATTCAAGCTCTCCGGAGCCATCCCCGCCGGCGCCACCGCCACTGACGTGGTACTGACCATCACCGAGATGCTGCGCGCCCACGGCGTGGTGGGCAAGTTCGTCGAGTTCTACGGAGAGGGCGTCGCCGAGGTGCCGCTGGCCAACCGCGCCACCATCGGCAATATGAGCCCCGAGTTCGGCTCCACCGCCGCGATCTTCCCGATCGACGAGGTCACCCTGGACTACCTGCGCCTGACCGGTCGCTCCGAGGAGCGCGTGCGCCTCGTGGAGGCCTACACCAAGGCCCAGGGCATGTGGCACGACCCAGCCCGTGAGCCCGTCTACTCCGAGTACCTCGAGCTGGACCTGTCCACCGTGGTGCCCTCGATCGCCGGCCCCAAGCGTCCCCAGGACCGCATCGTCCTGTCGGGGGCCAAGGAGTCCTTCCAGGAGGTCCTGCCCACCTACGCCTCCCAGCCCTCCAAGCCGACGTCGGTGACCCTGGCCGACGGCACCGTCACCGAGCTGGACCACGGGCACGTCGCCATCGCCTCGATCACCTCGTGCACCAACACCTCCAACCCCTCGGTGATGATGGCCGCCGGGCTACTGGCCCGCAACGCCGTGGCCCGGGGCCTGCGCTCCAAGCCCTGGGTGAAGACCTCCACCGCGCCGGGCAGCCAGGTCGTCACCGACTACTACGAGAAGGCCGGGCTGTGGCCCGCCCTCAACGAGCTGGGCTTCAACGTCGTCGGCTACGGCTGCGCCACCTGCATCGGAAACTCCGGGCCCCTGCCGGCCGAGGTCTCCCAGGCGGTCAACGACGCCGACCTCGCCGTGGTCTCGGTGCTCTCGGGCAACCGCAACTTCGAGGGGCGCATCAACCCCGACGTCAAGATGAACTACCTGGCCTCCCCGCCGCTGGTCATCGCCTATGCCCTGGCCGGGACCATGGACATCGACTTCGCCACCGAGCCGCTGGGCCAGGACCCAGAGGGCCGCGACGTCTTCCTGTCCGACATCTGGCCCGACCCCACCGAGGTCCAGGCCGTCATCGACGCCACCATCGACCGCGAGATGTACACGCGCGACTACGCCGACGTCTTCGCCGGTGACGAGCGCTGGCAGGGCCTGGACACCCCCGAGGGGGACACCTTCGCCTGGGACGAGGAGTCCACCTACGTGCGCAAGGCCCCCTTCTTCGAGGGCCTGACCATGGAGCTCACCCCGGTCACCGACATCGAGAGTGCCCGGGTGCTCGCCCTGCTGGGAGACTCAGTGACCACCGACCACATCTCCCCGGCCGGCGCCATCAAGGCCGACTCCCCGGCCGGCCGCTACCTGGCCGAGCACGGCGTGGCCCGCGCGGACTTCAACTCCTACGGATCGCGCCGCGGCAACCACGAGGTCATGATCCGCGGCACCTTCGCCAACATCCGCCTGCGCAACAGGCTGCTCGACGGCGTCGAGGGCGGCTACACCCGCAACCTCCTCACCGGTGAGCAGGAGTCGATCTTCGACGCCTCCCAGGCCTACCAGGCCGCCGGCATCCCGCTGGTGGTCCTGGGCGGCAAGGAGTACGGCTCGGGCTCCTCACGCGACTGGGCCGCCAAGGGCACGGCCCTGCTGGGCGTCAAGGCCGTCATCGCCGAGTCCTTCGAGCGCATCCACCGCTCCAACCTCATCGGCATGGGTGTGGTGCCCCTCCAGTTCCCGGCCGGGCAGAGCGCCGAGTCGCTCGGCCTGGACGGCACCGAGACCTTCTCCATCACGGGCCTGGTGGCGCTCAACGAGGGCGCCACCCCGCGCACCGTCGCCGTCAGGGCCGAGAAGACCGACGGCTCGGTCATCTCCTTCGACGCCGTCGTGCGCATCGATACCCCCGGAGAGGCCGACTACTTCCGCCACGGCGGCATTCTGCAGTACGTGCTGCGCAGCCTCACTCGGAGTAAGTAAGAGACGCGCGTCGCGTTCCCAGCCTCTACCCGCGGAGGAAGCGTCGGATGGCGCTCCAGGTATCTGCGGGATTCTCCTGTGGGGTGAAATGTCCTGCCCCGGGTACGAGGGCGCTTTGGATGTTGGTCATCCCTGCTTGCTTGAAACCAGCAACGTAGGCGTTGATGTCCCCGTTCTCCTGGTCGCCTCGCAAGTAAAGTAGCGGGATGCTGATCGCATCGCTCGATGCCGCGTTCTCCTGGGCGTCCTTCCAAAGTGCCCGGTAGAACTCGAATCCCTGGCGCAAGGAGTCAGGGGACTGGTAGGAGGAGACGAACTGGCTGCGCGAGGCCTTGCTGATGCTGCTCGGGACCGCGCTCGTTGCATCGTAAAAGTAGTCGAAGTACGCAGGCAGGTGATTCGCGGTGACCTGTTCCGGCAGGTCTGGGATGGAATGAAATGCGAAATGCCACAGCCAAGGAATCCTAATGACATCGTCCCAGGGTGCGACGCCAGGGATCACCGTGTTCATGATGACGGCACTGTTCAGGGAGCCGAACTCTCTTAGGTAGGAGAAGGTAATCATGCCCCCGACGTCGTGCCCGACCATAGTGACATTCTTCAGACCTAGGTGCGCGATGAGATCGTGGATCTGGTGCGCCAGCAAGATCTTGCTACCGCAGGGGCCGGTCGTCTTTGAGCCGCCGATACCAGGTAGGTCCACGGCGATGCACTGGTACTCGTGAGCGGCCAGGAGAAGGATCTCCTTCCAGGCCGTGCTGTCCTGCGGCCACCCGTGAAGAAAAATTATAGTGGGCGCGCAAGGGTCTCCAGCGCGAAGGATACGGAAGGTGCGGTCGTCGAGGGTGACGTCGTGAGTGCTGATCGTGGTAGACATGAAACATGTCTACCACATCGAGCCGTTCGTCGCTTGTCAGTTTTCGTGAAGGGGCCGGGTTCCTGATCTCGCGATTGGGGGGTATGGTTGAGAAGGAGTGGGGGTCTTTGCTGCGAGATGTTGGGCTCACTCAGGCTGAGTTCGCGATTCTTGCAACTCTTGCTGACGGGGCGACGGTTCGACAGCGAGATCTTGCGATCCACGTTGGAAGTGATCCTCGCAACATCGTCCCTGTTGTAGCTTCTCTAACTGATCGAGGTCTCGTTGACGTGGCGCCTGCGCTGGAGGATCGTCGCGTGAAACAGATCAGATTGAGTGTTGAGGGGGCTGATCTGCTCGACACTGTCCAGATTATGCTAGCTCCGTCTCGGGCGAAATTTTTTCGCGGCCTCTCTGATGCGGAATATGATCAGCTTTGTTATCTCTTGCGGGTGGTCTACTCCTCTGCAGTGTCTGTGTGACATATTCTGCGCCCTTCAAGGCAGGTTTGTGCTGCCGGTGCTGAAAATGCGACCACCTAGAGTCGTCGAACATAGGGGTCCTTCGAGCTGTAAGTTGGTCGGGGTTGTCGTGAGAGGCGAGTAACTCAGGAAGTCTCAGGTGTCGCTCATGGGATTCCTTATCGCGGCCACGAGGTCACGCCACTCTTTCTCGGACTGCTTCGTGGTGTATTTCAAGATGTACCCCGACTTCCTCGTCGGCTATGGAACCAGGTTCTTCGTGGGCATGATCAGGGGCGGTCGACGACCGTTTTATCGTCGTCATCGTTGAGGCACTCGACCGGCTGCAGGCTCAGACCTGCGGCAATTGTCGCAGTTGTCTCTTGCCAATTGGTCAACTTGGTGACCTCCAGGTGTGGTTGGTGTGTTGAGAAGGGTGCTCGTGCAGTGTCGATGAGGTCTCGAGTGCACCGTTCTTGATCTTGAACGGCTGTGCAAGGAGTCTGCTTGCCCTCGGACGTGAGTGTCAGTAACTTTATGGCTATGACTATTAGCCAACTTGGGGTGCCGGGCGGCACCATCGCCTACGAGGTGCATGAGCCTGTCGGTGTAGGTGCTGGATCGGCTGCAGAGAGTTGGCCGCTCGTCGTCTGCTCACCGGCCATGGGGGATGTGCGGGACGTCTACGCACCGCTGGCGCAGTCCCTGAACGAGGCGGGCTTCCGCGTTGTCACTGCGGACCTGCGCGGTCATGGGGACAGCTCGGCAACCTTCACCGCCTATGGTGACGAGGCCACAGCATCCGACCTCATTGCCCTGATCGAGGCTCTCGACACCGGCTCCGCCGTCGTCGTAGGAGCTTCCATGTCCGGGGCTGCTGCGGTGATCGCAGCCGGGCGCCGCCCCGACCTGGTGCGAGGGCTCGTCCTTGTCTGCCCCTTTCTGCGTGGGCCGCAGAGTCGAGTCAAGACTCTCGTGCAGCGCACCATGCATGGGATCGCGCTGATGCGCCCCTGGGGTCCTGCTGTGTGGAACAGCTACTCGGCCAGGTTGTGGCCGGGACTGCCCGACGCTCGGCAGCGAGCCACGCGCCTGGGGGACCTGCTGCGCCGCCCGGGGCGCTGGCGCGCCTTCTGGACCACGACTCGCACCGACCACCGCGTCGTCACCCCCTGGCTGGACAAGGTGGACTGTCCCGCCCTCGTGGTCATGGGACAGAAGGACCCCGACTGGAAGGACCCCATGGTCGAGGCCTCCTGGGCGGCTCGTGCCGTTGGTGAAGGGTCGGGAGAGGTCATGATGGTTCCCGACGCAGGGCACGCCCCGATGCTGGAGTGCTCCGACGTCGTCGGGCCGCGTGTGGTCGACTTCGCTCGGCGTATCGTCGCAGGCACGCCGGGTCGAGGCCGGCGGGGGAGAGGTTGAGGAGAGAGATGCCCAGAGCAGGACTGAGTGTCGAGCGTGTGGTGGGGCGGGCGGCGCAGATCGTTGACGAGCATGGTCTTGAGGCACTGTCCCTGAGTCGTCTGGCCGCCGATCTCGGAGTCGCGCCGCCGAGCCTGTACAAGCACGTTGCAGGCATGGACGATCTGGTCCGGGGAGTCTCCGTGCGGGCGGTGGAAGAGCTCGCCGACCGCCTGGCGGCCTCCGTCATGGGGCTGGCCGGACGTGACGCCCTGAGTGCCCTTGCTGAGGCCTACCGTGGCTTCGCCCACGAGCACCCCGGGCTCTATCCGATGACCCAGGTCCCCGTGGGGACATCAGATGGGAGCCTGAGCCCGATACGTTCATCCGCAGCCCGACGCACGGTTGACGTCGTCACTGCGGCGCTGGCCGGCTACTGCATCCCCGACGAGCGAATCGTCGATGCTGTGCGAATGACTCGAGCGTCACTCCACGGCTTCGTTGATATTGAGGTCCACGGGGGCTTTGCCATGGACGCATCCATTGACGTGAGTTTCGCCACCCTTGTCGACTCCCTGGATGCGGCCCTGGTTGCTCTGGGCGGATAGGAGGATGGTGCCACGTATCAGTGGGGATGAAAGGATAAGTCACCTCAATGACCCTACTGGGAAGGGTGACGGCTGCGTGAGCTTCCCCAGGCGTAGGCGGTGATCTGCTAAGGACTCTGCAGCCACCTTGGAATAGAGCCCCCTCGCTCCCCGTTGCCCTGGCGTTCCGTCCGTACCGACCGGCAACCGCCGAAGGAGATGCGCACCCATGTCCCAGTCCACTGTCAACAGCGACTCGACCAGCCAGGCAGACGTCCCGGTCGAGGATGTCGACCTGCTCGTCGTCGGAGGGGGGAAGGCCGGCAAGTCCCTGGCCATGCTGCGCGCCAAGGCCGGCGACAAGGTCGTCATGGTGGAGCGTGACAAGGTGGGCGGCACCTGCATCAACGTCGCCTGCATCCCCACCAAGACCCTCATCTCCGCCGCACGGGTCCTCCATGAGGTCCAGGGCTCAGGTGCCTATGGCGTCACCCTGCCCGAGCAGGACGGCGGCACCGACGCCCTGACCCAGGCCCGCATCAACCTGGCCTCCTTCCGCGCCCGCAAGGAAGCCGTCGTGGGCGGCATGGTGGCGGCCCACGAGAAGATGTTCCCCGCCTCCGGGATGGACTTCGTCAAGGGCACCGCCCACTTCGTGGGGGAGCGCATCGTTGAGATCACCCTGAACGACGGCGGCCTGCGGCGGGTACGCGGCGCCAAGGTCCTCATCAACACCGGCACCACGCCGTCGGTCCCCCGGATCGATGGCCTGGCCGACGTGCGTTACTGGACCAGCGAGGACCTGCTCACCCTGCCCGAGCTGCCCACTGGGCTCGTGGTCCTGGGCGGCGGCGTCATCGGCGTCGAGATGGCCTCCCTCATGGGGCTCCTCGGTGTCCCGGTCACCATCGTCCACGCCGGTCAGCACATTCTGGATCGCGAGGACGAGGATGTCGCCGCCGAGGTGGCCGCCGGCCTGGAGTCCCTGGGTGTCACGGTCCTGACCGGTGCGCGCGCCTCGAGAGTCAGCGCTGCGGCCGACGGGCGGGGCGTCGTCGTCACCACCGCCGACGGGCGCGAGGCGACCGGCTCCCACCTGCTCGTCGCCCTGGGGCGCACCCCCGTCACCGCTGGCCTCGGCCTGGAGGTCGCGGGGGTGGAGCTGACCGAGCGCGGCTTCGTGCGCGTCGACGACCACCTGCGCACCACCGCCGAGAACGTGTACGCCGCCGGTGACGTGGCCGGGACGCCCCAGTTCACCCACGCCTCCTGGAACGACTTCCGTGTCCTGCGCGACCTCTTCGCCGGTAAGGAGGCCTCCACCGCCGGGCGCCTCATCCCGTGGGCCGTCTTCACCACGCCCGAGCTCGGGCACGTGGGCCTGACCGAGGCCGAGGCCCGCCATGCCGGCTACGAGGTACGCGTCGCCAAGACGCCCACGGCGGCCGTCCCGCGCGCCAAGACCCTGGGCCGCACCGAGGGCTTCCTCAAGATCGTCGTCGACGCCCGCACCGACCTCATCCTGGGCGCCGCCATCATCGGCGCCGAGGCCAGCGAGGTCGTCACCAGCATCCAGATGGCGATGCTGGGTGGCCTGACGTGGCAGCAGGTGCGCGACGCCGTCATCACCCACCCCACCATGAGCGAGGGACTCAATATCGTCCTGGACTCCCTGGGCTGAGGGATGTTCCCGCAGGCGCGGCCCTCAGTCCGACGCATCGGTCGTCCCGTCAGGTCACTTGCCAAGTTGGCATGTCAATGGAACACTTGCCGTTATGGCAACTCATGATGAAGTAGATACGACCGACATCCGCGAGCGCATTGATGCGTTGGACCGGGACCGCGCCACCCTGGAGAAACGGCTTCAGGCGCCCCGGGGACTGATGTGGGCGGCCGGGGCGGCGGTCGCCTGGTTCGTCGCCGACGCGGCGACCTCCAACCCCGGCGTCTCCTACAGGCCGAACGGAGGGTACCTCCTGTCCATAGCGGCCCTGCTCGTCATCAGCCATCTCGTCCAAAAGGAGGTCGGCGTCAGGTTTCGCCAGATCGGGGTCTCGGGCTGGCTGATGATAGGGGCTACAGTGGTCAGCGCCCTCGTCTTGTTCAGCGTCGGGCTCATGCTGGTGTCCACCGGCCACCGGTGGCTGACGGTCGTGCCCATTCTGCTGGCCTGGGCCGTGGGGGCCTGGGGCGCGACGAGCGTCTTCCGAGCCTGTGCGAGGGCGGCCGGTCGTGGATGAACCGGTTTTCGACGAACTCATCCACGCCCCCCTGCGTCTGAGGATCTGCAGTCTGCTCGCCCCCGTGGACTCCATGGCCTTCGCGACCCTGCGTGACGCCCTGGAGATCACGGACGCGCACCTGTCCAAACAGGTTCGCATTCTCCTCGACGCGGGCTACGCCGTCTCGACGCGCACGGGCTCGGCGAGCAGGGAGGGTGGCCGGCGCACGGTCTGGCTCTCCCTCAGTCCGCAGGGGCGCCACGCCTTCGAGTCACATGTCCGGGCCCTGCGCAGGATGCTGCCTGCGGAGGCCTGAGGCGGGGCCCGGGCCCAGGGCGGCTACCGGTCCGCCGTTGCGTCGGGACGCCCCTGCGGCCGCAGGCCCAGGCCGGTGACGACCTCCGCACCCGGCAGCGCTGCCAGCAGCGATCCGGGCACCAGGAGCTTGGAGTGGCGCAAGCCCGAGCCGATGAGCACCGTGGCCCGCTCCGCCACGGCGCCGTCGATGAAGAGTCGCCAGTCCTCGGGCAGGCCGACCGGTGTGATCCCGCCGTACTCCATCAAGCTCAGCTCCACGGCCCGTTCCACCGGCAGGAATGAAGCCTTGCGCACGTCAATGCGCCTCTTGACGACGTGGTTGACGTCGGCGAAATCGGTGGCGCGCACGACGCAGGCGGCGATGCGCTCCTCGCCCGTGCGCTTGCCGGCTACGAGCACGCAGTTCCCAGTCGCCTCAGGGCACAGGGAGTAGCGCGCGTTGAGGACATCGGTGTCGGAGTACTGCGGATCGATCGGGACTACCTGCGCCTGGTGGGTCAAGCGCGCACCATCGGGGGAGGAGCCCTCCAGCGCCCGCAGCGCCGCAGCCACGGGCGCGGCGAGAAGATCGGTGCGCTCCAGGGCCGGCTGCCAGCCGATCTCCGCAGCGAAGACCTCAGCCGGATCACGCAGCTCAGTCATTCCTTCTCATCCTTTCGACGACGTCGAGCGCCTCTCGATGCGCTCCACCAGACGGGTCCTGACCCCGGGCCACTGCTCCGGGGTGATGGCGAACATGGCTGTGTCGCGCGTGCTCCCCTCCTCGCCGAGTGCCAGGGAGGGCTGCCAGGCGTGCAGGACCCCCTCGAAGGTCGCGCCCAGCGCTGCGATCGCGCCGCGAGCCACCTCATTGCGCGCATCGGTCTTGATGTCCACACGGTCCACGCCCCACTCCTCAAAGGCCTGCGTGAGCAGCAGGAGTTTGGCGGCCGGGTTGACGGCGGTGCCGCGGACAGCGGGGGAGAGCCAGGAGGATCCGACCTCGACGGCGAAGAGCCGCCCGTCCGGCATCCACCGCGGCGTCAGGTACGCGGTGTGCCCGACGACGCGGCCGGTGTCGACCTCGACCTGGGCGAACGGTGCGTAGTTGCCCGTGTCCCGACGGGCCAGACTGCGAGTCACGTAGTCCTTGACCTCGCCAGGCGTCGGCACTGTGGCGAAGGGCGTCGTCGAGGCATCCTCGGCGGCCTGCTGCAGCCCCGGCACGTGCTCGAGTGTCAGCGGCTCCAGGCGCACGACATCGCCGGCCAGCACGCCGCAGGTCAGGACGGGCGAAGGGGCATGTGACAGGGCGGGGCTCATGCCCCGATCATGGCAGCCGCGGCACAGTCGCCGCTGAGATGCCTCGGCATGTGGTCTCATTGTCCCCGTGCTGCACGTCATCTTCTTCTCCCCGCGCATCCCCGGTAACACCGGGGCGGCGATTCGTCTGAGCGCCAACACCGGCTCCATGCTCCACCTCGTGGACCCTCTGTTCGACATGGACGACGCCAAGCTGCGTCGCGCCGGCCTGGACTACCACGAGCTGGCCAACACGCGTGTTCACGCCACCTGGCGGGAGTGCCTGGACCAGGTTCCCGGGCGCATCTTTGCCTTCACCTCCCGCACCGAGTGCCTCTACACCCAGGTCGACTGGCGCGGTGATGATGCCCTCCTGTTCGGCCCTGAGCCCACCGGTCTGCCTCAGGAGATCCTCGACCACCCGCGGGTGAGTGCCCACCTGCGTATTCCCATGGTGGAGGGCAACCGCTCCCTCAACCTCGCCAACTCCGCCGCCATCGGCCTGTACGAGGCCTGGCGGTCCCTGGGCTTTGCCGGTGGGGCCTGAGGCCCTGTCGCAGACCCCGCCGCCTCAGAGCATGCCGGCGGGCCGGATTGCCAGGTCCTCCACGACCGCGTCCAGCGGGGTGTCCACGGCCAGGCGCACGGCCGCGGCCACCGACTGCGGCGCCATATGGTCCGCAGCCCGGTAGGTGGGAGTGGCCATGATCCCCTCGGTGCGCAGACGCGCTGCCTTGAAGGCCTGCATCCGCTCCTGCATGGGGGTGTCCACCCGTCCCGGGTAGATCGAGGTGACTCGTACCTTGCCCGCCTCCTCCTGGCGCAGCGTGTCGGCCAAGGATCTCAGTCCCGCCTTGGAGGCGGAGTAAAGGGCGTTGCCCGAGTGGGGGTTCACTCCGGCGCCGGAGTTGATGAACACCGTCAGTCCGCGCGCCTCCCGCAGCGCGGGCAGTAGCAGACTGGTCAGGTATGCGGCAGCCACCAGGTTGAGGTCGAGTACTGCGCGCCAGCGCGTGGGCGTGATCTTGTCGACCGCGCCGGGTGCCTCCATCCCCGCGCTGTGCACCAGCACGTCGAGGCTCTCGATATCGATCCGGCTGATCATCCTGGCCAGAGCCGAGTCGTCGGTCAGGTCGACCGGGCAGATGAGAACCGCGGTCTGGGACTCCTCCTCCAAGGCCAGCGCCAGCTCCTCAAGGTCCTTGGTGGAACGGGCCAGCAGGATGAGGTTGTGGTCCCGGGCCAGGTCCCTGGTCACGGCCAGACCGATCCCGGAGGTCGCTCCGGTGATCAGAGCGATGGGGCGGCGCTGGTGGCGGCCGAAACCTGCGCGCGTGAAACCTTGTGCGGGGGTGAAGGGCGCGGATTCCCCCTGTCGACGACGTCGGCCCGACTTGGAGACCGAGGCGTCGACCTGGGCGATCTGCGGGCTCACTTGCCGTCCCTGAGGAAGGCGGCGGCCCCGGGCTCGCCGGGCACGGAGTAGGTGGCGGTGAGCGTGGCTCGAGCGATGCAGTGCGGAGCCAGGCGGAAGGCTGCCATGGCGGGGCTGGCATCTTCGGACAGGCCCAGTGTGTCCACGTCCAGGGCGGAGACGGTGAAGACGTAGCGGTGGTCGCCGTCGCCCGCGGGCGGGTAGGGGCCGAACCAGGCGTGGTCGCCCGAGTCCCCGGCCAGGTGGAAGGCGGCGCCGTCGAGCTGAAGATCGCTGGCCCCCGCGCCCCGTTCCAGCGAGGTGACCGAGGCGTCCAGGTCCACGATGGTCCAGTGCCACCACCCCGACATGGTCGGAGCGTCCGGGTCGAAGCAGGACACGACGAAGGACTGCGTCTGCTCGGGGAACCCCGACCAGCTCAGAGCCGGGGAGATGTTGTCGTGGACGGCGGTGAAGACATCCGGGATCCGTCCCTCATCGGTCAGGTCCGCAGAGGTCAGAGTGAAGGAGGGGGCCATGGGTAGGAGGCCGGTGGGGGCCGTCGGGCGCGGGCGAGTGAGGTCGACTGTCATAGGTGTACCTCCAGGCAGGTTGTGGACGGGGCGGTGACCTGCCGCTGAGGGCGCGGCCACCACCACTGTAGACGCCCCTCAATGACCCCGTCCCTGTGCATTTCCTGAGGATGTGCTCAAAGGAGTTTGTCACTGTTTCGAGGCTATTTGTTACTGGCAACCTCGATCAATGTCACACCGAAGCGCTATTCTGAGCTCTATTCGTCGAACATGTGTTCGACGAGGAAGGAGGTGTCATGAGAGCCGCGGTCCTGCGTGCGCCGGCAGGCGCCCAGGCCCGTCTCGACCGGGCCCGTCTTGCCTTGAAGCTGGCCGAGGAGCGCACCGGGCTGCGTGACTCGGCAGCCCTGGAGGTGCAACGCGCCGTCTCCTCCTTGTCAGCCGCTACGTCAGCCGGTTCGTCGTCGACCGCCTCCCTCATGGCGCTCACGGTCTCACAGGACTCGGGCGTGCTCAGTCTGCAGGGATCCACTACCCTCCTGCTGGCCGCCCTCGCCCTGCGGCAGGGCGGTGCCGGCTGGTGCGGCGTCATCGGGGGAGAGGATCTGGGCTGGTGCGCAGCCACCGAGGTGGGCCTCGACCTCAAGCGGGTCCTGAGCGTTCCAGCGTCAGTCCTCGACGACGTCTCCGTTCCGACCGTCGCCTCCACCGCCTCCACCCTGCTCGACGGCGTTGACGCCCTTCTCATCGACACCCCTAGCGCCGAGCGCCTGCGGCCTCAACACCGCAGGCGCCTGCTGGCCCGGGCGCGCGAGCGTGGCCGCCTCATCCTGACCCCCGCCCCCTGGGAAGGAGCCCGCACCCTCCGGGCCGGGCCCCTGACCCCCGACACTGGAGCCGAGGGCACAGACCCGGTGCAGCCCCCGACGGGCTACGACGGCGTCGTCGTCCCCATCGGGCAAAGGGGCTCAAGTGTCGCCGTGCAGGCCGTGGAGATGCCGGCCGGATACCTGCGAGGCCTCGCCTGGACGCTGACCGACCCTCAGCGCCCGAGGCTCACCGACGCCGGGGGCCTCGCGCTCTCCCTGTCCGCCGAGGGTCTGCGGACCTGCTCCCACGACGCAACCGAGCCGTCCCCCGGACCCCAGGAGGCGGTCGGATGAGCCTGCCGCAACCGACCTCGCCGCCGGGTCCGCCCGCCTCCCGGCTCGTGGCCATCTGGGTCCCCGACTGGCCCGTCGTCGCCCTCACCCTGGAGACACGCCAACAGCGCCGCCACCCCTGCACACGCCGGAGCGACCTTCACCTGCCCGACCCGGCCACAGCCCCTGTCGCCGTCGTCGGCGCCCGCGGAGTCCTCGCCGCCTCCGCCCCCGCCCGCAGCGCCGGTATCACCACCGGAATGCGACTGCGCGCCGCCCGATCCATCTGCCCCGGGCTCACCGCCCTGCCTCCCCAGGAGGAGCGCGAGGCCCGAGCCTTCGAAACCGTCATGGAGGCCCTGACCTCCCTCCTGGCGGACCCCGTCGTGGCCCGCCCCGGACTGGCCCTGTCCGCAGCCGGAGGACCCGCCAGGTGGGCCGGTGGAGAAGAGCCCCTCGCCGCAGCCCTCGTCGAGGCTATCGCCCAGGAGGCCGACGTCGAGTGCCAGGTCGGCATCGCCGACTCCCTGTCTGGAGCCGTCCTGGCCGCCCGTCAGGGAATCATCGTCGAACCAGGGCGGACCCCCGACTTCCTCTCCCCCTGGCCCCTAGGCGCGCTTCTGGCCTGCCTGCCCCTCAGACGCCTACGAAACGACGCCCGCCCCCTGCTGGAGACCCTCACCCGACTCGGCCTGCGCACCCTGGCGGACCTGGCGTCCCTGCCTCGCAAAGATGTCACCGCCCGCTTCGGCCCCCTGGGAGAGAGACTTCACCGCCTGGCGGCCGGCACCTGCCACGAGGCCCCCGCTACGGCCCGGCCCGCCCAGGACATCACCGTCGCCTCCGTCCTCGACCCGCCCGTGGAGCGCGCAGACACCGCCGCCTTCGCCGCCCGACACCTCGCCGAGGCACTGGCGGCCCGCGTCCTGAACGAAGGGCTCGTCGTCGGACGCCTCAGCGTCGAGGCCCACTGCGCCGACGGCGCCGAGCTGACCCGCACCTGGATGCTGGGGACCATCCCTACCGTCGCGGAGCTCGCCGACCGCGTGCGCTGGCAGCTCGAGGGGTGGCTCTCCGGGCGTCCGCCCTCCTCCGGACTGACTCGCCTGAACCTCACGGCCCTCGAGCTGAGCCCGGCCACAGCCGTACAGGCAGGGCTGTGGGCGGCGCCTGGTCAGCAGGCCGAAGGGCTCGCCCGTCGCGCCGCCGAACGCGTGGAGTCCCTCATCGGGGTCGGCGCCGTCCAGGTTCCCAGGATCGTTTCCGGGCGCGACCCGCGCTCGCGGGTGCGAATGGTTCCCTGGGGGGAGGAGGGATGCGTGGGTGAGCCCGCCGATGACGGCTCGGCGTCCTGGAGCGGAGCCCTGCCCGAGCCCTCGCCCTCCATCGTTCTGCCTCGGCCGGTTCCCGTGCGACTCACCGATGCTCGGGGGCGTGAGCTCGGTGTGGACGTCCACGGTCAGCTCGACGGCGTCCCCGGCTTCCTGAGTCTCGGTGACGGCGTGAGCGGCCTTGTTGAGGGTGTTGTCAATGATGCGCACCGGATGGAGGCCGTGCTCCTGTGGGCCGGGCCCTGGCCGGTCGACGAGGGCTGGTGGACCCCACAGGGGGCCTCGCGCCGCGCCTACCTCCAGGTGGTCACCGACGTCGGGCCGCCCCGTCTGCTGGTGCGCTCAGGTCGGTGGTGGCTCGACGCCGTGTACTCCTGACGGTGTATCTGCTGATGCAAGCGCGGGAGCCCGGTCCGGGCGCCGTCGCCCCTGAAGCCAGAGAAGTGCCAGAGCTACCAGGCACAGCCAGGCCAGGCCCAGGGACCAGCCGGCCAGGACGTCGGTCATCCAGTGGTAGCCCAGGTAGACGCGTGAGGCCCCCACCAGGAGGGTTGTTCCTGCCGCCGCCATGATCGCCAGGGTCCGGTACAGCACGGCTGAAGTGGACAGGAGGGCCATTCCTGCCAGCAGACCCGTGAAGACTGCCGTGTTGAAGGAGTGTCCCGAGGGGAAGGACGTCGTCAGGGCGGGGGAGCCCAGGAGGGTATCGGTCGAGGGGCGTGTGCGCCCGAAGATCTCCTTGAGCCCCACCGTCAGCAGGCTGGAGCCGACCATTGTCAGGGTCAGGACCAGGGCGTGCAGGTGGTGTTCCCGCATGAAGAGGAGGATGGTGCAGATCGCGGTCAGGATCGTCAGCCCCATGGTGGAGCCCAGCGCGGTGAACACCTGCATGACAATGGTCAGAGCCGGGTGGCGTCCGTCCGCGACCCAGGTGGTGACATCCTGGTCATGGGGCGCCAATCCCGTTTCGGTGCTTGTGGTCATAGCCAGCCAGGAGAAGATTGACAGCGTGATGACAGCGGTCACGGCCAGCGTGCCGGCGCGTCTGGTGCGCCAGGTGTCAGGCAGGTGATCGAGTGAGAGCATGAGGGCGAGGCTATCCGCGGGAGTCAGAGTAGGGCTATGAGAGGGCCATGGACTGACTGAGCGGCGTTACCCGCGTTGAAGGCCTCTGGCGAGTAGCATCCGGCCCGAGAGTCCACACCCAGGCCAGGAGGACCCGCGTGGCCAAGCTCTACTTCCGCTATGGCGCCATGAACTCCGGTAAGTCCACCGGGCTGCTTCAGACCGCCTACAACTACGAGGAGCGAGGCCAGCGCGTCCTGCTCATCAAGGCCGCGGTCGACACCAAGGGGGAGGACCTCGTGGTCTCCCGGCTCGGGGTGTCGCGTCGCGTTGATCTCCTGACCGATGCCGACGACGACCTGCGCGCCCTGGTTCACCAGCAGGCCCTGGCTGGGGCGCAAGCCGTCTCGGACGAGGACGGTGCTCGGCAGGAGGCGGCGTCCCTGCGAGAGGTTCTCGACTGCGTGCTCATCGACGAGGCTCAGTTCCTCACGCCCCTTCAGGTGGACCAGCTCATGGAGATCGTGCTGGTCGACGACGTTCCCGTTCTGGCCTACGGGATCCGCACCGATTTCCGCACTGTCAGCTTTCCCGGCTCTCGGAGGCTGTTGGAGATCGCCCACTCTCTGGAGGAGCTGAAAACCATCTGCCGCTGCGGGCGCAAGGCCATCTTCAACGCCCGCAAGGTGGGGGAGACCTTCGTCTTCGACGGCGATCAGGTGGCCATCGACTCCGGGGATGTCACCTACGAGTCATTGTGCGGAAAGTGCTACCTCGCTGCCGGTGGGAGGCTTCTCGGGCAGTGAGCCGAGGCTCCGAGATCTTCCTTGTAATCGAGGCATTACAAGCATTATCGTGAAACTGTGACTGTCTCCTACGCGCTCATCGCAGACATCATCCGCTCACGCGAGCTTCCCGATCGCAGGCGCGCTCAGCACGTCATCTACGAAACTCTGGACCGTGCCGCTGAAGACCTGGCGCTGACACAGCATCCGTACGCCACGGTCGGCGACGAGCTGCAAGCAGTCTCGGCTACCCTCACCGACGCTCTCGCTCTCACCTTGCGCACGCACCTCCTCCTGCCCGAAGGATTGGGCCTGCGCTTCGGTATCGGCGCCGGAGCGATCTCCGAGGTCGATGGTGGAGTGGTCGGAGGCTCTCATGGTGCGGTAGGGCGTCTGGTCCAGGACGGCTCGGCATGGTGGGCTGCGCGTGAGGCGATCGAGAGAGCGCATCATCTCCAGGATGAGGGGAGGTCGTTCGTTCGCACTTGGCTGCGCATCCATCCGGACGCAGCACGTGGCTCCCAGGGAGCGGATCGTGAGCGCGAGGGTTTCGTCAATTCGGTGCTGCTTCTGCGCGACCAGACAGTATTCCGCTTTCAACCGCGTCAGCGGCGCATGATGGCCGGGCTCCTCATGGGGGAGACTCAGGTGGGGGTCGCCCGTCAGGAGAAGGTGAGTCAGCAGGCCGTATCTGATTTCGCTCGCGGTGTCGGATCCTCCTTGCTGGAGGTTCAAAGAATTCTCGATGGGTTGAGCGGGAGGGGTGAGGGAGAATGACGGCCTTGCTCGTTCTTCTGCTTGCTGCCGCCTCCGCGGTTGACAGCTTCGATTGGGCGTCCCGGGCGCCCGTGAGGGCGAGGCTGCTGGTGGGAGTACCGGTTGTTTCTGTTCTTGGCGTCCTGGTGGGCTGGCCCATCCTTCATCTTGGTGCCGAGGGTGTTGTCGTCGTCGTCCTGGTGACCATCGCATGGTTGTGCTGCGGCCTTGTTCCGCGGACGTGGTGGGAAAAGTTGTCGAGGTCCCGCCAGTGGGAGCAGGTGGGGCGGTGCGGCTCCGAAAACGGTGAGGGTTGGGCGATGCGGCTCGCACGCCTTGCCCGCGCGGGCCTACTGCTCCTCGCTGTGGCACTCTGCGTCGTTGTGTGTCAGCCGCTTGGGTCTCGGGCCGCCAAGATGAGCGCAGCCGTCGGAATCGTCATCTTCCTGGCCGCTCCGGCCAATCGAATCGTCTCCGACATTCTTGCTGCTGCTCGCCAGTCCCCACAGGTGGATGAACGACCGAGCAGCTCGGAGGCGCCGATGCGTGGCGGTCACTGGATCGGCCCGCTTGAGCGCATTCTCATCCTCCTGCTCGCCTCTGTCGAGGCTCCCGCTGCTGTTGCCGCAATCGTTGCCGCCAAGGGCGTTATCCGATTCCCGGAGGTCAGTAAGGATGAGGCGGGGCAGAAAGCCGAGGAGTTCCTGATCGGCTCCTTCGCCTCCTGGGTCCTGGCCGTCCTGGGCGTCATCGTCATTCACGTCTCCTGAGCGGGAGGGCGGGGAATCGGGGTATCGGTGCTCGGGCTCCGCTCGGAGGTCTTCGAAAGAGAGGCTAGACAGTGCCCATATGGTGCACTATAGTGCATTATATGGAAGTGAGTGCTGAGTTGCTAGCCCACGAGATCGGTGTGCGGATCAAGCAAGAGCGCAGCAGTCGCCGCTGGACTCTCGACCATCTCGCAGAGGTCGCCGGGGTGAGCCGGCGAATGCTCGTGAAGGTTGAGCAGGGCGCGGTCAATCCGAGCATCGGCACGCTGCTGCGGCTCTCGGACGCACTCGGTATCGGGCTTCCAGCGCTCGTCGAGCCCCCGATGTCACGCGCGGCCAAGCTCGTGCGTCGCGGTGAAGGGACTCGTTTGTGGAGCGGCGACCACGGAGGATCCGGTGTCCTCGTCGCCGGCACGCAGCCGCCCGATGTCGTTGAGCTGTGGGACTGGACCCTCAATCCAGGAGAACGTCATGCGAGCGAGGCTCATGCTGCTGGTACTTGCGAATTGCTGCACGTCCAGACCGGATCGATCCTCGTCACAGTCGCCGATGATGTCTACGAGCTCCATGTCGGAGACGCTCTGACGTTCCACGGCGATGTCAACCACTCTTATGACAACCCGAACCAGGAATCCGTACGGTTCTCACTCACGGTCTTCGAGCCGGGGGTTGGAGCCGTGCCCAGAACGGAGACCTTGAATGATTGACCCCATGAGCCCGAACGAGTTCCTTGACGCCTGTGCCATCGAGCCTGCTGTACTCGAGCTGCGTCCCGACTATCGCGTGCAGTTACTTGTTGTTGATGGTCTTTCACCGAACCTGGGATCCGATGTCGCAGATGACCTCATCCGGGCCGCCCAGGACCATGCTCAAGTCCTGCTCGCCGAGTCGGCGGTCGATCAGCTGCCGCACATCGCAGCCTGGCGTGAAGCCTACCGGGCATTCGGGGCCAAGCCGCAGCGCACTCGCAACAGCCTCGAGGCCCTGACGCGCCGTGCAGGCAAGGGGCTGCCCCGGGTCAATGCACTCACCGACATCTACAACGCGCTCTCGGTGCTGCACCAGATCCCGCTTGGTGGCGAGGACTTCGCCCTGTACACAGGGCCTGCGCGCCTGACCCGCGCCACCGGCCGAGAACAGTTCGACACCACCGCGAACGGTGAGAGCGTCGTCGAGCACCCCGATCCCGGAGAGGTCGTGTGGTGCGACAATGCAGGAGTGACGTGCCGGAGGTGGAACTGGCGGCAAGCCCGCCGCACCGGCCTGAGTGACGCCACCCGGACGGCGTTCTTCATCCTCGATGCTCTCGCCCCGGTCACCGATACCGAGCTGAGTGCTGCTGCTGACGCCCTCGCTCAGGCGCTCAGTGCCCTCGGCTCCGACGTGAGCGTCTTCCAACGAGTGATTGGTGCGCCATGAGGCAATCGCACCAGGAAGGCGGTCCTACCCCGATCCATCTTGTTGGGCTGAGTGCCTTTCCTCTCACGCCGCTTCGCGACGACGTCGTCGATGAGTGCGCCTTCATAGGCCTCGTCGAGAGGCTGACTGCGGCCGGAGTCGACTCCATCACCGCCCTCGGTTCGACCGGGTCCTATGCCTACCTCACACCGGCCGAGCGCGCCCGGGTGGCCCGCCTCGCCGTTGAGTACGCCGGATCAACCCCGGTGTTCATCGGAGTCGGTGATCTGCGCACCTCGCACGTCCTGGCCCATGTCGACAGCGCGGAGAAGGCGGGTGCGGCCGGCGTACTGCTGGCCCCGATGACTTACCAGCCCCTCACCGACGATGACGTGTTCAGACTGTTCCGCACTGTCATCGAGCACACCGACCTCCCGGTCATCGTCTACGACAATCCCGGCACCACGCACTTCACGTTCACCGCGGAGCTGTACACCCGTATCGCCGAGCTGCCCGGCATCGCATCGATCAAGATCCCCGGCGTCCCCGCCGACCCGACTGCAGCGCGTGAGCACGTCGCGACGATTCGGGCCGCGATTCCCGAGCACGTCACGATCGGCGTGTCCGGCGACGCGTGTGCGGCCACTGGCCTGAACGCCGGCTGCGACGCCTGGTACTCGGTGATTGGAGGAACCCTCCCGGCTCCTGCGCTATCGATCACTCGAGCCGCCCAGGCGGGTCGGGTCCGGGAGGCTGTCGCCGAATCACGGCGACTCGCGCCTCTGTGGGACCTGTTCGCCGAGCTCGGTGGGAGCCTGCGCGTGACTGCGGCGATCGCCGAGCACCTCGGTCTCGTTCCACGCGCTTGCCTACCGCTGCCGATCCAGGGCCTCACCGACTCTCAGCGCATGCGGGTCATCGACGTGGCGACCGAGCTCGGTCTTGCCTGAGCGTCGCGAGGATTCTGGCGTACCGAGTCGGACGACCTGGGCGTTGGCGCGATACGTGTTTGCGGCCACGCTCGTACGCTCGGCCGATGGGGGCGGTGGTTGCCGTCGTGCTGCTTGCTCAGGCCTCCGGAAAGCCCGGATGGGCGTCCGGCATGCTGGGAGCGGCAATCACCACACCACATTTGCTCGGTCCGTTCATCGCCCGCCGCCTCGACACTGCAGATGACGGCAGGAGGATTATCGCGGTCTCGGCCCTCGCTCACGGTCTGCTGCTCGGAACGGCCGGGCTGTTGCTGCCGGTGGCATGGACCGTCGTCCTGGCAGCGCTGCTGGTTCTCTTGGGAGTATTCGGGCCCATGCTCACTGGAGGGGTGAGCAATCGGCTGCCGTCGATCGCGGGGTCGTCGCGAATGAGCCAGCGACGCGCGCAGAGCTGGGATGTCACCAGTTATGGCGTCAGTGGCACGCTTGGACCCGCTGTTGTCGTGTGGATCTCGGTCGCTGCTGGTCCACTGGGGGCGACGTTGATCCTTGCCGCTTCGGCGATCGTCGGAGCCATGCTCGTGCTCCCAAGGCAGGTGACGGTTGCCGAGTCGGGCGCCGTGTCCTCGCCGGCACGCGTTCTGATGACGATCTGGCGATCCAGGCCGCTGCGCTGCACGTTGGGGCTTACGGTCGTTGCTGCTGCTGTCCTATCGGCCGCAAGTTCCCTCTGGAACGTCATAGAGCGCCGGCGGGCAGGGGGCTGGCTGGGGAGCAGTTTCGGGTTTCCGGTTTTCGTTGTTATCGCGGCGGCTTCTGGAGGCTGATTCGTCGTGCGGTTGGTGGGGGATGAGGCTATACTGTACGTATGTTCGAAAGAGGTGGGCTTCCTCGTAACCCGGGCGCCGGTGCGGCGAACGTGCCTGCCGGGGAACCGACGTTGGGGCTTGGGATCTTGGTGGAGGATGCGGCCGGTTTGCTGGCGTCCCTGGGTGCGGGCAGCGAGCTGGCCGGTGTGGTGGAGGGGCTGCTGGCCCGTCTGCTGGTGACCGCCCGGGACGCCGGCGACGGTGAAGGGAGTGCTGGCGCCGAGGACACCGTCGGCGGCGGTGCTGCTGACAGTGAAGACGCTGGTGCTTGTGGCGATGGAGGCGCTGACAAAGAGGGCTTGCTCGCTGGTGAGCTCGGTGGTGACGTGGCTCTGGTGGCCGCCGCTGAGGGGCGCAGAACCGTGGGCGTGGAGGAGGCCGGTGCCTCAGTGCTGATGGGCATGGGTGTCTCGGGCGTGGGGGAACTGGTGGCGGCTTGTCACCGCCTGGCGGCGTGGGCCACGTGGGGTGAGGCGTTGGCGGCGGCATGCCTGACCGGCTGCTCGGAGCTGTCAACCCATCCGGGGCAGTGGGGTCCGGGTGGTGAGGTCTCACCGGTAGTCGGGTTTGAGGAGCGCCGGTTCAACGCCACCTGCCTGCTCTCCGCGAGGCTGGGGGTCTCCCGTGCTCGGGCCGGGCAGATCATCGACCACGGTCAGGCTCTCATGGGCACTGGGTTCGGTCCCGTTGAGTCCATGGAGCGCTGCGGGGTGCTGGATGCCGCGAAGGCGTCCCTGGTGACCCGCCGCCTGGAAGGGGTCCCCACCCTGGTGGCGCTAGCGGTTCAGGAGAAGGTCCTGCCCCAGGCGCCCCGGCGCGGCGTGTCCCAGGTGGGACGGGACATCGAGCGGGCCCTGATGGAGATCGACCCCGACGGTCACGCCGAACGCACCCGAACCAGCATCGCCAAGCGTTGTGTGTCGCGCCCGAGGTCTGCGGGCGAGGGCGTCTGCCGGGTCGGGTTGCTGCTGCCCACCATGGACGCTCTCCTGCTGGACGCGACTCTGGACGCGATCGCCGCCAGTGCCCGGGCCGCCGGTGAGGAACGCACCTTGAGCCAGCTGAGAGCCGACGCGGTCACCGCGATGACCCTCTCCACGCTGCGCACTAGCCAGCAGGTCGCCTACCAGCCGTCCCAAACCGGTAGTGACTCGGGCGGCGCCGGTGGCTCGTCTTGCCTCGTAGGCTCTGTTAATCGTATTGACGAGCAGGCCAGGGAGCGCGGCGGGGGCGGTCTGGGATCTTTCAGCACTGCAGAGACGGATTCTCTCGCTTCTCAGGGTCGCTGGGCTTCCTCGGCTCTTTGGGAAGCAGCTGGTTCCTGGGATACCGCCAGCGCATACAGCAGTGGCTCCGACCCACGAGCCGGTGACCCCGCCGAACGCGCTGGTCTCGCCGACGGTGGTGGCACCGGTGCGGCGGGCTCAGCACCCGGCGTCTGCGAGGCGTCCGACCCGGGTCGTCTGCTGCCCGATGGGGTGCCCCTGGAAGGACTCCTGAGCACCCTCAGCGGCCTGGTGGGGTCCGCCGGCCCGTGGTGGACGCCGTCTGCAACCGGGCACCTGCCCCTGCCAACGGGTATCCACGTCGATGTCAATGTCACCGTCCCCATCACCAGCCTGACGGGCCCGGCCTGCCCGGCGGGTCTGGCCCCACCAACACAGGCTCCTACCGGTTGTGACCCCGGTGGCGGTGATCCTGGGGACGGTGAGTGCTCCGGTGATCCTTGCGGTCATGATTCCGGTGGAACCGGCCCAGGCCCCGCCGCCCCTGCGCAGGCCACCGAGGTCGCCGAGGTGACCGTGGGGGCGCGCAGCGTGGCGGTACCGGCCATAACTGCCTGGGCCCTGGCCACCGGCGGGACCTGGAGACGCCTGGTCACCGATCCTGCCAGCGGAGTCGTACTCGACATCGGCCGCACCAGGTACCGGCCCCCGGCCGGGCTGGCGGACCTGGTGCGCGCCCGCGACAAAACATGCGTCTTCCCCACCTGCCAGACCCCGGCCCCCCGCTGCGACATCGATCACCTCACCCCCTGGAGCGAGGGCGGCACCACGAGCCTGGACAACCTCGCGGTGCTTTGTCAGGCCCATCACCGGCTCAAACACACCCCCGGATGGGCCCTGACCAGAAACCGTGCCACCGGGGCCCTGTTCTGGCACACCCCCGACAAGACCGTCTACCAACGCCACATGGACGGCACCATCAACCGCCTACCTAGAAAGGTCGGACCCCACCAGCACCTTGTTCCCGGTGGCCTGGTCCCCCAGATCCTGAGCCAGCAGATCACCCCCGAGCTCATCGACCGGCTCAACACCGCCCTCGACAACGCTCACGACAGCTCCCTCAACGCTCGGCCCCTCGACCCCGCCACCACCACCAACGACGGCGGCAGCACCCGGCTGCTCATGACTCGTGGCCCCCGACCCGGGCAAAGGGCCGGAGACTTTGAGACCACCCCCTACCCCAACGCCACCCACATCCTCGGGCTAGCACCACTCATCGACGAGGCCCCACCCTTCTGAAGCACCAGGTCCCACCGACAGCTATGACCAGTCGACACCGCTACGCCGAGCTGCACGCCCACTCCGCCTACTCCTTCCTCGACGGAGCCAACGAACCCGATGACCTGGCTTCGGCTGCCGTCGAGCTCGGTCTGGAGGCCCTCGCCCTCACCGATCACGATGGCGTTCCCGGCATCGTCAAGCATGCTCAGGCGGGTCGTGCCCACGGCCTGCCCACTGTTCACGGCACCGAGCTCACCCTTGCTGACGGCTCCCACCTGCCTATCCTGGCCCGCAACCCCGTCGGCTACCACCGCCTGGTATCGGCCATCTCCCGGCACAACCTGGACGCCGGAGAACGCCGAGAACCCGCCCATGACCTGCCCGCTCTCGCCGCGGCCCTCCGCGCCGCCCCCAGCGGTCAAACCGGGGGAGCCTGCGGAACCTGCCTCGTCCTCACTGGTACCTCCAACGGCCCCCTGCGTCGTGCTCTGGGCGATCCCCATCGGCCCGGTACCTGGAACCTGGCGGCGGCGGACGCCTGCCTGGGCTACCTCGCCGAGCTCTTCGCCGCTCCCGACCGCGGTCGCCGCACCAGCACCACTACCGGTAACACACAGGTGGAGGGAGACGCCGCCATCGGCCTGGCCGTCGAGCTCACCCTGGACGGCGGCCCCACCGACGCCGCCCTCACCGAGACCCTGACCCGCCTTGCTCGCGCGCACCGGCTTCCTGTCGTGGCCACCGGTGCGGTGCGCTGTGCCCGCCCCACCGACGCCCGTCTCGCCGATGTCCTCACCGCTACCCGCCTGGTCACAGACCTGGAAGGAGCCCGCGGCCACCTGCCTGCCATCGGCCGCTGGCTACGAGGGGTCCAGGACATGGTCAGGCTCCACCGACGCAGTCCCGACGCCGTCGACCTGGCCGCAGATCTCGCCTCCGACCTCGCCTTCGACCTGGCCCTCATCGCCCCGGACCTGCCCGACGCCGACGTTCCCGCCGGATACACCCCCACCACCTGGCTGCGCGAGCTCACCCGCCAAGGCGCCGTCCGCCGCTACGGCACCCCACAGGAGCATCCCCGGGCCTGGGAGGTACTCAACCATGAGCTCGACGTCATAGAGTCCTTGGGCTTCCCCGGCTACTTCCTCATCGTGCACTCCATCGTCGAGTTCTGCGCACAGTCGGGGATCCTGTGCCAGGGAAGGGGGTCAGCTGCCAACTCAGCAGTCTGCTACGCCCTGGGAATCACCGCGGTCGACGCCGTCCGGCACCAGATGCTCTTCGAGCGCTTCCTGTCCCCAGGGCGAGCCGGCTACCCGGACATCGACCTCGACATCGAGGCCTGCCGCCGTGAGGAGGTCATCCAGCACGTCTACTCCCGCTACGGGCGCGACTGCGCCGCCCAGGTTGCCAACGTCATCTCCTACCGCCCCCGCTCCGCCGTCCGTGATGCTGCCCGGGCCCTCGGCCATCCCGCCGGAGTACAGGACACCTGGGCCAAGCAGATGGACCGATGGACCACGGTGCGTCCTGGAGGACTCACAGGACGGAGTGAGGAGGTTCCCGAGCCGGTCCTCGACGTCGCCGAGAAGCTGCTGCGCCTGCCCCGCCACCTGGGGGCCCACCCCGGAGGCATGGTCCTGTGCGGCCGTCCTGTCACCGAGGTGTGCCCGGTGCGCTGGGCCGCCATGGACAACCGCTCGGTCCTCCAATGGGACAAGGATGACTGTGCTGAGGCCGGCCTGGTCAAGTTCGATCTCCTGGGTCTTGGAGTACTCACCGCCCTGCGCCTGGCCTTCACGACCCTGGCCGAGCGGGGCCAGGCCGTCCCCGACGCCGTCGAGGAAGGAGAGCTTCGCGCCTCCCAGACCGGCCGGCCCTGGGGGCTGCACACCCTCCCCGAGGAGGACCCGGCCGTCTACCGGCTGCTCACTGCCGCGGACACGGTCGGGGTCTTCCAGGTCGAGTCGCGCGCCCAGATGGCCACCCTGCCACGACTGCGCCCCCAGACCTTCTACGACATCGTCGTCGAGGTCGCCCTCATCCGTCCCGGTCCCATTCAGGGCGACGCCGTCAACCCCTACATCCGTCGCAGGCTGGGACGCGAGGAGGTCACCTACCTGCACGACTCCCTCAAACCGGCCTTGGCCAAGACGCTGGGCGTGCCGCTCTTCCAGGAGCAGCTCATGCAGATCGCCGTCGACGCCGCAGGGTTCAGTCCCGCCGAGGCCGACACCCTGCGTCAGGCCATGGGGGCCAAGCGGTCCATCGAACGGATGGAGGCTCTCCACGACCGGCTCGTGACCGGTATGAGGGACCGAGGCGTTGACGAGCCCACCGCTGAGAAGATCTACAGCAAGTTGAGGTCGTTTGCCGAGTTCGGATTCCCCGAGTCTCACGCCTTCTCCTTCGCCTACCTGGTCTACGCCTCGGCCTGGCTCAAGGTGCGTAAGCCTGAGGACTTCTACGCAGGAGTCCTCGCCGCCCAGCCCATGGGCTTCTGGTCCCCGCAGTCCCTCGTGGCTGACGCCCGCCGTCACGGTGTTCGCGTTCTGCCCGCAGACGTCAACTACTCGCCGGCTCAAGCCACCGTAGAGCAGAGGGACGAGTACCTGAGTGCGGGACCGCCAGAAGAATCGCCAGACCAGTGGAGAGCACTGGCCCCCGATCCTGCCGCTCTGTCCCCGCTCGACGTCCACGACGACCTTGCGGTGCGTCTGGGCCTGGCCTCGATCAAGGGGCTGGGGGCGAGGGCCGCACAGGCCGTCGTCACTGAGAGATGCACCCACGGCCCTTACCGGGACCTGGCCGACCTCGCCCGGCGGGTGAGTCTGAGCCGCTCCCGTCTTGAGGCATTGGCTGCCTCAGGCGCCCTCGGCAGTCTGGGGGTGGAGCGTCGTCGGGCCCTATGGGCCGCAGGTGTCCTGGCCGATGAGCACGGCCGATGCCTCGGCTCCTCCCACCAGGAGCGAGGCGCGTGGCTCCAACCCACGCTTCCGGGCACCACCGTCGGCGCCGTCGCCCCGCCCCTGCCGATCATGACCGCCCGCGAGCAACAGGCCGCCGACCTGAGTCTGACCGGGGTGTCCACGCACGGTTCGCCCCTGAGCCCGCTACGCCCCGGACTGGCCGCCGGCGGCGTGCTGAGGGCAGCCGAACTATCCCATCAGGAGCACGGGAGCCGGGTCCGGGTCGCGGGCGTCGTCACCCACCGACAACGGCCCCATACTGCCTCCGGCATGATCTTCCTCAACCTGGAGGACGAGACCGGCCTGCTCAACGTCGTCTGTCGAGCCGGCATGTGGCGCCGCTACCGTAGCATCGGCAGACGTGCCAGCGCCCTCATCGTGCGCGGAACGGTGGAGAAGGGGGACGGGGTCGTCGCCCTCATGGCTGAGCATCTCCAGGCCCTTCCCGGTGTTCCCGTCACCGGCAGCCGGGACTGGTGCTGAGCCCGGAGGCCCTTACTCCTTGGGGTCCTTGGGGGAGGAGTATGCGGGCAGCTCGCCGGTGACCGGGGCGTCCTTGGTGTGCAGCTCGGAGTAGACGGACCAGGCCACGCTGATCAGCGGCACCGCGACGACCGCGCCGAGCAGTCCGGAGGCGTAGGTCCCCACGGCGACGCCGATGATCACCACAACCGGGTGCAGAGAGACCTGCCGTCCCATGATGAGGGGCTGGAGAATATGCCCCTCGATCTGACCGATGCCGGCAACCCCCACACCGACGACGATCATGGTGACCAAACCGCCGGAGGCCAGGGCCACCACCATGGCCACGAGCATGGCCACAGGAGCGCCGATGATCGGGATGAAGGCGCCGATGAACACAAGCACCGCCAGCGGCGCGGCCAGAGGGATCCCCACCAGCTGCAGGAAGATCCCGGCCATGATGGCGTCGGTCAGTGCCACCAGCACGGTGCCGCGCGCATATCCGGCGAAGGTGTACCAGCCCGCGCCCGCCGCCCGGTGGGTCGGCTCGCGTATCGTGGCGGGCAGCTCATTGAGGAACCAGCGCCACATCCTCCCACCGGAGGCGAGGAGGAAGATCGTGACGAACAGTGCCAGCGCCAGGACCGTGAGGACATCGACGACGGCGCCCGCGTTGGAGACCAACTCTGAGGCCAGGGAAGGGGCATTGGACTGCAGGTAGTGCCGTCCCTGACGTAGCCAGATCTGGAGCTGGTGATAGATCTGCTGCTGCGTCAGGTGCAACGGTCCGCGCTCCAGGAAGTCCATGATCGTGTCGATGCCGTCACTGAACTGGGAGGCCAAGGAGTTCCACTGACTGGTCACGGAGGTGACCACGTAGGTGACCAGTGCCGCGATCGCGCCAATGGTGGTGAGCAGCGCCAGGAAGGTCGCCGGATAGCGGGGCATGATCCTGGCGAAGAGGTTCACCAGCGGCTGGAGGATCGAGGTGAAGACCAGTGCCATGAATAGGCCGATGAATACCGGGATCACCTGCGAGGTGGCGTAGAAGACAAGGCCGATCACGATGATGACCCCCAACCCCAACCACGCCCCTATGCCGCCGCGCACCAACCAGGAGGGCAGAGAGTCCAGGACCGACGAACGGGTTGTCACCGTCTCGGGGAACGAGACCGACGGCGTCACCCGGACATGGGTGGTGGACACAGGTGGGGTGACTGGCTCCGTGGTGGGCTCACCGTCCGTAGCGGACTCCCAGTGCAGTTGGTAGTCACGATCCGCCTGCCTGCGTCTCTCCGCCCAATCGATCCCCCGGTCCAGCGCCGTGCGAGCGTACTTGAGCCGTTTCAGGAGACCGCTGCTGCTCAGAAGCTCTCGAGACGGCTTCGCACTGGGATCGGCTGGCCCGGCCGGCTCAGTGGAGCCGGCTGTCTTGGAGGGCTCGGGAGCCTCGGCAGGTGTGTCTTCTGACGCAGAACTGGTTGTTGTCATGGGGTGAACGTTCAGGCCTTCGCTGGTCATCGGGCTGACGAAACACGACCAGCCTACTAGCGTGGCCCCATGACCGCCCCGAATGACAGCACCCCGAATCACTCCGTTGCGACGACGAGCCCGGTGCGCCTACCGCGCACCGCTGCATTCGGACCGGGATCGGGAGGGCAGCCGCGGCTCCTCATCGACGCCCCGGCCGGGGCCGCTGAGATCTACCTCCATGGCGCCACCGTGACGTCATGGATCCCGCGTGGTGGCTCGGAGGTCATCTTCACCTCGAGGCAGGCGGTCTTCGACGGCGCCACCGCTATCCGTGGAGGCATTCCCCTGTGCCTGCCCGAGTTCGGTGTCGGTATCAACGGGAATGCCGTGCCGAAGCACGGCTGGGCGCGCATCGCACCCTGGCGGCTGCGGACGGTCACCAGTACCGACGACGGTGGTGTCCGGGCCCTTCTGAGTGTCAGCCGCGATCGTCTGACTGCGCTCTACGAGGTTGAGGTCGGCCAGACCCTGCGCCTGGGGCTGAGCCTGCGCAATGACGGGACCGAGCCTCGCACGGTGGAGGCCGCCGCTCACACCTACCTGTCGGTCCACGATGTCACCGCCAGTGTCATCAGCGGTCTGGACGCAGCCGCCTATAGTGACAACCTGGCCCGCAATCCGCAGGAAAGCCGGCGTGTTCAGGAGGGTGACGTCAAGATCTCCGGTCCCGTGGACCGCATCTACGACTCCGCCGCGCCGATTGCGGTGATCGATCCCGGGCGCCGGCGCACCATCCGCATCGACAAGCGCAATGCTCCTTCCACCATCGTGTGGAACCCCTGGTCCACCTACAGTACCCCGCTGCCGGACATGGCCGACGACGAGTTCCCCACCATGGTCTGCGTCGAGAGTGGAGCGGTACGTGAGCACGCACCCACCATCGCACCCGGGACGAGTTGGTCCATGCAGGTGACTCTCAGCGCCGAGAACAACGAGATGTGACGGGAAGCACTTGAAGGTGGTTTGGTGGGCCCGGCCGCCGTCGTGCTAAGTTTCTCTGCGTCGCCAGGGCGAGTCTCTGGCGGAGTTGCTGACAAGAGGCAGAGATAATACGAGTCCGAGTGGCGGAATAGGTAGACGCGCTAGCTTGAGGTGCTAGTGCCTTATTAAACGGGCGTGGGGGTTCAAGTCCCCCCTCGGACACCACCAATCGCATGGTCCCCGGAACCCTGAGGTTCCGGGGACCATACCATTCCCGCGAGAGGACTGGCTCAGTTCCACTCGGGACGGTAGAGATCTGGGCGGGATTCTGAGGCGAGGAGAATCAGCAGCCAGATCGGTCCGGCGAATGGAATAAGAGCGATGAAGATCCAGGTTCCCGGCTTTCCGATGTCGTGCAGGCGTCGGACCTGGGATGAGAGTGCCGGAAGAAGGACCGCGAGGCCGTAGATCGCCATGATGCCGGAAAAGATGTAGTAACTGGCGGGAAGTACAGGTGGTTCCACGATGCCGCCGTGCAAGGATCTGTCGAAGCCGATAAGCATGGTATGCATGGCGTTCAGCAGTGGAATGATGGTGAAGATGCTCAAGATGAGGCCGATGAGAAAGTTCACCAACCACGGCCACCAGAACTCCGAGCGGGAGGCATAACCGCGGAACTGGGCGTAGCGCTGGAAGAAGCGCTTGATGGCCTCGCCGAAGCTCGCCCCCGGCAAGGGGGCGATGTCGGGGGACAGGGTCGGGACCCCGAACTGGCCGGGGCCGCCGCCGTAAGGCGCCTGATTCGGGGGGGTGCGGGTTGGGGGTGCCGTAAGGCGGCTGGTTGCCATAAGGGGCGGGGCCGCTTCCGTAGGACATATCATCCTCCAAGTGAGACGGGCGGGGCATATGAGCCTCACTGGCCGAGCGCGCCCGGAGGGGCGCTCCTTCCAGAGGCGGATCGGCATGTGGGCTACACCTAAGCGTAAGGACATTCTGCGTCACCTGGCTCCGTCCTCTTCAGTGTCCCTATGGGGAGTAGTGCCTATGGAGGAGTCGACCGCAGGGGCCGTCCCAGTAGAGTGAATCGCTATGCGTCCCGATATCCCGCTGAGCAACCGTCTTCACCTACGGCGCGATCCTGAGCTGATTCGGGCCCGGGTCGCGGTCTATCTGGTGTTTCTGGCCAACGGTCTGGGATTCGCCAATCTGGTTCCCCGCTTTCCGCAGATCGTGGCGCGGCTGGATCTGAGCAAGGCTGCCTTCGGCCAGGCTGTGGCCGCTGTCAGTGTCGGAGCCCTGGTGGCGGGGCTGGCGGCGTCCTGGCTCATCTCCCGCCTGACCTCGGCGAGGGTCGCTAGTCTGGGTGTACTGGTGATCGCGTTGGGGCTCTTGGGCGCCGGCATGGCGCGATCCTGGATCGCCCTGGCCGCCTGCTTGCTGGTCGTGGGTGGGACCGACGCCATCGTCGACGTCGCGCAGAATGCGCATGGTCTGCGGGTCCAGCGTCGCTGGGGCGCCTCGATCGTGACGAGTTTTCACGCCGCCTGGTCACTGGGCACGGTTCTGGGGGCGACCATGGGGCAGGCCATGGCCGGGGCCGGCGTGGCTGTGGGAACCCATATGGCGTTGATAGCGGTGATGCTGCTGATCATCTCGGTGGGGCCCCTGCTTGCGGGCTGGTTCCTGTCCGGTCGCGACTCAGGTGGGCGAGCCTCCGATCAGGCAGGGGTCTCCGAAGTCTGTGCCCCCTCCTGCGGGACGTCGCCCACGACCTCGCCGCGTCGCCCGCTTCCGGTGACGTTCCTCGTTCTCGGCATCGTCGGGCTGTTGTGCGCCTCTGCCATGTTCCCCGAGGACGTGGCCATGAACTGGTCGTCTCTGCTCCTGTCCGAACAGGGCGCCGCCGTCGGGCATGTGGGTCTGGGACTGGTGGCGCTCCAGGGGACGATGATCGTGGGACGCCTGGTAGGGGACCGGATCATCGACGCCGTCGGCCAACGCGCTGTCATCGCCTGGGGAGGAGCCCTGGTGACGCTCGGGATGGGGGTCGCGCTACTGCTTTCGTCCGTCCCCGGAACACTGATCGGGATGGCGGTCTCCGGAGTCGGCTGCGCCGTCGCCGTACCCGTGATCTACTCCGCGGCCGATGACGTCGAAGGACTTCCCCCTGGGCTGGGGCTGACGATCGTGTCCTGGCTCGCCCGTCTTGCGGGTCTCCTGGCGCCGCCGGTCGTCGGTTGGCTCGCCGATGACCACGGACTGTGGGTCGCCTTGGCCTATGGCATGCTGGGAGGTCTCGTCATGGTCGCCGGCTGGCCGATCCTGCGCCGCCGGTCCGTGAAGGCGAAGGCCGCCTGAGGCTCACACGCCCTTCGACCGGTCCCCTTGTCCATCCCGATCAATCCAGGCAGAGCTAGTATTTCTTCCCATGGATCCCTTTGAGATGACTGTGGCCGCCGATGCTGATCTGCCTGCTCTCGTCCTGTCGACCCCGACCGGGGAGGACATCGACCGCATCGCGGAGATCTGTCGGGAGAGCGACATCCAGGAGTGGACCTTCATCCCTCGCGGCTACCAGCGCAGTGACGCGCAGTCCTTCGTCGAGCAGATCGTCGCCGACGGTTGGAATGAGGGGCGCGAGCTCACGTGGGCGGTTCGCGAGGCCGGTGACAACGGAGCCTCCTCGACCCTCGTGGGAATGCTCGGCATCACCCTGAGTGGCCCTGAGGAGGCTCGGACGGGAGAGATCGGCTACTGGCTCACCGCTGCTGCGCGAGGGCGCGGCACCATGACCCGCGCCGTCGCCGCCCTCATCGATACGGCCTTCGACCCGGACGGCCCCCTGGGCCTGTCCGCGCTGCGGTGGCGTTGCGATATCCACGACTCGAGCCGCGGCCTGGTGCCCAACTGGGCCTCCTGGAAGGTCGCATGGTCCCTCGGCTTCCAGCGAGAGGGGCAGGTGCGCCGTCTTCTGCTCAATGACGGCCGGCTCCGCGATGGCTGGATCGCCTCCCTGCTTCCCGATGATCCGCGCGAGCCGCAAGCGCCCTGGGACGGTCCCGTCAGCGCGGAGGCGGCTTCACTGCCGCTAGTGGTGCATGACGGTGTCGGAGAGCGCGAGGGCGATGACCCCGAGGCCCTTGTGCGGCGCTTCCACAACGTCTACGGACTACCCATCCAGACCGACGGCGCCTGCCTTGAGCGCGAGAGTCTGAGCATGCGCATGAGTCTCATCGCCGAGGAGTTCGCCGAGCTCGTCGGCGCCGTCTACGGGCAAGCGGCCCGCACCGAGGTCGAGTCGAGCTACCGCCGCGCCGTGGCCGCCGATGATGGCGCTCGTGACACCGTCGAGGCGGCCGACGCCCTGGCGGACCTCGTCTACGTCATCTACGGCATGGCCCTGGAGACCGGGATCGACTTGGCGGCCGTGCTCGCCGAGGTGCAGCGCTCCAACATGTCCAAGCTGGGTGCCGACGGAAGGCCGATCTACCGCGAGGACGGCAAGGTGCTCAAGGGACCGGGCTACTTCGCACCGGACGTGGCGGAGGTGCTCCGCCACCGACGTCTGTGCTGAGGGGAGCGCCGCCGTCAGCATAACTTGACTGTATGTATAGTACAGTTTGAGTCGTGACTCGTACTCCTGGACCTCGCGCGTGGGCGGCCCTGGCCGTCCTGACCCTGGCCGTGACCCTGCTGGCCATCGACTCCACGGTGCTGGCTCTGGCCATTCCCTCGCTGAGCGCGGACCTGAGCCCAACGGCCAGCCAGCTGCTGTGGATCGGTGACATCTACTCCTTCACCCTGGCGGGTCTCCTGGTCACCATGGGCAATGTCGCCGACCGTATCGGTCGACGGCGTCTCCTGCTCATCGGGACGCTCGGTTTCGGCGCGGCCAGCGTTATGGCGGCTTTCGCGCCGAGTGCGGGAGCCCTTATCGCAGCACGCGCACTGCTGGGCATCGGCGGCGCCACGATCATGCCCTCCACCCTCTCCCTCATTCGCAATATCTTCCCCGACGCTCATCACCGCACCACCGCCATCGCGATCTGGTCGGCCGGCAGCTCCGGTGGCACAGCCCTGGGGCCCTTAGTCGGTGGGGCATTGCTGGAGCACTTCTGGTGGGGCAGCGTCTTCCTCATCAACGTTCCCGTGATGGTGACTGTCATCCTCGCCGGCCTGTGGCTCCTGCCCGAGTCGAAGAACGATCACGGCGCCCCGGTCGACCTGGTCTCCGCGATCCTGTCGGTGCTCGCGATCGTGCCGATCGTCTATGCCGTCAAGTCCTTCGCCCATGACGGCCTGACGGTCGTTGCCGTGGTGGCCCTGCTCGCTGGACTCGGTGCCGGGTTGCTGTTCCTGCGCCGCCAGGGCACGCTGGCGACACCGCTCATCGACGTCGAACTGTTCAAACGCCCCGCCTTCACCTGGGCGATCCTCGCCACCGTCCTGGCGATCTTCTCCCTGGCAGGCCTGCTCTACTTCTTCTCCCAGTACCTGCAGCTCGTCCGGGGCTACTCCGCCCTCCGGGCGGGCCTGACCGAGCTCCCCACCTCGTTGGCCTCCATCGCCGTTATCACGGTCGTGGCCGCGGTGGTACGCAGACTCGGAAACGGCCGGGTGCTCGGAGGCGGTCTGATTCTGGCAGCAGGGGGCCTCCTCGTCGTCGCCGTGGGCGAGTCCTACGGTGGGATCGTGGTGATCTGTATCGGCCTGCTCGTCATCGGCGCCGGCGTCGGCATGGCCTTCACAGTCTCCACCGGCGCGGTCCTGGGATCGGTGCCGGCGGACCGGGCCGGAGCGGCCTCCGCCATCTCCGAAACCGGTCTTGAGCTCGGTGTCGCCCTGGGGATCGCGGTGCTGGGAACGATCCAGGACGTCGGCTACCGGTTCATGCTCGGGCGGACTCCCTCGAGTCTTCCGGACCGGGTGGCCGATGCCGCCGAGCAGTCCCTGGCCACCCTGTCGGGCATCATCGACCGGAGCGACCTCGGGCAGACCCAGCTGCTCGAGCGGGCTCAGATAGCATTCACCCATGCCATGCAGGCCACGGCCGTCATCGCCGCCATCATCCTCCTGGTCGCGGGCGTCATGGCTGCACGTCATGTTCCGGCCACGAGTGAGACGAGTGAGGAGACCGCATGAGAACCTCGAAGCGGGACCGCATCATTGCCGGGGCGCTCGAGCTCGCCCACCGAGACGGCTTCGACGCCCTCACCTTCGACGCCCTGGCTGAGCACGTTGGACTGACCCGAGGCGGAGTCATCTACCACTTCCGCTCCAAGACCGAGCTCCTGGAGGGTATCGCTGCGGCCTTCCAGGAGCGGTGGCGGGCCGAGGCGTTGGAGGCACTGGGCAAGCCGCTGGAGGAGGCGAGCTGCGGCGAGCGCATCGAGGCCTTGGCGCGCTCAGTAGTCAACGGCGAGATCCTCCCCGGAGAGGTCAGCTTCATGATCTCGACCACGCCGGAGGCCGAGACGATCAAGAATGCCTGGGACGTGCTGCGTGACGAGTGGGTCGGGGAGGTGCCCGAGCTCACCCCGATGCAACGCGTGGCGCTGCTGGCCGTGGACGGCTGGTGGGCCAACCGTGCTGTCGACAGCCGCAGCCGTAACCCCGATGAGCCCGCCATCGCCGACCTCATCGTGTCCCTGGTGGCGGGAAACCTGCCTGACCAGAAGCTCTTCAAGCCATCCGATAAGGACTAATGACCCACAAATGTCTGCACGTTGTGCTTGAGAAGCACTGGGGTCATGGCACGATGGGCCCATGAGCGAGACCACCGACGACACCGACCTCCCGGAGTCGAACGTCTTCGCCAGGCCATGGTCGCTCGACCTGGGCCTGCCCGGATTCACATCCGTGGACCATGCCGACATCGAACCGGCCATTCGGGCCGGGATCGCCGCTGAGCGTCAGGAGTGGGAGGCGATCGCCACCAACGAGGCCGAACCCACAATCGCCAACACGGTCGACGCCCTGGAGCGATCCGGTGAGCTCCTGGAGAGGGCACTGACGGTTCTGGACGCTCTGACCTCCGCCACCGACTGCCCGGACCTCGATGAGCTCGAGGAGATGCTGGCCCCGGAGCTGGCGGCGCACTCCGATGCCTACCACCTCGATGAACGCCTCTATCGACGTTTCAAGGCCCTTGATGATCGCGTCGCCACCGCGCCTGACGGCGAGGACGTGCGCGACGCCGACGGCGTCATCATTGACGCCGAGACCGCTCGCCTCATCCGCCTGACCGTTGAGGGGTTCGAGCGTAACGGAGTCGGTCTGGACGAGTCCGACACGGACGCCCTCAAGAAGATCAACGCCCGCGTCAACGCGCTCAAGATACGCTTCTCGGTTCTTGCCACCGAGGCCATGCATGCTGCTGAGGTCACCAACGTCACGGTTGTGCCGGCCCTGACCAGCACCCGGCCTCACGCCGCCCGGCTCGCCCTGATGGAGAAGTCCATGAACCGGGGGCTGGGCGGACAGGGCGGCACCGGTGATACCCGGGATATCGTCCTGGAACTCGTGGCACTGCGCGCCAAACGAGCCGCTCTCCTGGGCTTCCCGCACCACGCCGCCCTCGTGGCCGCGGAGTCGGCCGCTAGAACCACTGAGGCGGTGTCCGAGATGCTGATCCGTCTCACGCCGCCCGCCATGGCCAATGCCTGCCGCGACGCCCAGATCTACGCCGCCCGCATGGAGCGCGATCCCCAGACCCGGGAGGGGGAGACTTTCGGCCCCGCCGACTGGCCCCTCTATGAGGCCGCAGAGCGCAAGGAGCGCTTCGGCGTCGACGACGAGGTCCTGGCCCCCTACCTGGAGCTGTGGAGCGTTGTCACCAAGGGCGTCTTCTACGCCGCCAACCGTCTCTACGGCATCACCTTCCATGAGCGCGAGGACTTGGCCGAGCACATGTACGCCCCCGGAATACGAGTCTGGGAGGTGCGCGACGGTGAGGAGCCCCAGGCGCCGGTCCTGGGACTCTTCGTCGGCGACTACTACGCCCGGGCGGGCAAGTCCGGAGGTGCCTGGATGGACAGTCTCGTCACCGGTTCAACGCTCACCGGCCGCAAGCCGGTGGTCATCAACTGCTGCAACATCGAGCAACCCACCTCCGGCCCGGCCCTGCTGACCTGGGATGAGGTTGTCACCTGTTTCCACGAGTTCGGGCATGCCCTGCACGCCCTGTTCTCCGAAGCCCGCTACCCGTCAGCCTCCGGGACCGCCGTGCCCCGGGACGTCGTCGAGTTCCCCAGCCAGCTCAACGAGAAGTGGGCTCTTCATCCCGATGTGCTCGCCGGCTACGCCCGCCACGTGGACAGCGATGAGCCCCTGCCGACTGAGCTGGCCGAGCAGCTGCGCGGACAGGGTGCCTTCGGTCAGGGCTACGCCACCACCGAGTACCTGGGCGCCGCCGTGCTCGACCAGGCTTGGCACACCTTGGCACCCAATGAGGTCCCGAGGGACGTGCACGAGGTCGCGTTGTTCGAGCACCGGGCTCTGGCTGAGGCGGGGATCAACGATGCGCTCGTGCCGCCCCGGTATCGCAGCACGTACTTCTCCCACGTCTTCGCCGGAGGCTACAGCGCCGCCTACTACGCCTACATCTGGAGTGAGGTCATGGACGCCGACGCCATCGCCTGGTTCACCACCGACGGCGAGATCAACGGCGACCTCGGCCTGAACCGCAAGGCCGGAGAGGCGTTCCGTCGCGAGTTCCTGGCCCGTGGAGACTCCCGGGACGCCTTGACCTCCTACCGCGCCTTCACCGGGCGCGAACCCAGCATTCCGCCTCTTCTGAAGCGACGCGGACTCACCTGACGGGAACAGCCCGCGTTTTCACCCTCTCATCACCGGAAGGATCACAATATGGCTCGCGTCACCATCGTCGGCGGTGGGTATGGCGGCATTACCATTGCCAAGGCCCTCGACGACGTCGCTGAGGTCACTCTCGTGGAGCAGAAGGACACCTTCGTCAGCCACGCCGCGGCGCTGCGGGCAGCCGTTGACCGGGACTGGGCGGAGAAGATCTTCCTGCCCTATGACCGGCTCCTGACCAATGGGCGGATCGTCCACGGAACGGCGCTGGCTGTTCATGGCACCACCGTCGAGGTCTCCGGTTGCGGACCGATCGAGGCGGACTACCTGGTACTGGCCACCGGGACCGCCTACCCCTTCCCGGCCAAGCACATGGAGTCCTCCTCCACTATCGCCAAGGCCCGCATCGAGAGGGTGCACACCAACCTCGAGCAGGCCTCGCGCGTGCTCATCGTAGGAGCCGGCGCCGTCGGTATCGAGCTGGCCGGTGAGATCACCTCGGCCTTCCCGGACATCAAGGTGACCATGCTGGAGGCTGCTGACAGGATCCTGCCTGCCGGCGACTACAAGCCGGAGATCCGCGAGGACATCTCCGCTCAGCTCGCCCAGCGCGGCGTGGAGGTCATCACCGGTGACTCGCTCAGTTTCCTGCCCCCGGTCGACGTCGGCGTGCTCTCACCCTTCCGGGTCACCACCCAGGGCGGACGGCGCCTGGAGGCGGACATGTGGTTCCGCGCCTACGGCTCGGCGGCCGCCACCGGATTCCTCGGCGAGGACTACGACGAGGTGCGCCACTACGACGGCACGATCCGCGTTGACGAGTATCTGCGGGTGGTGGACCACCCCGGTGTCTGGGCCATCGGTGACATCACGGACGTGCGCGAGTCCAAGCGCGCCGACGCCGCCCGGGCCCACGCCCGAGTCGTCGCTCGTAACATCACCGACCTCATCGCGGGTCGGGAACCCAGCGCGACCTATGCCCCCGGAACTGAACGGATCATCCTGCCTCTGGGCCCCGACGGCGGCGCCTCCCAGATTCTGCGCGACGGCGTGCGCGTCATCGTCGGACCTGAGGAGACCAGCAGGATCAAGGGGGAGGATCTCTTCCTGGGCCTCATCCGCCAAGCGTTGGGGGTCGAGCGGGACGCGTGATCACGGCGCAACGCCCCCAGGCATTGCCACCCGCCTCATACACCGGGCGGGGGAGAGCCGGTAGTGTGTCCTACATGACGAACGACCCGCGGTCCGCGCTCAACCGACTCATTGCCGCCTTCGAGGCGCACCTGGATGCTGCCGCGACCGGTGACGAGTTCTCCCCGGCCGTGGTCGCGGCCGAGAACGCCCTCCAGGACGCCTTCTTCACCTACGACGACTCGCTGTTCACCGCCTACGGCATCGAATTGCCCTTCGAGGCCTTCGACTCCGATGGCGATGACGAGGATGAGGACTACGACGATGACGGCGAGTACGACGATGATGAGGACTACGACGATGACGGCGACGAGGAGGACGAGGACTACGACGACGAGGACTGACTGAGGCCTCTCTGCAGTCTATCGCTCAGTAACGGGGTCCGAGCCAAGCGCACGGGCCCCGTCTGCTGCGGGAGGAGGACGGACGCGGTGTCAGAATCGCAGGCGCGGTTAGTTCACCGCCGAGGCATATGATACGGTGATATTTCTCAGGTGAGCCTTACCTCATGAATTGGGGTCGGGCATTCCGTATCCGGTCGTCCTCACGAAGATAGGAATCTCGATGCTCGTGTCTCCCTCTCGCCGTCGACTACTCGCCACGACCCTCTCAACGGCGGGGCTTCTCGTCCTGGCCGCCTGTGGATCGAAGACAGCGAGCTCTTCAGGCTCCCAGAGTTCCGGGACGGAAACCGCCGCATCCACGGGAGTGAGTGGTGCAGCCGCTTCGAGTGGCAAAACGACCACTTACCCCGTCACCCTCAAGCACGCACAGGGGGAGACCACGATCAAGGAGGCGCCTCGGCGTGTCGTCGTCCTGGACTACGGCGTCCTGGACTCCATGGCCGCCCTGGGGCTGGCCGATCTCGTCGTCGGGGTTCCGAAGAGCGGCGGCAACCTGCCCGAGTCACTGTCCCAGTTCCAGGATGACAAGTACAAGGACATGGGAGGCCTCAAGGAGCCCAAGGAGGAGGCGATCGCCGGGCCGGGCCGGACCTGGTGATCGTCGCGGGCCGCACCGCCAAGTCCTATGGGACCTTCTCGCAGAAGTTCACCACGATCGACATGAGCGTCAAGCCGCAGGGCGCGAGCGGGTCGGCCGCGGCCACACCGGAGCAGGGCGGTGAAGGAGGTAACGGAGACAAGGGCAAGAAGAATGAGCCCTCCGCCTCGATGACTGAGATCCTCACCAGCCATGCCACGATCCTGGGGTCGATCTTCGGAAAGACGAGTGAGGCCGAGGCCAAGGTCAAGGAGTTCACCGATGCCGCCGCAGAGGTTGCTGCCCTGGCCAAGAACACCGGCAAGGGGCTGTGCCTCATGACCACCGGCGGCAAGGTGAGCGCCTTCGGCAAGGGCTCCCGCTTCGACGTCCTCTTCGACGAGTTCGGCGTCTCAGAAGCTGTTGAGAACGTCGACGAGGCGACCCACGGTGAGGCCGTCTCCTTCGAGTTCATCGGACAGGCCAACCCCGACGTCCTCTTCGTCCTGGACCGCGATGCCACGATCGGTCAGGAGGGCTCCTCCGCCAAGGAGATCCTTGACAACGAGCTGGTCACCGCCACCAACGCCTGGAAGAACAACAAGGTCCACTACCTCAACGGGCCCGATTGGTACCTGCTTGGCGCCGGCTTCGGAGTCAGCCCGCGCATGGCCAAGGAGATCAAGGGCGACCTGTCCGCATGAGCCTCAAGCGCCCTGACGTCGCCTCTGGGGCGCGGCGATTGGGGCTGCCTCTCCTGATCAGTGGCATCCTGCTTCTGCTCGCCCTGGGGTTCGTATCGGTGTGTATCGGAGTGGCGGACTTCGATCCAGCGGATCTGGTCCGCTCCAGTTCGCAGGGTCGCTCCATGCGCCTCTTCATGGTCTCCAGGGTGCCGCGCACTCTGGCGGCTGTCCTGTCCGGCTCGGGCATCGCCGTGGCGGGAGCGGTCATGCAGATGAGCGTACGCAACCGCTTCGTCTCCCCGACCACGGCCGGGACGACCCAGTTCGCCGTCGTCGGGCTGCTGCTCGTGGCTCTCTTCGCACCGGGCACCAGCGTCCTGGGTAAAATGGCGGCGGCCTGCGCGTGCGCGGTCGCGGGATCGGCCGTCTTCCTGTGGCTGCTGCACCTACTGCCCCACCGGCGCACACCCGACGACGTGACCGTTCCTCTCATTGGTCTCATGCTCGGCGGAGTGGTGGGAGCGGGCACCACCTTCGTGGCCTGGCGTCACGACCTGCTTCAGTCACTGGGATCCTGGACCGCCGGCGACCTCTCCCGGGTGCTGGCCGGACGCTATGAGCTGCTGTGGCTGGTGGCCCTGATGGTCCTGCTCCTCTACCTCGCCGCCGACCGCCTCACGGTGGCGAGCCTCGGGGCGGAGACGGCTACCGGGCTCGGACTGAGCTATCACCGCACCATCAACCTGACGATCATGGCCGCGGCAGTCATGACGGCAGTCAGCGTCGTCGTCGTTGGGAGCCTGCCCTTCCTCGGGCTCGTGGTCCCCAACGTCGTCTCCCGGCTCATGGGAGACAACCTGCGTCGAAGTCTGCCGGTCATCGCCGTGGGCGGCGCAGTCCTGACGTTGGGCTGTGACATTGCCGGACGCGTGGTCCGCTACCCCTACGAGATTCCCCTGTCCGTCATCATGGGTGTCGTCGGTGCCGGTGTCTTCGCCGTACTCATCCTGCGAGGAGTGGAACGTGGCTGACGTGCTGTCCCGACGTCGTCGCCGGGAGAACCAGAGTGCCGTTCTTCGCCTCGTGGTCGTCCTGGTCCTGGTACTTGCGGCCGGCGGAGTCTTCCTGGTCATCAACGCCTTCGACCCGTTGCTGGTCCTGCCCTACCGGTTGCCCTCCCTGGGGGCGCTCGTATGTGTGGGATGGGCCAGCGGCGTCTCCACCGTCATGTTCCAGACCGTCACGGGCAACCGGATCCTCACGCCCTCCGTGCTCGGCCTGGACGCGCTCTACGCCCTGCTGCAGGTCGTTCTCCTCCTCATGCTGGGAGCAGTGGGATTCTCCTCCCTACCGGACCTGTGGGCCTTCGTTCTGACACTCGTGGTGATGATCGGGGTGTCCGTGACGTTCATGGGAGCCGTGCTCGGCGCCAGACGCTCGGTGACCACGCTGGTGCTTCTGGGCGTCGTGCTGGGAACCTTCCTGCGCTCGGGGACCACCTTCATCCAGCGACTCCTGGCCCCCAACGACTTCCTCGTCCTCCAGGACCGGCTCTTCGCCTCCTTCGGCTCTATCAACCCGGACCTGCTGGTGCTATCGCTCGCTCTGACCGCCGTGGTCTCGATTCTGGCGATCCGTGAGTTGCGGGCGCTCGACATTGTGGCCCTCGGTCCCGACGTCGCCACTGCGCTGGGAATCGACCATCGCCGTGTCAGCCGGCGCGTCATGGTCATGGTGGCCGTCCTGGTATCGGTGTCCACGGCCCTGGTCGGGCCGATCATGTTCCTGGGGCTGCTCGTGGCCCACCTGGCCTACTGGGCCGCCGGCACCAACCGTCACGTCATCACCGTACCCATGTCGGCGCTCGTAGCCATGCTCGTGCTCATCGTCGGGCAGACGGTATTGGCGCATGTCCTGGACGCGGACAACATCCTGTCCGTCATCATCGAGTTCCTCGGTGGGCTCACCCTCATCGTCCTGATCATCAGCTCCAGGAGGCGTTCATGATCAAAGTGCGTGGTCTCGCCAAGTCGTACGGCGAGCGTCAGGTCCTCTCCGACGTCGACCTCGATCTGCCGGCCGGCGGAGTGATCGGGCTGGTCGGCGCCAATGGGGCAGGTAAGTCCACACTCCTGTCCGTCATGGCTCGACTCCTGGGGGCCGATGCCGGCACCGTGGAGGTCGGTGGACTGGATGTCACCACGACCCCGGGGCGCCAGCTGGCCACCGTTCTGTCCGTCCTCAAGCAGGACAACCACCTCGCTGTGAGACTGACCGTGCGCGACCTGGTGGGTTTCGGCCGCTACCCACACAATCGGGGACGCCCCACCGAGCATGACGAGACGATCGTCGACCAGGCCCTGGAGTGGATGGACCTGACTGACCTGGCCGATCGCTACCTCGACGAGATGTCCGGCGGGCAGCGCCAGCGTGCCTTCGTCTCCATGGTGCTGGCCCAGGAGACGCCTTACATGCTCCTGGATGAGCCCCTCAACAATCTGGACATGGTCCACTCGGTGGCCATGATGCGCCGCCTACGCGCGGCTGCCCACGAGTTTGAGCGCACAGTGGTCATCGTCATGCATGACATCAACATGGCCGCCGCGTGGTCGGACCAGATCGTCGCTATGCGTGACGGCAGGGTCATCCTTCAGGGGACTCCTGAGGAGACGATGACCCGGGAGTGCCTCAGCGAGGTCTTCGGCATGGACGTGCCCGTTCACGAGGTCGACGGCAGGCGCGTCGCTCTCGTGTGGGGCTGATCCTCACCAGCCGGCGCTCAGCGGCGCCGACTGGTTCAGCCGAGTGGCTTAGAAGCGCTCGGGGTAGCCGAGCTGTAATGAGGTGACCTCGTCCAGGGCGTGGCGGATCTGGACCGGGAGTTTCAGGTCATCGGCTGAGAGCACCCCCTGGAGCTGGGCCGGCGTGCGTGCCCCCACGATGCTCGAGGCGATCCCGGTGGCGTCACGGGCCCAGGCCAGCGCCACCTCGGCCGGCTTGCGGTCCAGGCCCGAGGCCGCCGTGGCCACGGCCTCAACCACGCCCCGGTGCGGATCGCCCAGGTAGGGCGACACGTAGGAGCGCAGGTGCGGTGAGGCGGCCCGTGAGTCCGGCGGGATCGTGGCCCGGTACTTGCCCGTGAGGACGCCCCGCCCCAGGGGGGCGTAGCTCAGGATGCCGAAGCCCAGGGCCTGGGAGGCGGGCATGAGCTCGCGCTCGATGCCCCGGGAGAGTAGGGAGTGCTCGACCTCGACGGCGGCCAGCCCCGGTCCCCGGCCGCCCTCGCTGAGCAGGTCGTACATGCGCACCGAGGCCCAGGCCGGGTGGTTGGCGATCCCCACGTAGCGGGTGCGACCGGAGGAGACGGCCAGGCTCAGGGCGTGGGCCGTCTCCTCCAGGGGCGTGGTGGAGTCCGGCACCTGAACCAGCAGCAGGTCGAGGTGGTCGGTGCCCAGGCGGGACAAGCTGATGTCGAGCGTATCCAGCAGCGAGCCTCGGGAGGCGTCGGCCACCGAGGAGCGTTCCCCGGTGCGCCAGGTGCGCACCCCGGCCTTGGAGACCAGGACGAGGTCCTGACGGTCCACATGCTCGCGCAGGAGCGTGCCGATGACCTCCTCGCTGACGCCCTCGCCGTAGGAGGCGGCGGTGTCCACAAGGGTGCCTCCGGCATCGAGGAAGATGTCGAGCTGCTCCTTGGCCTCGAGCTCGTCGGTGTCCCGGCCCCAGGTCATCGTGCCCAGACCCACGGAGGACACTCGCAGGCCGGTTCGGCCGAGTCTCCTGTGCTCCATAGGCCTAACCGTAGCGGTTCGACCTACTTGCGCACGGTGATGGTCCAGGCCGCGTTGCCGGTGCGCTCGAACTCGGTGACGGTGTAGCCGTTGTCGGCGGCCCAGGCTGGCAGCGTCTGGGTTCCCTGGGTGCAGTCGAAGCCGATGACGAGCTCGTCTCCGGTGTCGAGGTCCTCCATGGCCTCTTCGGCCTCAATGACGGGGAAGGGGCAGACCTGGCCGGTGGTTTCCAGAACAGTGCGCATGAATATCTCCCTGGTGTCGGTGTGCTTTCAAGCGGTGGTGGGGATGTGGGCGGCGGTGCGCTCGGCGCGTCGCCGCTGCCGAGGGCGGATGAGGAGGAACCAGGCGGACGCCCCGACCCCCAAGATCTGGAAGACGAGGGCTGTCCAGCCCTGCCATGACAGAAGCGAGGTCTGCACCAGGGCGTTGCCGATGGAGCAGCCACCGGCCCACACTGCGCCGATCCCCATGAGGGCGCCGCCGATGATGGAGCGCTGGATGACCTGGGCGCTGGGCACACGAACGCGGAACTCGCCGGAGGCCTTGGCGGCGATGTAGGAGCCGAGCAGGATACCCAGAACCAGGAGCACGCCCCAGTCGAGTCGCTTGGTGTCACCGGTGATGATGAGTCCCACCAGATTCGATGACGGCGTCGTGATCCCGAGCCCATCCGGGCGCCCCGAGGCCCAGGACGTGGGCCACGCGACGACGGCGACGATACCGACGAGGAGTCCTGTGACCAGCGGGTTCCACTGCTTTTCCAGCAGCAGGTGGGCCAGTCCCGTGCGCTGTGCGGTCAGCTGGACCTGGGCCGGGCGACTGCGCCCCAGGACGACGAAGCGGTGCACCACCACGCCGGTGACCCCGGCCAGGATGACGACGCCGACTCCGTCAGGCACCCCGATGGTGGCGGGGATGGTGGTGAGGTCGGTGACCCACAGCCCCTTGACCCGTGCGGTCACCCCCGACAGGAGCCCGGTCTTCGACGCGGCCGCAGTGGTGGCGTATGCCACGAGTGCGAACCAGGAACCGACCAGCCCCTCGCCCGCACGGTAGTAGGTGCCGGTGGCGCAGCCTCCTGCCAGGACGATCCCGGCTCCGAAGAGGAAGGAGCCTAAGGCGGTGGCAATCACCGACAGCCTGGGGATCTCAGGAGTGATGTAGCCTGCGCCAGTGAGGACGGCGACTCCGAGCGCCTGAACGGCGATGGCCAGTAGGAAGGCCGTGAACCAGCGCCAGGAGCGGGAGACCCACAGGTCGCGGAAGGCCCCGGTGATGCAGAAACGGCCTCGTTGAAGGAGGAAGCCGAGGACGGCTCCAACGATGAGTCCAGTGAAGATGGTGGGTGATGGCACGGTGTGGTCCTTATCCGGCTGCTGCTCTCAGGAACAAGCAGCCTGCGTGGGGACCGGTGACGCAGCACAGGGAGAAAGGAACAGAGACAGGCCACGTCATCCGATGGGGGAGTGAGGTGGAGGCCTGGCTGGACGCGGCTGATGGGGCGCCGTCTCAGGGGCGCCGGGAGCCGGGGAGGACGATCTGTCTGAGACCGCCTCAGAACGCCCGAACCAGGCAGTGCATACACATGCCGGCTCCGCGCAAGGCGGTGCGGGCGGTGTGAGCCTGGGCGACGTTCATGTGCTTCTCCGTTGGGAAGTGGCTGGCGACGATTATCAACCGCTACGGACTGTAACCGACTGCTTCTCGCCGTGGCAATTACTGAACGGTGGCTGGGATCAGGCGGCAGTGCGGCGGGCACTCAGGAGACGGGTGACTCCTTCGTCGGGTACCTGCGGCGTGGTACCGCCGAAGATCGGGCACTGGGCCTGGAAGGCGCACCAGTCGCACAGTCGGGAGCGGCGCGGACGGAACTCCCCGGTGCGGGCGCAGTCCTCGACTTCGTCCCACAGGTGGGCCAGACGGGTCTCGGTCCGTTCCAGCTCGGCCAGACGAGGATCGTGGGTCAGCACGCGCCCGTCCTTGAGATAGACAAGCTGGAGCCGGGCCGGCGCCTGTCCTCGCAGGCGCCACAGCACCAGGGCGTAGAAGCGCATTTGGAACAGCGCCTCCTCCATGAAGCGCGTGCCGGGGCTGCGGCCGGTCTTGTAGTCGACCACGCGCATGGCGCCGTCGGGCGCCACGTCCAGGCGGTCGACGAAGCCCCGCAGGAGCAGGCCGTCACCGGTCTCGGTCTGGACGAAGAGCTCGCGCTCGGCCGGCTCCAGACGCTGAGGGTTCTCCAGGGTGAAGTAGGTGCGGATGAGGCCGCGGGCCTCCTCCAACCAGCTCTCCACCTGCGCTGAATCAGCGAACAGCGCCATGACCTCCGGGTTCTTCTGCCGGTGAGAGGCCCACTGGCTGGGTAGCAGGTCAAGCGCCGCTTCGGGCTGGCGATCGGAGGCCGGCAGGTCGTAGAGACGCTCCAGCACGCCGTGAACCACGGTGCCCTTGTGCGTGGCCAGGGAACCGGGCTCGGGGAGGCGGTCGACCGTGCGCAGGCGGAACATGAGCGGGCACTGCATGAAGTCCTTGGCTCGCGATGGTGACAGGGCGGCGCGGCGCCGGTCGTCGGAACCGCCTCTCGGGCCACCACGGGTGCCGGGACCCGTGGGCCTGGCACCCGTGGTGGCGGAAGAGGTGGTGACGGTGCGCGGCTCACTGGACATGGGGGCGACGCTACCGCGGGGAGGTGCCAGGACGTCGGACATGAAGACGGTTGCTCCACGGCCGGCGTCGTCGTCGGCATGGGAACCGGCTGTGGCCTCCGAGCAGATGCGGCGAGCCGCCCCCGACGGCGTTAGGCTCACGCTCATGCCTGCCTCCTCATCGACCGGCGAGTGGGTGATCGCCCGTATCGGCGGCGCTCCCGTCGTCATCTCGCCGACCTCGCTCCTGCTCGGCCTGCTCATCGCCGGCAGCTGGTACCCGCTGGTCTCCGCCGCGCTGGGGCCCTTCGGCACCACGACGGTGCTGCTCGTGGTGGTTGCCACGGTCCTGGGCGTGGCCGCCTCGGTCCTGCTGCACGAGCTGGCCCACGGGCTGGCCGGTACCCTCATGGGGCGGCGTCCCACCCGCTACGAGCTCTACCTGTGGGGCGGGCGCACGTCCTTCGGACCGGCACGGGAGTGGACCGCGTGGAAGGACCTGGTGACCTCTCTGTCCGGTCCGGCGACCAACCTGCTCATCTGGCTCGTTGGGACGCTGGTGCAGGACTCCGCGCGTCTGCCGGTTCCCGCGACCTTCACGGTGTGGGCCGTGACTCTGGTCAACCTCGCCCTGGCCGTCTTCAACGCCCTGCCGGGACTACCCCTTGATGGCGGCTACGCCCTGGCCGCGCTCGTCATCCAGGTGACCGGAAACCGCAGGCTGGGGCTCAAGGCGGCCGGCTGGGGTGGGATCGTCGTGGTCGGCGGCGTGGTGTGGTGGTGGATCCTGCGTCCGCTTCTGCTTGAGGGGCGCCGGCCCGACGCCTTCAACCTCATCCTGGTCGTCATGGTGGGGTGGTCGATCGTGGCCTCCAGCTGGCAGGTCCTTGAACTCGGGGGAGGCGCCCGGGCCGCCTCGAAGCTGAACCTGCGCGAGCTGTCCCGGCCCGTGCACGTCGTCGGACCTGACACGCCCCTTGCCCAGACGCGCGAGGCCCTCACACGCGGAGCAGCCCTCGTCCTGGTGGCTGACGGTCCCGAGCTCGTGGGCACGATCGATGAGGTCTCCCTCGGCGAGGTCGGACTCTGCGACACAGTGGCCGCGTCCGGCGCCGATGTGACCGCGGCCCAGGTCTGCACGGTGCTGCCGGCAGCGGCGGTGACGACTGAGCTGACCGGCCAGGCGGCCGCCGACGCCATGAAACGAGCCCGAGAGGTCTCCCGCTGGCTGGTACTCGTGGACTCGGGAACCCTGAGTGGAGCCGTCCCCACCGGCGCGCGCTGAGGAGCAGCGCGACTGAAACGCCCAAGCGGCCCGACCATGCGAAAGGATCGTCAAGCTTATCGGGGCCGAACGTACTGTGGATGATAACCTTCAGTTCGGATCAAATGCTTCGGGGTATCCGTGTTAGCGTCATCTTCTAAGGTGAAACCATGAGCGACATCAACTCTCAGGACCTCTCTCAGGAGATCCTGGCTTCGCCGGCCAAGGCATCGATCTTTCTCACCGTGACCATACGGAGCGGAGGCGAGGCCCAGGTCATCGATCTGCTGACCGATGTGTCCGGGTTGACCCAGGCCGTTGGTTTTCGCTACCCCGAGACAATGCTCAGCTGCGTCGTCGGCATTGGGGCAGGCATGTGGGACCGTCTTTTCGACGTGCCTCGACCTGAGTATCTGCACGATTTCACGGCACTTCAGGGAGGAAAACACAGTGCTCCGTCGACGCCAGGAGATCTGTTCTTCCACCTGCGCGCCGCAACGCTCGACATGTGCTTTGAGTTGGTGCGCCAGATCATGCGCCGACTGGGCTCCGTGGTCGACACCTACGATGAGGTCCACGCCTTCCGCTACCTGGACAATCGAGACCCTCTGGGCTTCGTCGACGGTACCGAGAGTCCGCGGGGGCAAGCGGCTGTCGCAGCGGCGCTCATCGACGAAGGTGCTTGGGCGGGCGGCAGCTACATCATTGAGCAGAAGTACATCCACAACCTCACCGCCTGGGACTCGTTGAGCATCGAGGAACAGGAACGCGTCATCGGTCGCACCAAGCTCGATGACATCCAGCTTCCTGATAATGAGCAGCCTACCAACAGCCACGTGACCATGAACACCATTGAGGACGCCGACGGCAACGAGCTCCAGATCGTGCGTGACAATCTCGCCTTCGGTGAGGCCTCCGGGGACCAGGGCACGTTCTTCATGAGCTACGCCGCAGACCCACGCGTCACCGAGCTCATGCTCAGGCGTATGTTCCTGGGGGAGCCCGAGGGCAACTACGACCGCATTCTCGACTTCTCCACACCCCTGACAGGGTGTCTCTTCTTTGCTCCGCCGGCCGCTTTCCTCGACGACGCCGACCAGTACGCGCATGCTGCCGTCCGACCTGAGGCCGGGCAGGAGGACCCAACCCAGCCCGCCACTGAGCTGAGCGCCGCCAGAGGTCTTGGGTTCAATGCGTCTTCTGAAGCGCCGCGTGACCAGACACCAGATGATCACGGGAACGGTGCGGGCTCCACTGCTGCACCGTCCGATGGATCCCTTGGGATCGGAAACCTGAAAGGCCGAGTATGAACAACCTGCATCGACAGCTCGCCCCCATCTCCGAGGCCGCCTGGGGTGAGATCGACCAAGAGGCGCGGCGCACCTTCATCCGCTGGATCGCCGGACGACGTGTCGTCGACGTGGTTGGACCCGACGGAGCGGATCTGGCGGCAGTACGCACCGGTCACCAGGTACGTGTGGATACCCCCTTCGAAGGTGTCCAGGCCCACCAGCGTCAGGTCCGGCAGATCGTCGAGCTGCGGGTTCCCTTCCGGGTGAGCCGCGAGGCCGTCGATGCCGTCGACTGGGGAGCCCAGGACTCCGACTGGCAACCCGTGAAGGACGCTGTTGCTCAGATCGCCAGAGCCGAGGACGGCATTGTCTTCGCCGGGTTGACGAGCGCGGGCATTGAGGGGTTGGTTCCCTCAAGTTCCAACCCTGTCGTATCGCTCCCGCAGCCGAAGGATCTTCCTGACGCCGTTGCTGCTGCTCTCAAGGAGCTCCGCCTCGCCGGAGTCGAAGGTCCATACGCCCTCCTGCTTTCCGCCGAGCTGTGGACCGCCGTCGCCGAGACCACTGATGACGGATACCCGATCCGCAAGCACATCGATCGCCTCCTGGATGGCGAGGTCCTATGGGCTCCCGCCATTCAGGGCGCCGTTCTGCTGAGCACGCGGGGCGGTGACTATGAGCTGCACCTCGGCCAGGACCTGTCCATCGGATATCTCTCACACGATGCCCAGTCGATTGAGCTCTATCTCCAAGAGACGCTCACCTTCCTTCCTTACACCTCCGAGGCGAGTGTCGTGCTGACGCACTGAGGCCACGTACCGGTCATACACTCGCTTCTGATGAGCGAGCAGACTGAGCACACCGAGCACACGGCGACCTCACTCGAGAAGCCGCACCAGCGCCCGGAGCCGCAGGAGGTCCTGGGGCAGGCGGGCCGTCGCGGTCCCTTCCGCTACGGCGAACGCATCCAGGTCACCGACACCAAGGGCCGTAAGAACACCTTTCTGCTCGACCCCCACGGCTACTTCCAGTCTGTGCGCGGTTCCTTCCGCCACCGTGACGTCGTCGGCATGGACGAGGGCAGTGTCATCGAGACCGACACGGGCCATGAGCTGCTCCTACTGCGCCCGCTCCTGGCCGACTACGTGCTGTCCATGCCCCGCGGTGCGCAGGTGGTCTACCCCAAGGACTCCGGACAGGTCATCGCCATGGGCGACATCTTCCCCGGCGCCCGCGTCCTGGAGGCCGGGGTCGGCTCTGGCGCGCTGACCATGAACCTGCTCTCAGCCATCGGCGAGAGCGGTCACCTGCTGTCCATCGAGCGCCGTGAGGACTTCGCCCGGATCGCCGCCTCCAACGTGGACGCCTGGTTCGGCCGGCACCACCCCGCCTGGGAGCTGCGCACCGGGGACTTCGCCGACGTCGTCGCCGCCCGGGTGGAACCGGCCAGCATCGATCGGGTGGTCCTGGACATGCTCGCGCCCTGGGAGAATGTCGAGGCCGCCTCCGCGGCCCTGGCCCCGGGCGGGCTCTTCCTGGCCTACGTCGCCACCGTCACCCAGCTCTCGCGCACCGTGGAGGCCCTGCGCCACAGCGGGCTGTTCACCGAGCCCGAGTCCTGGGAGTCCATGGTGCGCACCTGGAATGTGGACGGGCTGGCCGTGCGACCCGACCACCGTATGGTGGCGCACACCGGTTTCCTCCTGACCGCCCGGCGCCTGGCCGCAGGCTCGCGGCCCCTGACCCGTAAGCGCCCGCCCGCCCGCGGCGCCTACGACGAGGGCGGCTACTGGCTTCCCGACGACGTCAAGGAACGCACCAGTACCGACAAGAAGGTCCGTCGCGTCCTGCGCGACTGCCGGGCCAAGCAGCCCACCGACGCCACCGTCGTTCAGGACGGGACCGCCGACCACACCCAGGACAGCGCTCATGCCTGAACCGTCTGCAGCCGGCGCCGATACGGTGCAGCCGCTGGGCATGCCCGCCAAGGACTTCACCAGCCATCAGCTGCGCGAGGCCCGCGCCCAGGCCGTCAGCCTGGCGGCCAAGAACGAGCGCCTCGTCGCCGCCCTGGGCACCGCCCGCGAGCGCATCACCGAGCTCGGTCGGCAGCTCGACGCCGTCACCCGGCCCCCGGTCACCCTGGGACTGCTCGCCGACCTTCCCAGTACAGGGGATTCTGGGGACTCCGGGCAGGCGGGGGAGGGGGCCTCCCAGGAGCGTGAGGTCGCCGTGAGCCTGGCCGGACGTCAGATGCTCCTGCACGTCCACCCCGGCGTGGACGATGCCGACCTCCAGGCGGGACGGCTCGTGGCCGTCAACGACCAGATGCTCGTCGTCGCCACCCTTCCCGAGCCCCAGACCGGCGAAGCCGTCACCCTCGAGGAGACTCTCGACGACTCCCGTGTCCTGGTGAGCACCGGCGGAGGAGGCACGAGGGCCCTCACCCTGTCCTCCTCGCTGCGCCGTATCGCCGGGACCGGAGAGGGGCTTAAGCCCGGCGACACTCTGGCCGCCGACCTGCGTGCCGACATCGCCACGGCCCTCATCGAACGCACCAACGTTGAGCAGCTCGTCGTTGCCGAGACCCCCGACGTCTCCTGGGAGGACATCGGGGGACTGGGGCCGCAGATCGAGCAGATCCGCGATGCCCTCGAGCTTCCCTTCACTCATCCGGACCTTTTCCAGGCCTATGGGTTGCGCGCCCCCAAGGGGCTTCTGCTCTACGGTCCGCCCGGTTGCGGCAAGACCCTCATCGCCAAGGCCGTCGCCACCTCGCTGGCCGGATCTGGACGTGCCTCGACGCAGGGCCGCTCGGCCGCCTTCCTCAACGTCAAGGGCCCCGAGCTGCTGAGCAGGTTCGTCGGTGAGACCGAGCGGCAGATCCGCGCCATCTTCGACCAGGCCCGCAAGGCCGCGGCCGAGGATCGTCCGGTGGTCATCTTCTTCGATGAGATGGAGGCACTCTTCCGCACCCGCGGCACCGGCGTGTCCTCCGACGTCGAGACCATGATCGTGCCGCAGGTCCTCGCGGAGATCGACGGCGTGGAGTCCTTGCGCAACGTCGTCATCATCGGGGCCTCCAATCGCGAGGACATGATCGATCCTGCCATCCTGCGCCCCGGCCGCCTGGATATGAAGATCTGCATCAACCGGCCCGACGCAGTCGGGGCAGAGGAGATCCTGGCCCGGCACCTGAGAGCCGACCTGCCTCTGGCCCCTGCCGAGCTCGCGGCTCACGGGGGAGACCGCGAGGCCACCGCGTGCGCGCTGCGTCGCGTCGTCGTTGAGACGCTCTACGCGCGAAACGAGGACACCGCCGTCCTGGAGATCACCGAGGCGCACGGGGCCTCAGGCGGTGCTGCTACTCGCACTCTCCACCTGGCCGATCTGGCCAGCGGAGCCATGCTGGCCGCCATCGTCTCCCGGGCCAAGACGGCCTCCATCAAGGACGAGCTCTCCGGGGGAGACGGGGGCCTGAGCGCGGACAGGCTCCGCGTAGCTGTTGAGCTCGAGGCCCGGCAGAACGAGGAGATCACCGGAGCCACCACCCCTGAGGGGTGGGCCCGGCTCATCGGTGCCCGTACCTCGAAGATCCTTGGCGTTCGCAGGCTCGGGAGGGAGAGAATATGAGTGACAGTGGCTTTCAACCGGGGCCGGTGAGGCGTCCCGTCGGCCTGGAGACCGAATTCGGGGTCCTGCGCCCGAGCGATCCTTACGCCAACCCCGTGGTCCTCTCCAGCCAGGTCGTGGAGGCCTACAGCGCTGGGGCCGATGCGCCCAGTGCACGGTGGGATTACGCGGGTGAGGATCCTCTGGCTGACCTGCGTGGCGGCAGGCTCCGCCGCTCCGCGGCGCACCCCAGTCAGCTCACCGATGATCCCGCGCTTCCGGCGCCGTCGGGCGATGCTTCTCCAGTCATGAGGACGGCGGACCCACCACCCGCTCCCTGGGGCTCGCAAGCCCGCCCCAGCGCCGTTGAGGAGGCGTTGCCCCAGGCAGCGGCCACGGTTCTTGTCAACGGGGCCCGCCTCTACGTGGACCACGCCCACCCCGAGTACTCCTCGCCGGAGGTCCTCACCCCCCACGACGCCCTCGTCTGGGACCGCGCCGGGGAGGTGATCGCCCGGCGTGCCATGGCGGTGCTCGACGATGCCGTCGGTCAGGGCGAGATCGTCCTGTACAAGAACAACGTCGACGGCAAGGGGGCTGCCTACGGCTCCCATGAGAACTACCTCGTCCGGCGCGGCCTGCCCTTCGAGGAGCTGGCCGCGATCCTCACCCCCTTCCTGGTCACCCGCCCCGTCCTGGTGGGCGCCGGGCGGGTCGGGATTGGCCAGCGCAGCCAGCGGCCCGGTTTTCAAGTCAGTCAGCGAGCAGACTACGTCGAGTCCGAGATCGGTCTGCAGACCACCTTCAACCGCCCCATCATCAACACCCGCGACGAGCCTCACGCCAATGCTGCGCGTTGGCGTCGCCTGCACGTCATCAACGGCGACGCCAACCGCTTCGATGTTCCCATCTACCTCAAGGTCGCCACCATCGATCTGCTCCTGTGGTTCCTGGAGCAGGCGCACGGCACCGGGGCGTTCAAGGATGCTCTGGCCGAGTTGAGCCGGTTGGCGATCATCGGCGACCCCGTGGAGGAGCACTGGGCCGTATCCCACGATCCCACCCTCACCTACGAGTTGACCACACGGGCCGGGACCATGAGCGCCCTGGCGATCCAGCGCGCCTACTTGGAGATCATCAGTCCCGCCGTGACGCGCGCCGGAGACCCGGAGTCGCAATACGCCCTGGACCTGTGGTGCCAGGGCCTCGTCGCCCTGGAGCAGTGGAGCCGCGATGGCTCCGGTCCAGCGGCCCACCTGGTGGAGTGGGTCGCCAAGTACGAGCTCTGCGAGGGACTGCGCCGCCGGTCGGGAACCGGTTGGGACGACGCCCGTCTGGCCGCCCTCGATATCCAGTGGGCCGACCTGCGTCCAGGACGCTCAGTGGTCGACAAGCTCGACGCGGCAGGTCGGATCCACCGCCTGGTCACCGAGACCGAGGTCGAGCGGGCCGCCGACGCGCCTCCCAAGGGAACGCGCGCTGCCATCCGCGGAAGCGCCATCAACCGTTACCCACAGGTCGTGGGCGCGTCCTGGACCTGCTTGGTTCTCGACATCCCCGGCCACCCCGAACTGCTGCGTCTGCGTCTGCCCGACGACGTCGCCGTCGGAGCGGATGAGACGGCGACCATCCTGGAGGAGATTGGTCGTCGGGTAGCACCTGCGAGAGACTGACTCCCACGGCGCCGACCTACGATGCGCTGACCGAGACGACGAGTGAAGGGGAACATATGACGCCGCAACACGCCAACCAGTCTCACGGACAGGCTCGTCGCGTCGGCGTCGAGTCCGGTGTCGAGGGCACGGACGACCAGATCAGCGCCGGAGCCCCGATGGCGTTGACCCGGAGCATCACAGACGCCCAGGCCGCAGATGTCGACAGCATCCTCGATGAGATCGACTCGGTCATCGAGACCAACGCAGCGGCCTTCGTCCAGGGCTTCGTCCAGAAGGGCGGCCAGTGAGCATGAGCGGCTCACGGCCCCTGGCGCGCCGCATCATCGGGGTGGAGACCGAGTACGGCATCACCTGTGCCCCCGCCGGAGACGGCCTGCCGCCCCTGGACGCCGATCACGCGGCTCGCGAGCTCTTCGACCCCGTCGTCCAGCGCTCGCGCTCCTCGAACATCTTCACTCGTGGAGGTGCCCGTCTCTACCTCGATGTGGGCTCCCACCCGGAGTTCGCCACCGCCGAGTGCGACCGCCTTGAGGACCTGCTCGCCCAGGACCGCGCCGGCGAGCTGGTCATGGCGGACCTGGCCCAGCAGGCCAACGTCCGCCTGGCCGCAGCGGGCGTTCCCGGACAGATTCACCTGCTGAAGAACAACCGCGACGCCGAGGGCAACGGTTTCGGCTGTCACGAGAACTACCTCGTGCGCCGTCGTGGCGATTTCTGGAACGACGCGCGCACACTCGTACCCCACTTGGTGACTCGGCAGATCCTCGTCGGCGCAGGACATATCGCGGGCAATGACGAGGCTCGTCCCTCGGGCAGCAGTCTCAGCGGCTACGTCTTCTCCCAGCGGGCGGACCAGATGTGGGACGCCGTCTCCTCGGCCACGACCCGCGCCAGACCACTGATCAACACCCGCGATGAGCCTCATGCCGATGCCGAACGCTACAGGCGCTTGCACGTCATCGTCGGGGACTCCAATATCGCCCAGGGATCCACCCTGCTCAAGGT
>NZ_CAUROW010000011.1:0-65185 GCF_963526355.1 uncultured Actinomyces sp. | reverse complement strand
GGCCTCCACCGGGCGGCCGGGGCACGGCCACGGTCGCGGTGAACCCGGCCATGTCGAGCCCGCCCGTGGCGGGCGCGGACATGGGGCCAAGCGACGTGGCGGGCGGGGCGCCGGCCGATCCGCCGGTAAGGAAGGTGGTACCAGGCAGGGCAGTCATGCAGGCCGCGGTGGACGCAGCGGGAGCAGAAGTGGCTCTCAACGGGGCGGCGCCTCGCGATCGGTTCAGTCCCGGCACGGGCGCCCTTCTGGCAGGCAGGGCTGATACAGAGGGGCGGGGCTGACGGGAGTGACCGGGAATCGAACCGAGCCGGGGCAGGTACCCATGACGGAGGAAGGTGTGGTGACCGGCTCAGGGAAGCTCTCCACCGTCGTCGTGAAGGGCAGGAGGATCGCTCGCTATCCTGAAACAATGATCGCTGTGATCATCGACATGCCACCCAATCCGAAGGAGATACCTCGTGTTCAACATCCTTGCGCTCGCTGGAATGATCGTCCCCGGAGCCATTGTCGGTGGTCTGGCCCTGCTGCTCCTGAGGGGGAAACAGAACATCTCGCTGCTGTGGACCATCGTGCTGGGGATGGTCGGTGCCGTCGTCGGTAGGATCGTGGCCGGCTTCTTCGGCGTCGCTGTGACGCCGGGTATTGACTGGATCAGGTGGGGACTGTCGATCGTTGCGGCCATGATCGCGATCTCCATCTACCTGGCCGTCACCGGTCGGAAGTAGGCCTGGGAGATCCTCCACCGGGCTCCTGGCCGTGCAGGAGCGGGGTACCGGTGCTACGGTCGAGCGGCTGACGGCGACCGGGAAAAGCGAGTGGAGATGATGTCGGTGCACCTTTCGCGACGCGCTCTGACTGGAGCGATGGCGGGCCTGCTTCTGGGCGGATGCACTCTCCGCGGGGCGAGCCAATCGACTGCGCCCTCCAGCTCTCGGTCACGAAGGCCCGGAGCCTCCCCGAGCCTTCGTCCGACGTCGGGTGATCTGTCGGCCCCTATCTCGTTCTCCTACACCGACTCCGACGACGAGACCTCCAGCTGCATCTTTTACGCGGCCATCGATGCGCCGGTCGGCCTGGTCACCTACCTCGACGGCGACGGACAGCCGTTCCACGATCAGGGCGGCCAGGGTGAGAGGGGACGTGGCGGTCTGACCGGCGTCGGAGGAGTCGTCGAGGCTGCTGGTGCCCGCGGGTACGACGTCGTCTCGGTGCGCGCGCCCGGCGATGATGACGCCTGGTGGCTGGACGGCCAGGACGCGAAAGTCCGCTACCTGGAGGAGGTTCTCGACTATGTGTCGGTCGAGTGCGGAGCCAATCTGGATCAATTGTGGCTCGTGGGTTACTCCGGCGGCTCGGAGTTCATCAGTCAGTGGTTCTTCCCCGCGTATGCCGAGCACATGGTGAACGGGGGTTTCATCCTCTTCGGGGGTGGTGATGCGCCCGAGGAGCGGACGACTTTCTCCGACGTCGCTGAAGAGCGACTCTCGCTGAACTGGGTGACCGGAACGCGTGATGTACCCGATCACAATCCCGACGAGTTCGACGGCATTGGGCGTGCCCGCAACAGCCTGGACTACTACCGTGCGGCGGGCTTCCGCCGCACCTGGAGCGATTGGCCCGACGACGACCACGGCAGCATCGCCGAGACATTCGGCCGCTACGTCGGGCGCGTGCTCGACGCTGCCGCGGACGGAAAATAAGACGAGGCTTCCTCGGAGGGCGGACGGTGAGTCTTCGGAGCAGCCTGTGAAACGTGAGGCTCGGCCGTGAGACCCGGATATGCCCCGGATATGCCGCTGTGGTCGCGTGATCTGTGCTCGCATCCGGCTATCTGGGGATGATCGTCAACCGAGTCAGTCGAACTTCTTGAACTTGAGGATCGTGTTCAGTACCCTCCCCTTGAAGGATTTTGTCCGGTGGGCGAAAGTGAGGGAGTTGTAGAATTCGACGGCCAAGTGTTCTTGATGCCCCAGAATCATCTCCTCCGGCGCCGTCTCAGGGAAGAAAACTCCGAGCTTGATGCGCAGGCCGCCTTTCTTCATCTTGAACTGGTGCATGCCATACATCTTCATGTCGACCGTCTGGTCTGACATGAGAACGCCGTCGCCTGCCATCGCCATTTTCGTGTCGTCATCTAGTGCCGTCGGCTTTTCTGCTCCGGGGTGGATGAAGAGCTTCTGGTAAGTGGGCTCGCCGTACTGGCCGACCATCTCCATGACTTCCTGCCCACCATGGACGCCGGCAAACACGAAGTGCTCAGGGTGGATCTTGAATGGCAGTGCCGGATCGGTCATCTTGTTCAGGGACTGGTTGAAGGCCAGGAAGTCCCCCAGGGTTAGACCGTCCACATCCACCTCAACGTAGGCGGGCTGCAGGTTCCGTCCCTTCACGGTGTTTGCCACAATTGTGCGCCACATCTCATCCGACTCGACCAGCTTTGATTCGTAAAGCCTGAGGATACTGTCCTTCCCGAGTGTCAGCTTGGTTTCGATCAGTGCTTCTTTTGCGGACTCAAACGGCAGTGCCAGCAGGTCCTCTGGTGAGATCGGTTGGCCCTTATAGGTGAACTCCGCCCCTAGGTCCGCCATTTCTTGCACGACGTGGTGAGTGCGCTCCAGTTCCTTGGACTCGATCCACTCCCGTGTCAGGGCCTGCCCGTTCAAGGTTATCTTGATTGAAAGGTCTGTCATATCGCTTAGCTTGATCTCTTGTGTTATGGCTGTGGCGTGGTGAGTGAATTCATCGTAGAGAGAAGGTGCGGTCCTCTGTCGACTGCGCCGTTCAGCGTGTCTTGCGCAAGGCGCGGGTGATTTCAGGAACTGTGGCGGAGCTGGTGTGAAGACCTTCGGTCCTGTTCCTGCCTCGTCATGCTGTGCCCCGGCCGAGTGGGATGGCAAGTGAAAGGAGCTGGTGACCCGCGACCTTCTGAAGGTAGGGGCTGTCGCGAAAGCGGCGGTACCCCCTGTGGGGCTCGAACCCACGACCTTCGGATTAAAAGTCCGCAGCTCTGACCAACTGAGCTAAGGGGGCGTGCCGACGACCGGAATCGGAGTCGCAGACGCCGTCGGCAGGGGCAAGCATAGCCGGACAACCGACCATCGTGTCGAACTCGCCGCGCCGCCGGCCAGCGTTGCCCATGTTCTCGCTGGTGCGTGCCGGTTCGAGCGGTCTGCCGGCCCCGGCAGTCCCGTCGTTGCTGACGGGTCGCCTCCGTCGTCGGCTGCACGTGAACCGTTGGGGAGAAGTCTCCCCAGTCGCGAGACAATGGCCCCGTGCGTCGCCGTCGGCGGCGCGCCCGCACCGCGTGAGGAGTCTCCATGGCCCGTCAGTTCCACCGCCCCGCCCGGCTCGACCCCGAGACCGCTGAACAGCTCGAGGGCAGCGCCGACACCGCCGTCGCCTCCGAGCTCGCCCACCGGGCCGCGCAGGCGCTCATCGGGGGCTTCCCCGGCACCGAGGTCGGCGACGACCCCATCACCCGCTCCGGCGTCGTCGCCGCGGTCGCCGCCAACGGCGTCGACGACATCGCTGAGCTGTGGGCCGACTCCCCCGCCACCACCCTGCCTGGCGCCCTGTGGCGCCTGTTCCTCGTGCGGGAATGGATCCGCCGCGACCCCGAGCTCGTCGCCCGCCGCTACGCCACCGTCGTCGACCTCACCGAGGCCGACGATGCCGCCACCGCCCGCCTCGAGGCCGCCCTTGGCGAGGCGCGTCCCGTACCCGCACCCGCTGGGCTGCGTGAGCGTCTCGATGCCCTTCTGGCCGGCGACGTCGAGGCGTCCGTCACTGAGATCGCCCCACTGCTGAGCGCCACCGCCGGATTCCTGCGCGCTCTGGCGGCAGGTTCCAGCCCCGCGTGGATCGAGGACGACACCGACGAGCTCGCCGATCGCGTCACCCGCCGAGACTCCGCCCTCCTGGCCACCGCCGACGAGCTCACCGACTCCGCCCGCCGCGCGGCCGCAGGCCTCCTCGACTGAGAGGACCTTGTGTGAGGGCTATCCGAGCGCGGGATGTCCAAATCTGCCGCAAAGGACGTGGGCGTACTGAGGGGAGTGAAATGAAACCCCATGATTCCGCGGTTCCGTTGGAGGCATGAACAGTGTGCCGGCTCCTTTGCGGCAGATTTGGACACGACCGGAACCATCGGCGAGATCATGAGCACTGCGCCGCGCGTATTCGCCGAACAGGAGCGGACCACCGCCCCACAAGGCCGCCCGGACGTGGGACCATGTGGCTATGACCAACGACGCGCACCACTCCGCCCCCACGCCGCTCTCCCGCTTCCTGGGCGGGTGGATGCGTCACCCGAGCCCCCAGGAGCCCGAGCAGGTGTCCGACGACGTCGAGGAGGCCGAGAGCCAGGGTGAGTCTGCTGGTGTCCCGGCCTCTCCCGGCGGATCGCTCACCGACAATGAGAGCCCCGAGGGGCACAACGCCGCCGGACGCCTCGAGCAGCCCGACGACTCCGAGGGCGTCGAGGAGGAGCATGTCATCGAGGTCGCCGACCCGCGTGACTTCGCCGACGACTCCGGCCCCCAGTACGAGGACGAGGACTTCGACGAGATCGTCGACGGTGAGACCGTCCCGGCCCCCGGTCCCGTCGGCACCGCGACTCCCGCCATAGCCCCCTCTGGTGCCACCACCGCCGGCTCGCGGTCCGTACCTGCCGGGGCCGAGACTCTGGCGACGCCGTCGACCGCGACGCTGGGGGAACGAAGCACGGCCGTACCCGGCAGCGCCGCCAGCTCAGGCCACGCCGTCAGCCCCGGCAGTGCCGCATCCTCAGTCTCTTCGCTGAGCTCGGCCAGTGCGGTCTCAGCCGCCTCCGCCGACTCCGCCCAGGTCGACCCCGAGGACCTCCTGCCGCCCCTGAAGTCCTTCCCCAACCGCTTCATCGACCGGGAGCTGACCTGGCTGGACTTCAACGAGCGCGTCCTGGAGCAGGCTGAGGACCGCACCCTGCCCCTGCTGGAGCGCGCCTGGTTCCTGGCGATCTTCTCCTCCAACCTGGATGAGTTCTACATGGTGCGCGTCGCCGGGCTTATGCGCCGTATCAAGGCCGGCATCACCCCGGTGCGCGCCTCCGGTCTGGACGCCAATCAGGTCTTGGCCCAGGTCACCTGCCGCGCCAAGGAGCTCACCGCCCGCCAGGCCAGCCTCTTCCAGGAGGACATCCGCCCCGCCCTGGCCGAGCACAACGTGAACGTCCTGGGCTGGGACGAGCTCAATTCCGACCAGCAGGAGCGCCTGACCCGCTACTTCCGCCACCAGATCTATCCGGTCCTCACTCCGCTGGCGGTCGACCCCTCCCATCCCTTCCCCTACATCTCGGGCCTGTCCCTCAACCTCGCCGTCATCCTGCGAAACCCGCGCAGCGGCAAGGAGCACTTCGCCCGCGTCAAGGTACCCGACTCCCTGCCGCGCCTGGTCCAGGTCCCCGGCCGCGAGCTCGACGCCGCGGACAAGGCCGCCGGCTGCGCCGTCATTCCCCTCGAGGTCGTCATCGGCCAGCACCTCGACCACCTCTTCCCAGGTATGGACATCCTGGAGCGCCATCTCTTCCGGGTCACCCGCAACGAGGACCTCGAGGTTGAGGAGGACGACGCCGAGAACCTCCTCAAGGCCATGGAGAAGGAGCTCGAGCGGCGCCGTTTCGGCGACTGCGTGCGCCTGGAGGTGGAGAACACCATCTCCTCCTTCACCCGCCGCTACCTGGTGCGCGCCCTGGGGCTCAAGGCCGACGACGTCTTCGAGCTCCCCGCGCCCCTGGACCTGACCTGCCTCAACCAGCTCCACGACCTGGACATCCCCGATCTGAAGTACCCGCGCTTCGTGCCGGTGACGGCCGCGGGCCTGGCCGCCTACGAGTCCTCCTCGGCGCCGGACGTCTTCGCCGCCATGCGTGAGCACGACGTCCTCCTGCACCACCCCTACGACTCCTTCTCCACCTCCGTCCAGGAGTTCGTGGCTCAGGCGGCCGCAGACCCCAAGGTCCTGGCCATCAAGCAGACCCTCTACCGCACCTCCGGCGACTCCCCGATCGTGGACGCCCTCATCGAGGCCGCCGAGGCCGGTAAGCAGGTCGTTGCCATCGTGGAGATCAAGGCCCGTTTCGATGAGGAGGCCAACATCTCCTGGGCTCGAAAGCTCGAGCGCGCCGGCGTCCACGTCGTCTACGGAATGGTCGGCCTCAAGACGCACTGCAAGCTGCTGCTCGTCGTGCGCCAGGAGTCCGACGGCCTGCGCCGTTACTGCCACGTCGGCACCGGCAACTACCACCCCAAGACCGCCCGTGGCTACGAGGATCTGGGCCTGCTGACCTGCGACCGCGATGTCGCCCAGGACCTGACCACCCTGTTCAACCAGCTCTCCGGCTACGCCCCGCGCGCCCGCTTCCGCCGCCTGCTCGTGGCGCCCCGCAGCCTGCGTGATGGACTCGTTGAGCGCATCGAGCAGGAGATCGCCAACCACCGGGCCGGCCTGCCCGCCTGGATCCGCATCAAGGTCAACTCCATCGTCGACGAGACCGTCATCGACGCCCTCTACCGCGCCTCGCGGGCCGGAGTGAAGGTCGACATCGTCGTGCGCGGCATCTGCGGCCTGCGCGCTGGCGTCGAGGGCCTCAGCGAGAACATCCGCGTGCGCTCGATCCTGGGGCGCTTCCTGGAGCACTCGCGCATCTACGCCTTCGCCGGCGGCGGCCAGACCGAGCTGTTCATCGGCTCGGCCGACCTCATGCACCGCAACCTCGACCGCCGCGTCGAGGCCCTGGTGCGCATCACCGACCCCGCCATGGTCGAGGACCTCGAGTGGCTGGTGACCCACTGCGCCTCCGACGACGTCGCCTCCTGGCACCTTCAAACCGACGGCTCCTGGGAGCGTCACCTCGTTGACGCGCAGGGCAACCGCCTCGAGGACATCCAGGACAGCCTCATGGCCCGGGCGCGCTCGCGCGTCAAGGGTCGGCACTGAGACGGCAGTGCCATGAGTCCGTCCAGCAGGAAGAACAGCTCGCGCGAGACCGTGAAGGCCGCCGGCGCCCTCGTGTGGCGAGAAAGAGGCAAGCACCTCGAGGTGCTCCTGGTCCACCGCCCCCGCTACGACGACTGGTCCATCCCCAAGGGCAAGGTCGATCCCTGCGAGTCCGTGCGTACCTGCGCGGTACGTGAGGTCGCCGAGGAGACCGGCGTCCAGGTGATCCTGGGCCAGCCCCTCAGCCGCGTGCGCTACAAGATCGCCGACGGCTCCCGCAAGGAGGTCCACTACTGGGCCGCCCGCGTCGCCCCCGACTCCTCGGCCGCCGTCGCCGCCCGCGCCGCTGTCACGCCCGCCTCCACCAAGGAGATCGACGCCGTCGAGTGGCTTCGCGTGGGGCAGGCCCGCAAGCGCATGACCTATTCCTACGACCGCGACCTGCTCGGCGAGCTCGTCGACCTGTGGGAGGACGGCAAGCTCGACACCTGGACCCTGGTCCTCGTACGCCACGGCCGAGCCGTCAAGCGCTCGGTGTGGGATCGTCCCAAGGAGCGGGACAAGGAGACCGACGAGGCCACCCGCCCCCTGACCCACGACCAGGGCGAGACCCGGGCCCGTGCCCTCGTCCCGATCCTGTCCGCCTACGGGGCGGGGCGCGTCATCACCAGCCCCTGGAAACGCTGCATGGACACGGTCGCCCCCTATGCCAAGGCCTCAGGCCTCACGCTGGAGAAGGCCGGTGCCCTGACCGAGATGGCCCACGCGAAGAACCCCAAGGGCGTGCGCTCCGTGGTCAAGAAGGTCCTGAGCGTGCGCGAGGAGCCGACGGCGCTGTGCACTCACCGGCCCGTTCTGCCCACCATCATGGAGGTCGTCTCCCAGTACGCCCCCGGCAAGCTCCTGCGCTCCGTGCCTGATAGGGACCCCTGGCTCAAGACCGGGGAGATCCTCGTGGTCCACATGGCCCGCCGCCCTCGTGGCAGGATCCGCGCCGTCGCCATCGAGAAGCAGCGCCCCGTCCTGTCCGAGGGCCGCTGACCGATGCCCAGGGGCATGCCGTGGTCACTCCGCTTGCGAGCGGGGCCTGCGCCATGCCATGAAGACGAGAACGTCAAGGGCCAGGAGGCCGAGCAGCGAGGCGTGCGCGGCGAACCAGAGCGGAATGGCGTGGGGCAGTAACTGATTGGGGTCGAAACCATGCTCCTCGGCACGGTTGACCGTAATGCTGTCAGCAATGCTCCACAGCACGTAGAAGCTGATGATTGCGACATTGAGCGCTGTGAGCGCACAGAAGAACGCCGTGCGCGAAGAGATAGTGAGGCTTTTGTCGTGCGCCATGCTGATATCCCTTTTCGTGAGTTGCCGCCTATCACGCACCGTATCAAATGGTGACGCTCCTCACAGAGGGTGTTTACCAACCGTTTACCCCGGTCACCCGGAACCTTCATCCGGGGCGCCTATCGTGACCGCTGCCTGACAATCACCCGGTATCCGACTGAACCCCTTCGACCCCTTCTGACTGAGCGAGGAGAGCCTGTGCTCCTGACCCGTCGCGGCGTCCTGAGCGCCCTGAGCGCGGCCGCCCTGACCGTGCTGACCGCCTGCGGGCGCGACGCCGGTGCTGCCGACCCCAACGCCTCCAGCGACCTGGTGGGGCAGATCCGCGGCGCGGGCGCCACCTCCCAGTCCGACGCACAGGACGCCTGGATGAACGCCTTCATGGGCGCCAACCTGCGCGCCACCGTCGACTACGCCGGCGGTGGCTCCGGGGCCGGACGCACCAAGCTCGTCGAGGGCGCCGTCGACTTCGCCGGAACCGACACCCCCATGACCACTGACGAGATCAGCAGGATCGGCGGCGTCGTCGAACTGCCCCTCTACATCTCCCCGATCGCCGTGGCCTACAACCTACCCGGCTTCACCGGGGAGTCTCACGTCAAGATGACCGGCGAGGTCCTCGCCAAGGTCCTCTCCGGCGCCATCACCCGTTGGAACGACCCCGCCTTGACGGCCCTCAATCCCGGTGCCGCCCTGCCGAATCAGCGGATCATCGTCGTCGGCCGTTCCGACGACTCCGGCACCACCAAGGCTCTGACCACCTACCTGGCCACCGTCGCCCCCGAGGTGTGGGCCCACGAGCCCGAGGAGACCTGGCCGCTGCGCGGCGGCCAGTCCGGCGACGGCACGGCCGGCATGATCCAGACCGTCTCCGCGGCCACTGGCACCATCGGCTACGCCGACGCCTCCAAGGTCCCCGCCACCCTGGGAACCGTTGCCGTCGGCAGCAACGGGGCCTACGTGCCCGTCTCCGCCGACGCCGCGGCCACCGCCCTCGACGCCGCCACCCTGGGCGCCGAGGCCGACGAGACCCGCCTGCTCTACACGCCCAGTTACGACGCCGACGGCGCCTACCCCATTGTCCTGGTCTCCTACCTCGCCGCCCGCCTGAGCTACACCGACGCCCAGGTCGCCGCCGTCGTCAAGGCGTACCTGCGCTTCGCTGCCTCCACCAAGGGGCAGGACGCCTCGTCCAAGGCCACCGGCTGCGCCCTCATCACCCGCCAGATGCGCGAGACGATCAACGCCGCCATCGACAGGATCGGCGCCTGAGCCGGCCGGCCAACCGCCACGACGCCGCACCGAACCGCACATGTCCAGCCAGCATCCACCCACCCAGCCGCCGCCCCAGACACCCCGAGGAGGGTCAGCCGTGGCCAGCACCACCGCACCGTCGTCGTCGGCCCCACCGCCCGGTGCCACGACCGCGCCCAGCAGCGCCGACGACGTCGCCATCCAGCCCGGGAAGGCCCCCGGGCAGACCGGCAACCGGATCTTCACCGGACTGTCCTTCGGGGCCGGCACCCTCATCATGGTGGTGCTCGCCCTCGTGGCCGCCTTTCTCATCCGGGAGGCCCTGCCTGCCTTGACGGCCTCGCGCGAGACGCTGGAGTCGGTCTCCTTCATGCGCGAGAGCAGCCTGTGGGGCTACGTGGCCCCACTCGTCTTCGGCACGCTGCTGTCCTCGACCATCGCCCTGGGCGTCGCGGTGCCGCTGAGCATTGGGGTGGCCTTGTTCATCTCCCACTTCGCCCCGCGGCGTCTGGCCCAGGCCTTGGGCTACATGGTGGACCTGCTGGCAGCGATCCCCTCGGTGGTCGTCGGCCTGTGGGGCTTCCTGTGGCTGGTGCCCCTGCTCGACCCCATCAACACCTGGCTGAGCGACACCCTCGGCTTCATCCCGCTGTTCGCCGACTACACGGCCCCGGCCAAGAACATCACCACCGCCTCGCTGGTCCTGGCCGTCATGATCCTGCCGATCATCACCGCCACCATCCGCGAGATCTTCCTCCAGACGCCGACGCTTCAGGAGGAGGCCTCCCTGGCCCTGGGCGCCACTCGCTACGAGATGATCCGTCAGGCCGTCCTGCCCTTCGGCCGCTCCGGCATCATCTCCGCCTCCATGCTGGGGCTTGGGCGCGCTCTGGGTGAGACCATGGCCGTCCTCATGATCCTCTCGCCCGGCATGGGGCTGAACCTCCGTGTCCTCCAGGCCGGCCAGCACCAGACCATCGCCGCCAACATCGCCTCGCAGTTCCGCGAGGCCTACGGGCTGAGCGTCAACGTGCTCATCGCCACCGGCCTGGTCCTGTTCATCATCACCTTCGCGGTCAACTCCCTGGCGCGGTGGATCATCGCACGCCGCTCCGAGTTCTCAGGAGCCAGCTGACATGACGCCCACGAACACGCCCGAGCCCACCGCCAAGGCCGCTTCCGACGGCGCGGCCTCCCACCCCGACTCGGCCGCCGGTTCCGCTGGCGCTTCCGGCGCCCCCGCGCCCACGTCCCTCAAGGCAGCGCTCGCGGCCGCCGAGGCCCCGGCCGCTCCCGTCGACCCTCTGGCCGACCCGCCCTCCATCGAGGGCGTGCCCCTGACCTCATACCGCCTGCCCGACTGGTTCATCTGGGCGGCGCTGGGAGCCGCGTTCGTCGTCGTTGGCGGGATCGGCCTGCTGGCCGGATGGAGCATCGCCGCCGTCGTCACCCTGACCGCCCTGGTGTGGGTGGTGGGTGCCACGGCCGTCTCCTGGGTGCGCGAGGGCGATCGCTGGGGCCGCAACACCCTGGTGACCCTCCTCATCTACCTGTCCTTCGCCATCGTCATGGTGCCGCTGGTCTCCCTGGTGTGGATGGTCCTGTCCGGCGGCTCGGCCCGCTTCGGCTACGACTTCCTGACCACGAACATGCGTGGCGCCGACGCCTCCAACGGCGGCTTCTACCACGGTATCGTCGGCACCCTCCAGATCACCGGGATCGCCACCCTCATCTCAGTACCCCTGGGGCTGTTCACCGCCGTCTTCCTCGTGGAGTACAACGGCGGCTGGATCGCCCGGGCCATCACCTTCCTCGTCGACGTCATGACCGGTATTCCCTCGATCGTGGCCGGGCTGTTCGCCTACTCGATCTTCCTCCTCGCGGCCGGCCCCCGCTACCAGGCCGGCATCATCGGGGCCGTCGCCCTGAGCGTCCTCATGACGCCGGTGGTCATCCGCGGCGTGGAGGAGATGCTCAAGCTCGTCCCCTCCCACCTGCGTGAGGCCTCCTACGCGCTGGGCGTGCCCAAGTGGCTCACCATCGTCAAGGTCGTGCTGCGCACCGCGGTGGCCGGCATCACCACCTCCGTCATGATCGCCATCGCCCGCGTCATCGGCGAGACCGCCCCGCTGCTCATCACCGTGGGTCTGACGATCCGCACCAACACCAACCCGCTGGACGGTTCCATGTCCACCCTGCCGGTACTCGTCTACGACCAGTACTCCCGCGGGGAGGCCGCCGCCATGGAGCGGGCCTGGGCCGGGGCGCTGACTCTCATCATCCTGGTCATGCTGCTCAACCTCGCGGCCCGCCTCATCTCCACGTACTTCAGCCCCAAGGGCGGTAGGCGTTGAGCCCCGCCGGAGTCGCCGGGCCCACCGAGCCCGCAGCGCCACCAGAGCCCACCACCGTTCACCTCAGGTAAAGGAACCGACGTGTCCAAGCGCATCGACGTCATCGGCGAGAACATCTACTACGGCGACTTCCTGGCCGTGAAGGACGTCAACGTCGTCATCGAGCCCAAGTCCGTCACCGCCCTCATCGGCCCCTCCGGCTGTGGGAAGTCCACCTTCCTGCGCACCCTCAACCGCATGCACGAGACCATCCCCGGCGCCCGCGTCGAGGGCCAGGTCATCGTTGACGGCGTCAACCTCTACGGACCCGGCGTCGACGCCGTCCAGGTGCGCCGAGCCATCGGCATGGTCTTCCAGCGGCCCAACCCGTTCCCCACCATGTCCATCGCCGAGAACGTCCTGGCCGGGGTGCGCCTCAACAACCGCCGCATCAAGAAGTCCGACGCCGACGATCTGGTGGAGGCCTCCCTGCGCGGGGCCAACCTGTGGGACGAGGTCAAGGAACGCCTGGACCGTCCCGGACTGGGCCTGTCCGGCGGCCAGCAGCAGCGCCTGTGCATCGCCCGAGCCATTGCGGTCAAGCCCGCCGTCCTGCTCATGGACGAGCCCTGCTCCGCCCTGGACCCCATCTCCACGCTCGCCATCGAGGACCTCATCTCCGAGCTCAAGACGGACTACACGATCGTCATCGTCACTCACAACATGCAGCAGGCCTCACGCGTGAGCGACATGACCGGCTTCTTCAACCTGGAGGCCACCGGCAAGCCGGGCCACCTCGTCGAGTACGACTCCACCGACAAGATCTTCTCCGCACCCAGCCAGCAGGCCACTGAGGACTACATCTCCGGCCGCTTCGGCTGAGCCCTCCCGGCCTTCTCGCCGAGCCGGTCGCGTTTGGCGTAGCCCTACCGTTTTCCGCCCGGTCACGCGAGAGATGCCCGGCTCGGCGTCGAGGGTGGGGCAAGGAGGAGGTGAGGACGTCGGGCCGGAGAGCGCCAGTCGGCGCGAATGCCGCTCGCGGCGGCTTGAGTTGGAGCCCGGGGCCCGTCACGACCCGACGTCGCCAAGAAGTGTACAGGTCCGCTCCATGTCGGTCGCGCCGGTCTCCGTCCAAGGGTCGGGTGCCCCTCATCCGCCTGAGACCTGGCCCCTGACCCGTCCTGCTCCCGGTCTTCTCCGAGGCCAGTGCTGTCAGGTCTCCTCGGGGGCGTCCAACCGGTAGCCGACATTGCGGACCGTGCCAATGAGATGGTCGTGCTCGGTGCCGAGCTTGGCTCGCAGCCGGCGAATATGGACATCCACCGTGCGAGAGCCGCCGATGTAGTCCTCGCCCCATACCTGGTGGAGGAGCGCGTCGCGGGTCAATACCCGTCCCTGATTGGCGGCCAGGAACCTCAGCAACTCGAACTCCTTGTAGGTCAGGTCCAGGATCGCCCCGCGCAGACGGGCCGTGTAAGCGGTGACGTCGATGACGAGGTCACCGATGTCGATGCGGTCGTCGTCGGCCTCGGACACCACCGGGACGTGGGCGCGCAACAGCCGCAGCCGGGCCGACAACTCTGCGGGCTCGGCGTTGGACATGACGAAGTCGGCGGCTCCCCAGTCGATCTGGACCGCCGCGGCTCCGCCCTCCTCCAGGATGAGGATGATGGGCGGGCAATCCATGGGGCCGGTGAAAAGCTGGCACAGGGCTCGAGCCCGAGTCAGGTCCCCACGCGCATCGATCATGACGACGTCGGCGTTGTCCACCTCCACGTAGGAGGCCGGGATCGGGGGAAGGCATTCCACCTGGGAGTCGAGGAAGGAGGCCGCGGGAAGAACGTCGGTGGCATCGTTGTCATGAGTGAACATGATGATCCGCATGGCTGCTCCTTTCCGGGGCTCTCGACCGGTCTCACCGGTGCAGACGATACTGAGCAACGGCGATTCTGTCGGGGGTAAGTCAACCACACCCAGCCAAAGGTGAGATCCTCAGAGTGAGAACTGACCGGATAGGAAGACGTCGGAGCCGGAGGTCACCCGCCGCCCGGGTGTGCGACGATGCGTGCTGTGACTACCGACCACCGACGAGCCCAGCCGGCCGCGCGCACCCGCGGGGCCGTCGGCCACTCTCACGTTGATCCCAGTGATGCGGTCGTGCCGACGACGGCCGTGGACGTTCGTGGCCCAATGGACTGGGCCGGCGTCATCGGCGGGGGCGACTCCGGTGGCTCCACACGGTCGGCCGGCTCGGCGCGCTCAGCCCGTTCGGCCGGCTCTGGTGACTCGGCCGACTCTCCCGACACCCCGGCTTCGGCCCGTTCGGCAGATTCGCAGGACACCCTCGACATCGCCGAGGATCTCGGCTATGCCACCCGCCGGGCCTCCAATCGGCCTAAGGATCCGGGCCTGGTGGACCCGGCCTGGACCCGGCTGGCCTTCGCGGGGCTGGTACCGCTACTGCTGGCGGTCGGCTCGGTCCTGCCCGGTTGGGTGAGGATGATCCTCATGATCGTCCTGGTTCCGGTCGCCGCCCAGGGCTGGCCCGCGCTCGTGCGTGCCCGGCACGATCTCGGGGCCACCATCGTCATGACGATCAGTGGACTGTCCGCCGCAGCCAGTGTCCACCTCCGTGACGACATGGGGATGGCAGGCCTGGTCATGGCCTTCTCGATCCTGGTGGCTTTCGTCGGCCAGATGCTGCGGCGCGACGGCCGGCACGACCTTGTGGAGGACCTGTCCTCAACGGTCGCGGGCTGCCTCGTGGTGGTCTCCGGCTCGGCCTGGTGCGCTCTGGAGCCGGGGCTGGCCGACCCCGCCGTCGTCGTGCCCACCTGCTTGGCGCTGTTCGTTGGTGCCATCTTGACCGTTCTCAACGTGCGTGCACGGATACTGGAGGCGCTCACCGTCACGCTCCCGGCGCTGCTCGCCGGCGGCGCCGGCTACGTGCTGGCCGCGGCCGGCTTCTTCGGGCTGTCCCACATCAGCACGACGACGGCACTGCAAAGCGCCGTTGCCTGTGTCATCGTCGGTTTCGTGGCCGGGGTACTCATGGCGGCCGGCAACCGGGTCCTGTGGACCCACCGGTGGGTGCCCGGTGGGCGGGCGGCAGTGGCCTCCGCGCTCGTGCCGATCCTGTCGGTAGGAGTCCCGGTCTACTCGATCGCCCGGCTCATGGGTGGTTTCCTCGCCGGATGACGGTCGTTGCTACCCCGGTGCCCGTTGTCGTATCCGAAGAGGAGCGCCTAGCCCTCTGGGCCCACGAGACCGTACTTCACGGTGCGCGCTTGAGGTTGCAGGATCACGCGCGAGCAGACCGTGGTTCGGGGCGGTCTTTGATCATGACGACTGCCCGCCGGCTCTGGTGCTGCCGCGGTGCCCGGGTGCCGGGCTGCGGTCCGGTCCGTCGTACTGACAAGGGGGGAAGCCCCTTCGGCGCTCAGCGACACGTCAGAAGATGCACAGAGCGGAGCGGCTGAGCGGTGGGGGAGCACCTCATCGGATAGGGTGGGGAAGTGACCATCATGGAGACATGTCGTTGTGTGTCATCCTGACCGTATGCTCGGGGAGCGGGGCGGTTGTACGTGTCATTGCCGGTGCTCTGGGGCCGCGGGCGCTCCTCGGCGCCTTTCTGCGCCCGGCCGAGCGTACCGAATGCGCATAGGGGAGCCGACCGAGTGCCATGGGTGTGGCTGGCGCGCTCATCGTCCCCGTAGGGCGGCCTCGTTGCTCGAACTGCTGACCGTTGCGGATGGCTGCGCGTGCCATCTGGAAGTGAGCGCCGAGAGACTCGGTACCCGCACGATGAACGACGCGGAGACCGACGAACCCGTCATTAACCTGGTGGAGACCTGATGGGAGCGGTGCTGCGGCTGCTGAGCTCGATCGTGCCGTCGTCGGTGGTGGTGGTTGAGACCGGATCCGACATCCAGGGGCACCTATACCCGGCCGAGCGGGACTATATCGCCCGGGCTGTGCGCAAGCGGCGCGCAGAGTTCACTACGGTGCGGTACTGCGCCGAACGGGCGCTGGGTGCTCTCGGGTATGCGCGCCCGGTCCAGGTCCCGGGCCCGCGCGGTGAACCGGCCTGGCCCCAGGGCGTGGTCGGCTCCATGACCCATTGCGCCGGTTACCGGGCGGTGGCGGTGGCGCTGGACGCAGCTGTAGACGCGATCGGCATCGACGCCGAGCCCAATGCTCCACTCTCCGACGATGTACTGAGGCTGGTGGCGTCGCCCGAGGAGGCCCGCAGGTGTGCCCTTCTGTCCGCTCAGCACCCGGGGGTGCACTTCGACTGCCTGCTCTTCTCCATCAAGGAGAGCATGTACAAGGCGTGGTTTCCCAGAGAGGGGGTGTGGCTCGGTTTCGAGGACGCCGATGTCACGATCGACCCGGAGGGTGCCTTCGGCGTCATCGTGAGGACCCCCGGGGTGGAACGCGCTTGGTACGCGGGACGGTGGAACTGCGTCGACGGTATCCTTGCAAGTTCCCTGGTCGTACCCATCGGGGGCTGGCACAGGACTGGTGCGCCGACCTGGAGCAGGACCGCTCCAGTGGCAGGGGCGCGGCCCTGCAGCACGTCAGCCGGGACTGCAGTCACTGAGCACTCGTCAGAGGTGACAGGTGAATAGTCGTCATTCTCTCTGCCCGATCAGGCTGACGGGATTTCTCCGCAGCACCAGTCTGACCGGCAGCATGACCGAGGGCACACTGACCAGAACGGCACCAACGACAATGGCGACGTAGATGAGTGGTGAGCCCGCTGGGATGACCGATCCGAGGAAACCGATGGATTGGACGACCAGGGGCAGACCTCCGACGACTGTGCCGAGCAGCACGGCGCACACGATCGTCATGAGAACCTCCCAGCGCATGGCGCGTAGGAGCTGTGCCCGCGTCACTCCGACCAACCGCAGCAGTGCGATCTCGCGGCGCCTCACATGAGTGGCGACTACCAGGCTGTTGACGACTGCGATGATGAGGTAGCCCATGATCACCAGCAGACCGAGGAGATTCACCCAAGCGGCCATTGTCGCCTCGGCTCGCGCTGATGCGGCGAATCCTGAACTGTCCGTCGTCGTCATCGCGGGGTAGCTCGCGAGGGACGCGCTCACCCCCGTGGCCGCATCCTCCTGTGAGAGGCCTTCAGCGGCCGAGGCGAGGAGACGCGTCGGTGGGGACACGTGTCCCTGGGCCGCGCTTTGCGGCAGTAGTGCCTGCCCGAGGCCGAGCCCACGCTCGTACAAGGCGACGACCCGAAACTGTGCGGATGTGCCGTCGCCGAGCCTGGCCTCGACGACGTCCCCGACCCCTCGACGCAGCGTCGTGCTGGTCGAACGGTCGAGGGCAATGGTCTCACCCTTCAGGTCCGACAACGATCCCTCCACCACATCCGGGTCGAGCACCTTGTCGACGTCTTGGCCGGAGAGGATGGAGGTACTGAGCTCGGCGACCTCGACGTCTTCGAGGAGGGTGACGGGCACGAAGATCTTGCTGTCGCTGACACCCACAACGCTGTCGGTCTCGGGTGCGTTCTGGACCGCTGAGGACACCTGGGAGTCGATCGGGTCGCCGCCGGAGCCGACGACGACCACGTCCGCCACCACGCCGCGTTCCACCTGCGTTGAGACGGCTCTGGCAAGGGTCGCTTGGCTGTAGACCATCGCCAGGGTGAAGCCCACGGCCAGGACCAGAGGGGTGACCACTGCTCCCATACGGCGAACATCGGCGCGTGAGGACTCGGCCGCCAAGAACCCGCTGGCACCCATGCGTCGTATGGGTGCCGAGATGACGCGCACCATTGGCCCGAGGAGGTAAGGACCGGCCATGGCAACCGCGACGACCAGTACGAGGGCGGCGCTACTGGTGCCTGCTGCTCCGATGTCGTCGTGCAGGAACAGGGGAACGGTCGTGGTCATGGCTCCCAGGATCAGCGTGACCCCTGCTGCCACTGGACGCCAGCCGCCCACTGGGCGCCTGCTCGGAGCCGCGTCCTGTAACGCGGAGACCGGGCTCATGAACGCAGCCCCGTAGGTGACTGCCCATGAGGCGGCCAGGGCGCAGAGCACGATGAGTGCAACGGCGGCAGCACCAGCCCACGGTGTCACCACCAGTTGGAGGGACGATGGCACGACCCCCATCGCCACGAAAGCGCTCCGCAGCAAGGACGCGACCCAGATGCCCAGGGGTGCGCCAATGGCGCCCGCCACCAGGCTCAGAAGACTCACCTCGGTGAAAACCATGGAGATCAACTGCCACGGCGTGGCGCCGAGTGTACGGAAGGTGGCGAACTCGCGCCGGCGGCTGCCAAGCACCAGGCCCATCGTGGAGGCGATGACGAAGAAGGAGATCAGGACGGCCATGCCGCCGAACGAGGTGGCGAGAAGAAGGAGCAATGACTGGCCTTCCGCCACCTCCCGGTGCTCGGCATCCGCCACTCGCTGGCCCGTGCCGACGACGAAGCCATCAGACAGCATGCCTGAGACCGCGGTCTCCATCTGAGTGACGCTCACGCCGTCCGCCGCGCTCAGCAGAAGGGCGTCGTGAGTGGAGGAGTCCTCTAGCAGTGAGTCCATCTGCGCTTCGGTGAGGAATGCCGTGGGAACATCCTGGGCGGCGTCGATCGCGACCAGCCCGACGATGCTGTAGTCCTGGGGAACTCCGTTGACTGACGCAGTGATCACGTCCCCCAGGGCGAGGTGACGACTACGTGCCTCGTCAGTGGTCAGCGCTAGCTCATGGTCGGCCTGTGGTTCTCTGCCCTCGGTGACATGGAAACCTCCCAGGGACGCCGTGGACCACCGGCGTGCCTCGATGCCGTCGCTACTTGCTGATGCTCCGGCGGCCTTGCCCGTCACCCGCATGGTGACCCGGTCGTCCACCACTGCTGAGCCGACCTCCGGGAGCGCCTCGACCTGTTCGACGACCGTCTGAGGAACTCGCACGGTCTCGGGCAGCCGGACGCTCGACAGCATGTCGCTGCCGGGGATCCGCATGGTCTGGTCCCCGACGACGACGGCGTCAACGTTGGCGTAACGTTGAGCCTGTGTTGTTGACCGGAGACCCGACTCAGCGAGATATGCCGCTGCCGACACAAGGATTGCCGAGCACAGCAGCGCGATGAGGGCGCCTGTGAACGCGGATATCCTGCCACGTACGGTTGAGAGTGCGAGCGAGATCACGACTTATCCCCCAGGTGGGTCATCCGGGTCGCGATGGTCTCGACCGAAGCGCCTGACAGTCTGCCCCCCACCTGCCCGTCGGCCAGGAAGAGGACCTCGTCGGCATAGGCCGCCGCGCGGGCGTCGTGCGTCACCATCACCACTGTCTGCCCCATGCGTGACGTCACGATGGTCAGAAGCTCCAGGACCTGTGTTCCGGTCGTCAGATCCAGAGCGCCGGTGGGCTCGTCCGCCATGAGCAGATCGGGGCGTCCGATGAGCGCGCGGGCGATGGCCACGCGTTGCTGCTGCCCGCCGGAGAGCTCGCTCGGACGTCGTTGCAGCAGGTCGGCCATGCCGACCTGGCCGATCACCTCTTGCGCCCACTGATGGTCGACGGGCTTTCCGCTCAGACGCAGCGGCAGGGTGATGTTGTCCTGGACCGTGAGCGTGGGGATGAGGTTATACGCCTGAAAGATGAATCCCACGTGCTCGCGGCGGAAGAGCGTAAGACGGCGCTCGGAGTAGCCCGAGAGATCATGACCGCCGATCATGACCTGCCCTGAGGTGGGGGTGTCCAGCCCCGAGGCGCAGTGGAGGAAGGTGCTCTTTCCTGATCCGGACGGCCCCATGACAGCGGTGAAGGTGCCTGGTTCGAGCCGCAGACTGATGCCCCGCAGCGCGTGCACGTCCCCACCCGGAGATGGGTAGATCTTGGTGGTCTTTATGAGTTCCAGCGCCGCGGTGGGGGAGGAGGTGTGAGAATCGTGTGAACGGGACGATCGCATCATCAAGGCAGTCTCCTCAACGAAGGTGATGCTCGTGACGCATACAACATAGCAAGAGGTTATGGACAACGACTGGACAAGGATGGGACGTAGGTCGGCTCCGGTCCAGACGCGTGCGGTCTACTCCTCGACCGCGCGTGGACCGGGACCAGTGATGCCCGCCTGTGATGTCCTGACCGCATCGAGAACAGAAGCGGTCATCTCGACGACCTCGGCTGTGAGGGCGGGATCCCCGATGCCATCAACCGCGGTGGCCGCATGGTGGGTGGCCTCCTCGGCAAGCTTGGTCTGGCCGCGTCGCAGATACAGCCGTGCCATGGCGAGTTCCAGTTCGGCCTTCAGATAGCCTGGATCGACGACCGGCCGAGTCATCACCTCGCGGGCCTTATCCAGCCATTTCTCCGCAGCGTGAGTGTCTCCGGCGTTCAAAGCGGCGTCCATCAGTCCTACGAAGGCGAGGATCTGATACTCGGTCGAGGTGTTGCGGGCGGGCCCAAGGGTACGCAACAACTCGTGTCGGCCTTCCTCAGTCCGACCGGCTCGCACCAGGAGCCTGCCCAACTCGACCTGGGCCGAGGAGGTGACGACTCCCGAGTGCCCCTCCATCGCGACGGCGTCGCGCAAGGCGTCGATGGCGCCCTCCAGGTCGCCGCGACGTGAGCGGTGTCCCGCGATCAGGGTGACCATGTGGCTGGCGCTCCAGCGCTCACCGATTCTGTCGAACTCGTTCGCCGCCACCTGTGCGTGCTCCTCGGCCGACTCCGTGTCTCCCAACCGCTCCGCCGCGAGGGAGCGGACCGCGTGACCGGCGGCCCTGACCCACGCGGTCTCGTGGTCCTGAGTCATGTCGACCAGCCAGGCGACTGTGGCGGTGTCGTCGGCGAGTAGGGCGAACTTACTCGCGATCATGACCAGGGGTGGGAATATGCCGAGCATATCCGCGTTGATGGCCGACCACGGAGGAGGCTCGGTCGAAGGCTTCTCGCCTGGGCACAGCGACGCGATGAGATCGAGGATGGCGACGATGTCACTTGGCAACGTGTCTCGTGCCGACATGAGCTCGCGCAGCCACCGCGACATCTCGTCGACACGGCCTCGGATGATCCAGTACCACGACATTGGGAGCACGAATGGCACCAGGTCCTCTGCCCGGTCCAGATGGCGCATGACCTCCACGATGTTGTCGTGCTCGGTGTCCAACCAGGTGAGCGACTCGGTTTGGTGACTGTGTAACAGGCCTTGGAAGGCGTTTTGGATCTTTGCCTGGAAGAATTCCGCAGCAGACCGCGCCGTGAGGCTTGTCTCGCCCGCCTCGTCGAGGCGGCGCAGTAGGTATCTCCGTGTGGTATCGAGCAGTCGATAGTCGGATGGAGCCCCGGCCGAGGTCGATGCTGTGAGCAAGGACCGGTCCGCGAGGGATGAGAGCAGGAATGGGATCTCCTCCTCGGCAAGGCCGTGGCTCGCGCAGACGTGCCTCGCGGTCTGTGAGCTCGCGCCAGCGGGAAGCCAGGCGACCCTCCGTGCGAGCACCCGTTCCTCAGGACTGAGCAGATTCCATGTCCAGTCCAGAACCGCGTTGAGACTACGGTGGCGAGATGAACCGGTGCGCCGAGTCGACGACAGGAGTTGGAATGTCTCATCCAGATGGTTGGCAATACCCTCAAGCCCCATTGAGCCGGCGCGAGCGGCTGCCAGTTCGATTGCGAGTGGGAGCCCATCGAGACGTCGGCAGATGTCCTTCACGAGGGCGCGGTTGCCCTTGTGAAGACGGAAGTCCAGGTCCGACAGACCTGCGAGCTGCGCGAAGAGCTCGACTGCGCCGCCGTCCTCGTCCCCATCGGTCAGTGGAAGCGGCTGCACCCTGAGCACTGCCTCACCCGGTGTCATGAGGGGTTCCCGACTGGTGGCCAGTATCTGTAGATGAGGGCAGGCTGCAAGTATCTTGGCAGCCAGGACGGCGGCCGGCTCGATTATGTGCTCGCAGTTGTCGAGGATCAGTAACGTCGGTGTACTGGACAATGCTGAGGTGATGCGGGCGACATGGGTGTTTGAACGCGACGACAGGAACGCGTCATGGGTACTGAGGGAGGCGCTCACGGCCTCGATGAGGCTATCCCCATGCTGCAGGGCGGCAAGTTCGACGAAGCAGACGCGCCGTGTGGGATCGTGCCCCGGGGGGCCCTCGGTGATGCGTACTGCGTACTCGGCGGCCAGGCGTGTTTTCCCGACGCCGCCGGTGCCGGTCAGGGTAACCAGGCGGGTGCGCTCAAAACACTCCCGGATCTGGCCCATCTCACGGTCCCTGCCCACTGCCTGCGTGAGGTACGGGCTTCTCCAGCCTGACGGTGCGGCCTGGTCGTCACGTAGGATCTCCGTTCGCAGCGTGGTGATCCGCTGATCGGGAGCCACACCGAGTTCTTCCGCGAGTGAGTGGCGCAGCTTGTCGTAGACGGCGAGGGCGGCGCCGCGCTGGCCCGAGTCGTGCAACGCTCTCATGAGCAAAGAGTGGGTGCGTTCACGCAGCGGGAACGAGTGTGCAAGGGACTGAAGGCCGTTCACCGCCGCATCAGGGCCCTCAAGGGCGGACACCGTGAGCAGACGGTCCTCCTGAACCTGCAGGTGCAGCTCCTCCAGACGCGCGGCCTCACGCAGGGCGAACTCCGACTCAACCCCGGAAAGTGGCGTTCCCACCCACAGCGACAGCGCTTGGGTCAGCGTGTCGTACGCCCGTGTCGGTAGGTTCTCCCGCAAAAGGTGAGCACCTTCCTCCGCAAGACGCTCGAACCGGAGCGCGTCAACCTGCTCCGGTTCGAGCATGAGTTGGTAACCACCGCCGTCGGGGATGGGGCCGATGTCCAGGTGGTGCTCTGTGAGACGTGTGCGGGTCCGCGAGGCGAGCCTGCGTAGTGTCGCAACACCTCCCTCGGGAAACCGCCCCTCCCAGATATCGTCAAGGAGTACCTCCGCGGGTACACAGGCTCCTGCTGTGAGCGCTAGTCGGGCGATCAGCGCAACCGTGCGGGAGCCCGACAACGGAACCGGAGCCCCCTCCGTATCAAGCACGTGAACTGGGCCAAGAACCCTCACACGTGTGACGTCGTGCAGCTCCTGTTCCTCGGTGGGACGGCGATCCCGGGTCACGTTTGAGTCAGGACCGGGTGCCGCAGCGCAGCGGGTTCCGGGACGCCGGTCGCTGCACCCCGGAGTGCCGTCAGACGTGCCGGAGGAGACTGGGAAGGTCTGCACCATCGTTCAGGCAGGAGCAGTCGCTGAGGAGCGTCAGTGGCACAGAGCCCCTTCGCCGTGAGTGCACGAGCCATCCCCTCGCGATATTCGAGAGGAGGAGAAGAGAGTCCGTGAGGTAACCGCTGCCGGTCACCCTGAGGTGCATCAGTAGGTGAACGGTGCTCGCTCAGCATGATACGCAGCCTATCATGGAGGTGCTGAAGGTTGTGGAAGAGTTTCTTGGAGAGTGGATGTGGATTGATGTAATGAATTTGATTTATTAAATATTATTAGAGGGGCGGAAACGTCTACGCATGTCCTGAGGGTGGATGTGATGGTTCGTAGGAATATTTCATCGAGGTGCCAGTCCCTCCGGAGGGCAGCCCATGCCACGGTGCTGACTTCTACTTGTTCGACGACGCACCTGACCTGGTTGATGCACCGAGTGGTGCTCCCGGTGATGGTGGTTGAACTGCTTCTCAGTCGAATTTCCGGGTAGAAGCGATCATCCCCTATTCGATGTGCCCCGCGTCGGCCAGCCGCTATGCGACGTTTAAGCTCCTCGAGCGGGTCGCAAGCATTCAGGGCTGCGTTACAGGGGGCCCGAGTGGGTTGCGGCGTGAGCATGCCGGTCGCGCGCAGTGGTCCGCCCGCTCTGAGAGCCGCAGAGCGGTGCGGGGTGGTTCGTTGTGGTTGAGGACGGGATGGTGGGAGCAAGGCTCGGTGGCACTCCTTCCAGCAGATGCTGAGTGCGGGTCTCCGTCTTGATCATCCGGCGGTGCCCGACCACTGAAACAGGCTCGAGCTGGGTGTGCGCAGATGGCCGACATGCCTGCGAATACCTCTCACGGCCTGCCCCGCTCCCGTGACCTACCTCCGAGTGCGACGGTCCATCAACGTACTCTGTGCAGGTAAGCACGCACTGCCAGCGGGAGCAGTACCAGGTGAAGTACGAGGACTGCGGCGAGACTGATCGACAGAGGATGCACGACTTCGCCACCAAGCATGAGTGCCCTGACAGTGTCCACAAAGTATGTGACAGGATTGACCTTGGTCCACGCTTCGAGCCAGCCCGGCATTGTGGACGGGTCGGCAAAAATATTGGAACCGAAGGTAAGAGGGAGGATGACTGCGGTGGCTATTCCTGGCACCGCCTGCGGACTTGAGACGATCATGCCTACGAGCACGGACAGCCAACAAAGAGTGATTCCAAAGATAATCGCTAGCACGCATGCCAGCAGTGCGGACAGTGGATCTGTGTCAATTCGGAATCCAAGCGCGAACGCGAGGCCAAGGAGTACTGCGAGGGCGACAACGTAACGTACCACATCGCCTAGAACCGCACCAACCAAGGGGGCGGAGCGGCTGATTGGGAGGCTGCGAAATCGGTCGAAAACTCCCTTACTGATGTCGGTGCTTAGTGCAGTGCCGGTACCCATCGAGGCGTACATCATAATCTGTACCATCAATCCAGGCACGATCAGTTGAAGATAGGCCCGCCACCCTCCGGCTATCGCCCCTCCGAAGAGAAACACGAAGACGACGAGGAAAAGGATGGGTTGAATCACTGTGTCAATCAATGTCATTGGGGTCCGAAGTACGTAACGAAGATTCCGTCCGGCGAGAACGAAGCTCTCCGTAAATGCCGAAAGTGGCCCTTTGGACAAAGGTGGGCGCTGGGGTCGATTCATACGACGCCGCCGGTCCGGTGATGCTGCGTCTGTACTGGCCGCGAATTTATCTTGCTGCTGAATCATGCGGAAGCACTCTCGATATTGGTTGTGGCGGAACGAGATTCGGATAAGGAATCAGGTGATGTGATTCCAGTCAGTGCGAAGAAGGCGTCATCGAGGCTGGGAAGCCGGAGGGAGATCTCGTCGGCCGCGATGCCGGCGGTCGCTAAGCGGCTGACAACCATCGACAGCATCAGCGGGTCATCGGTCAGTACCGTGACGGTGACTCCATCAGCGGACAGGACCGGTTCGGTCCCGTGCGCGTCGCGCAGGATCTGCATCGTCTGGTTGACATGACCCGGATCGCTCGGTTTGACGACGAGGGTCTGCGTGCCGGTGTCACGCTTGAGCTCCTGCGGAGTCCCCTCGGCAACGACGACACCGTGGTCAACCACGGTGATCCGGTCGGCGAGCTGGTCGGCCTCCTCCAAGTACTGGGTGGTCAGCAACACCGTTGTTCCCTCGCGACGCAGTTCGCGCACGACCGACCAGAGCTCCTCGCGGCTACGAGGGTCGAGTCCAGTTGTTGGTTCGTCGAGGAACAGCACTTCGGGGCTGCCTACAAGGCTCGCGGCCAGATCGATACGGCGTCGCATTCCCCCTGAGTAGGTTCTCACGGCTCGTCCACTGGCCTCCTGCATGCCGAACCTGTCGAGGAGCTCGTCGGCCCGGGCTCGACATGCGGCGGATCTCATCCCTAGCAGTCTGCCGATAAGAGTCAGATTCTCTCGTCCAGTCAGTTCCTCGTCGACGGAGGCGTACTGTCCGGTGAGCCCGATCCTGGCTCGTACTGCGACAGGATCCTTCAGGGCGTCGCACCCAGCTACGTCAACTGTTCCGGAGTCTGGTCGGCTCAGTGTTGCCAAGATTCTGATCAGCGTTGTCTTACCGGCGCCATTGGGGCCGAGTACGCCCAGTACGGATCCGCTGGGAACCGTGAGATCGACACCATTGAGGGCGCGCGTGCTGCCGAATGTCTTAACGATATTCTCGGCTCTCACATGAATATCCATACTTCTTCTCCAGAGTGATGTCGCCGTTGATGCTGATGGAACCGGCAACCCGGAACACAGGCTGAATATGGTGGGGACGTATCTCGGATGAGATATGAAAACGTCGCGTCGTGATGTGCTGTGAAGCAATCAAAGGTGGCCGCAGGGGGCAGGACGAGTGGTAGGCGGAATCGGGGCAGGTGGCGTGGTGGCCGGGGGCCTGATGGGTGTGGTGGAGGCTCAGCCGTTTGATTCGGCGGGAAATCCCACGGTGTCCCTGGGGCGTGACAACGAACCGTTTGCGATTGGATTCGTGGGCCAGGGATATGGTGGAGGATGTCAATCCTTCGCCCCACTGCCCGGATGGTGGGGTCATTCCATAGTGGCCTGGATCAGACTGTTCGGGCGCATGTCGGTCCAGTTCTCCTCGACATAGGCCAGCGCGTCGGAGCGTGATGCGTCGCTCAGAACCTGCTTCCACCCTGCGGGGACGGGAGCGTAGTTCGGCCATAGTGAATACTGGCCCTCGTCGTTGACCAGCACGTGGTAGAGAGCGTCATCATTCTCGAATGGGTTGGTGCTCATGATGTGGTACTTCCTTCTTGTGTCGGGTGGGTCAATTTTGGTTCCGTGGGCGCCGTAGGGCGGTTGTGTAGTCGGCCAGCTCGGTCAGTGCCGCTACGTAGTCGTCAGCCAGGCGCTGGATCGTTCGTTGGTGGTGGCGGGATGCCGAGTAGGTCCAGTTGAAAATGAGAGCGCCATCGGTGAGCGCGCCAGTGATGTCGAGAAGATTCGATCGCCTTTCACTTCGATCGTGGTCGAATCCCGGTGATGGCAGCATTCGGGTCACGATCCCATCCCCCTGATCTTGTCCGCCGAAACGTCCCAGGTAGTTGAATGCGATGGGAATGGGAGTCTGAGGAATGAGAGCGGGATCTTGCTCGTCCCGTAGGTAGCGCAGGGCTCCGTAGCTGATTCCTTCTGGAGTCCTATTGGTTTGTCGCTTCACGCTCTTGACGATGTCGCGCCATGCTTCGGAGGTCGGCAGCTCGATGGCGAGTGGGTAGAGTGTTGTGAACCATCCCACTGTGCAGGACAGGTCGACGTCATCGAATAGATCGATCCGACCGTGACCTTCTTTCTCGATAACTATTTCCTTTCTTTGTGTCCATTCGGTTATTACGCGGGCTAGGGCGGCCAACAAGATGTCGTCGACTTTGCAGCGCAGAATTCCTGGTGCCTCTCGAACAAGATGATCGGTCGTGTCCAGTGGGACTGATGCAGTGATAGTGCGTTCGGAGGCGACATCATGTGGTCCGCCGTCCATGTCGATGGGAATCGGCTGGACTCGATCGACGATGTCGACCCAGTCGTCAACGTCGTCCTCGAATGCTCCAGCGCGCGTGTGGTTGACAAGATGTTCCATCCATGCGGAGAACGATGTGGTTGGCGGGTGTCCGGTTGTGCCGTTGGTGTATATCTCTTGAAGGTCGTCCAGGAGGATCCGCCAGGAGACGGCGTCCACCACCAAATGATGAGCACTGAGGATGAGCTCGCGGGGGTGCCTGTCATGAACGAGGATGAATGCCTCGAACAAGGGCCCGCTCTCAAGTCTGTCCAGGCGACGCTCTCTCATCGCGCACTCGCGTGCCACGTCATCAGCAGAATGTTCACCAATGTCAATGATGCTCACCAATGTCTGGCTTGCGGGACCATCAAGGTGCTGATGCCAACCGTCATCATCTCGATAGGCGCGCATTCGCAGCATATCGTGATTGTGGGCTAGTTTCAGAAGGGACTCCTGCAGGCGCTCGGTGTTGAGACCGTCCGCCAGTTCGCAACGTAAGGACATGTCGAAGTGCTGCGGGGCCTGTGTATGCGTGTCGAAGAACCAATGGCTGATCGGTGACGCGGGCACAGGGCCTTTGACCTCCTCATGTTCTGTGCTGCTCGGTATAGCTGAAGAGCGGCCGTCAAGTATGGCGGCGAGTGACTCGATGGTTTGATTGGTGAAAAGATCTCTGGTGGTCACCTCCCAGCCTGCGGCGCGAATCTGCGACACCAGGCGAATGCTCAGGATGGAGTCGCCTCCGAGGTCGAAGAAATTGTCCCGCACTCCGACACGGCTGATCCCCAGCTGCTCTGCCCAGATGGCTGCTAGTCGGGTCTGCGTCTCGCCTTCGGGGGCGACGAACGCACTGGTGTCGAATGCCGCATCTGGCGGTGGGGGAAGCAGATTTCGCGCAGTCTTTCCGGCGGAGTTCAAGGGGATGGAGTCAAGACTCATCAGTGCATGGGGAATCATGTACTCGGGCACGATCTCACGTAGCGCCCTCTTCATCTCGCTGACTTCTGGAGAACTTCCAGGGGCCGGCACGATGTATCCCACGAGGCGTTGGACACCTGGGACGTCTTCACGCACCATTGCTGCCGCCCTCGCCACGTCTGGCAACGTCGATAACGCGTTCTCGACCTCACCCAGCTCGATCCGGAATCCTCTGACCTTGACCTGGTCATCATTGCGCCCGAGAAACTCGAGCTGCATTTCTCTTGTCCAGCGCACAACATCGCCTGTGCGGTACATGCGTTCACCTATCGCCCATGGACACGCAACAAAACGCTCTGCCGTTAATCGTGGTGCGTCGTCGTAGTGCGCGGCAACACTGGCTCCATGTAGGTACAGTTCTCCGCGGACGCCGATCGGCACAGGCCGGAGCTGGTCGTCGAGTACATAGGCTGTGAGGCCGGATACGGGACGGCCGATCAGTGGTCTCTGTCCTCCGGTCACTCGCCATACAGTGCTGTTGACTGTGCTCTCCGTCGGCCCATAGAAGTTGAAGACGGCGGTGATGCCGGTGGACGCGAGCTTTTGATATAGCGCGCTGTCGAGAGCCTCAGCGCCGACGGTGAGGACGGTCGGACGGTGGTGGTCCTGGTCGAGAAGTCCTGCGTTGACGAGCTGCCCCAGGTACGAGGGGGTGGTGTCGAAGTAGTCGATGCGGGAATGATCTAGATAGGCGCACAGCGCCTCGGGGTCGGTTCGAGTGTCTTCGTCGATGACGTGGAGGTGGTGGCCGTTGAGGAGCCATACCAGTGGGTCCCAGGAGGCATCGAAGGTCCAGGACGACAGGTGAGCCGCGGTGAGCTCACGGTCCGGGTCGAGACTGTCAACCTCATCGAGGATCGCGCTGCGATACGCTGCGAGCATGGCGGCGACATTGGCTCGGGTGACTACGACGCCTTTCGGCTTGCCGGTCGACCCTGACGTGTAGATGATGTACGCGGCGTCGGAGGGGAGTGGCCGGCGCGTCGTGGCCGGAATATCCTCTTCCTCGTTCTGAAGCCGGCTGACATGCAGAACACACGTGTCACCACCAACGAGTGCGCGCACCACCTGGTCGTTCACGTCGGTGAGTACAACACCTGTTCTAGACTGTCTGAGGATGTGGTGCACCCGATCGGCAGGCCCCTTGGGGTCGACGGGTATGTATGCTGCTCCGGCCCGCAGAACGGCTAAGATGCCGACCACCGCGTCGACAGAGCGTGACATCACGGTTGCGACCCGATCGCCGGGACCGATACCTCTCCTTGAGAGCCCGGCGGCCACACGACGGACGCGTGCAGTGAGATCGCTGAACGACACCGTCTCTCCATTGGCTGTCACAGCGGGCTTGTCCGGCTGCTCCTCGGCGCATCGTGAAAGGAGGAGATCGGGAAGAGGTGACGTGTCCTCGGTGGCTGGAGTGGAACTGGCTGCGAGAACATCTGCTGTGTTGTTCTGGGACATGAGAGGAACATTGCGAACCTGTCGTTCCGGGTGTGCGGAGATGTCCTGTAAAACCGTTACAAGATGCTCTGCGAAGTCAGTGATCGTCTCGAGGTCGAACAGGTCCGCGTCATATTCGACGACGCCGGTGAGTTCTCCGTTGGTTTCCATGAAGTCGACGCTGAGATCGAATAAGGAGTAGTTTCGAGGAATTGGATACTCCTCAACATCAACGCCGTCCAGGACCCAGCCCTCTTCCGCCGGCGTGTTTTGCAGGGAGACAAGGGCCTGTACCAATGTGGGGCGGGATAGGTCACGTTTAGGTGATACTGCGTCCACCACGGCGTCGAACGGAATGTCGGCGTAGTGGAACGCATCTAGCAGGTGATCGCGCACTCTTGAGACCAAGGTACACACATCCTCGTCCTCGTGGATTGATACCCGAGGCGCGATCGTATTGACGAAGAAGCCGACTAAGTGCTCAAGCTCAACGTGGTCTCTGCCGGAGGTCACGGTTCCAAGAGCAATGTCCTTCTGTCCGGAGTGGCGCGCGAAGGTCAGGAGCGTTCCAACATACAGAAGCATGAAGAGTGTGGCTCCCGACTCCTGCTCCAAATCTTTCAGGCCTGCGACGGTCGGGACTGGGATGTTGAAGACATGAGTCCCTCCTCGGCCTGCGCGGACGCTGGGGCGGGGATGATCGGTCGGGAGCTCCAGGGGATCGAGGTCGACGAGCCGTTCCTGCCAGAATTTGATCCCTTCGTCAAATTTCGGCGACCTCATGAATTGCTCTTGCCAAGCGGCGTAGTCGACGTAACTCAGTGATGTGGGCGGCAGCGTGAGGGAGGTGTCGTGATCGCGGTACAGCGCGTACAACTTCATAAGGTCGCGCGTGATGACTGACAAGCTCCAAGCGTCCATGATGATGTGATGCATGCCGATGGCGAGGACGTGCTCCTGGGGTGCCGTCTGGACCAGCAGGCAACGGAGCAAAGGGCCGGTGGCCAAGTCGTAAGGCTCGCACATGAACGATTCGACAAGACGTGCGACGGCTTCGTCACGATTGGTGGCGGTTAAGTGACTGAGGTCGGTGTGCTGGAGAATCGCGCTCGTGGGCACGGGCAGGACGACTTGCGAGGGGCGACCGCTCTTGTCGCTGGTGAACACTGTCCGTAGTGACTCATGTCGAGCGAGTAGGCCTTGCAGAGCCTTCTCGAGCACGAGGGGATCCAGACCGCGCAATCGAAGCGCGGTGCCTGAGTTGTAGGAGACGTCGTCGGGGTCGTGCATCTGCATGAACCACAGTCGGCGCTGAGCGGCGGAGAGGGGGTGGTGCTCGGCGTCGTCGGCGCGCTTGAGGGCGGGCGTCGACTCGGCACAGGCGTCGCCTCGTTGTTCCAGCAGAACGGCGATCTCGCTGATCGTCGGGTTGTCGAATATCGCACGCACCGGGAGCCGGTCCCCGAACTCCTTGGTGATCTTCGCGACCAACCGCACCACGGTGACGGAGTCTCCTCCGATTCGGAAGAAGTTGCTCTGCGTCCCCACTCGGTCAAGGCCCAGCAGATCGCACCATACCGCTGCCAACCTTCGCTCGGTGTCGGTTGACGGTGCTATGAATTCCTCGCTGTCGAGTCCTGACCAGTTGATGGCTGGAAGTGCCTTCTTGTCCACCTTGCCGTTGGGCGTCAATGGTATTTCTGATAGAACGACGAAGGCCGTGGGGACCATGTAGTCGGGCAGTATCGTGGCGGCCGCCGCCGCCAGAGAGTCGGGGGCGACCTCGCTGTCATGTGATGGCAGCACGTAAGCGACGAGTTGATGACTGCCGCTGGCGCCACTAGCCAGAGTGACGATGACACGGTCGACTCCGTCGAGGCAGGACAGTCTGCCCTCGACCTCGCCCAGCTCGACGCGGTAACCGCGGATCTTGACCTGGTCGTCGGTGCGTCCCAGAAACTCGAGCGTTCCATCGGGCCGGCGCCGCACCAAGTCGCCGGTCCGGTACATCCTGCTCCCGCGCGGACCGTAAGGGTCTGCGACGAAACGCTCTGCCGTTAAGCCGGCTCGGTCCCAGTAGCCCAGGGCGAGACCGCCGCCACTGATGTACAGCTCGGCGGGGATTCCGTCGCTCACTGGGCGCAACCAGCGGTCCAGGAGAAGCAGGCGGCATCCGGGTATCGGCTCACCAAGTGGCGGAACATCGCTGCCGGACAGTCCTTGAAGGGGCGCCGACACTGAGGCGCAGACCGTGGCTTCGGTCGGACCGAAAGCGTTGTGGACTGCACGGGTCGAGCCGAATCGGGCGACGAGTTCACCGGCCCAGGACTCTCCTGCCAGGATCAGCGTGGTGACCCCGGCGAGATCCTCGTCCTCCAGGGCCGCGACGAGCGCCGGAGGGATAGTCGCGTGCGTCACTTCAAAGTCGGTGAGCGTAGAGCGCAGGGAAGACCCTTCGAGCATCGCTTGCGTTGGAACCACCAGGGTTGCTCCTCGAGTCAGCGTCATGACGAAGTCGTAGACCGACGCATCGAAACTGGGCGAGGCGAATTGCAGTACCCGTGAGCCGGGGCCAATGCCCCATGTGTCCCGCTGCATCGCGGACGCAGCGGCGAAGCCGCGATGACCGAGAAGCACACCCTTGGGGCGACCCGTGGATCCGGAGGTGTAGATCATATAGGCGGGCTGATCCACCTGGCTGCTCATGCGTGTCGGCGCACCTTCACCCATCTGGATGCGGTCTACGTCCTGTGGGAGCTTGCTTGCCAGGTCGTCAGATGTGAGCACCGCCGACATCTGGGCGTCGGCCGTCATGAATGCCAGACGGTCTTCTGGGTACTCGGGGTCCAGGGGAACGTACACGATCTTCGCGTAGAGGCAGGCGAGGAACGCAATGAGTATCTCAGGGCTGCGCGGTAGGCAGACTCCGAGGTGGTCGCCGGGCTCGAGGCCCTGAGCCAGAAAGTGGCCTGCGAGGCAGGCTGCTCGCTCATCGAGCTGGGAGTAGGTGAGTGCCGTGTCGGTTCCGACGACTGCTGGCGCATCCGGTGAGTCGGCCACTTGAGCCGCAAACAACTCAGTCAGGGTGGCGGGGGGTGGTGCCTCGGGTCCGTACAGTGGGGTGGACCCTCCGGTGCCGAGCGGTTGTGCTCGTAGGGGGGAGGGGACGGGAGCCTGGCGCAGGACAGTCTCAAGGTCGTGAGCCATCCTCCCGATCGTGGTCTCATCGAACAAGTTGAGATCGAACTCGAATGACACGTCGAGGCAGCCGTCGGACTCGAGAACCTCGATTGTGATGTCGAAGACGGACTGCTCTCGGCGCACGGGGAAGGTTGAGACGTCGAGGTCGCCGAGCTCAGGAGTGACGCCACCAACATTTTGGAGGACGAGCGCTACTTGCACAAGCGGGGGGATAGCTGGATCCCGGTCGTCGAGTACCGCGTCCACGACAGCATCGAAGGGGATATCGGCATGGTCGAAATACTCGAGTACCTCCTCGCGCGTGCGACGTAGGTTCTCGCGGAAAGACTGCGACTCGTCGACGATGCCTCGCAGGGCGAGCGTATTGACGAAGAACCCCACGAGTGGTTGCAGTCGGGGGTCATTGCGACCGGAGGCGACGGTGCCGAGCACGATCTCGCTCTGACGAGACCATCGGGACATGACGATCCATGTCGCAGTCAGGAGCATCATGTAGGTATTCGCGCTCTCCTCCTCTGCGAGAGCATGTAGTCGGGCTGTCGTGTCACTTCCGATTCTTATGCGGTGGCTGGCGCCGCGCGCGATGCGTGGGCTGCGGCGAGGGCGGTCATGTGGCAGATCGATAACTGTCGGTGCCCCTGCGAGCTTGTCTTTCCAATACTGCAGCGAGGCGTCGAAAGCCGGACCGGACAGACGAGCGCGTTGCCAAGCGGCATAATCGGCATACTGGAACGGCAGGGGCGGGAGGGTCGCGGCAAGATCAGCGGTGCCGATGTCCGTCTCTGCGATCGCAGCGCGATACAGGAAGTTCAGCTCCTGCTGGAGAATTCCCATCGACCATCCATCGGTGACAATGTGGTGAATGACGACGAGCAGGACGTGATGGTCATCCCCCGTACGGAAGAGATGGTGGCGCCATAACGGTCCCGATGTCAGGTCGAATGCGGTGCTGTAGGCCTCAGCGACGGCATCCGCGACCTGGGACGGTTCGATATTCACAGGTGTTAAAACGACTGGTGAAGGTGTGCCAATGATCTGATACGCCTCTCCATCCACCTCTGTGAAGGTGGTTCTCAGTGATTCGTGGCGGTAATCCAGTGCTGTCATTGCCCGGCTGAGCGCCGATACATTTAACTGGCCTCTGAGGTCGAGCGCGAATCCTGAGTTGTAGTCTGTGCGCCCGGGCTCCATCTGGTCGAGCACCCATAGACGTTGCTGGGCGTGGGACAGTGCCAGTGGGCCTGAACGCGGTAAGACAGCTACCTCGTCTCGGCGTTCTGCGCGGCCCTTGAGCCTGCGCATGATTTCGTCCCGAACTCCGGATCGGTCGGTGGTTCTGCCTGGCATCTCGCTCATGTCTCTGGTTCCTGTTGGTAGACGTCTCTCAAAGGTTGCTCAGAAGTTGGTCCTCCACGGCCTCCGCGTAGGACGTGACTGTTTGACTGTCGAACAGGGCGCGCGTTGGCATCGATACGTCCAATGCTTGGCGGATCTCGCTCGCTACCTGGATGCTCTTCACGGAGTCGCCGCCGATGTCGAAGAAGTTGTCATGTCGGCCGACATGCTCGCGGTTCAGGATTCGGGAGAAGATCTCCGCCACAAGTTCCTCAGTCGGCGTCTCCGGTTCCTCGAAGTCGGTTGTTCCCAAGCTGTCCCAGTCCGGGGACGGCAGGGCTCGGCGGTCGACCTTGCCATTGGCGTTCAGAGGTAAGGAGGGGGTCACGATGATTGCAGTCGGCACCATGTACTCAGGCAGGTCCACCGCCAGAGCGGCGCGCATGGCCTGTGTATCGGCGTCGTCCCCGTGGTCGAGCGTTACGTGTGCGATGAGGACCTTGGTTCCTGACGGCTGGGTGACGACCGAGGCAACTGCGAGTGCTACGCCTGGCAGGGAGCGCAGTGCGGTCTCGATCTCGCCGAGCTCGATCCGGAATCCGCGCAGCTTGATCTGGGAGTCGGCGCGTCCGATGAACTCCAGCTGGCCGTCGTGGTTCCACCGCACCAGGTCCCCGGTGCGGTACAGGCGGGAGCCCTCAGCGAACGGGTCGGCGACGAAACGCTCGCAGGTGAGGTCTGGACGGCCGTCGTATCCCAGCGCGTTGCCTGCGCCGGCGATGTACAACTCACCGATCGCCCCGATCGGGGTCTGCCGTAGGCTCGTGTCGAGGACCCGGGCGATCGTGTTGTCCATGGGGACTCCGATGGGGCAGGAGCCGGTGGCGGCTTGATCCCGGGTGATGCGGGTGGTGGTGGCGAACGTGGTTGTCTCCGTCGGTCCGTAGACGTGTTGTACGACGGTGTTCGGGCATGCCTCCGTGACACGGACGAACGACTGGGGATCCGCTGCTTCCCCACCTGTCCAGACCTGGCGCAGGCCTGCGAAGCAGGAGGGGTGCTCCTGAGCGAACAGATTGAACAGTGCGGTCGTGAGGAAGGCTGCTGTGATGTCGTGATGGGTGACTAGCTCGCTGAGTGACTGCGATGACAGTCCCTCTGGAGGGGCGATCACGATGGTCCCTCCTCGTAACAGGGGGACCCAGATCTCATAGGTCGCCGCGTCGAAGGCGTGCGGGGAGTGGAACAGTACTCTTTCGTGCTCCTCGGCCCAACGGTGGTCACTAGCAAGTGCAACGATGTTGTGGTGCGATACCACGACTCCCTTCGGCCGACCGGTGGAGCCCGAGGTGAACATGATGTAGGCCGGTGAGTTCGGGTGAGATGTGGTGCCCATGAGCGGGCTGTCCTCGTAGGTGCCATGCACCGTCCCGTCCTCAGCCATTTCGACGACTGCCATATCGGGAGGAAGACGATCTTCACTGTCCGTGCCGACGATCGCGATGGAGACGTCGTGTGTCTGCGCGAGTTGGGCGATGCGATCGCTTGGAACTGCGTCATGCAGTGGGACGTAAGTTCCGCCCGCCATCAGTGTTGCGAGCATGGCGACTACTACGCGGGGGCCTCGGCCCATGGCCAGCATGACTCTCGAGCCGGGTACTGAGCCGTTCGCCGCCAGTGCGTGGGCTGCTCGGGCTGCTCGGTCGTACAGCTCTTGATAGGACAGGGTGCCGCTGGTGGTGATGAGTGCTGGTGCGTCGGGGGTGCGGCGGACCTGCTCCTTGAGAAGCGCGACAACATTGCGATGAGCAATGGGCGTGCAACCACCATCGGCGAAGGTGGCTGTGCGGTCGTCGGACACACCAGTGACCTGGGCAAGCGGCCGATCTCCGTCCTGAGTCAGTGAGACAAGGATCTGCTCGAAGTCGTTGAGAAGGCCGTGGATTGTGCTCGCCTCGAGCAAGGTGGGTTCGTAGCCGAGGATCAACCGGATGTCGTTGTCGCTGTAGACACTTAGGGTGAGTGGGTAGTTGGTGGCTTCTTCTGCGGTGACGTGGGTGATGGTGAGGCCGTGTTTGTCGTGGTGGTTGGGGTCGACGGGGTAGTTTTCGAAGACGACGAGGCTGTCGAAGAGGGGGGTGTTGCCGGGGAGGTTGGCTTGGGTTTGGATGCGGTTGAGGGGGAGGTAGTCGTGTTGGCGGGCGGTGAGTTGGTGGTTTTGGAGGTTGTGTAGCCAGGTGGTGATGGGGGTTTGGGGGGTTATGGTGGTGCGGACGGGGAGGGTGTTGATGTAGATGCCGATGGCGTTTTCGATGTCTGGTTGGTCGGCGGGTCGTCCGCTGGTGGTGGCGCCGAAGATGATGTCGGTGTGTCCGCTGTGGGCGGCGAGGAGGAGGGCCCAGGCTCCTTGGATGATGGTGTTGATGGTGAGTTTTTCTTGTTGGGCGAATGTGCGGATGGTGTGTGTTTGGGTGTGGTTCAGGGTTGTTTCGATGCGTTGGTGTGAGCGTGCTTCTCTGCGTGTGCTGGGGTCTCCGTCGTAGGGCAGGGGGGTGGGGGACTCGATGTTGGCGAGGGTGTTGTGCCAGTAGGTGAGTCCTTGTTGGTGGTCTTGGTGGGTGATCCAGGCGAGGTGGTCGCGGAAGCTGGGTCGGGGGTTGGGGGTGTTGCCGGTGTAGGTGGTGAAGACGTCGTCGAGGACGAGGGGCAGGCTCCAGCCGTCGAGGAGGATGTGGTGGAAGGTCCAGATGAGGGTGGTGGTGTTGTCGGTGATGCGGATGAGGTTGAGTCGCATCAGGGGTGCTGTGGTGAGGTTGAGGGGGGTGTTTTGGTCGGTGAGGCGGAGTTGGTCGAGGTCGGTTTGGCGGGTGTGGGGGTCTTTGTGGCGCCAGTCGTGGATGGTGGTGGGGATGGTGGTGTGGGTGGTGATGATTTGTAGTGGGGTGGTGAGGTTGTCCCAGGTGGGGATGGCGCGTAGTGAGGGGGTGTTGTCGATGACTTGTTGCCAGGCGTGGGCGAGGCGTTCGGGGTTGTCGAGGCCTTCGATGGTGAGGGTGATCTGTTCGAGGTAGGCGTTGTCGTTGTGGAGCAGGGAGTGGAACAGCATGCCTTGCTGCATGGGGGTCAGGGGCCAGATGTCTGCTGTGGTTGTGGTGGCGAGGCGGTCGGTGGTGGCTTGGTCGATGTCGACGAGGGGGAAGTCGCAGGGGGTGGCGCCGCCGGCGTGCTCTGATTGGCAGAAGGTGACGAGTTCCTTGAGCTCGTGGAGTAGTGAGTCGGCTAGGTGGTTGATGGTCTTGGGGTCGTGGAGTGTGGTTGAGAAGATCCAGGACAGGGCCAGTGTGTCGTCCTGGTCGATGTAGGCCACGAGGTCGAGGAGGTGGGCTCTTTCCTCGTCGGGGTGGTACTCGTTTCCGTTGTTCAAGATGAGTTGGGAGTGCAGTGGGCCGTTGTGGTCGAAGCGGCCGAGGTAGTTGAAGCTGAGGTCGGGGGTGGGTGCGGGGATGTTGTGGTGGGTGTGGTGGTGCAGGAGGCCGTGACCGATGCCGTGGCGGGGGATGGTGTGCAGGGTCTGTTTGGTGGTCTTGATCTGGGTGTCCCAGTCGGGGGTGTGGGTGAGGGTGACGGGGAACATGGTGGTGAACCAGCCGACGGTGCGGGATAGGTCGGTGGTGTCGAAGAGGTCTTCTCGGCCGTGTCCTTCGAGGTCGATCAGGTGGGTGTGGTGGCCGGTCCAGGTGTGTAGGACTCGGGTGAGGGCGGACAGGAGGAGGTCGTTGATCTGGGTGCGGTAGACGTTGGGGATCTCGCGCAGGAGGGCGTGGGTGGTGTCGGGGTCGAGGTGGGTGGTTGTGGTGGTTTGGGTGGTGACGGTGCCGTTGCCGGTGTGGTTGTGGTCGCGGGGGATGTCGGTGGGGATGTCGGTGAGTTGTTGCCAGTGGTCGATCTCGTCGTCGAAGTAGCCGTTTTGGGCGGCGGTGGCGAGTTGGTCGGCCCAGGCCTGGAAGCTGGTGGTGCGGGCGCCGAGGTCGAGGGGTTTGCCGGTGCGGGCCTGTTCGTGGCAGGTGGTCAGGTCCTCGACGAGGATTCGCCAGGACACGCCGTCGACGACGAGGTGGTGGGCGACGAAGAACAGTTGGTCTGGGCCGTGGCCGGTAAACAGTGCGATGCGGGCGACTGGACCGTTGGTGAGGCTGAGGCTGGTCTGGAGGTGGTGGATGCGGTGGTCGCGGGTGGTGGTGGCGGTGTCCTCGTCAAGGCCGGTCAGATCGACGGTCTCGACCGGTAGGTCTGCCTGGTCGGGCGGCAGGATGAGGTGGGTGCCGTCGGGCAGGATCCGTAGACGTAGCATGTCGTGGTGCTCGGCGAGGGCTTGGGCGATCCTGGGGAGGTGCTCGGGTGAGAAGGCGCTGGTCAGCTCGAGGCGGATCGACATGTTGAACTGGTCGGGGCCGACGGGGTGGTTCTGGTGGAACCAACGCATGATCGGGGTCGGGTTGACCGGGCCGGTGATCGCGGTGGTGCCGCTCGTGCGGGGGGTGGCGGTGGTGGTGGCGACCTCGGCCAGGGCAGCGACGCTGGGGTGGGAGAAGACCTGTTTCGTGTTGATCTTCAGGCCCTCGCGACGGGCGCGTGAGACCAGCTGGATGCTCAGGATCGAGTCCCCGCCCAGAGCGAAGAAGTCGTCATGGACACCGACTCGTTCCAGGCCCAGGACCTCGCAGAACACCGATGCCAGAACCCGTTCTGTGTCGGTGCGGGGCTCGGTGAGCTCCGCGTCCGTGGTCGTGGTGAACTCCGGTTCGGGGAGCGCTCGGCGGTCGACCTTGCCGTTGACTGTCAAGGGCAGTGACTCCAGCGGCATGATCACTGCGGGAACCATGTAAGCCGGTAGCCGTCCCACCAGTGACTCACGCAGTTCGGAGTCGCAGGACTCGGCCAACTCGTCGTCCCCGACGACGTAGGCGACAAGAGCGGCGCCGCCCGGTGCCTGAGACGAGACCACGACCACGGCGTTACGAACGCCTGGCAGGGAGCGCAGTGCGGCCTCGATCTCGCCGAGCTCGATCCGGAATCCGCGCAGCTTGATCTGGGAGTCGGCGCGTCCGATGAACTCCAGCTGGCCGTCGTGGTTCCACCGCACCAGGTCCCCGGTGCGGTACAGGCGGGAGCCCTCAGCGAACGGGTCGGCGACGAAACGTTCCGCCGTCAGCCCTGCCCGTCCCAGGTAGCCACGAGCAACGCCCGCCCCACCCAGGTACAACTCACCCACGCACCCCACCGGAACCCGACGCAACGCACCGTCCAGCACACGCGCAACCACACCATCCAAAGGACAACCAATGGGAACAACAGCCGACACAGGCTCATCACCCGGAAGCGACTGCATCGTGGCGTACGTCGTTGTCTCTGTCGGCCCGTAAATGTTCGACACCAGGGTCTCGGGACAACTGCGTCGGACAATGTCAAAGCTATCCGGATTAGCGGCTTCCCCGCCCGTCATGAGATGGAGGAGACCTCTGAAGCAGGTTGCGTTCTCCGCGGCGTAGAGGTTGAACAGGGCGGATGTGACGAACGCGGACGTGACGTTGTGATCCCGCGTCAGCGCCCCGAACTCGTTGGCGTCGAGATGGCCGGGGCTGGCAACCACCACGGTACCGCCTGTCAACAGCGGGACCCAGATCTCGTAGGTCGCCGCGTCAAAAGCATGTGACGAATGAAACAACACGCGGTCGTGTCCCTGCCAGTGGGAGTCGTCGGCGAGTTCGACGATGTCGTTCTGGTCGACGCAGACACCTTTGGGGCGTCCGGTGGAGCCCGAGGTGTACATGATGTAAGCGAGCCCGTCTGGCCGGTCGGATCTGCGCATAATGCGCCCCACAGCGGTCTCCGGGGTGACGGTGGCCGCGTCGATGGTCAGTGCTGCGACCCCTTCGGGCACGTATGGGGCGCCGGAGCCGCCGATGACTGCCAGCGTGGCACCGAGGTCGGCCGCAATGTCCTGTACCCGTTCCTTGGGATCGTCAGGATGGATGGGGACATAGGCGCAACCCGCCATGAGGATGGCTGCCATGGCGACGATAACATCATTGCCGCGCTCCATCATCAGCAGTACTGGTTGCTCGTCGGAGACGTTCTCCTCCACGATCCGATCACTGAGCGCTGCCGCCCGGCCGACCAGCTCGGAATAGGTCATCGCACCGCAAGGTCCATCGAGGGCCAGGGCGTCCGGGTGTTGTGATGCCTGGGCGATCAGCAAGCCAACGACAGAGCGTCGTGACGTTGGCGGAGCGTTCCCCTCCCATTGATCGAGCCGGAGCAGCTCTGCAGGCGGAAGGAGGTCGAGTTCGTGTACCTCTGTGCGAGGAGAGTCGACCAGGGCTTCGATGCAAGAACGCAGCGAGGCGATGAGCGTCTCGATACGACTTTGTGTGTAGAGCGCCGTACTGTATTCAATCGACAGTTGCAGGGAGCCGTCCCGCACGGCGAACTCCACTACCACGTCGAACAGGGCGCTGGTTCGAGGCAAGGAGAATTGTGAAACCTCGACGTCAGATAGTCTCAACTCACCGGTGTGGGCGTTTTGCAGCACGATGAGAGCCTGAATGATCGGACTTCTTGAAGGGTCTCTGTCCGGGCTGACGGCGTCGACGACGAGCTCGAAGGGCAATTCTTTGTCGAGAGCCCGACGGATACGAGCATCTGTTTTGCCGACTAACTCCTCAAGATTGTCGTCGTACTCGATCGAGGATCGAACAACAACAGGATTCACGAAGAAGCCGACCACGTCATCGAGGTCGCGATGATCGCGGCCCGCGGAGGCCGCTCCCAAGGCGACATCGCAGGTGCCTGACGCACCTGCCAGAGCGAGGTGCGCAGCGGTGGTGAGCAGTGTGAAAAGTGTTACTCCGTAACGCCGTGCGGTTGCGTCGAGCATCTCTGACATCTCGCGACCGAGGTCGGCCGTCACGATAGATCCCGCACTGGAGCGCGTCGCCGGGCGCGGATAGTCGGTCGGAATGCTTAACGGAGGAAGACCCTCCAACTCGCTGCGCCAGAAGCTCTGGCGTTCCTCGAGAACTTCCAGTGACCAGCGCTGACCGTCCCATGCGGCATAGTCGGCATAATCGATGCGGCTGGAGACGTCTAACGATTCGTCAGCAGAATAAGCATCTCCGAGATCTTTAACGATGATGTCAAGGGACCATCCGTCACACGCGATGTGGTGCGTGCTGAGGACGAGGATGTGCTGATCCTCCTCAAGTTGCACGAGGAGCGCGCGGAAAGGACCGTCGTGCTCAAGGTTGAAGGGCTTCTCGACCTCGGCGATGAGTGCTGATCGCAGGTCGCCGTCCTTATCCGCATCAGACGACGTCCTCAGATCCTTCGTATGCAGCATCGAGGCGTCAGCGGACGAATCCATGATGATTTGGACCGGTCCATCGGCGGTGCTCATGTAACGGGTACGGAGCGACTCGTGCTTCGATCGCACGGTGCGAAGGGCCTTGCGCAAGGATTCCACGGATAAGGGGCCGGTCAACCGGTATGCTGCGCCGGTGTAGTACTCGGCGCTGAGCGGATCGTGCTGGTACAGGAACCACATCCGACGCTGCGCAGTGGAGAGCGGCAACGGCCGCCCCCGATCAACCCGGTGCAAACCGTGAACTGCGCCAGCGGTTGACGCCGCCTCGGCGAGCGCAGCGGGCGTCCGGTGCGTGAAAACGCTACGACGTTCCAGTACGACGCCAAGAATGCTTTCCAGCTTTGACGTAAGTCGAACTGCGAGAATCGAGTCTCCTCCCAGTTGGAAGAAGTCGTTCGTGATGCCCACGTGCTCGATGCCGAGCAGTTCTGCGAATGCAGCAGCAACGATCTCCTCCGCCTTGTTGCGCGGGGCAACGTAATCCTGCTGAGGCGTGAGGGTCTCGGGGGCTGGAAGCGCCTTTCGATCGACCTTGCCATTCGGTGTGAGCGGAAGCTCCGAGATGGTCGCGATGACTGTCGGCACCATGTGTGAGGGGAGAACGGCTTCGACCCCGGAGCGGACATCCTCCGGCGTCAGGGAGGCCGTCGCGTCCTGAGGGACGACGTAAGCCACGAGGCGACGTGCCGCGTGGTCGTCACGTACGAGCGCTGCTGCTTGCTTCACTCCGGGGACGTTGAGCAGTGCGGCCTCCACTTCTCCCAGTTCAATACGGAAACCGCGAAGCTTGACCTGATCATCGCTGCGGCCACAGAAGGTGAGCTGGCCATCGGGAAGGATCTGGACGATGTCGCCTGTGCGATACATGCGCTCGCCCGGGGCGCCTTCCAGCGCGGCGACGAAGCGCGATGCCGTTAAGCCGGGGCGGTCGTGGTAGCCGCGGGCCAGGCCGGGGCCGGCGATGTACAGCTCGCCCATGCCTCCCGGGCCTACCGGGCGCAACTCGTCATCGAGCACGAGGGTTCGCGTTCCCTCGATCGGTCGACCTATCGGAGGCGCTTCGGAGCCTGACAGGCGCCCACTGACTGTCGCCCACACAGTCGTCTCTGTTGGTCCGTAGGCGTTGAGCATGAGCCTCCCACGAGACCATTGATCGACAATGGGCCCGGGGCACGCCTCACCGGCAACAATCAAACACTCAAGTTCATCAAGTGACTCTGGGGACAGACCCGGAAGAACTGCCGGAGGCAACGTCGCGTGGGTGATGCCCGCATTCTTCAACGTGGTGACAAGGGCGTCACCCAACATCTCGTGACGCGGTGGGATCACGAGGCAGGCTCCTGTGCCCAATGCCATCGCGGTCTCAAACACTGAGGCGTCGAAGTTCGGAGAGGCAAATTGCAGGACGCGTGAGGCGGAATTGACCTGCATATGCCGGCGCTGTCCATCGATCATGTTGGTGAGGCCGACGTGCGTCACCATGACGCCTTTGGGCATGCCGGTGGAGCCTGACGTATAGATGAGGTAGGCGAGATCGTCCACCGTGGGGGAGTCGGGCTCAGCTTCTGCTTCAGGCAGAGAGTTCACATTGAGGCATCGGATTCCGGCAGGAAGGTACTCCCGGGTGTCGTTGTCGACGATAACCGTCGTCGTATGCGAGTCCTCGACCATGTAACTCAGTCGCTCGGCGGGGTAATTCGGATCGAGCGGAAGATATGCGCCACCTGCGTACATCACAGCCAGTTGGCTGACCACCATCTCGAGTCCGGGGTGCAGGCAGATGCCGATGATGTCGCCCCGGCCCACGCCGACGGCTGCGAGGCGTCGTGCTCGGTTCGCAACTCGCTCGGTCAGCTCTGCGTGGGTGAGTTGCGCATCCGGTGTCTCGATCGCGATGGACTTCGGATGGCGTCTCGTTGTGGCGTCGAGTATTTCGCGGTAGGTCGCTGAGTTGGCAGAAGCAGGCATGCTGAAGTTCCCCTAGACTGAAGTAGGAGTGAGTGGAAAAGGGATCGATAAAAGAGGAAGGAGGGGGTGGGATGGGTCCTCTTATGCGGTCAGGAGGAGGGGGGAGGTGGGGGTCACCTTCATTTCCCGACGCAGGTAGCGTCCGTTGTACTCGATGGCGTCGATAGTGGATCCGTTGCTCAATCCGGTGCTGAATCTTCCCACAAAATCTAAATCGCCCCCGAACTGATTGATTCTCACGTTGAACTGCAGGCCGTCGCTTAACAGGAGGGCGCCCTGAACACCATTGGGCATTTTGAGCTGATAGTTGCCGTCCGGAGTGGGCTCAATAGTGACGGTGAGATCACCGTTGGTGTAATGCCCGCTGATGTCCAATCCTGTTGAAGTCGAGCCGCGGCTGATGCTGAGGTCGGGTGTCCGGTAGTTCCCGACATATAGTTCGAGGCTGTCGAGCACGTCCACCAGTTGAGGCCACATGGTGAGTCCGCTCGTTGAGTTGGTGGTCAACGCGAGTGCAGTGCCTCCGTCGGGATCGAGACGCACATGGCATGTGCCGCCGTCGAGTGTTCCGTCGTGTCCGGCCCAGAGGCGACCGCGACGTTCATGCAGCCCCCAGCCGGCTCCCCAACTGTCCGCCAAGCCGAAGGGTGATACTGCGGGCACCGGGGACCACATGTGCCTGAGCACTTCCAGATCGGCCACCGGGTTGTTGGAGCGATGCTCCGGTGAGACCATGAACGAACGGGCGAGGTCGACCAGTGTGGTCGCGCTCGCCGCGAGTCCTCCTGCGGGTGCCATACCGCGCTCGCAGTAGAAATCCACGGGAACGGTGCTGCTGGACGAGGCGTCCACGGCGTGGCCGGCAACGATCGACTTGGCAAGAGGATTGCTGCGGGGGTCGTTGATGAACGTGAAGTCCAAGTCATGCGGATCAAACAGATACGACTGTATGGTGTCCCACCATGATTGGCCCGACACTGCTTCGATGACGTAGCCGATGAGTGCGTACCCGCTGTTCGAATATGAAAAGACGCTACCAGGACGACTCACGAGGTCCTTGCTGAGCATTGATACGGCTGATTTGCGAAGTGAGGAGTCGGACATGTCAACCTCGTCGTGGTCGACGATCAGTCCTGAAGTGTGGCTCAGTAGCTGTCTCAACGTGATTGAGTCGGTGTGCGTGCGGCTGTTGATGGCGCGGGGCAGGTAATGCGCCACTGGGTCGTCGAGGCTGATGTCGTCGTCCTCAAGCATTTGCATGACGACTGTTGCTGTGGCGACTTTGGATACAGAACCGAGTGCGAAGCGGGAACGCGTTGTCACCGGTGTTCCCAAATGGATGTGCTCCACGCCGGTGGCGAGCTCGATGAGCTGTCCGTTGTGGTAGAGGGTGAATTGCGCGCCGGGGACCTGGCTGCTGATGGTTAGTTGGTTGAACAGGGCGGGCAATGACGACAGTTTATCGAGCACAGGAAGCCTCCTTGGACACCTGGCATCCACCGGGAGTCGTGTGGACTAGGTCGCCGAGCGGCCTCAGTGGTTCTTTCTTAAGTAGCTCCGGACAAGGAACACGATGCAAATTACGGTGAGTACGCCAAGGGAGGCGCTGACCAAGATGCTCATGCCGCTGGCGGTTGAGGCGCCATTAGCGATCGCCAGGATGGCCGCGAGTGTCCACAGGAACGCTCGGGAACCGGATTGCCTGGAACGTGTTGTCGGTGTTTCTGGGGTGTAACTGTAGGTGGAACTGTTGTTGCTGGAGAGTTGGTAGCGGTCTGACATGTTGTTCCTGTTCATGCTCGGGCGGATGGATGGCTTATTAGTAATCTACCCCAAAACTGGAAAAAATTGTGTGGTACCGAGGGTGTGATCGTAGTTTTATGTCGAAATGGCATGCTAGGGCCGAGGTTGGATGTCATGAGCGCATTAGTTTAATTTTCCTTAAAATTTGGTCGTGATGATGTCAGGGGTGGCGAGATGGGCGGCGTCGGTGAATGAGGGCGTCTGAGCCGGCTCGGCGGGGAGCGGTGTGTCGCTGGGGCGACGGGGCATGGACCCCGAGGGGATGAAGGGGACGATGAGCGGTGTCTCATCAACCCCTCGCCCCGAGGGGCGCGAGCCGATGTCGTCGGCCACTGCGGCTGCCTTGTCGCGCTGAGTCGGGATTCCGACAACGGGCGGGGCTGCGTGTGGCCGGTGGAACGTGTGTCCGGGGCTGAGGTGACGTCGTAGGCTGCGAACATGGCATTCACGCTTCCCGATGACCTGGCCCCCGAGCTCTACCCGCTGGCATGGCTGGTCGGAACCTGGCGCGGCTACGGCATTCTCACCTACGGCGAGACCGTGCCCGAGCAGGCCGTCTACCAGGAGATGACCTTCGACCACGATGGCGGCCCCTACCTGCGTCAGACAACTACTGTCTGGACAGTTGACTCCACCCGCTCCAAGAACCTCGACTTCGAGATGCCCGGCCTCCACGGGGCCTCTCTTCTGACCCCCGCCCAGATCTGGTCCACCGAGACCGTCTACTGGCGGCCCGTTGGCCAGGAGCAGCCCGACGGCGCCGGCGAGATCCCTGGCGACGTTGATGACTCCACCGCCGACGCCGAGAGCGCCGGTGGCCCGATCACCCCCGTCACCCGACTCGAGCTCGTCTCGGCCGACCCCGCCGGCCACGTCGCCGTCTGGGAGGGCTGGATCCAGGGACCGCGCGCCCAGGTCGGCACTCAGGCCGTGGGTCGGGCCCGCACCGCCGTCCCCGTGGAGGAGATGACCCGCATGTTCGGGCTCGTGGGTGGCGACCTCATGTGGACCCAGGACATGGCCGCCTTCGGTCAGAGCGAGGTGACCACCTATGCCTCCGGTCGGCTCGGTCGCGTCGACGACCCTGGTGACCCCGCCGCCCAGCCCGGCTCCGGCCTCGCCCCCGCTGATTCCCACGAGTCCTCCGAGTCCGCTTCCGACGACACCGAGCCGACCGCCTGATGCTCACCTCCCCACTGCTGACCCGCCCCGGCGCCGTCGCCTCCGCCCTGGGTGACCCCGACGAGGCCGTTCCCTCCCACTTCGGCGACCCCGGGCGTGAGCAGGCCGCCCTGGCCGAAGGCCGGGCCACCTGCGCCCTGGCGCGCGACGTCGTCGCCGTCACCGGCCCGGACCGCCTGAGCTGGCTGACCACGCTGTCCAGTCAGATCCTCACCACCCTGGAACCCGGCGACGGCGGCGCGGAGTCGCTGCTCCTCGACGCCCAGGGGCGCATCACCCACGCGCTCGCGGCCCTCGACGACGGCCGCACGCTGTGGCTCGTTGTCGAGGCCGGCGGCGGTGAGAGTCTCGCGATCTTCTTGGACTCCATGCGCTTCATGCTGCGCGTCGAGGTTGCCGAGCGGCCCGACGTCATGGCGCTGGGCGCTCTCGGGGAGGGGGTCGACGTCCTGGCGCAGACGGCGCGCGGCACCGCGCCGGATCCCCCCGACTCATCGGGCCCCCAGGCCGATGCCGCTGAGGCCGTTGACACCGCCGAGGCGGCTAGTGCCGGGACGGCCGTCGTCGAGGGGCGGGGCTCGCTCATCGGTCTGTGGCGCGACCCGTGGCCGGGTGTCGTCGAGGGCGGCACGAGCTACGACGTCGGACTGGAGCGGTCGCATCCCGGTGAGGGCTACCGGGCGGGCCTCGTCCTGGTGCCCGCGCAGAGCGTGGACGCCGTGGTGAGAACCTTCCTCGCCGCCGAGCCGAGCCATCGCCTGGCCGGCGCCCTGGCCTGGGAGGCGCTGCGCATCGAGGCCGGCCGTCCGCGCCGCGCCCGCGAGGCCGACGCCCGCGCGATCCCGCACGAGCTGGACTGGCTGCGCACGGCGGTGCACCTGACGAAGGGCTGCTATCCGGGTCAGGAGACGATCGCGCGCACCCTCAACCTGGGGCGGCCGCCGCGCCGTCTGACGGTGCTTCAGCTCGACGGTCTCGGCGGTGACCTGCCCCGGCCGGGTGCGAGCGTGCGCATGGGGGAACGGGTCGTGGGCGCCGTGACCTCCGTGGCTCGCCACCACGAGCTCGGCCCCATCGCCCTGGCCCTGCTGCGCCGTGCCGTGCCCTCGGGTGAGCAGCTGACCGTGGAGATCACCGAGGTCGATGAGGCCACTGGCGAGATGGTCGCCGTCGGCCGGGTCGATGCCGCTCAGGAACCACTGGTCTCACCCGAGGGACGCGCCCAGGCCAGTCCCGTCGAGCGCCCCGGTTCCGGACTGCGCAAAGGTCTGCGGCTCTGACCGGCCGGTTGCCTTGCGGGCGGTTCCGGGCACTCTGGAACCATGCCGTCTGCTACGCGCCGAAGTTTTGTTCCCGTCTGCCGCCGAGGGCTGTGTCGTTCACGGCGGCCGAGTGCCTCGCGGTCAGCCAGCAGCGTCGGCGCACGAGACGTCAACTGTTCTCGCTGGGCGTGGCCGTATCACTGGGATCGGGCGTCACTGGCCGGTAGCCTGGGGTTCGTGAGCGTCCTTCTTCTCATTGCTTACTACCTCGCCCTTGCAGTCGCGATGCTCTGGTGCGCGGCGCAGGTCATCTCTGCTGCCCTCGGGGTCTGGGCGCTTATCGACTCGGGACTGAGGCCGGCTCAGTACTACGCTGCGGCGGACAAACGCAGCAAGAACTTCTGGGTCGCCGTTAACGCGGTGGCGGCCGTGGTGGGGATCTTCTTGGCCTACCAGGCCCTCCTGGCGGTGTACATCGCGGGGGCGTCGACGGGAGTGTCATTCATTGGCCTGCTGGCCGTGGTGGCCAGCGCTGTCTACCTGGCGGACGTGCGTCCTGCGCTGCAGGCGTTGGCACCGGTGCGGGTGCGCTCCTCGATCCGGATCCCGGGGAGGGCCTCGCAGCGCCGACCGGGGCGTGGCAGTGGCCGTGGCCCGCGCGACTGGAGTCCTGGTCGCTGATGCGTGCGGTCATTCAGCGGGTCAACAGGGCTGCTGTCCGAGTCGATGGTGAGGTGGTCGGGGAGATCGGCCGTCCCGGCCTCATGGTCCTGGTGGGGGTTACCCATGACGACGGCCCGGAGCAGGTGTCTACGGTGGCCCGCAAGATCGCGGACCTGCGGCTCATGGAGGGCGAGCTGTCGGTGTCCGACGCCGGTGCGCCGGTGCTTATCGTCTCCCAGTTCACCCTGTATGCCGATACGCGTAAGGGACGACGCCCCACCTGGAACAAGGCGGCTCCCGGTGAGGTGGCCGAGCCACTGGTGGAGGCCGTTGCCGAGGACCTGCGCGGACGCGGCCTGGAGGTGGCCACCGGGAGCTTCGGCGCCCACATGGTGATCGATATGGAGGCCGACGGCCCGGTGACGATTCTCGTGGAAGCGGAGTAGGCCTGGATGGGCCCCGCGGAGGCCGACGCTGCGATGCGGCGGCCGAAACCGAGTAGGTCCAAGGGAGCTGAGACGACGGGGCATTTGTGGGCGGCGGTGGTCGTCGCCATGATGCCAACGGATGCCATGGGGAACCACCAGCAGGGTCAACAGGTGAAGGTCGGGTGTGCGCCCCCGACTGCGCTTCCCGACCTTCACCTGAGTCTCTCGCGGCCGGTTGACCTGGCTCAACGGGGAGTATTCCCCAAAACCGTCCGACGGGTGGAGTCCGGCTTCAGCGGGCCGGGGTTACGTTGCCGGTGATGGTGGGGAAGGCTCGGTGAGGTGCACGAGACGGCTTCGTAGGTGCGCTGAAGGGGAGGGGTGAGGTCGAGATCGGTCTGAGAGCCGGCGGGTGCTGGTGTCGTGGTGTCGGTTACGATCGTGATTCGACGATGACAGCTGGGCTATCGACCTGGTGAATATTTTGACGTATATCCATCGTTGTGAGACATACTTAATGGTGTGATCGATGTGCAGCAGTTACGGGCACTCGTGGAGCTCTCCCGGCTCGGAACCGTCTCGGCCGCCGCCGAGTCCTTGGGTTTTAGCCAGTCCACCGTATCTCACCAGCTCGCTGCCCTGTCGCATGCGACAGGCGCGGTGCTCCTGACGCGAGCCGGACGCGGGGTACGGCTCACCGAGGAGGGGCGGGTGCTGGCGGTCCACGGCCAAGAGATTCTCGACCTGTTGGATCGCACCGAGCGCGAGGCAGTCTCCATGGCACGCGCGGAGTCGGGACGGGTGCGCCTGGCCGCCTTTCCGTCAGCGGTGGCCTCACTCGTTCCCGGGGGTACTCGCCATCATCGGCCGTGAGCATCCGGGCCTGGAAGTCGAGTTGGTTGATGTCGAACCGCCTCAGGCCCTCGACGCGCTACGGCGGGGACGGGTGGACGCGGCTCTGACCTTCTCCTACGCCGACGACCGTATCGGTGAGGATCTGGAGTCGGTGCATCTGCTTGACGACGTCCTCTACCTGGTCACCCACCCCGGCGGAATCACACGCATCGCCGACGGTGCCCGGTGCCGGTGGGTGTCCGGTTGCGCGCGCTGCCATGAGGAGCTCATCGCCGTGGGACGGGCCAACGGCTTCACCCCCAAGACCGTTTACACCTCAGACGACTACGTGGCCGCGCAGGCGCTCGTGGCTGCTGGGGTGGGGGCGGCCCTGCTACCCGGGATGGCGTTGAGTGCCTACCGGCACAAGGGGGTTCGGGTGCTCCCGCTGGCACGCAACCGCCGGCGGGTCGAGGTCGTTGCCCGCGCCGAGAGGCCCCGGCCGCTGGCCATCGACGTCCTGGTGGAGGTGTGCCGGACGGCGGCGCGCCGCACGAGGCTGCGCCGGCCCCGGTGAGGGTATCCAGCGCACTGCTGCATCATGAGCCTTCGGCAGGTGCTGCTTACCGGTTTCTCCGGGCTCTTGGCACGGAGTTCTCGTTAGCCTTGTTTGTGCTGGAATATGCATGTCATCCGAACGGTGGACAGCCCGGTGACCCGATTGGTCGCTACCAGCTTCGCGAACCGGCTCACAAACTAGAGCCATGTCGCAGCTCCCCGCCGTCCAGATAAGCGCCCTGACCAAGTCGTACGGGAACAAACAGGTCCTGCAAGGTCTGGACCTCACCGTCCCAGCCGGTACCGTCCTATCCCTCCTGGGGCCTAACGGCGCCGGCAAGACCACCACCGTGGAGATCCTCCAGGGCCTGCGCCACCGCGACGGCGGCACCGTCTCCATTCTGGGGGAGGACCCCGGGAGGGCCTCCCGCGCGTGGCGCGCACGCATCGGCGTCGTCTCCCAGACCTCCGCCGACTTCAAGGACCTCACTGTCACTGAGGCGGTGGGGCATGTGGCCCGATTCTTCTCACACCCGGCCGACGTCGCAAAGACCATCGACCGCGTGGGACTCTCCGATGACGCCCGCACCCGCGCAGCGCGCCTGTCCGGAGGCCGCCGCCGCCGTCTCGACGTCGCCCTGGCCATCATCGGCCGCCCTGAGCTGCTGTTCCTCGACGAGCCCACCACCGGTTTCGATCCCGAGGCCCGTCATGTCTTCTGGGATCTGGTCAAGGACCTGCGCACCGACGGCACCACCGTCCTGCTGACCACCCACTACCTCGACGAGGCCGCCCAGCTGGCTGACCAGGTCGCCATCATCCTGGGAGGACGCGTCGTCGAGTACGGCACGCCTGAGGCTCTCGCACGCCAGGCCGGCAGCCAGTGCACCGTCAGCTGGATCGAGAACGGTGTTGAGCGCACCGAGCCCACCACCGCGCCCACCGCCGTCATTCGAGGCCTCATGGACCGAGTGACCGGTCCCGATGGCGAGATCCCCGGACTGCGGGTTCACACCCCGAGCCTCGAGGACCACTACCTCGAGCTCGTCTCCCACCACCACACCGCCTGAACCGTCCACCAGCCTCTGACATGAGGAGCCTTCATGACTACCGCCACCCTCAACCCGCACACCTCCGCCGCCCGGGGGGCCCGGACGGTCCAGCACCCCGGCAGCGCATCGGCCGCCGTCCTGACCCTGACCTGGAAGAGCCTGGTCGGTTTCATACGTGAGCCCATGGCCTTCATCATGGGGCTCTTCTACCCCCTGTTCATGCTCATCCTGTTCAACGCCGTTTTCCCTGGGGAGATGAGCGGGGGCATCACCATGGGCGAGTACATGCTGCCGGCCATGATCACCATGGGGGTGCTCATGAACTGCACGCAGATCCTGGCCATCTCCGTGGCCGCCGAGCGTGAGAACGGAGAGCTCAAGCGTCTGGCCGTCCTGCCCGTACCGGCCTGGGCCTACGTGGCCGCCAAGTGCCTGGCCAACGTCGCCGTGTCCGTGCTCAACATCGTCGTGCTTATCATCAGCGGCAGCCTCGCCCTGGGGCTGAGCCTGCCTGCCGCGGCCGGCTCCTGGGGGCTGGCCGCGCTGACCCTGGTGCTCACGGTCGGCGTCTGCACGGCCCTGGGCCTGGCCATCGGCCGCTCCTGCCCCTCCTCGCGCGCCGCCTCCGGCATCCTCACGCCGATCATCATCATCCTCCAGTTCGTCTCCGGTCTCTTCCTGCCCCTGTCCCAGCTGCCGGGCTGGATGGTCCACGGTTTCTCGGTCCTGCCAGTGCGCTGGTCGGCCGAGCTCATGCGCGAGGCCTTCCTGCCCGCCTCCGCGGCCGCCGTAGAACCCACCGGGGGCTGGGAGACCGGTAAGGGCCTGGCCGTTGTGGCCGCCTGGCTCGTGGGCGGGGTTGTCGCGGCGGTTGTCGTCTCCCGCCGCGATACAGTGGATAGATGACTCACGAGGCGCAGTCGCTGGTGGCCCAGCCTCGCGACCTGCGTTGGGTGGTGCGTTTCGTCTGTGAGGGCACAGACCACCCCACAGGCGTGTACCCCCCGTTGGCCAACGCCGATCTACCCCGGTGGGTCTGGTGCGTTCTGACCTGGACGCTGGCGGTCGCCGACCTGGCACTGCTCTACTACACCGAGCTGGCCTTGGTGGGATTCTTCATCATCCTGCCGATGATCTGGTGGGTCTACACCAGGTGGTGGACCGCTGTCGTAGCGCACGTCGTCTTCGGATTGGGTTTCGCTGCCGTCGAGTATGTCCAAGGCAATGAGGTTTGGTGGGTCAACGCCCTCACCATGGTCGTCATCACCCTGGTGACGGGAACATGGGCCTCCTGGGTCCACACCGTCCGCTTCGAGGCCATCCATGCCCTGGCCGACAAGGAAGAGGCGTTCGCGGCCCTGGCCCGTGCGCAGGGCGAGCTGGCCGCTGCCGAGCGCGCCGCGGGGATCGCCGCCGAGCGCGAGCACTGGGCACGCGAGGTGCATGACACCTTGGCGCAGGGATTCATCTCCGTGGTCACCCTCGCTCAGACGGCTCTTGCCGATCTCCCGGGTGCTGGTTCCCCTGAGGCCCGGGTTCTGCGCGGGCGGCTCGCCGAGATCGAGGCGGTGGCCCGCGACAACCTGGCCGAGGCTCGGGCCCTGGTGGCCGGTGAGGCCCCCGGTGTCCTGCGTGATGACGGCCTGGAGGTCGCGTTGCGTCGTCTGGCCCAGTCCCGGGAGCAACACGGGTTGGACATCTCCTTGTCCCTGGACCTGCCGGTCATGATGGTCGCCGCGCTGCAGGTGACAGTCCTGCGCATCGTTCAGGAGGCCATGAGCAACATCGTGCGCCATGCCCGCGCCAGGCACGTCGACATCGTCGTCTTCCAGTTCCCTGCGGGAAACGAGCTGGTCGTCACTGTCGCCGACGACGGCGTCGGCGCGGGTGCGGCGCCGGAGGGAATGGGGTTGACCGGGATGCGGGCGCGTGTGGAGGCCCTCGGTGGCACGCTGACCGTCGATCCGCGTCAGGAACCTGACGAATACGGGCGTGTCGGAACCGTGGTCGAAGCCAGAATGCCTCTGTGAACAGCGCCGTCCCATCCGCAGTGAGCCCTCCGGGTCTTCATCGTCCGTCTCCTTGCCCGCCATTGCGCCCGAGCGTCCGCCGGGTTCGCCTCCTGGTGGTTGATGACCACCCGGTGGTGCGCTCCGGGATCGTTGGGATGCTCTCCGGTGAGCGGAACATCCAGATGGTGGGCCAGGCCGCCGACGGCGCCGAGGCCATCTCCATGACCACTGAGCTCGTCCCCGACGTGGTGCTCATGGACCTTCGCATGCCCGGAGTCGACGGTGTTGAGGCGACTCGTTGGATCTCCTCACGCCCCGGTGCGCCTCGCGTTGTGGTTCTGACGACCTACGACACCGATGGGGACATCCTGCGCGCCGTCGAGGCCGGCGCCATCGGCTACCTTCTCAAAGACTCCCCGCGCGAGGACATCCGCGCCGCAGTGCTCTCTGCCGCGGCGGGGCGCAGTGTTCTGAGCCCCACCGTGTCGACTCGGCTCTTGGGAGTGGCGCGAGGGGTCGGGGGAGGCATAGTCGGATCCTGCCGCCAGGGGGAGACACCTGTGACCCTTTCCCCGCGCGAGCGGCAGGTCCTCCAGGCGGCCTCGCACGGACTGTCCAACAGCCGGATCGGGGCCGAGCTCTACATCACTGAGGCGACTGTCAAGACCCACCTGCTGCGCGCCTACTCCAAGCTTGGTGTCGACTCGCGCACTGCCGCCGTCACCGAGGCACTGCGTCGCGGCCTGCTCGAGCTGGACTGAGCCGCATCGGCGCGCCTTGCCCATGTCGCCCCTGCCGTCGCTCGCCGGTTCGCGCCTTATGCCTCCCGTTCGAGGGGTAGAGGGTGCGCACTCGCGACCCACTCCACGACCGCGGCTGGTAGGGGTGAGGAGCGGGGCAGATGATGACGGCTCCAGTCACTGCCGTTTGCGGATCCGGGAGTGCTACCCGTCCCACCGGGGCGCGACGGCGGTGGTGCGGGCGGTGCGCCCTGTCGCCAGGTTCATGACCCGGGGTGGGTGATGCGGGGCCTGCGCAGGCGTGACCAGGCCTGAGCCGACCCGGCTCAAGCCTGACTCACGCCTACCGCGAACAGGGGCATGGCCGGGGCACCCGGCTGGTTAGCCTTGTCAGCACGTGCCCCGGCGCCATCTCTCCACGGCGCCGCGACATCCCTCGTCACCACCGGACGAGCGGTACCGCTCCGGGTGCGTGCCGAGGAGGAACTACTGATGTTTGAACGCTTTACTGACCGCGCCCGCCGTGTCGTCGTGCTCGCGCAGGACGAGGCGCGGGCCTTGAACCACAACTACATCGGCACCGAGCACCTCCTCCTCGGCCTCATTCACGAGGGCGAGGGGGTCGCCGCCAAGGCGCTGGAGTCCATGGACATCTCCCTGGATGCCGTGCGCAGTCAGGTCATCGAGATCATCGGCGAGGGCCAGTCGGCCCCTACCGGGCACATCCCCTTCACTCCACGCGGTAAGAAGGTCTTCGAGCTCTCCATGCGCGAGGCCCTCCAGCTGGGCCACAACTACATCGGCACCGAGCACCTGCTGCTGGGTCTCCTGCGCGAGGGCGAGGGTGTTGCCGCCCAGGTCCTGACCAACCTCGGCGGCGACCTGTCCAGCGTGCGTCAGACCGTCATGCAGATGCTCTCGGGCTACGAGGGCAAGGAGACTGTCAACGCCGGCGGCCCCTCCAAGGAGGGCACGCCGTCCGGCAGCGCCATCCTGGACCAGTTCGGCCGCAACCTGACCGCCGCCGCCCGCGAGGGCAAGCTCGACCCGGTCATCGGCCGTAAGAGGGAGATGGAGCGGGTCATGCAGATCCTCTCCCGGCGCACCAAGAACAACCCCGTCCTCATCGGGGAACCTGGCGTGGGCAAGACCGCCGTCGTCGAGGGCCTGAGCCAGGCCATCGTCCACGGCGACGTCCCCGAGACCCTGCGCGACAAGCAGCTCTACTCCCTGGACATGGGCTCACTCGTGGCCGGCTCGCGTTACCGCGGTGACTTCGAGGAGCGCCTCAAGAAGGTCCTCAAGGAGGTGCGCACCCGCGGTGACATCGTCCTGTTCATCGACGAGATCCACACGCTCGTCGGGGCCGGAGCCGCCGAGGGTGCCGTTGACGCCGCCTCCATCCTCAAGCCCATGCTGGCCCGTGGCGAGCTTCAGACCATCGGGGCCACCACCCTGGACGAGTACCGCAAGATCGAGAAGGATGCCGCCCTGGAGCGCCGCTTCCAGCCGGTGACCGTCGATCAGCCCAGCATCGAGGAGACCATCGGGATCCTCACCGGCCTGCGCGACCGTTACGAGGCCTTCCACCGCATCGTCATCACTGACGAGGCCATCGAGGCCGCGGCTAAGCTCGCCGACCGCTACATCAACGACCGCTTCCTGCCGGACAAGGCCATCGACCTGGTCGACGAGGCCGGCGCCCGCCTGCGCATCCGCCGCATGACCGCCCCGCCCGAGTTGCGCGAGATCGATGAGAAGATCGCCGAGGTCAAGCGGGAGAAGGAGTCCGCGATCGACGACCAGGACTTCGAGCGCGCCGCCTCCCTGCGCGACGACGAGCGCCGCCTGGCCGATGAGCGCGCCGCCAAGGAGAAGGCCTGGAAGTCCGGCGACCTCGACCAGGTCGCCGAGGTCGACGAGGCGCTCATCGCCGAGGTCCTGGCCATGTCCACCGGCATCCCGGTGGTCAAGCTGACCGAGGCCGAGTCCGCCAAGCTCCTCAACATGGAGTCCGAGCTCCACAAGCGCATCATCGGCCAGAACAAGGCCATCGAGGCACTGTCGAAGTCGATCCGTCGCACCCGCGCCGGTCTGAAGGACCCCAAGCGCCCCGGCGGCTCCTTCATCTTCGCCGGCCCCACCGGCGTCGGAAAGACCGAGCTGGCCAAGGCCCTGGCGGAGTTCCTGTTCGACGACGAGGACGCCCTCATCCAGCTCGACATGTCCGAGTTCGCCGAGAAGCACACGGTCTCGCGACTCTTCGGCGCCCCTCCCGGCTACGTCGGCTACGACGAGGGCGGCCAGCTCACCGAGAAGGTGCGCCGCCGGCCCTTCTCCGTGGTCCTGTTCGACGAGGTCGAGAAGGCCCACCCGGACATCTTCAACTCGCTGCTGCAGATCCTGGAGGACGGGCACCTCTCCGACGCCCAGGGCCGCGTGGTCGACTTCAAGAACACCGTCATCATCATGACGACCAACCTCGGCTCCAAGGACATCGGTAAGTCAGTGGCCACCGGCTTCCAGTCCACCGAGTCAGGCGCCATGGATTACGAGGAGATGAAGTCCCACGTCAACCGCGAGCTCAAGCAGCAGTTCCGGCCCGAGTTCCTCAACCGCGTCGACGATCTCATCGTCTTCCCGCAGCTGACCAAGGAGGAGGTGCGCCAGATCGTCGACCTGATGATCGTGCGCCTCGATAAGCGCCTGGCCGAGCAGCAGATGACCATCGAGCTGACCGACGCAGCCAAGGACCTCTTGGCCGAGCGCGGTTTCGACCCGGTGCTCGGTGCCCGCCCGCTGCGTCGCGCCATCCAGCGCGACATCGAGGATGCCTTGAGCGAGAAGATCCTCTTCGGGGAGATCGAGCGGGGCCAGAAGGTCATCGTTGATGCTGAGGGCGAGTCCATCCTGGGTGAGTTCGTCTTCCGCGGTGAGCCCTGGGAGCAGGGCGAGGCCGAGGTGGCCGCGCTGCGCGAGGCCGCGGAGGCGGCAGCCGGTGCCAGGAGAGGCACTTCCTCCCCGTTGAGCATTCCCTCGACGCCGGTCGGTCGTAGCGGCGGCGCCTCGCCGGCCGCTGAGCCGGGGCGCTGAGCAGATGTGTTGATGGGGACGGGGCTTCGAGTCCCCCGTCAGTTCAATGCGATGGGCCGCAACCCTCACTGGGTTGCGGCCCATCGCCGTACATCCTTTCGCCAATGCTTCCACCTCGGTGCCAACTGCAGTGGGGAGGATGGCGCAGAGTTGCTTCAAGGCTGCTTTTTCTGACAGCGGTCATGTGCTGTGAGACATCCTCTTACGAGTCAGTGCGTCATCCTGTGAGTGCTTGCAGGCTGAGGGGGCGTGAGTGTGGTGGAGCACGCACCGAAGAGTCAATAAAACCTGAGTGATGCAGAAGAACTGACTGAGAGTTTGGTTTGATCGTCTCATGTCCATCGTCCGCCCGATACAGTGGGGTGATGCTCCGGCGAAAATCGTCCTCGGACAGGGGTTATCGGTGTCGTCACTCTACGCACAACGTGGACTTTCTCAACCGTCTCCGCCCGTACTCGTCCGTACCTCTCTGTACCCGCTCGTCCTCGTTCGAGTTGCCGTTGCGTTTCTCGCCCACGGTACTGAACGTCCGGTTCTGATCGCCCGCGCTCTCGCATCCTTGGTGCCACTACTCCCATGACACAACTCCGCTACGAACCGCGACATTTTCATCAGCACCGTTTCCCGCGCCTGCGGACAGCCAATACTGCTGTGGCCTTGAGCGTCGTCGGTGTCATCACGGCGGTGCTGGCCTGGGGCGCCTGGCCGATGGTGGGAACGGTCGGCGTCCTTGTCGTTGCTGCGATCCTCACCCTGGGCCTCGTCACAGCACCCCCTACCAGGGCGCTCAAGCGTGGTGGTATCGCCCCCAGGGCGCGCCTGCACTGGGGTGCCGCGATGCTCTTGGGCATGTCTCCCGCGATCCTGCTGGGACTGAGCTTCCCCTTCGTCTCCCAGAAGATGGCCGCCAGCACGATAGACGGCACCGGCCTGCCGGTCATCGTCCTGAGCGTGTCGGTGGCGGTGCCCTGGCTCAGCCAGATCATCGGCACTCCTGTCTACCGCCTCCTGGGTGACTCGATCGGGCATGGACCGCGGGCGGTCCTGGAGCGCTACTGCTCCATCTGGCCGGCCCTGTTCCTGTGGGCACTCGTCCCCACTGCCCTGGAGGTTCTCATCGTGGCGGCCGTGACTGGCTGGAACCCGCACGTCATTGGTGTGCACACGACGCTGCTGCTTCTGCACGTCGTCTTCGTCCAGTCACTCATTGTCGCCGACGTCTCAGGCCGGCGCCGTCTGTGGTCGGTGGGGTGGCTCTTCTACGCCGTCGCACTCGTCGTTGAGCCCACCTGGTGGTACTTGCCGCCGCTGCTGGGGGCCCTCAGCCAGGTGCTGTTCATGGGACGGCCACTGGGTAAGGTCCTGCGTCCCCGCTCGGTCTCCACCGGCATCCTCGTGCAGGACATGCTTCGGGGGGCGGTCTTGGGGGGAGTGCTGTGGTCGGACAAGTACTTCCTCTTCCTGGGCGCCGGTCGCGACTTCGATGTGGCGCTGGTCTACCTGTGTCTCCAGCCCGCTGTCGTCGCCTACTGCTACTACTTCGCAGTCACCGCACCGCGCGTCAACACCGAGATCGCCATGTTCCAGACGGTCCTCAAGCGTGAGGGCATGGCCAGCCTGCGTGACCGCGGGCGCATTCTGCGGAGGCTGCTGGACGCGAGCCTCATCCGTGCCTGCGTCGTAGGCATCGGCGGCGTCATCGTTGTCATCTGTTCCATGGCGCTCATCGCCCCGGAGCGGGTTCTCACAGTTCTTGAGGTGTGCGGCTCCTCGACCCTGTTCACGGTGCTGACGCTTCTGAGCTACGAGATCGACCACATCGGCGACTCGACCGCCGCCCTGCTCCTGTCCGGCGTCCACGTGGCCATCGCTGCAGCCGTGCTGCTGCGCGTGGCCAGTACAGGCGCCTACCTGCCACTGGCCGGCGTGGACCTCGCGCTGTGCGCTCTGGGACTGTTGCTCTACCGCAAACGGTGGGCCGCGCCGGAGTACTCCTTCTTCTGGGGAAAGGCCATGTCCTGGTGAGCTCGTCGTCCTTCCGCGCCCGGCTGGAAAGCCTGCCGTTACGCTACTCGGCCCCAGCCGGGGGCTATGCCCCCATGCCCAGTCCCGACGACGCACCGGGCATCGGCGACAGGGGCCAGGAGACCGGCGTCATAGTCAAGGTCGGTCCCGACGGCTACGGCGTCGTGGTCACCACCGGTGGGTCCACTACTCCGAGCAGTCCGTCGGATCCCAGTGCTGACAGTGCGCACAGCGCCTCGGCCGCTCCCGGCACATCAGGTACGGCCGAAGCCGTCGGGTCTGAGTCCACGGGGCGGGCGGCCTCTGGCATCACTCGCCCCGCGGGGGAGTCGGCGCCCACCCCCGAGGTTTCGCCCGCACCGATCTACGGTGTGGTCCAGCGTCCTGCCCCTGCAGGATACGGCGTGGTCCAGCCGCGCCCCCGTTCTCAGGAGCCGTTGGCTCCGGCTGAGGGCGGCAAGGCCCTGGACTCGTCGATCGTCGGGATCGTCCGCTCCGCATCCCCATCGGCATCCCCGCCGGAGGCGGCGCCGACGGCTAAGACCAGGGGTCTCGCTGTTTCTGCGTCGTCGGCGGATCCGACGGGCTCGCCGGACGCCGTGCCCGCGGAGTCGATGCCCCCCGAGTCGGTCCACGGCATCGTCCCGCCGTCATCAACGGTTGCCGCGGAGACGGACACCGTTTCTGGCACGGCTGCGGATCTTGCCCCGGAGACCGGCCTGAGCCCCCCGCCGCCCGACACGGAGCCGGTCGCTCCCTTCCGGGAGGTGGTACTGGCTCCGCAGGGGCGTGCCTCCGCCTCCCCGGGCCTCGGTGGTGCAGACTCCCCGGAACCTGTGATTCCCGCCGCCATCGTCTGGGAGGCGGTGGCCTCGGCCGCCTCCGACGCCGCTGCGTCGCCCTTGTCCCAGCAGGCCGCTGAGCCGGAGCCCGACACCGGGGAGTCTCCCGCCGGCGCGGCCGAGCTCGTTCAGCTCCCCGAGGACCCCGATCCGGAGCCCGACGACCAGGTACTACCCGACGGTGTCCCCGAGGACGGCGTGTACGTCGACGTCGACGTCGCCATCGTCATGGAGTCGACCTACCCCTACCTCAAGGGTGGTGTCTCCGCGGTGGTCCACGACATCATCACCGGAAACCCCGACCTCACCTTCGGGATCATCCATATCACCTGGGACTCCCGCTCGCCGCTGAAGGACCTCTACGGCATGCCGGACAATGTCGCCTGGGTCAGGGTCCTCTACCTGTCCATGGAGGAGCACCAGGATGACTTCCTGCGTGCCCGCCCCCGCGACCTGCGCATGAACAGTCGTCAGCGCCGTGAGCTGTCCCGACGCATCCTGGGCGCCCTGCTCGCCCTGGCCCAGGAAGGTCGCACCGAGCCGCTGTGGGAGATCATCGGCGAGGGTCTGAGCGCCTCACGTCGCTACCCGGTCTGGGCGATCCTGGGGACGCGTGAGTTCATGGAGGCCTACCACGACATGATGCCGGACCTGGGGATGTCGATGACCGACGTCTTCTGGTGCCTGCGCGACTTCTTCTCCCTTGCCTACGCGGTCCTGGCCGAGCCGGTCCCGCGCGCCTCGGTCTACCACGCCCACACCACCGGCTACGCCATGCTCCTGGGAGTCAATGCCGCCCGCGAGCACGGTACCCGGGTGCTGCTGACCGAGCACAACCTCTACGTGCGCGACACCGTCAACACGCTCCTGGAACGCAGGCTGGATCTCAACGTCACACTCTCCGACTACCGCACCTTCGACGTCACCGGGCGCGAGCGCATGTGGATGGCCTGGTGGCTGGAGATGGGGCGCCTGTGCTACCCCTACGCCTACGCCTCGACCTACCTTTACCCGCGGGCCATCACGGAGGCCACTGAGCTCGGCGGTGACGCCGGGCGGGCCATCGTCATCCCCAACGGCATCGTCACCGAGGAGTTCGACGCCTCCTACGCCGCCCGCCTGGCCGCCATTGAGGAGATCAAGAAGGAGGGCGCGGACAGGCACTTGTGGAAGCTCGTCTACATCGCCCGCGTCGTTCCCATCAAGGGGCTGCTGGACATGATCGACTCGGTGCGCCTCATGGTGGACCGGGGACTGAACATCCACCTGGATGTGTGCGGTCCCACCGAGCACATGCCCTCCTACTTCGAGCAGTGCCTGACCCGCATCGTCGAGCAGGGTCTGGAGAGCGTCATCACCATCCGCGGTACCGTCAAGGTCCGTGAGCTCCTGCCCGAGTTCGACCTGTTCGTCCTACCCAGCTACAACGAGGGCCTGCCGGTGGTCTCCCTGGAGACCATGGGGGCCGGCATCCCCACGGTGAGCACCGACGTCGGCGCCGTGCGCTCCGTCGTCGAGGATCTGATCGTCGCCGACGATGGGCAGACCTGGGACCCCTGCGGCATCATCATCGAGCCCGGTGAACCCGCCATCATGGCGGATAAGGTCCAGGAGATCATCAGCGACGTCGATCTCTACGAGCGTCTGAGCCTCAACGCCCGCGGCCGCGTGGAGGCGGCCTACGACCTGGTCAAGGTCAACGCCTCCTACAACAAGATCTACCGTCAGGGCGGTGCCGGCGAGCAGACCGGTACCCGCGCCGACCGAGGAGGAGCATGAGGAGCAGCACCGGCGGCGTCGGCGCCTGGATCCGTTACGGAAACCCGCTCGAGCCCGGGGAGCTGGACTTCGCGATCGCCCACTACCGGGCCGCGATCCTCCAGCCCTGGGAGACCGAGGCAGCAGCCCGCCTCAAGGAGGCGCGACCGGACATGACGGTCCTGGCCTACCGGTGCCTGTCCTCCACGCGAGACTTCGAGCCGGACTCCATGCGCGCCTCCGGGCTGTCCTACCGCGAGGCCCTCCGCCGCGGTTGGCTCGCCAGGCGTGACAACGGCGACCTGGTCGAGTGGAACACCTACCCCGGCCACTTCCAGGCCCGTGTGTGGGACCCCGACTACCGCGCCCGCTGGGTGGAGGAGGTCTGCCAGGCCACCGCTGAGACCGCCTTCGACGGCGTCATGGCGGACAACGACGTCTTCGACGACTACTACGGCCTGGACCTCCCCCTGGACGGAATCGCCGACACCGCCGCCCTGCGCGCCGAGCTGAACATCTTCGTGGACCAGGCCGGTGCCGGCCTCAACGGCGTCGGCAAGATCCTCATCCCGAACGTGGCCGAGGCCCGCCGGGAACCCGGCCGCTGGGAGCGCCACTCGGCCTGGGGTGGTGGCTTCGACGAGTGCTGGCTGGGCTGGGGGGACCATCACCTCTTCGATGAGGCCACGGCCCTGGCCCAGATTCACGAGCTGCGAGGGCCGGGCCTGTCCATCGTGCGCACGCCCGACGGCGGGGGCGGCGGCTCCATGTCCGGTGCCCGCACGTCCCCCGGCCTCTACGGGCTGGCGGCCTTCTGGGTCTTCGGGGGAGGGGAGGGCGCCTACACGGCCACCGGTCACGACGACTACTCGCGCACTCCCTGGTTCCCCGCCCTCGACGCCGACCTGGGGCGCCCGCTGGGACGGCCCCGGAGGACCTCGGGCGCCTGGGTGCGCGAGTTCGAGGGCGGAGTGGCCGCCGTCGCGCTCGGCGAGGAGGGAGGCGGCACCGTGCGTCTCCCGGCGGGCCTCAGGTCACCGGGGCCCACCGGGGACCCGGACGGTGAGGCGCTGGCTCTGGAGTTGCCCCTCAGCGCGCATCGTGGGATGATCGCTCTGCGTGCCTGAGTCATGACCCGGTCCGGCTTGTGCGAGATCCGATAATGCGACTAAAGACCTGTCAAACGTTAGTCATGTTGGGTGGATCATTGACCTGCTTGACTTCCTGAGATCCCCGCCGTCCCGTACAGCGTTCTCTCGGGCAGGAAGCGCGGCGTCCGTCTCGGGCGGCGTCGACAGAGTTCCACAGGGCCCAGGACAAGGATGACCTATGGCACAGACTTCCCAGAATAGCGCGGCGGACATCGCGCACAAGCCCATGATGAGCACTGCTCAGATCCTGCTGATGAACGTCGGATTCTTCGGCATCCAGTACTCCTTCGGCATGCAGCAGAACGCCATGTCGCCCATTTACCAGTTCCTCGGGGCTTCCGCTGACGAGATCCCCATCCTCAATCTGGCCGGACCCGTCACCGGCCTGCTCATCCAACCGCTCATCGGGGCGCTCTCGGACCGGACCTGGAGCGAGAAGTGGGGACGCCGTAAGCCCTTCTTCCTGATCGGGGCCGTCGGCTGCTCCGTGTTCCTGTTCCTCATGCCCTTCGTCACCGCCGTGTGGATGGCGGTGCTGTGCCTGTGGCTGCTGGACGTCTCGAACAACACGGCCATGGAGCCCTACCGGGCCTTCATCGGCGACCTCCTGCCCTCCAAGCAGCTCGCCAAGGGCTTCCTCGCCCAGTCCCTGTTCATCGGCGCCGGCTCGGCCCTGGCCGCCGGGACCCTCGTCGTTCTGGAGAAGACCCTGGCGGGCGCCACCGCCGCCGGCATCCCCTACTGGGTCTTCGGCGCCTTCATGGTGGGCTCGGTGTGCTCCATCGGCTCGGTGCTCATCTCGGTGCTCTCCACCAAGGAGCTGCCGCCCACGCCGGAGGGCTTGGTCGAGCTCGAGCGCAAGAAGCGGGAGGAGGGCCCCTTCGGCTTCGTCAAGGACATCGGCGTCGCCATCGTCGAGATGCCCCGCGGCCTGAAGAAGATGGCCCTGGTCTACCTCTTCCAGTGGTACGCCATGAACGTCTTCTGGCAGTACCTGGGCCTCATGTGCGCCGTCACCTACTTCGGCGTGAACCTGTCCGACCCGGGGTACGCCAAGACCGAGGCCTTCAACAACGCCTCCGGCTTCGCCACCGGGCTCATGGTCGTCTACTACGTCTCCTGCACGGTCGTCGCCCTCTTCCTGGCGCGACTGGCCAACCGCATCGGCCCCAAGCACGTCCACACCGCGGCGCTGTGCCTCGCCGCCGTCTGCCTGGTCCTGCTCACCCGCATCGGCAGCCCCGGCCACACCGCGGTCCTCTACCTGCCCATGATCGGCATTGGTGTGGCCTGGGCTTCTATTACGGGCGTACCCTACATCATGGCCATTGAGATGATCCGCAAGGAGCGCCGAGGCGTCTACATGGGCGTTATCAATATGATGATCGTCATCCCCCAGTTCATCCAGACCCTCACCTTCGGTCCCATTTACAAGCACCTGCTCGGCGATCACCCGGTTAACGCCCTGCTCTTCGTCGCAGTCTTCCTCATCATCGCCGGTCTGCTCATCGAGTGGATCGACACCGTCAAGGACGCGGACCCGCGGGTGCGCGCCGCCGCCGTGTCCGCAACTGAGACTGCCGTGGCCTGACCGGGTGCCCCACGAAAGGATGTCATCCGTGACCTATACCACCATTGTCGCCGGAGTCGGCGATGTCGAGGCGAACACCCACGTCATCGATCGCGCCTGCGAGATGGCTCGCCTGTGCGACGCCGCTCTTCTCCTCGTCGCCAGCTTCGACCCCGTCTCGGCGCGGGACAAGGCTCGCATCAACGAGTTCGCCCCCGTCGCCGATGTGCGGGTCGTCGAGGCTCGGCTCACCGAGGACCAGGCCTACGCCGTCGTCGAGAAGGCGCGTGATACCGCCGTTGAGCGCGGCGTCGCCCTCGCCCAGGGCGTCGTCGTCGAGGGCACGGCGGTCGATGCCGTCACCCTCGTCACCTTGGAGACCGAGGCGGACCTCGTCATCGTCGGATCCAAAGGCGTCGATTCGCTGTTCGGCCGCATCTTCGGAGCCGTCTCCGTCCAGGTGCTCCGCAAGTCGAAGTGCGACGTCCTCGTCGTCGTTCCCTAGTCGCCGGATAGACGTCGGACGCACGCGTCGGATCCTGCGCGATCGGACCGGCGGCGGATGCCCGCCACGCGGAAGTGTGGCGGGCATCCGCCGCTCTGTTTTGAGGTTCTTCGTGTGTGAGGGCGTGGTCGGGGTGAGCGGGTGCCGGTGGTTCGGCGTCTCGGGGTCCTGCGCGGTCGTACTCGGCGTCGCGGGGTCGTTCCCGGCGGCGCG
>NZ_CAUROW010000010.1:0-66781 GCF_963526355.1 uncultured Actinomyces sp. | reverse complement strand
GGGGGGCCCGCTCCATACATGGCCAACCCCAACCAGGCCGGGCTCAACTGAGGTCCTCAGAGCCGGGTGGTGGCCTCCCCCCCCCCACCCACGGCCATCTGGGTCCACAGCAGTCGGCGTCCCCAACTGCCGCGCGGGTTGCGCGGCATCACTGCCCTTGGCCCATCCGGTAGCCGACGCCGCGCACCGTCTGCACGAACCGGGGCTGGGAGGGGTCGTCACCGAGCTTCTTGCGCAGGTGCGCGATGTGCACGTCGACCAGGTGGTCGTCGCCGACCCAGTCCTCGCCCCACACGGCGTCGGTGAGCTGGCGGCGGTTCAGCACCCAGCCGGGGTGTTCCGCCAGGGCCTGCAACAGGTCGAACTCGGTACGGGTCAGCTCCACCGGTGACGCGTCGAGCTCCACCCGACGCGACGACGGGTCCAGGGTGAGGGCGCCGATGCGGTGCACCACCGCGGCCGTGGCGCCCGTACTTCCGGCGCGGGGGCGTCTCAGCAGCACCTGGATGCGAGCCACCAGCTCACGCGGGCTGAACGGTTTGGTCATGTAGTCGTCCGCGCCGACCGACAACCCGATCAGCTTGTCGACCTCGTCGGCGCGGGCCGTGAGCATCAACACGTAGCAGTCGCTGAAGGTGCGCAGCTGGCGGCACACCTCCACCCCGTCCATGCCCGGCAGGCCCAGGTCCAGCACCACCACGTCGGGGGCCGTGGCCCGGACAAGGTCAAGCGCGGCCAGCCCGTCCCCGCAGGTCTGGGCCGACATGCCGGCCCGCTCGAGGTAGTTCTTCACTGTGCCCGACAGCACCGGCTCGTCGTCGACGACCAGGACACTCGGTACAACCGCAACAGAAGCGCTGTTCATGACACCACCTCACCACGGACCCGGCCGGGGATCAATTCGACGGGGCGGAGCTGGGCATCATCGTCGAGTGGTCCATGTCCGTCATGCCACCCATGTCGTGGTTCATGCCGGACATGCTGCCCATGTCGTGCTGCACCGAGGCCGGCGCCTTCGGCGAATAGCCCATGACGGCAGGGTCGAGCATGCCGAAGATCATCGCGACGTGGGCCACCACCAGGAACACGGCCACCATCGCCACGTGCAGGCGCAGGCGCCCGGTCTCGTCGCGGCCCAAGAGCTCGGCCTCCAGCAGGCTGATCACCAGCATCGGCACGCCACCGGCCAGGTACGACAGGACAGCGATCACGTCCGCGGGGCCACGCCAGCCACCATTGACCGTCAGCGGAACCACGGCAGTGATAAGCAGGTGCAGGCCGATGAACACCCACACCGGCCCGGCCAGCAACCCGGCCCAGTGGCCCACCTTCGTCACCCATCCCGGCGCCGGACGCTCACCCCGACGAGCCAACAGGATCACCAACTCGGTGATCGCGAGCGTCTCGGCCAGCACGACCGGAAGCGCCATGAACAACAGCAGGTTCCACGGCTGACGCACGGCCAACAGCCCCATGTAGTGGGTCATCGGCATGCCCTCCATCCCCGACCCGGAGGTCAGGTCAGGGGCGGCCAGGGCCAGGGCGGCAGCTGCGATGGTGCCGACACCCAGGGCAACCAGCGGCACGGTACGGGAAGAGTTCTCGTTCGAGGTCATGGCCACAAGCCTCGAAGCCCCACACCGAGGTCGGGGCAAGGGAATGTGAAGATTCGGTCAAGCCGGTCTCCGGGTAGACATGGGGCCAGAACAGACCGTCACCATGGGGCCAATCGAAGTTGACAGAGCCAAAGGGGCGGTCTTGGCCGCCCTCAGTCCTCCAGGTGGTGTCTGCCGTGTACTGCACGAGGGTCGGGGGCTACTGGGTGAGGATCGGGTGTACTCCCCGAGGTGCGAGATGTCGTGCAGTATGCACGCCCCTTGGCCAGTGCACCCCCACCCTCGTGCAGTAGCGGCAGAGCACCAGTCCCATTTCTTTCAAAGCGCGTAGCAATAGCAGCGAAGAACGAACGGGGGTCCCACCGGTTCACCGGTGGGACCCCCGTCAGCACCCTTCGTGGAGGGAGGGCCTTAGTCGCTATCAGGCCTTCTTGGCCTCGGCGATGCGCTCACGGAACTTGGCGAGCTGCTCCTTGATGGCCTCGGGCAGCTTGTCACCGAACTGCTTGTAGTACTCCTCGGTGTCGTCCATCTCGGCGGCCCAGGCCTCGGGGTCGATGTCGTACATCTTGGCCCACTCCTCCTCGCCCAGGTCGAGACCCTCGAGGTTGAAGTCCTCGAACTTGGGGTAGCGGCCGGTGACGCCGTCGATCGCCTCGACCTCGCCGGAGGCACGGCGCACGATCCAGTCGAGCACGCGGGAGTTGTCGCCGTAGCCGGGCCAGATGAACTTGCCGTTCTCGTCCTTGCGGAACCAGTTGACCTGGTAGACCTTGGGGAACTTGTCACCCAGCTTCTCCTGCATCTCCAGCCAGTGGGACCAGTAGTCGGCCATGTGGTAGCCGCAGAAGGGCAGCATGGCCATGGGATCGTGGCGCAGGGAGCCGACCTTGGCGTCCAGGGCGGCAGCGGTGACCTCAGAGGCCACGGAGGAGCCGATGAACACGCCGTGAGCGTTCTCGTACTGCTCGGCGACCAGCGGCACGTTGGTCGCACGGCGGCCGCCGAAGAGGATCGCGTCGATGGCCACGCCCTCGGGGGCCTCCCAGTCGGGGCAGACGATCGGGCACTGCGAGGCCGGGGTGGTGAAGCGGCTGTTGGGGTGAGCGGCCTTCTTGCCCTCGGCGGCGTCGGCCGGGGTGAAGTCATTGCCCTGCCAGTCGATGAGGTGCTCCGGCATCGGGGCGTCGATGCCCTCCCACCACACGTCACCGTCGTCGGTCAGGGCGACGTTGGTGAAGATGGTGTTGGCCTTCATGGTGTCCATGGCCATCGGGTTGGTGTCGTAGGAGGTGCCGGGGGCGACGCCGAAGAAGCCGGCCTCGGGGTTGATGGCGCGCAGGCGGCCGTCGGGGCCGGGGCGCATCCAGGCGATGTCGTCACCGACGGTCTCGACCTTGTAGCCCGGGATGGTGGGCTGGAGCATGGCGAGGTTGGTCTTGCCGCAGGCGCTCGGGAAGGCGGCGGTGACGTGGTACTGCTTGCCGCTCTTCTCGTCGGTCAGGCGCAGGATGAGCATGTGCTCGGCCATCCAGCCGTCGCGGCGGGCCATGGTCGAGGCGATGCGCAGCGCGTAGCACTTCTTGCCCAGCAGCGCGTTGCCGCCGTAGCCGGAACCGAAGGACCAGATCTCGTTGGTCTCCGGGAAGTGGGTGATGTACTTCTCGTCGTTGCAGGGCCAGGTGGTGTCCTTCTCGTGCTCGGCCAGGGGGGCGCCGACGGAGTGGACGGCCGGGACCCAGGGGCGGCCCTCGGCGATGAGGTCCATGGCGGCCGATCCCATGCGGGTCATGATCCGCATGTTGACCACCACGTAGGGGGAGTCGGTCAGCTCAATGCCGAGCTGGGAGATGGGGCCGCCCAGGGGGCCCATGGAGAAGGGGATCACGTAGAGGGTCCGGCCGCGCATGGCGCCGTCGAACTTCTCGTGGAGGATCTTCTTCATCTCGGCCGGGTCGTACCAGTTGTTGGTCGGGCCGGCGTCCTCCTCCTTCTCGGAGCAGATGAAGGTCCTGGACTCCACACGGGCGACGTCACTGGGCAGGGAACGCGCGAGGAAGGAGTTGGGGCGCTTGTCAGGGTTGAGGCGGGTGAACACGCCCGACTCGACCATCTCCGTGGTCAGGCGGTCCCACTCCTCCTGCGAGCCGTCCGCGAAGTAGACGTTCTCGGGCTTGGCCAGCTCGGCGATGCGCGTGACGAATTCGACGACATCCTCAGGGGCGTTAGCCGGCGCGGCAGCGCGGACGTCCTTCTCAGACACAGTCATGCGAGTCCCTTCCTTGGGGGTGTTGATCCGGTGAGCGCGCCGTTACCGGCCCGCTTGGTCGAGGGCAATACTCCCCCAACCGGCGCCCACGGTCACATTGCCAAAGGTCCCAACGGGACCTCTCCTCCCCGCCACACGCGCATGCGATCGGCCACATTCGGGAGAATGACGGCTTTTGATGCCTTTGACACAGCACCATTCCGCCCTCAGTGAAGGTCAAGTACGACCGTGTAGCGTGCCCGCATGTCCGTCGCGCCGTCTCCCGCATCCAGTTCTACGCGCTCCTGCACACGCTCCCGGTTACACGCACCGGCGCGCCCGGCCCTGGTGGCCGCCTTCTGCCTGACGCTGAGCGCCTGCACCGCCCACATGGACATGACGATCACTCAGGGCAGCTACGACGTCGCCCTGGAGATGCGGGACACGACCGGCGCCGTCTTCCCCCGGGGCAAGACCCCCGACTGCTCCGCCTACTCCGACCCGGCCGCCCTGGGCGTACCTGAGGGAACCACGATCAAGGCCGAGCCGATCACCGGCGACGACGGGCTCGGCTGTCAGGTGAGCATCAACGGGGTCGAGATCCCCCAAGCCTCTCAGGCCGAGCCGAACACCATCGTCGTACGCGACGGCGACGTCTACAGGGTGACGATCCAGCCCTTCTCACCCGATCCCTCACAGGAGACCAGTGGGGCCGACGACGCGGCAAGCGCTGCACCGGAGGCGTCTGCCGCTCCGTCGGGAGGCTCGGGGGACCCTCAGCCGAGCAGCACGTCCTTCAAGGGCGTGGTCGACACCAGGGTCTCGGTCACTTTCCCCGGCGCAGTAACGCAGTCCGGCGGGGGAAAGGTCTCGGGCACCACGGTCACCTGGGACGATCCCGACGCCGTCGCCAAGGGTGTCAGCGCCTCGGGCTACGCCCAGAACTCGCGGGGCGTGTCCCGATGGAGTCGGTCCAGCACCTGGTTGGCCGGCGCCCTGGCGCTGCTCGGGAGCATCCTGGCGACGGTCGTCCTGCGGCGGCGCGCAGCATGGAGGTGGTCACGCAGACGACGCGCACGCCGGCAGTAGTCCACCGGATGCAACACCATCGACGTCGTCTCCGGAGCGGACCCGCTCATCCCGGGCCACCGAGGCCCGACGGGTATGAGCGACGTCGCACAAGGCTCCGGCGTCCAGCCCCGCTACAACATCCCTCCAGGAGAGCGATCCGCTATATCACCCAGGTGACGGCCAGGCCACAAAACGGTTACTGTGTCCGCATGAAGACTGCCGCCGCGCGCCGCACACCCGTTCCCCTGTACGTGCTGACAGCCCTCGTCTGCCTCGCCCTGTCCGCCCCCCTGGCCCTGACCGGCGTCCCAGCGCACGCCGCCCCTCACGCTGACCAGGACCTTAAACTCAAAAAAGATATCACTCTGGTCATTAAATCCAACGACACATACTCCTTGAAGGAGAAGACAGTCGACTCCTCAACCGGCGTCAAGATCATCACCGAAAAAGCCTGTTCTGCTGAGGCGCTTAAAGACATTTCCGACTACTACAAGAACGCCAAGTACACCTTCAAGGACGAAGGCAACGCCCGCAGTTGCACCATCGAAGGATCAGGGAAGATCTCTGAATCTAATGGAGTAATCACGCATGAGAACGACGAGTACATCGTCGATTTAACATCCGGTTTAACATCCGACAAGAGCGGCGACGCCTCTAGCGGAGTTGATCTCAACTACTCAATCACCTTCCCCGGTAAAGTCACCGACGCAGACGGAGGCAAGGTCGACGGCAACAAAGTCACCTTCACCGATTCCGTGCACCACAAGGTGAAGGGCCGGGACAGCTCCGCCTCCACGTGGATCTGGATCCTCATCGGCGTGCTCGCCGTGGCCGTGATCGGTGGAGTCGTCGCCGCTATCGTCATCACCCAGAGGAAGAAGAAGAACCAGCTCCAGCCCTCCCCCTACGCGGCCCCCGCTCAGGGCTACGATCCCAACCAGGCCTTCCCAGCTCAGCCCGGCTACGGCATGCCCCAGGCCCAGCCCGGCCAGCAGCCCTACAGCGCCCCCCAGGCTCAACCCGGCTACGGCATGCCCCAAGATCAGCCCGGCCAGCAGCCCTACAGCGCCCCCCAGGCTCAACCCGGCTACGGCATGCCCCAAGATCAGCCTGGCCAGCAGCCCTACAGCGCCCCCCAGGCTCAACCCGGCTATGGCACACCCCAGACCCAGACGCCCCCAACCCAGTCACTCCAGCCTCCTTATGGCGGCCCCCAGTCCGGACAGAGCGCTTACTGAGGCGCACCTCTCCAGAACGTTGTGGCTCCGGAACCATTCGGTTTCGGAGCCACGTCATCGTCACCGCAGTATGAGACACTCGGAGCAGTTACGGGCACGATGCACCAGAGTCGGCACCCTCATCCAACCCACATAGTTCTAAGGCGACACATGCAGCACGCTCCCCTTCGGCGCACCCCAGCAGCTGTTCTCGTCAGCATCCTCAGTCTGGCCGTCTCCCTCCTCCTCGGGTCGGCGACGCCGGTGGATGCGGCCACCCCGATGGCAGGCACCGGCGAGGAGAAAGACTCCTTCGAGATCGCCATCAGCTCCAATGATGAGGTGACAACGACCTTCTTGGGCACCGCTCCACCAGACGCCGAGCAAAAGCTCAAGGACTCCTGCACCGAGGAGAACTTCACGGTGGATGGCAAGAAGACACCGACAGTGACCTTCTCCTCCGAAAGTGGGACCCCGACCTGCACAGCGGTCCTCACCGTGCCGGTCTCCGATAACAAGTACGTGACCCACGACGGAGATGAGTACGTCGTCGACACCAGTGTGGACTCGGAGTCCAACGACGGGGCGGGTTCCCAGGCACTCTCGGTCGTCTTCCCCGGGAAGGTCACCGACGCCGGCGGAGGACGAATAGAGGGGGACAAGAAGAACAAGGTCTCATTCGACACCTTCGACAACCAGAAGGCTCGCGGTAAGGACACTGCCGAAGCGGATACCGGATCCGGCTTATGGATGATCGTCATCCTGGTGCTCCTGGGTGGAATCGGGGGCAGCGTGGTAGCCCTCATCACCAACTCCAACAAGAAGAACCGGGAGCGGAGGTACCTGGAGGCGTTGAAGCAGCAGTCGTTCAACGCGGCGGCCGCACCGGCGTACCAGCAGTTCCCAGCCACCCCGCCTGCACAGGGCGTCCCGCTCCAGCCCCAGCAGCCCTACCAGCAGCAGCCCCCCGGCCAGGGCGCGCTCCCCGGCACACAGGCATCACCTACCCAACCGGGCTACCCAGCAAGGCCGAGTTAGGTTTAACTGTTGCTGCAGTTCGTGAGATCTCGGGTGTGTCCGTGAGTCCCTGGGCGCACCCGAGGCGACTGTTACAGCAGCCGGGGTCTTGGGGCCACTCGTTGGGAGTGGTCCCAAGACCCCGGTTTCGTGCTCCTGTCTGTCAGTCCTCGGCTCCGCCGACGACGAGTTGGGGTTCGCTGGCGGCCGGCTGCGGGTCGGCGGCGCAGGTGGTGCCCTCATCCGGCATGGTCCCGTTGACCAGGAAGCCGGTGATAGCCGTGATGGCACAGGTGTTCACGTTGAAGGCGACGTGACCGTAGCCCTCGACGGTGAGCAGGCGGTTGTTGTCCAGCTGGCCGGCCAGAGTCTGCGACCAGGAGTAGAGGGTTTTGATGTCTCCCTTGATACCGACGACGAGGATCGGGGCGGAGCCCTCGGCACGGGCCTCCTGGGGCGGGGTCTTCCCCCGGTGCCCCCAGCCTCGGCAGTAGGCCTCCAAGGAGTTCGAGATGCCGCCGAAGAAGGGGTGGGCCTTCCTCTCGGCGGCTGCCTGCGCGTCCCAGTCGGAAGCGGTGGCGCCCGTATCCGGGTAGTCATTGCAGATGACCGCATTGCTTAGGGCCCTGGCATTGGCGAGGCGGGCCGCAACCTCGGCGGTCATCTCCGGCGGCAGTCCAGGCGAACCCTGCATCGCTTTGACCATGAGGGTGCCGTCGTGGTTGGTCATCGCCGGAGTGAGCATGGCGGTCAGTCCGTCCCAGTCCGGTTTCTCAACGGCGTACTGCTGGATGATGGCGGTGGCCTCTCGGGTGCTGATGGTGGCGTCGGAGTCCGGGGTGGTCAGAGGGTTCTTGTCCAGGCCGTCGACGAAGGCGGCCAGCTGGGAGACCGCCTCGTCCGTGGAACCGGACAGGGGGCAGCCATCCTGTGCCCGGCAGTGCTCGACGTACTGACGCAGGACGCCTTCTGTGAAAGCCGTGATCTCGGCATCCCCATCGGCCCAACGCTGCGCGGGGTCCATGGCGCTGTCCAGGACTGTGCGTCCGACACGGTCGGGGAAGAGGTCGGCGTAGAGGGCTCCGATATAGGTCCCGTAGGACATGCCCAGGTAGTTCAGCCTCGCGTTGCCGTTGGTGGCGCGCAGGACGTCCAGGTCACGGGCGACGTCGCGGGTGCCGACGTGGTCGAGCAGTTCAGGGACCTCGGAGTGCTTGGCGCACCTGGCAGCATTGACCGCACCCCGGTCGATCTTGTCCTGGGCCGCAACGTTCTTTGATTTGACGCCCTTGAGCGGGTCCGTGGGATTGGTGGCGTCGTCGTTGGGATTCGCCAGGTACTGGTTGATCTCGTCATCGGTCCAGCAGGTGATCGGGGTGGACCGCCCGACCCCGCGAGGGTCGAATCCAATAATGTCGTAGGATCCCCGGAGCCCTTCGAACATGGACGCCCTGAACTCCACTACCTCAATTCCGCTGCCGCCGGGGCCTCCGGGGTTGAGGAACAGGGAGCCGTGCTCGGCGTCGCCGTCTAAGGCGGGAAGCTTCTTCACAGCAATGGTGATGGTTTGACCGTCGGGGTGCTCGTAGTCCAGGGGAACGGTCACCGTCCCGCACTGGAAGGTCGTGGTCTCATTCGAGCAGTCCTGCCAGCTGATGGTCTGGTTGTAGAAGCTCTCCAGCCCCCGGGGAGCATCACCCTGGGAACTCCCGGTGGGGTTGGAGGTGGAACCGTTGGTGGGGGTGCTGGTCTGGTCGGCGGACGTAGGCGCAGAGGTGGTCGCGGCGGCGTCGGTGGAGCTGCCGTCGGTGGTGCTGCCGTTGGTGGTGCTGCCGTTGGTGGGGCTGGTGGTGGAGCCGTTGGTGGGGGCGCTGGTCTGATCGGTGGCTGTGGGTGCAGAGGTGGGCGTTGCGGCGTCGGTGGAGCCGTCTGGTTGGCAGGCTGCTAGTGCGGTTGACAGCATCAGTACTGCCAGGGCCGCTCCCGCCTTCCGTGCGGCCAGGGGTGTGGGTCTCATCAGGGGGTGGCCCTCCTTGCGGTGTCAGTGGTCGTCATCTGGTCGTCGTCGGTCTCCATTGCCCGCCGTGGCCCCGCTGCTACCGGGGCTCGGGCGGTGCTGGGTCTCCTGCCCGGGCCCTGCTCTTGCGGTGCCCGGACCCCTACAACGCTAACGACGATGTGGTGTTGGTTTCCTCAACCTCCTGGACGGATGGGGGTGGCCTTTCGGAGGAGACGGATCACGAGCACTCTCCTCCTCCAGAAGGAGAACGCATCCGCGCCCTCCGGTCCGGGGCCTTGGGTCCACTCGTTGAGTGGACCCAAGGTCCCGGAGCGTTTCGCGGGTGCGGTGCTGTTTGTCAGCCCTCGGCGGGTTGTGGGTCGGCGGCGCAGGTGGTGCCCTCATCCGGCATGGTCCCGTTGACCAGGAAGCCGGTGATGGCCGTGGTAGCGCAGCTGTTCCTGTCGAAGGCGCCGTGACCGTAGCCCTCGACGGTGAGCAGGTGGCCGTTGTCCAGCTGGCCGGCCAGGCTCCGGGACCAGGAGTAGAGCGTCTGGGCATCCCCAGTGATCCCGACGACGAGGATCGGGGCGGAGCCCTCGGCACGGGTCTCCTGGGGCGGGGTCGTCCCCCGATGCCCCCAGCCGCGGCAGTAGGCCTCCGCGGCGTTCGAGGTGCCGCCGAAGAAGGGGTGGGCCTTCCTCTCGGCGGCTGCCTGCGCGTCCATCTCAGAGGCGGTACTGCCCGTATCTGGGTTGTCGTTGCAGACGACCGCGTTGCCTAGGACCATGGCGTTGGCGGAGCGAGCCGCCTCCTCGGCGGTCATCTCCGGCGACAGCCCGGGCGAGCCCTGCTTCGCCTTGGCCATGAGGGTGCCGTCGTGGTTGGTCATCGCCGGGGTGAGCATGGCGGTCAGTCCGTCCCAGTCCGGCCGTCTGACGGCGAGCTGCAGGATGATGTCGGTGGCCTCCTGCGTGTTGACGGTGGCGTCGGAGTCCGGGGTGGTCAGTGGGTTCTTGTCCAGGCCGTTGACGAAGGCGGCCAGCTGGGTGATCGCCTCGTCCGTGGATCCGGTCAGGGGGCAGGCGCTCTGTGCCTGGCAGTGCTCGACGTACTGACGCAGAACACCTTCCGAGAAGGCGACCTGCCCTGCTCTGAGTTCGCCACCCAATCGTTTCGAGGGATCGACGGCGCTGTCCAGGACTGTGCGTCCGACACGGCCCGGGAAGAGGTCGGCGTAGAGGGCTCCGATGTAGGTCCCGTAGGAGATGCCCAGGTAGTTCAGCTTCGCGTTGCCGTTGGTGGCGCGCAGGACGTCCAGGTCACGGGCGACGTCGCGGGTGCCGACGTGGTCGAGCAGCTCAGGGACCTGTGAGTACTTGGCGCACCTGGCAGCATTGGACGCACCCCGGTCGATCCTCTCCTGGACGGAAGGATTTTTGGAGAAGACGGCATCGGTCGCCATGATCTCGGAGAGCGTGCTGCTTTTGCCGTTCTTGGTGTCCGTGAGGTGCTGGTTGAGCTCCTCATCGCTCCAGCAGGTGATCGGGGTGGACTGCCCCAAGCCCCGAGGATCGAACCCGATAATGTCGTAGGAGCCTCGAAGCTCCTCGAACACGGAGGCCTTGGCCTCCACTACCTCAATTCCGCTGCCGCCGGGGCCTCCGGGGTTGAGGAACAGGGAGCCGTGCTCGGCGTCGCCGTCTAAGGCGGGAAGCTTCTTCACCGCGATGGTGATGGTCTTGCCGTCCGGGTGCTCATAATCCACCGGGACGGTGACCGTCCCACACTGGAAGGTCGTGGTCTCGTTCGAGCAATCCTTCCAGTCGATGTCCTGGCTGTAGAAGCTCTCCAGCCCCCGGGGAGCATCGCCCTGGGAACCCCCAGTGGGGTTGGAGGTGGAGCCGTCGCTGGGGGTGCTGGTCTGGTCGGTGGACGTAGGTGCAGCGGTGGTCGCCGCGGTCCCGATGGAGCTGCCGGAGCCATCGGAGGAGCCGTCAGTGGGGGTGGTGGTGGAGCCGTTGGTGGGGGCGCTGGTCTGATCGGTGGATTCGGTGGATGCGGTTGCAGTGGTGGATGGGGCGGCGTCGGTGGAGCCGTCTGGTTGGCAGGCTGCTAGGGCGGTTGACAGCATCAGTACTGCCAGGGCCGCGCCTGCCTTCCGTGCGGTCAGGGGTGTGGGTCTCATCAGAGGGTGGCTCTCCTTGCGGTGTCAGTGCTCGTCATCTGGTCGTCGTCGGTCTCCACTGCCCGCCATAGCCGAGAGTGGTTGCGGGCAGTGCAGGGGCCCACTGCCCGGCTCACGCCGGCCGGTGGACCCGGCCCGGGCCCCGCTCCCGCGGCGCCCGGACCCCTACAACGCTAACGACAATGTGATGTAGGTTTCCTCAACCTCCTGGACGGATGGGGGTGACCTTTCGGAGGAGACGGATCACGAGCACTCTCCTCCTCCAGAAGGAGAACGCAACTGCCCCCTCCGGTCCGGGGCGCGAAAGCCCACCGGGGATTCGGGGGAGTCCACGGGTCGCGGACCGTCATCCGGGCTCATCCGTCTACTGCTACTGCTACAGCGCCATCCCCGCGGTGTGAGACACTCGGGACAACGTGTGCACCACACACCGGAATCGATAACCTCCGCCCAGTCCACTCAGGTTCTAAAGCGACGTATGCAGCACTCCCCCCTTCGGCGCGCCCCAGCAGCCGCTCTCGTCAGCGTCCTCAGTCTGGCCGCATCCCTCCTCATCGGGGTGGGCACGAATGCGGACGCCGCCACCCCGGCGGCAGGCTCCCACGCAGAGAAACCCTCCTTCGAGATCGCCATTAGCTCCAATGATGAGGTGACAACGACCTTCTTGGGCACCGCTCCACCAGATGCCGAGCAAAAGCTCAAGAAGTCCTGCACCGAGGAGAACTTCACGGTGAATGGCAAGAAGGCTCCGACGGTGACCTTCTCCACCAAGGACGGGATCCCGACCTGCACGGCCGTCCGCACCGAGTCGGTTTCCGACAGTAGTTATGTGACGCACGACGGAGATGAGTACGTCGTCGACACCAGCGTGGTCTCAGGCAAGACGGACCACTGGACACTCTCGGTCGTCTTCCCCGGAAAGGTCACCGACGCCGGCGAAGGAAGAATAGAAGGGGACAAGAAGAACAAGGTCTCATTCGACACCTTCTACAACCACAAGGCTCGTGGTAAGGACACCGCCGAAGCGGACTTCGGATTGGGATTATGGATAATCATCATCCTGGTGCTCCTGGCGGGAGTCGGAGGTGGTGTAGCGGCTCTCGTCATCAGTTCCAACAAGAAGAACCGGAAACGGAGATACCAGGATGCGCTGATGCAGCAGTCGTTCAACACGGCAGCCGCACCGGCGCACCAGCAGTTCCCCACCACCCCGCCTGCACAGGGCGTCCCGCTCCAGCCCCAACAGCCCTACCAACCGTACCCTCCCGGCCAGGGCGCGCTCCCCTCCACGCAGGCATCATCATCCGTCCACCCCGGTTATCCGGCTACCCCGCCGCCCTACCAGCAGGGCCCCGACCCGATGCCGCCAGGGACCGGCGGACCATCCCCTCAGGCGGGGCAGAACGGCTACGGCCGCTACTGACCCTCAAACCGGCCCGCGCATAAGCGCCTGCACCCGCACCAGACCCTGCTCGCTCGCCAGCTCTGCACAAGCCTCGGGATGGCTCGAGTAGAACTCCACGACCCGCTGCAGCTGGGCATGAGTCAGCGGCAAGGTATTCAAACGCGCCCGTACCCGTCCCACCGGGTGGATCTCAACCAGCACCGCCCCGGACGGACCACCACCAACGATACGGGGACGGTCCTTCCACCAGAACGGAGACTCTCTGCTAGTACCAACCGCAATACGGATGCGTTCTGGATCGAGGATGATCTCAGCGCCACGGCGAGGCAGCGGAGTACTCAGCCCGAGCAGCCCGGCTGTCACAAGCAGCACCATCGCTATGAGGAAGGGCACGACAACGCCCCCGCCATAAGCACGATCCCTGATCACCAGGAGGCCCACTGACAACAGGCAGCCGAGCGCCATGAGCGCCACCTCCACATGCCGAATCAGCAGAACGAACCACGTGCCCGTCAGACAGATCCCTTCATCACTGCGTGTCCATCGCCGATAGGCGATCGTACGGCACCTGCGTGCTCCGGCAAGCGCCACCGCATGAATCAGGAGCACCAGGGAGACAACAAGCCCAAGAAGGAAGGCCCCGGACTGCCGACTGTCCGTCACATAGGTGGAGAAGACGAGCACAATGATGGCCCAGACCAGGAACTGCCAGGGGGCTCTCCGTAGAGCCCGGTCCCCCTCCTCGCACGAACGCATGTCCCAGGGGGCCTGCTCTTCGTCCTTCGAGAAGTCTTCCGCCCCATCACGCGTCCTGGCCGTCTCATACGGTTGTGGTATGGCTCCGCTGTGGCCTGCGGCGAGTGAGGCCATCGCCTCCGGAGCCACTGGCCAGGGCCTCGATGTCGTACCCGAGGCCGTCGTGTACGGGGCACCCTGGTGCGGCACCAGCCCGTACGAAGACACCGGGTACGCGGATGGGGCGGGAGCCGACATGAGTGTCCGGACTCGCTGAAGCCCCTGATCGGTGGCGAGCTCCCCTCGCAGCTCGGCATGAGCCGTATAAAATCCGAGCACGGTTTGAAGCTGGCTGTACCCGATCGGGAGCAGGAATATGGGGAAACGCACCGGACGTGCTGCACTCCCCGTGATCAGGGCATGCGGCCGCAACCGGTGAATGATTCTCGCCTCGAGGCTCGGGCGCGCCCCCCAGGGGATATGCACATGGCGCCGTCCACCCGTCCAGATCCACACGGCCTGCGGTGTCAGGATAATCTCCGGAGCTCCCCTGCCACCGATGGGGACGGTCGCACACCCCAACAGCGACCCGAACAGCACGAGGACCGCCAGCTCGAGCGTCCACGCGCCGCCGGGAAAGGCCATGCCGGAGAAGGCCTGCAGCCACACGGCGACCAGCGCGCCCAGCGACGCCATGGCCGCAGGCAGGTAGTAGCGCAGGCCGACGCAGCGCGAGGGCCCGAACTGAATGCACCCGGCTCCTTGACTCCAATAGCGGGAGGACTGCGGGATCCGGCGACTCAGCGAGATCCTGCCCGCCCCGTGCCAGGCGGAACCCAGGCCTCCCAGAACGAGCATCACCCCCAGCGGCACCTTCGAACCGGTGAGGCATGAGACACCGACAGCAAGGGCGATGACGCTGAGTACCAGCCCGAGCCATCCCTCGGCCGCCCGTCCACGGTCGGCACGCTCACGAAAGTCACCTCCACGAGGTGCTGCGCCCGACACCGTCGGGTAACCGCTACTGCTCATGAATCGCCCTGCGGCGTCACCCCAGGAGCGAGTGGCGCGAGATCGAGGCCTCCCGGCCCGGCCCGACGCCGATCGTGGAGATGCGGCAGCCGGCCAGCCCCTCGATACGCAGCACGTAGTCCTGGGCCGCCTGAGGCAGGTCTAAGAAGCGACGCACCTCGCTGATGTCCTCGCTCCAGCCGGGCAGCTCCTCGTAGACGGGGACGGCGTGATGGAAGTCGGACTGGGTCAGCGGCATCTCCTGGGTGATGGTGCCATCGATGTCGTAGGCGACGCACACGGGAATGGTCTCGTACCCGGTGAGAACGTCGAGCTTGGTCATCACCAGGTCGGTGAGCCCGTTGACGCGGGCCGCGTACCGGGTGACGACGGCGTCGTGCCAGCCGCAGCGGCGCGGCCGGCCGGTGGTGACGCCGAACTCTCCACCCTCGTTGCGCAGGCGCTCACCCATCTCGTCATGAAGCTCGGTGGGGAAGGGCCCCTCCCCCACACGGGTGGTGTAGGCCTTGACGACGCCGACGACCGAGTCGATCCGGGTGGGCCCCACCCCGGTACCGGTGCAGGCCCCACCGGAGGTGGGGTTGGAGGAGGTGACGAAGGGATAGGTGCCGTGGTCGATGTCGAGCATCGTGGCCTGGCCTGCCTCGAACAGAACCGTCTTACCCTTGTCAAGAGCGCTGTTGAGCACCAGGGAGCAGTCGACGACCATCGGCCGGACCCGATCCGCGTAGGAGAGCAATTCGTCGGCGACGGCGTCGGCGTCGATAGCGGCCCGGTTGAAGACCTTGAGGAAGAGACTGTTCTTCTGGTCCAGGGCGGAGTGGACCTTCTGACGCAGGATCGACTCGTCGAAGAGATCCTGAACGCGCAGGCCCACGCGATTCATCTTGTCCGCGTAGGTGGGGCCGATACCTCGACCGGTGGTGCCCAGCTGGCGCGCCCCCAGGAAGCGCTCGGTGGTGCGGTCCAGGACCCGGTTGTAGGAGGGGATGATGTGGGCGTTGGCGCTGATGAGAAGGCTGGAGGCGTCCTTGCCACGAGCCTCGATCTCGGCGATCTCACTGAAGAGGACCTCCAGGTCGACAACGACGCCGTTGCCAATGATGGGGGTGACCCCGGGGGTGAGCACGCCCGCCGGCAGGAGGTGGAAGGCGAACTTTTCGCCGTCGATGACCACCGTGTGGCCGGCGTTGTTCCCGCCGTTGAACTTGACGACGTAGTCGACGTCCTGACCGAGCTGGTCAGTCGCCTTGCCCTTTCCCTCGTCTCCCCACTGGGTCCCGACGACGACAACGGCTGGCATGGCTGCTCCCTGACTTCAGTGACGGCGTGCCGGTGGACACACCGCGCTCCAGCCTACCGGAGCCGGAGGGGAGAGATACCCGCGCCCACCGGAGCCGGAGGGGAGAGATACCCATGACGACATAGTCACAAGAAGGTATCGATGACCGTACCGTGTGGGTATGTCACCTGTCTGCCTCCGCCGCATTTCCACGCCCCTGTCCGCACTGACCGCCTTCAGCGTCCTCGTCCTGGCCACCATCCTGGCCCTGGCCGGAGCTCCCGGTCACGCCGCCCCGTTGGACAACGACACCGATGCCAGCGACAAGATCTCGGTGGACATCGTCGTCAAATCAGATGAGACATATTCCGCCGTATTCCAGATCTCTGAGAGCTCCCCCATTCCCACGCTCAAGGAGGAGCACTGCAGCCAGGACTACCTTGATCCCGATCACAGCACCGGCATCAAGGACTTGAAGCCCGACTACAAAGAGGAGGGCGATACCCGCACCTGCATCCTTCAAGGAGAGGGGAGGATCACCGACGACTCCGATGTCATCGCCCACAACAACGACGAGTTCATCGTGATGACCCCCGAGTTCAACTCCGGCACCCCCGACGCCACCGTTGACTTCACCCAGTCGGTCACCTTCCCCGGGGAGGTGACCGAGGCCGACGGCGGCAAGGTCGATGGCACCAAAGTCACCTTCTCCGACCCACAGTCTCACAAGGTCAAAGGAAAGGACCAGGGCTCCGACACCGCCCGGGGAACAGGCGGTTCTCGCGACACCACGGGAAAGAGCGGCTCGACACCCTCCTGGGTGTGGAAGCTCCTCGCCGTGCTCCCCTTGGCCGTGGTCGGCGGAGTCGTCGGCGCTGTCGTCAGCTCCCAGAGAAGGAAGAAGAATCAACAGGCCGCGCCCTATACCGCTCCTGCCCAGGGCTATCATCCCGGCCAGGCGTTCCCGCCCCAGCCCGGTCAGCAGGGTTACCAGGGGCCCCAGGGACAGCAGCCCTACCAGCCGCCCTACGACGGCCAGCCCGGTCAACAGCCACCCTTCGGCGCGCCGCAGCCCCAGCCCGGTCAGCAGGGTTACCAGGGGCCCCAGGGACAGCAGCCCTACCAGCCGCCCTACGACGGCCAGCCCGGCCAGGGATACTGAGGTCCGATGCGCCCACGGCCGCGCCGCACAAGATTCACCTCGCGCTCTGGGGAGGCGACGTTGTCAGTCAGGAGTTGGGAGAGGAGGATTCGATGGCATGAGCCCGGCGATGGTGGAGCGCTGGAGCAGCGCGATGAGGTAGGCCTGGAAGGCCGGACCGATAAGAACCATGAACCAGGTTCCTGCCGTTCTCATGACGGGCAGCACCCAGACAACGGCCACCGGCACGCTCACGATCAGCAGTGCGAGCGCCGTGATCCCCAGATGCGCCACGGCAAGCCGAGCGGCGTTGGACAGATGCCGGGCGACCGACGCCTCGAAGAAGGCCACGAGCGGCAGCAGCCAGACGAGGATCAAGGCCAGAAGCACTCCTCCGGCCAGCACCAGACCGGCCAGGGCATCGCCCTGGACACTCTCCTGACCAGCTCCGACGGCGCCGTCGGCCAGGACCAGGTACTCCCAGGCCCCAAGGGCCATCAGGGCGAGCAAGGGCAGCCACCAGGCCAGAGACTGACGCAGGTTGAGGCGGAAGGAGCGCCACCAGGTACTCACGACCGCTGGATCACCCTCGGCCGCCATCTCACCGGCCACACGCGCACAGGCCGTCAGGGAGGCACCGGCCGTCACCACCGGCAGGCAGCCGGCCAGGGTGAGGACGTTGAGGATGACGACGTCGGCCGCTGCTGACCAGGCCCGGTAGGCCGGAGTGTCGGGGCCGGGGAACAGCGCCACGGGGTCTCCTTACATGCAGGGCACAGTCAGTAGCAGATGGACATGATACGGGCGGTTCTCGACACCCACGGCGGGGCATCGAGAACCGCCCATGCTCTGAGCGGGGCTCAAGGACGAGTCAGCCCTTGACCGCGCCCGCGGCCACGCCCTCGATGATGTGCTTCTGACCGAAGAGGTAGAAGGCGACGATCGGAACGATGGCGAAGACGAGCATGGCCATCTGGGCACCCATGTCTCGGTTTCCATTGGACCCGACGAGCGACTGGATGACGATGGGGATCGTCTTGTAGCGCTCATCCTGACCGATGACGAGGTTGGGCAGGAGGAAGTCGTTCCACACCCACATGGCGTTGAGGATCGCCACGGTGACCGCCGTCGGCCTGAGCAGCGGCATGACCACCTTGAAGTAGGTCTGCAGCGGGGAGCAGCCGTCCATGTAAGCGGCCTCCTCGATCTCCATGGGGACCGACTTGATGAAGCCAGCGAACAGGAACACCGACAGCCCACCGCCGAAACCGAGGTAGAGGACGATCATGCCCCAGGGCGTGGCCAGGCCGAGCATGTCGGCCACCTTGACGGTGGGGAACATGACCATCTGGAAGGGGGCGATCATGGAGAAGGCGAAGGCGTAGTAGATCGCCGAGGTCCACCAGGTCTTGATACGGGTGATGTAGTAGGCCGTCATCGCCGTCAGGAAGACGATGACGACGACGGAGCCCACTGTGATGAACAGCGACCAGCCCATGGCGCTGGCGAACCCGGACAGGGCCAGGCCGGTGGCGTAGTTGTCCAGGCCGGCGAAGGTCTTCAGGGTCGGCAGGGCGAAGGGGCTGTCAGAGATGTAGAACTTGCCCTTGAAGGAGTTGACGAGGATGAAGACCAGGGGGATGACCCACACGAGGGCCAAGACTCCCAGCAGTCCCACGAGCGCGTTCTGCCCCGGCGTGTGCCGGGCGGTCTTCCGACTCACCTCGTGGGCAGGGACGGCGGATCCGGATACCTGGGTCTGGACGGCGGTGCTCACGCGTCGACCTCCTTGGAGCGAGTGGCGCGCAGCTGGATGAGCGCGATGGCGGCGACGATGAGGAAGAAGATGACGGCCTCGGCCTGGGCGACGCCCTCCTGGCCGATCTTCTTGTACATCGTGTTGACGATGCTGAGCGCGGCCATCTGGGTCTGCTTGGCCGGGGCCCCGTTGGTCAGGGCGAGGTTCTGGTCGTACATCTTGAAGGTGTTGGCCAGAGTGAGGAACAGGCAGATGGTGATCGAGGGCATGATCATCGGCAGCGTCACGTTGCGCAACGTCTGCCAACGACCGGCGCCGTCGATCTGGGAGGCCTCAATGAGCTCGGGCGGCACGTTCTGCAGACCGGCGATGTAGATGACCATCATGTAGCCCATGAGCTGCCAGTTGACGAGCATGACCAGGCCGGCCAGGCCCAGATGCCAGTCGTTGACGATCGTCTGGCCCCAGCGCTGAAGGATCGCGTTGAGCATGACCTGCCAGGTGTAGCCCAGAACGATGCCACCGATGAGGTTGGGCATGAAGAAGACGGCGCGGAAGAAGTTGGTGCCGCGCAGCTTGCGGGTCAGGAAGTAGGCCAGGGCGAAGGCGCCCAGGTTCACCGTGATGATGGAGATCACCGAGACGACGGCGGTGAACATCAGTGCCTGGGGGAAGTCACTGCGCTCTCCCAGAGCCCTGGCGTAGTTGTCAGTACCGACGAACCTGGCGTTGGTCAGGGTACTGAACTTGGTGAACGAGAGGTAGAGCCCCATGAAGAAGGGGACGATGAACGCGATCATGAAGGCCAACAGGGTCGGCCCCGCGAAAACTGGGAAGAACTTTTTCAGTGCCTTGGTCATATCTGCCTTCGAGGTGTGACCGGCACCCGCCTAGGCGGCCGGGTACCAGGGGACTCCCGCCGGGGCGGCAGCACGAGCCGATCGGCTCAGGCGCACCGCCCCGGGCGGAAGAGGGGATGGGGAGAGATGAGTCGCCGTCGCACGGCCTGCCGATACAGGCCGGAACGATGCCGTCTGCCGCAGCGGCGTCGTCGGCGGCGAGCTCGGGAGACTCGTCGACGTCAGCCCTCCTTGGCCGACTTCTTTTCTGAGGCCCAGTCAGTGACGAAGAAGTCCTTGACCTTCGCCCAGTCCGTGCTGCCGGAGGCGTACTGGGCCAGTTGCTGGCCGAGCTGATCCTTGAAGTTCTGGCTCGGGAAGGTCGGGAAGACCCACTTGACAGGCGTGAGGTCCTTGTCGGCGATGGCCGCGGCGACCTCCTTGCCCAGCGGGTCGGAGGGGGCCAGTTCGGCGTAGGCCTTGTAGGGGGCGATGATGCTGAGCTTCTCAGCGGCGAGCTTGGAGCCCTCGGCGTCGGTGAACAGCCAGGTGAGGAACTCCTTGGTGGCCTTCTGGGCGTCGTCGGAGGCCTGGGAGTTGATCGTCAAGTAGTTCTCGGTGCCGATGGCGATATTGCTCTTGTCCTCGCCGGACACACCGACGTAGATCGGCAGGAAGTGGACGTCCTCGGCCTTGACGGTGTTGCCGGACACCTCGGAGATCTGCGACCAGCCCCAGTTGCCGTTCTGGACCATGGCGGCCTTGCCCAGAGCGAAGTCGGCCATCGAGTCGGTGACCGTCTTGGCACTGGCCTCGGTGGGGGCGATCGTGGAGTTGTTGAGGTAGAGGTCGAAGATCTGCTTGTAGTTGTCCGAGTAGGTCAGCTTGAGCTCGTCAAGGTCGTCGACCTTGGCGTCGCGGTACTCGTAGTAGACGGGGTAGTTGGCCAGGTGGGTCTGCCAGCGCCACTCCTCGCCCGGGGACAGAGACGTCGCGGCGAAGACCCCCTCGATACCGAGATCGGCCTTCTTGGCCTGCATGTCCTCGACAACCTCCTTGAGCTTGTCGAAGCCCTTGATCTGGTCGACGGCAGTGACCTTGGCCCCCTCCATCGCGAAGTACTTGTTGAGGATGGCGGCGTTGTAGATGATGCCGTAACCCTCAATGGCCAGCGGTACGCCCACGACCTTGCCCTCGTCCCCCTTGAGGGCCAGGGAGTCGTCCGTCATCTGCTTGGTGAAGTCGGCATCGGACAGGTCGGAGGCGTACTCCTTCCAGTTCCTGTAGCCCACGGGACCGTTGAGGTTGAACAGCGTGGGCGGGTTGGACTTGGCGACCTCGGACTTCAGAGTCTGCTCATAAGTGCCGGAGGCGGCGGTGACGACCTTGACGGCCACGCCGGTCTTCTTCGTGTAGGCAGCCGCGATGTCCTTGAAGGCCTGCTCCGACTCGGGCTTGAAGTTGAGGAAGTAGACGCCCCCATCGCCGTCGGAACCGGACGAGCCCTTCGAGCATGCCGCCAGGGTCGCGGCGACGGCGAGCGCGGCGGTTCCGCCCAGCATGGAGCGGCGGGAGATGAGTCGCATTGGGAGTCCTCCTTTGGACGCATGGGACGGGTGCGGACAAGGCGTCCGCGAGGTGCGACTGCCGTACGGCCGACGGCGGGACCATCGGCTTAACGGCGACGGCCCATCATTGCACATTTTCAGCGTTCTTTACTGCAAGGTTTGCAATCAGTGACCCGGGTCTCGAACTTGAATGCCGCATTTCATCGGCATTTCTCCTTGGATTATCGCTCTTAACCAGCCGGCTCACGACACCGAGGCCCGATGCCACTGCTCTCCGCAAGAATGCAACCGTACGTCAGATTTATAAGTATCGTCTCCCCCGAGCACCACGTGGCACGTCTGCAACGTGGCCCCGGCACCGTGATGGTGCCGGGGCCACGTGCAGCGATCAGGCCGCCGCTCGGCCGTTCACCCCTGCCGCGGGGCGAGGACTCACTTGCGGGCGGAACCGACGGAGCCGAGACGCTCGCAGGCCTCGACGACACGGGCGGCCATGCCCTCCTCGGCGGCCTTGCCCCAGGCGCGCGGGTCGTACTGCTTCTTGTTGCCGACCTCGCCGTCGATCTTGAGAACGCCCTCGTAGTTGGTGTACATCCAGCCGGCGACCGGACGGGTGTAGGCGTACTGGGTGTCGGTGTCGACGTTCATCTTGATGACGCCGTTGCGCACCGCGGTGGCGATCTCCTCGTCGGTGGAGCCGGAGCCGCCGTGCATGACCAGGTCGAAGGGCGAGCTCTTGTCGCCGACCTTGGAGGACAGCCGGTCGCCGAGGCGCTTGGCCACATCGTCCTGGATCTCGCCGAGGATCTCCGGGCGGAGCTTGACATGGCCCGGCTTGTAGGAGCCGTGCACGTTACCGAAGGTCAGGGCCGTGATGTAGCGACCGTTCTCGCCCAGGCCGAGGGCCTCGATGGCCTTCCAGGCGTCGTCGGCGGTGGTGTAGAGGTTGGCGTTCTCCTCACCCTTGATGCCGTCCTCCTCACCGCCCACGGCGCCGATCTCGATCTCGAGGACGACGTTGGCGGCCTTGGCGCGCTTGAGCATGTCGACGGCGATCTCGATGTTGTCGTCGAGGGCCTCGGCGGAGCCGTCCCACATGTGGGAGTTGAACATCGGTAGCTCACCGTTCTTGACCTGCTCGGCCTCGATCTCCATGAGCGGGTGGATCCAGTCGGCAAGGAGCTTCTTGGGGCAGTGGTCGGTGTGCAGGCCGATGGTGACCGGGTAGAGGTCGCCCACGGCGCGGGCGTAGGCGGTGAAGGCGATCGAGCCCTTGACGCGGTCGAGGCGCGAGGAACCGGACCAGTAGGCGGCACCACCGTTGGAGATCTGGACGATGCCGTCGGACTCGGCGTCGGCGAAGCCCTTGAGGGCGGCCGACAGGGTCTGGGACGAGGTGACGTTGATCGCGGGGATGGCGTACTTGCCGGCCTTCGCGCGGTCAAGCATATCGGCGTAGGACTCCGGGGTTGCAATGGCCACTGGGTGCCTCCTGATTGTCTGTGTGAGTCAGTGGTGCGGGGCCGATTGTTCCACGAATTCGAACCCACGTGAACCGGATCATGGTCCCAGGTTGGGCTCCTTGGCCTGTTCAGGACCGGTTTGGTCCTGCCACTAATGAAGCGGGATGAAACCGCGGGCCGCCGGCGCCCGAAGTCAGTCGGGCGCCGGCCCGGCGTGCTGGAGGATCCAGGTGTGCATGGCCACGGCCGCTGCGGCAGCCACGTTGATGGAGCGGGTGGAGCCGTACTGGCCGATGCGCAGCAGCCGGGAGCAGCCGGCGCTCAGCTCGGCGCTGATTCCCTCGCCCTCGGAGCCGAAGACCATGAGACAGTGCTCGGGCAGCGCAGCGACCTCCAGGGGCCGCGCCCCTGGACCGTTATCGATGCCGACGACCTCGTACCCCTCTGCCGCCGCCCAGTCGAGCAGTCCACCGGCCTCAGGGTGGTGGCGCACGTCCAGGTAGCGGTTGGTGACCATGGCACCGCGCTTGTTCCAGCGGCGTCGGCCGATGATGTGGACGCCGGCGACGTTGAAGGCGTTGGCGCTGCGCACGATGGAGCCGATGTTGAGGTCCTGGCTGACATTCTCGATGGCGATGTGCAGCCGGTGGGCGCGGACGGCCAGGTCGGCGCGGATCGCCGCGACGGTCCAGTAGCGGTAGCGGTCGACGACGTTGCGCCGGTCACCGCGCGCCAACAGTTCACGGTCGTAGCGGGTGTCGGTGGGCCAGGCCTCGGGGCCGCCGGGCCAGGGACCGACTCCGACCTGACGGACATCGGCCGGCTGGTCCTCCTCCGGGCTCAGCGCGGAAACCACGGGGGACGCCGAGAGCTCGGGGGACGACCCCCGAGCCCGAGTGGACGCCTCGGGCAGGTGCTCCCCCTCGGGCAGGTCGACGGGCTGATCCATGCGATCAGTCTCCTTGCCCCGGCGAGCGGATACCGGCGAACGCCGTCGGGGACTCACTCCAGGCCGAGGTCGGTCAGGCCGAGCGCCGCGTAGTAGGGCAGGCCGGCGGCCTCGATGCGCTCGCGCGCGCCGGTGGCCCGGTCGACGATGACGGCGACGGCGCGCACGTCGGCACCCGCCTCGCGCAGGGCCTCGACGGCCTCCAGCGGAGAACCGCCAGTGGTGGAGGTGTCCTCCAGGACCACCACGGAGCGGCCGGCGACGTCGGGCCCCTCGATGCGCCGACGCATACCGTGGTCCTTGGCGGCCTTGCGCACGACGAAGGCGTCCAGGTCCAGGCCGCGCGAGGCGGCGGCGTGCAGCATCGCCGCAGCCACGGGGTCGGCACCCATGGTCAGGCCGCCGACGGCGTCGATCTCGTCGGTGCCCAGGCCCGCCTCCTCCAGCATGTCGAGCATGACGTGGCCGATGAGGGGGGCGGCCTCGTGATGGAGTGTGGCGCGGCGCATGTCCACGTAGAAGTCGGACTCGAGGCCGGAGGCGAGGGTGACCTTGCCTCGGACGACGGACAGCTCGTTGACGAGCTTGGCCAGACGGGCGATGTGGGAATCGTTGGTGCTCACAACTCCGATGGTAGTGGGCTCGCGGACCGACGCACCGGGTGGACACCCGCCGATGCGGGAGCCCGCCCTCTTCCGCGTGATGCGAAAGGGGCGGGCTCTGGGCGACTCTCAGCAGTAGAGGAGGGTCAGGACAGGGCGGCCACGGCGGCGTCGTAGTCGGGCTCCTGGCCGATCTCGGGGACCTGCTCCGTGTAGACGACCGTGCCGGACTCGTCGAGGACGACGACGGCGCGCGACAGCAGGCCGGCCAGCGGGCCGCCGGTCAGGGTGACGCCGTAGTCGGTGCCGAAGGCGGAGCGGAAGGTCGAGCCGGTCACCACGTTGGTAAGACCCTCGGCACCGCAGAAGCGGGCGCCGGCGAAGGGAAGGTCGGCGGAGACGCAGACCACGGTCGTGTTGTCCAACTCGGAGGCGAGCTTGTTGAACTGGCGCACTGAGGCGGCGCACACCCCGGTGTCCACCGAGGGGAAGATGTTGAGGACCACGCGCCGGCCGGCCAGGGACTGGCTGGTCACCGGGGCGAGGTCAGCGCCCACGAGCTCGAAGGCGGGCGCGGTCGAGCCCACGGCGGGCAACTCGCCGACGGTATTGACGGGGTCTCCGTGGAAGGTAATGGAAGCCATGATGCGATCGTTCCAGGTTGCAGCCCTCCTGACCAGCAGGGGCCCTCAGCCCTGGGCGATTCTCTGGTGAGTCACCGCCCTTACTCTGGCTGACGGCGAGAGCGCTCGGGGTCCTCGGCCATTCGACGCACGAGCCAGCGGGGAGCCAACCGCAGCACGGCGTTGCCGCAGCGGTAACCCAAGCTTGGAGTGCAGATGACCTGGCCGCGGCGCACCGCAGCGAGTCCGTCGCTGACCACGCGCTCGGCGTCCAGCCACAGCGACTCCTTCCACTGGGTCTCATCGATGCCGGCCGCTGCGTGGAAGCCGGTGTGGACCAGTCCCGGACACAGCGCCGTGGCGGTCACGCCGCTACCGGCGAGTTCAACGGCCAGCACCTCGGTGAAACGCAGCACCCAGGCCTTGTGGGCCGCGTAGGTACCCACGGCGGTGTGCGCAGCGATGGAGGAGACGTTGAGGATGGCGCCACGTCCGCGCCGCACCATGGCACCGGCCGCCGCGTGGGAAGCCACCATGACCGCGCGAACCATGACGTCGAGGGCCTGCTCCTCAGGGGCCAGGTCTCCCCCGACGAATGGCTGCCCCAGCCCGAAGCCGGCATTGTTGACCAGGAGCCCCACGGGTTTATTTGGGTCACGCAGACGCTCGGCGACGAGTTCGAGCTCGTCACGCTGGGACAGGTCGGCCCGCAGGACCTCCACCTGGACGCCGGCGAACTGCCGCATCTCCTCGGCCACCTCCCGCAGGCGCTCGGAGGTGCGCGCAACGAGGATGAGGTTGTGACGGGCCTGGGCGAGCTGCCAGGCGAATTCCAGTCCGAGGCCGCTCGTAGCCCCGGTGACGAGTGCTGTTCCCATGACGGCAGACTACGAGCACTTGTTGAGTGCTTGATGGGAATCGGGCACCGGATACGCTGCTGCCATGCGTCTGGCCACCTGGAACGTCAACTCCATCCGCACCCGTGTCGACCGCGTCCTGGCCTTCCTGGAGCGCGAGGACATCGACGCCCTGGCGATGCAGGAGATCAAGTGCCGCCCCGACCAGTTCCCGGTCGAACCCTTCGAGGCCGCCGGCTACGAGCTGGCCATCCACGGCCTCAACCAGTGGAACGGGGTGGCGATCGCCTCACGTTCGGGGATCGATGATATCGTCACCTCCTTTCCGGGCCAGCCCGGCTGGGCGGCCAAGCCCGAGGCCGAGCCGATCGTCGAGGCCCGGGCGCTCGGGGCGACGGTGGGAGCCGACTCAGGATCAGGGCCGGTGCGCCTGTGGAGCCTGTACGTGCCCAACGGCCGCGACCTCACTCATCCGCACTACACGTACAAGCTCGACTGGCTGCGGGTGCTGCGCGACGACGTCGCCGGTTGGCTGGAGGCCGAGCCCGACCTGCCGCTGGCGCTGGTGGGTGACTGGAACGTGGCACCGAGGGACGAGGACGTGTGGGACATGAGCGTCTTCGAGGGTGCCACCCACGTCTCGTCACCGGAGCGGGAGGCCTTCGGGGCCTTCGCCGAGGTGGGCATGCATGAGGTCACGCGCGAATGGGCCACCAACTACACCTACTGGGACTACCAGAAGCTGCGCTTCCCGAGGAACGAGGGCATGCGCATCGACTTCGTCTACGCCTCCCCGGCCCTGGCAAGCCGCGTCACCGGCGCCGCCATCGACCGCGACGAGCGCAAGGGCAAGGGCGCCTCCGACCACGTCCCCGTCATCGTCGAGGTCGACTGAGGCCGCAGGCCGCGACCAGAGTGACTGAGCACGGAGCCGGCGCACGACCCGCACATCGCATGGCTCGTCTGTCACTCAGTACAGTGGAGCACAACCAACGATTCAGTCAGAATAATATGGGGATATTTGTATAGAAATTAAACTTCATACCTCTCAGAACCTGGACATATCAGCCATATTATGTCCGCATGAAATATAAGACCGAGCCGGTCAGTCGGCGTACAGCCCTCACCCTCTCCTCCCTTGCCGCACTGACGTTGACGGCGTGCTCGGGACGGCATTCCACCCCCGAGTCCAGCACGCAGCCGACAACGGCCCCGCCGACCAAGAATTCCACTCCCCCTCCGAGTCCCACCGAGACTCCGACACTGACCAGCTCTCCCTCAGCAACAGCCGGCACCACGGCAGGCACCCCATCGGCACCACCTGCACACAACGCCAATGGCGAACCGTCATCCGGGCACACTTCCGCAACCGGAGCGCCAGTGAACACCCAGGGGCGAGACCTGACACTTGAAGACTTCTTCGAACCGCCGAGAGAACTCCGGCAAGACCTCTTCAATGTGGCCACCACGAGCAACGCAAAAGGGATCGGAGCCGAGCTGGAGGGAAGCCAGGGCGTACAGGCCGAGCTCCGCCTGGAGAATCGGTTCCACAAACTCACCCTTAAAGCCGGACAGGCGAATACCTCAAAGTCCTCAGACCTCATCCTGCGAGTGGGAACCTACAAAGACGGCAAGAACGACCAGCTCATCGACATCCCTTTCAACGAAGTGAAACCAATCGAGGTTGATGTCTCGAACGTCAATGCCTTCAAAATCGAGCTCCTTCCTCTGACATCTGAAGGCAAGACCAAATATGGGCTCGGATCCATCACCGGGGTCATGTTCGACATGAGACTGGAGTAATCACCGACACCCAAAAAGATAACTGCAATGAATTTAGACCCAGACGATGCCGGGAAAACCAAGCCTAAAGAGGAGAACACCTCGCATGTCCGCGACAACACCAAAATTAATAGAACATCATGTCAACTGAAGAGAAAATTACTTAATCCTAACGCCATCGCACTGGCCACTCTCATTATTACCATCGCAGGCGTTATTATTTCTACAGTTCTCGGTCTCCCCGGAGCTATCCTCGACTCCAGAACCCTCTCGCACGAAGATACCGCACCGTCACTAGTTCCAGCCGCCTCCAATCGATCAGAAATCCGAGCATCCACCGACAGTAAACACGCTCAGCAGCAGACATCGTCTACTACCGAAGCGCCGCTGTCGAGTGGCTGCTACGACGGCGACACCCCAACACCGTGCGACTCTCCGCACTCGCGGGAGGTGTTCACCAAACCGGCCGGATCCTCCTGCGATGCGGGTGCACTCATCCTCTACATGGGCGGAGTCCCCGGCGTCGACCTTCTCGCCTCAGGCATCGATGTCAAGACCCTTGAGAACACGGACGACCAGTGCGTTGTCGAGAGGCAGTCCGGGATGCCGAGCATGTCGCTCAAGGACGTCTGGACGACCGATAACGACCACAACGGATACAGGGACGGCGGCGAGTTCCGTCGATGCTTCAACCGTCAGGGGCAGGCGACCTCCTGCGACGCTGACCACGCCTCGGAGGAGTTCTACGACGCAGCCGAGGAGGTCGACTGCGGCAAGAAGTACGAGGAGTTCTCCAGACGGCCGGTCGACCGCAGCATTCGGGTGACCCGGGAGCCCAGAGACCACCGGATCGTCTGCCGAGCGGAGGTGCAGGTGAGCACTGACAGGCTGACCGCCTCGGTCCGCGACCTTGAGAATGCCACCCTCCCCATCAAGCAGAACTAGGTCTCGTTGCAAAAGTAGAGGGGATCCAGGACTACTACCGAACATGCGGTTGTCTCGGACACGCCTTAGAGCTCGACTGCGGACGTCGCGAGTACGGTCCACGAGTCTCCGGGTGCATCCATGAACCCCGCCCCCCTGGAACCGACAGACTTTCCCGACAAGCTCTAGCGGGCTGCCCGACCGATCCCTCTGTATCCCTACAAGGCCAGGATCTGGTCGCCCAGCGCGGGCCACGCTCTGCGGTGCACTGCCCCGAAGGGCTCGGCTCCCAGGAAGACGGCCTGGCGCCCGGCGACCGGATCCACCCATATGAAGGAGCCGGCCTGGCCGAAGTGCCCGAAGGTCTGCGGGCTGTTGCCTGTACCGGTCCAGTGCGGGGACTTGGCTCCACGCACCTCCACCCCCAGGCCGAAGGGGTTGGGGCTCTGGCGCCCGTAACCGGGCAGGACGCCGTCGAGACTGGGCAGGACCGGCGCACAGGCCCGCTCCGCCAGCGCCGGCGAGACGAGCCTTGGGGCAGCCAGCTCGCGGGCGAACAACGATAGGTCGCGGGCGCTGCCCTCCCCGGAGTGGGCGGGTGAGCCGGGAATGAGGACACTGGCCATCCCCAGAGGCTCGAGCACCGTGGTCTCCACCCAGGTCTCCAGGGGTGTGCCGGTAGCCTCTTCGAGCCGATCCCCCAGGATCTCAATACCGCGGTTGGAGTAGATGCGGCGTGAGCCCGGAGCAGCCAGGTGCTCGTCGGAGTCGGTCGCTATCCCTGAGGAGTGGGACAGCAGGTGGCCAATGGTCGCCCCGTCGGGAGCGGGCGCGCCCGCGGGAGCGCCCAGGTCCAACAGCCCTCGGTCGACGGCGACCAACGCGGACCAGGCGACGATCGGCTTAGTGACCGAGGCGAAGGGGAAGACCTCGTCAACGTCGCCGGCCTCGTAAAGCACGCCGCCGTCGGTCGCGAGCACATCGGTGACCACGAGCGCGGTCGGGAAGGGGAAGTCGGCCAGGGCAGGCAGGATGGCGGAATCCGTCTGAGAGGTGTCCGGTGTGATCATCGCTCCTCCTGGCCAGGATCGTGTCGCCGCTCGGAAGGTCGTGCTCCCTCGCGTTCGTACCTTACGCCTCGACGACTGAGGCCCCGATGCCGTCCACGCGCCGTAGGGCACGGCCGCGAGCGCCCGCCCACCCGACCCGATGGAACATGGAACATGGCGCACCATGACCCTGCGAATCGTCTCCGCTCGAGAGAGGATCAGGGTGATGCCCTTCTACCACCGCCCACCCGCCGACCGTGGCCCACTGCGCCCCCGCTCCCCCATGGCTCCCGGCCAGGCAGCTACCGGTCCCACACCCGCCGAGCTGACCGACGCCGCCGGTGTCGGCTACGCCGTCGTCGACCTGGAGACCACGGGGCTGTCCCCCACGACGGACTCGATCCTGGAGATCGCGCTGGTGCTCACCGACGCCGCCGGGCAGGTCGAGCACAGCTGGTCCACACTCATCGATCCCGGCGCGGGCGTGGACGTCGGCCCCACCCGCATTCACGGCCTCGTCGCCGAGGAGCTCATCGGAGCGCCCCGGCTCGACGACGTCGCCGACCTGCTCGTGGCCGACATGGCCGGACGGGCAGTGGTCGCCCACAACGCCCGCTTCGACGTCGGCTTCCTCACCCAGGCGCTGGGGTTCCGGGGACTGCTGGACCGCGGCGCCCGGGTGCCGCGGGTGTGCACGATGGAGTGGGCGCGCCATTTCATGACGACGCCGTCGCGTCGGCTGACCACGTGCTGCGAGGTCGCCGGGGTGGAGATAGGCCGCCATCACAACGCACTCGACGACGCCATGGCCGCTGCCGGCCTGCTGCGCCACTATCTGGAGGTGGGGGCGCAGCGCGGCGAGGAGCCGGTGGCCTGGGCCCGAGCGCTGCTCGATGCCCACCGCTTCACCGGCTGGCACTGGGACGTCCGGCGAGCGCAGATCGGCTCCGAGCGTCTGGCGGCCCGCACCACGCCCGGAGCCGAACGGGCCCGGACCGAGCCCGCGTCCTGAGGGTTAAGTCAGTAGGAGCCCGGACTGCGAGTGATGGCTGGGCCACCGGTCTTGTGCGAGCCCAGCCCCTTCCTGCTGAGTGCGGTTCGGATGTCGACAGCGACGTAGATGTCCATATCTGCAGCAAAGGCCGGTTCTCAGCCTTGAACTTGGAGAAAGAACCTTGAGATTCTGCGGATCGTGTGACGGTCTCAAGGCGCGCCGCCCCCTTTGCTGCAGATCTGGACACGCCGGAGCCGTCTTGTCACCTGTCGGCGCCATCCGGCAGGCCGTTTGCGGCCGGGGCCCCTCAGACCTCCTCGGCGTCCTCGCCCAGGGAGACGAGGAAGCCATCATCATCCACGGCCACCCCGGAGACGGCCGGGACCAGGACGGTGGCGAGCTGCTCGACCAGGTCGCGCGCGGTCTGACGTTCACGGCGCCGGGAGCGGGAGACCACCTCGGCATAGGCATCGGCCTGGTCCTGGGGGATCCAGCGCAGGTCGTAGGACAGGACCGCCCCGCGCGCCCACGGCTCGCCGCGCACGGCCAGCGGCAGCCCGTCGGTGGCGCCGGCGCGCACCTCGATGCGCCCCCACCCCTCGTGCTCGGGGTCGACCGGGGCGACGACCGCGTAGCCGTCGCGCAGCTCCTCGATGACATTGCCGGTGGCGGCGGCAACGATCTCCTGACGCATCGTGTCCTGACGGACCTTCTCCGATCCGCGCCAGGCCTTCTCGAAGACCTCCGGGCCAATACGTTCGACCAGGCGCTCGAGCTGCTCGGGATCGATGGCATCCAGTCCGATAGCGCCCGGGGGCTGGACGGCATCCAGAGCGGTGGTGACCTCGGGGGCCACGGGGCGCAGAACAGCCACCAGATCCTCCGGGCCGAGCCACACCGGGGCGTAGACCGTCAGGGAGGCGGAGACCTCGGGGCTGGGTTCGAACAGGACCGGGTCCTCCTCGTCCCCGCCGGGGATGAGCCGCAGGGCACCGGCAAGTCGCCGGGCGATGGCACGCAGACGGGTGAGGGCCACCAGCTCGGCCCCTGTGGGCTGGGCCTTGGGGAAGGCGTCGGAGAGCGGGTCCAGACCGGCGAGCTCCGCAGGCAGAGCACCGGCACGAATACGGGGGCAGTCCAGAATCATCAGCTGCGTGGTCCACTCCGGGGCGCCCAGGAGCCGGCGCATCTCAGCGTCGACCTGCCAGGGCCCCAGGAGGGAGACCCCGGGGAAGAGCTGCAGGCTGGAGACACCCACCCAGCCGGACTGGATGTCCTGGGACAGTGCCAGGGCCTCGACCTCGTCAGAGGCGACGTCGTCGGCCAGGAGCAGGACGTGGTTGGTGTCCAGCAGACCGACCGGCAGCATCGAGGAGGCCGTGAAGGTGCCGGTGTCGGTGGGCAGGGAGACCGCGAAGTCGGTCGAGTCGCTCATGCGTGCTTCTCCTGGGAGACGGGGTCGGCACCGTCGGCGGGGACCGCCGGGGCGTCGGGGATACGGGTGCGGTGGAAGGACTTGTGGGAGCGCGAGGCCGTCGGTCCGCGCTGCCCCTGGTAGCGCGAGCCGGTGGCGCCCGAGCCGTAGGGCGCCTGGGCCGGGCTGGACAGGCGGAAGAAGCACAGCTGCCCCACCTTCATCCCCGGCCAGAGCTTGATGGGCATGGTGGCCGTGTTGGACAGCTCCAGGGTGACGTGCCCGGTGAAGCCGGGGTCGATGAAGCCCGCCGTGGAGTGGGTCAGCAGGCCCAGGCGGCCCAGGCTCGACTTGCCCTCCAGGCGGGCGGCGACGTCGTCGGGCAGGGTGATGCGCTCGTAGGTGGCGCCCAGGACGAACTCACCAGGGTGCAGGACGAAGGGCTCGTCGGCCCCGACGTCGACCAGATGGGTGAGCCCCTCCTGGTCGGCGGCCGGGTCGATGACAGGGTAGCGATGGTTGTCGAAGAGACGGAACCAGCGGTCCAGGCGCACGTCGATGGAGGCCGGCTGGATCATCTCAGGGTCGTAGGGGTCCAGGACGACCCGGCCAGCGTCGAGCTCGGTGCGGATATCGCGGTCTGAGAGCAGCACGGGCCCGATTGTGCCAGGTCCCCGCGGGAGCAGGCACCCGAGGGCCCGACGACGCCGGAGACATCACACGTGCGCACCCCGGCCGTTCCCGGGATGAAGCCGGCGACCTCGGGCAGGGCTGTCGGCGAGTCAGCCGGTCAGTGGCACGCCATCGGCATCGACGCCCCACGGCGGCTCACCCGGGCGGGCCGTCAGGATGAGGATCCCTTCGACGAAGGACCATATCCCGATCGGAATGGCCAGGATCCCGCAGCTCAGCAGCGAGCACAGGAGCTGAATGAGCGCCTTGTTGGTGTGGCCGAGGTAGAAGTTGTGGATCCCGAAGGTTCCGGTGAGCAGCGCCAGCACACCGGCGGCGACCTTGGACTTGCCCTGGTAGGCGGGCGGACCGTAACCGGGGTAGGGGCCGTAGGCGGCCTGCTGCCCGTACTCGGGCGCCGCCCCGTAGCCCGGCTGGGCGCCGTAACCGGCCTGCGGATCGAAACCGGGCTGGAAACCAGGATCGGGAGCCCCGAAGCTCCCCTGAGAGCCGTACCCCGGCTGTGCGGCGTCGTCGGACCACGCCGCGCTCTGCGGGTACTCGGCGCCGAGGCCTTCTTGCGGCGGTGAGCCGGGCGACACCTCTGGGGAAACCGCCTGAGGGCCCACGGGATCGTTGGGACTGGTCGGATGAGTCATGTGTCCACCATATGCGTCTGGACTTCCAGGAATGCCGGCGAGTCTAGATCGGTACAACAGAACCCGCGACGATACCGCCCACACTCAGGCCTCACTGGGCGAACGTCACACACCGACCGAGTGGCATCGTCAGTGCACGGCTCGGCATAGGACCGGGCCCCCTCCTCGATTTGCGCAGATGACCGGAGTCTGGGTTAGACTTCCGCACGCACCTGGGATGCATGTCCACTGGTGCCACGCGGGTGTAGTTCAATGGTAGAACTTCAGCTTCCCAAGCTGACAGCGCGGGTTCGATTCCCGTCACCCGCTCCATTCGCAGGTCACTCCGGATATGAAGGATTCCCCGTCTGGCCGGGAGGTGTCCGGGTAACTTTTTGCCGTCCCAGGGCTTTTTCGAGGTGGCGACATGCCGCCATGTCGCCACCGGGCTACGGCACCCGGCCGGCGCCCTCGTCACAACAGGGGACCCGCACCCCGTCCAAGCGACACGCAACCCCGATCAAACCGGTTCGGACACCTCCATCCACCGACTTCCCCGGCCCCTTGGACGGCCAGGCGACTCATCTCTACACTTTTTGCATGTCAGATCATGAATACTCCGTGTGCGTGGAGTGGACAGGCAACCTGGGTACGGGCACGTCCGGCTACCGCGCCTACTCGCGTGACCATGATGTCCGGGGAACCACCACCGGCCCGCCGGTGATCCACGGATCGGCAGATCCTGCGTTCCGAGGGGACGCTCACAGATGGAACCCGGAACAGCTCCTGCTCGCCTCGCTCTCGCAGTGCCACATGCTGTGGTACCTGCACCTCGCAGCAGATGCGGGCGTCACCGTCACTGCCTACTCGGACACCCCTACCGGCATCATGGTCGAGCACCCAGGCGGAACCGGGGAATTCACTTCAGCAACCCTTCGCCCCACGGTGACCATTGCTCCCGGCAGTGATCCTGAGCGTGCAGCCGCATTGCACGACCGAGCCGCCGAGTACTGCTTCATTGCCCGATCAGTGAACTTCCCAGTCCATCACGAAGCCGACATCACGACCGGACAAGAGAGGGCCGGGGAGGGCTTCCGGGCGCGCCAGGGCCTGTCACGAGAGTAGGGTGCAGCGCCTGCGGGCTGTCCCTCTATCTCTCGCACACGAGCCCTCAAGCACGACCGCGACGTCGGCGAGCGGGGTTCTTGTTCTGCGGGGAGGCCCCGACGTCGTCAGCCGGCGCCTCCCCGCGACATCAGGACAGGATGGCCTGCAGGTTCACCTGGGTGCCGGCCAGGATACCGGCGGGATCGCCGGCCGCCAGTCCCGGCAGCTCGTTGTCGAGGTTGGCGATGATGTCGGAGACCCCGGCGGCGGAGGGCACGGCCTGAGAGTACTCGACGCCGGTCAGGAAGGCGGCCTGGTCAGCGTGCTGGCCCTTCCAAGTCTCGCCGGCGGACCGACTGGCTGGGACGGTGCCCGCCGCGGTGGCCAGAGTCACCTGCCGCTCGGCTCCAGTGAGGTACTCAACGAGCCGGACGGCGTCGTCCTTGTACTTGGAGGCCTCGACCACACCGTAGAAGGTGGGGAACTGCAACGTCCCCTTGCCGCCACTGCCGGCCGGCAGCTCCATCACGGTGTAGGAGATACCCGGATAGACATCCGCCAGGGTCTTCATCAGGGACGGAGTCTCCACCACCATGGCGGCCTGCCCCTCGCCGAAGGCGTCCGCTGCCGACCCGGCGGGCAGGTCACCGCCCCAAGCGGCCGAGCCGGATGACAGGAGATTCTTGACCTCGGTCAGTCCCGCAACCGACCCTTCGGAGGAGGCGGTCGCCTGCGTGCCGTCGGCACTGGTCAGTCCTCCTCCGCCCTGGATCATGAAGGCGCCGGCGCGGGTATAGGAGGCGTCCAGGGAAAGTCCGACGACGCCGCCGGTCGTGAGCGCCGCGGCCACCTGGTCGAGCTGCTCCCAAGAGGTCGGGTGGTCCGACTCGCTCAGGCCCGCCGCCTGCCACAGCGAGGTATTGATGTACAGGGCGAGTGTGGAGACGTCTCGCGGCGCCGCACTGATCCGCTCCCGCCTGGTGGCGCTCGTCAGCAGGGCGGGCTGGGCATCCTTCACAGCGGCCGAGCTCTTGTCCCAGGCGTGCAAGGAGTCTGCGTAGCTGGACAGCTGCGCGGGGTTGAGGACGACGACATCAACACTCGGGTTGTCCGTGATCCCGCGGGCCAGCTCCTGGGAGATGTCGGAGACGACCTTGACGTCCACCTCCACCTTGGTCTCCTTGGTGAAGGCCTTCACCGCTTCAGTCAGCTCCTCCGCGGCGGCCTCGCCGGCGTCGGAGACGATGAGCGCCATCTTGCCCGCCTCGGTGCCCTCCTGGTAGTTCGAGGAGCAGGCGGCGAGTGTGGCCGAAACGGCCAGTCCCAGGGCGGTCAGGCCGAACGTCCGGCGAGTCAGCATCATGTGTTCTCCTTGTGGGAATCCCGGAGTGCCCGGGAGCAGGGTGTGCCCTGGTCGTTGGCTCCGCACAGGATCGCGCAGCGATCGACGTCGGGTGGGGACGGCGGGCGGGCCCGCTGGGGCTCGGCATCGCCAGGACGAAGACTAGGCCATATTGGCGGATCACCCCGCCCCTCGTACCGGCGCAGCAGACGCCCTCACCCGTCGCCGGGACGCACCTCACAGGAGGTCGCGCACGGCCAGCACGACGACGCCGGTGGCCAGCACATCCACCAGGAACCAGGTTGCCAACCACACTCCGGCGGGAACGCCGGTGAGCCGGGCCAGGGTGCGGTGGTCCTGCTCCGGCTCACGTGAGGCCGCGACATCGCGCAGGGAGTCCCAGGCGCCAACGATGAGGGCCAGTCCGACCCCGGCGGCGACGCCGGCGCGCCATGTCCCGCCCCACCACCACAGCGCCCCGGTCAGGGCCGCCACCAGCAGCACGAGAAGAACCGTGCGCACCGAGCGGGACATGACCAGCAGGATCGCCAGGATGACCAGCCCCAGCAGCAGTACCGCGCTGGCCCAGCCGTGAAGCGCCAGGAGCACGACGGCAGCGCCCAGAACCGCGGGGGCCGGGTAACCGGCCCAGGAGGTGGCCACCCGGCCGGGGCCGGTCGGCTTGCCGGCGGTGACAGCGTGCCCGGACAGGTCCCGGCTCACGACGAAGCCGAGGAAGCGCCGCCCCACCATGAGACCGACGGCGGCGTGCCCGGCCTCATGGACGATCGTCACCAGGGTGCGACCCAAGCGCCGAGCGGGCGCCCAGATCAGGACGACGATGAGGATCGCCAGTGCCGGCCACAACACGCCGGGGTCCAGGCCGACGACGTTCGAGGCTCGGGCCAGCAGGTCGTTCCAGGTCTCAGTCCAGCTCAGGTTCACGGGCGGAAGTCTGCCAGGCCCACCTGTCCCCGCGGCAGCCCCCGGCGCACGCTGTCAGCCAACGGCGCTGTGACGAAGCGAACCAGGGTGATCGGCGCCCTCCAGCGGCTCGGCGCCATGGGGATGCGGGATGGTCGGCACGGCATGCTCCGGCCGGCGGGCCCCCACCGCCCGCAGTACGAAGGTGTCCAGACTCTCCAGGTAGGCCAGGCGACGCTCCGGATCTGTGGGCGTCGGGCGTCCCCCCATGACGGTGGCGTGGATGAGGGGAATGACCTGCTCGGGCTCCTGGGCGGGAATGAGGCCCTGGTCCATGGCGTCGGCGAGGATCGAGGAGAGCATCTGGGTCAGGAGAGCGCCATGTGCCCGCAGGCGACCGACCGTCCCTTGGGAGACGGAGTCGGCCAGCTGCCCCGACGTCGGGAAGTGGAAGTGACGGGTGATGAGGGCCTGCTGGCGCACGTAGACGCGCAGGCGGTCGATCGGGTCCTCCATCCCGGCCAGCGCTCGGGACAGTTCCTCGGCGTAGCGGCCGGCCTCATACTCCATGAAGGCCAGGAGGAGGTCCTCCTTGTCCGCGAAGTGGTTGTAGACGGCCGTGCGTCCCACACCCGCGTGGTTGGCGACGTCGGACAGAGTGATCTTGTCGAAGCTGCGGTGACTCATGAGCTCGCAGAGCGCCTGGAACAGGGCTGTGCGCGTGCGCTCTCGGTGCTCGGCCAGTGAGGAACCCAGGATCTTAGGCATGAGGTCACCTTAGCCCGCAAGATGACGCCGATGATAGAAGTGTCATGAAACCGACATGCCGACGGCGCCCGGGCGGGGCGCGGGGCGGCCTCGCACCTCAGCGTCCCAGCGTCGCCATGAGCTCATCGATAATCGGCAGGTCCGCGGACAGCCAGGGCAATCGGCGCAGCCGATCGGGCGGGTCCAGGCTCACCCACTCCAGCCTCTGATGGTCAGTGCCCACCCGTCCCCGGTCCCCGGCCAGGGCGGGCTCGGCCAGCCACACCCGCATCCTGAAACCACGCATGACCGGCCAGGCCGGAGCGTCGTCGCCGGGAGGGCCCCCCAGCGGGGCCGGGTCCGCCAGGTCGCTCGGCGGGACGAGCTCGGGCCCCAGGCGCACCCTCAGACCGATCTCCTCGTCGAGCTCACGAACCAGGGCCTGCCTGGGTCGCTCCTCGAGTTCGACCTTCCCGCCGGGCAGCTCGAACTGCCCGGCGTACTCGGGCGGGTAGGAGCGTGCGGCGCACAACAGCGCCGTCGGGGTCTCCAGGCGGTCCAGGACCGCGGCCGCCACGACGAGCCGGGAGAGGCGCGCGTCGAAGCCGCTCACCAGGGCTTTCCCCCGCCACCGCCGCCGTCTTCGGGCTTCGAGGTGGTCCCCGCGCTGCCGTTGTTACGATCGCGCAGGCGCTGTGGCCGGTCATCGACCGGGGTCGGGGTCGGCTGAGTGCTCGGGGTGCTAGAGGCGCTCTCGCCCGGGGAGCTCGAGGCCGACGACGACGCCTCCGAGCTCGGTTCCGCCGACGGGTCGGAGCTCGGCGTCGAGCTGGGGGTACTGCTGGAGCCCCCCGACGGTTCCGGGCTCTGCGAGGGGCTGTCCTCAGGAGGAGGCGGCATCTCGCAGGCGTCGGCAGCCTTCTCGGCGGCCTCGGTGTGCTCGGTCACCGCCGCGGAGTCGCCGCGCTCCTGCGCCTTGGAGACCAGAGTGACGTGTGCGATGTACAGGTTGGTTCGAACCATGCACTCCGGGGAATCGGTCTGCTTCGCCCCAGTCTGGGAGTCGACCTTCGCGGTCGGCGCCTTGGCGAGGGCGTGGTTGAGGTTGGTGATCGCTGAGGTCGGATCGTCCGCGGCGAGCTGGCCGGTCCCCAGGTTGAAGTAGACGCGCCACTGCTCCACCCAGGGGTTGATCCGGGCCACCAGGCGGTAGCGGGACAGGGCGGTGTCGTAGTGGCCGGCGGCCACCGCACGGTTGCCCGCCAGCGAGATGAGGAAGATCGCCCCGAGCCACAGGGAGACGATGGTGGCCAGCGCGGCCGGCACTGCACCGATCTTGAGAAGCCGACGACGCCGGCGCAGGCGGGCCTCACGCCGTCGGGGGTCCTCCGGCCCGGAGGGATCCTGGGCGGAGGACCCCCCGGAGGCGTCCGAGTCCGGTTCCCGGAGGTAATCGGGCGCTGCGTCCGCAGCATCCGCGACGCCTGCACCCGGTGCCGTCTCAGGACCGTCGGCGGAACCGAGCCGGCCCTCATCCTCCCCCTGGGGGAACGCTCCGGGTGAATCGTTTCCTGTTGCTGTCATCATCTCCCCCTTCCCATGAGCAGGCGCAGGCGCAGGTCGGCTCGGATGAGATCGATGATCTCCCACAGCAGCAGGCCGAAGGCGACGATCCCCAGCGGCCAGGTCAGGTAGACCCGGGTGCTGGTCCTGGTCCGCTCGTCGGAGGTAACGGCCTCGATGTCCAGGCTGGTGAACTTGCTCGTCGGGTCGTCATCCGATCCGCCGGTGCGATGGAAGTAGGGCAGCCCCATGTCCTTGGCCACGCCCTGAAGCTCGTCGGCATCGATCTTCGACACGCCGGGCTGGCCGCCCTGACCGTCGGTGATGTAGTCGGACTGGGTGTGCTCACCGGTGGCGGCCGAGCCGTCGTAGCTGCGCATCTTCCCGCCCTCGGTGCTCCCGTAGCCCAGCACCGCACCACCGTCGACGACGCCGGCCAGCGACTGCCAGGAGGCCCCGGAGCTGTCGGCCTCCTGGGCACCGCGTCCCCCGTCGGTGGCCTCGCCGTCGGAGAAGATGTAGACGAGGCGGATGTCCTTGGGCTCGGACTGATGGGACTGGACCAGGGACTGGGCCAGCAGCGGCAGCGCCACCTCCAGCGAGGAGCCGGTGGCATGCGCCGTCACCTCCTGCTTGAACGAGCCGATCCAGGAGTCGACGGCGTTGACGTCGCGGGTTAGCGGCAGCTCCGTGGCCGCGGCGTTGTCCAGGGCGATGATGGAGAACCGTGAGTCGGGGAAGGCGTCCCGGATGGCGCGCATGTCCGAGCGCACCCCGTCCAGGCGGGTGGAAGCGGCCGGGTCGGTCCCGTCGGGTCCCTTCCCCTGGTAGTCCTCTGCCGCCATCGAACCGGTACGGTCCACCACCATGTAGATCTCCACGTTGGAGACGCTCACGGCCGCGCTACCGCGGATCGCCGGCCCCGCCATCGCCACCACGATGACGACCACGATGGCCAGCCGCCGCCACCACGCCCTCCAGGCGGCCGGCTCGGCGGCGTCACGGCGAAGACGACGTCGGGACACCACCAGCAGGGCTACCATGGCAGCGGCCGCGAGGAGGATGAGCACCCACCGGGTGACCGGGACGAAGGCAAAGCCCCCGATGACAGGAACCGGTCTCATGCTCGCCTCCAGGTGGTCAGCCCCAGGTAGGCCAGGATCACGAGCGAGAGAGTAATGATCAGGCTCTGGGGGACGTCCGTGCGCCGGGTCTGCGTGCGACCCCCGAGCGTGCTGACCTCCGTCTTCTCCAGCTCTTTGACGATGTGCCCTCCGGTGCCGGAGTCCTCGACGTCGTAGAAGCGGCCCTCGCCCTGATCCTCGGTGACGCTCCTGAGCTCCTCGCGGGAGGCCTCTGGGCTCTGGTCGAGCTGGTAGTGGTAGGACTGATCGTCATCAGCACCGTAGACGGAGAACAAGCGGATCTTGCGCTCGGACAGAAGATCGACCGCGTCCGGCAGGGAGTAGATCTGCTCCTTGTCGGGGTCGATGACCTGGTTGTCGGTGGCGAAGATGATGGAGCGGGAGCGCTCCAGGCCCTGGTTGTCGAAGGCCTGCGCGCAGGAGGCCAGTCCGTCCCCGGCCAAGGAGGAGGCGTTGATGCTCCTGTTCTGGGTCCCGCTGAAGGCCTCGTCGTACCTGAGCGCCTGCTTGTAGGTCGGGTTCTGCGGGTCGATGTCCAGCACCTCGCTCAGCTTGTCCATCTGCTGACGCAGCAGCTCGTAGTCGTCCGTGAGCGGAACGATGGTCTGGGCGGCGGAGTTCCAGGCCACCAGCCCCACGCGCTCGCCGTCGAAGTCCTCCAGGATGCCTGAGAAGGTCGCCAGGACGGAGGCATCGATCCTCACCATCGAGGTCGACACGTCCAAGCACAGGACGATGTCACGGTTGGCCAGGGCATCAGAACGCTCAGTGACGCGCACGGGGCGTCCGGCGATGCCGGAGGCGCTGAGCAGACACACCACCAGCAGGACCGCCAGGAGCGCGTGCAGCCAGCGCTGGGCCCGGATGCGGGAGCGCACCGCCGGAAGCCGAAACAGGCTCGCCGAGTTGGCCAGTCGCCGCGGTACCTCGACGTCCTGCGGCATTGTCCGGCGATTCCAGGGCAGGTGCAGACGTCTACGAGGCGTACCGGTTGGCGTCCCGTTGAACCGCCGCTCGGCGACGAGGACGGCGAGGGTCGCCGCCACAGCAATGGCAACGAGGATCCAGAACAGCCAGGGCATCACCATTGGGTGACCACCTCCCGCGCGTGGGTCAGGGCATCCTGCGCGGCGGCCTCCGGCTCTCGGTCGAAGGAGGGCTGCTCCCACATGGCGAGCAGCTCGCCGACGTGCCCCAACGGGTTGGCATCCAGGGGGCGACCCGCCTCGCGCACGCTGCGTCGGCGTTCCTCCACCGAGCGTGGGCCGGTGGTGGCGGCCATGTCGAGGATCTCCGAGACCGTGGCCGTGGTGATCTCCTCACCGCTGCGGGCCTCGGCGAAGCCGCGCAACAGCGCCGACAGCTCCAGGTGCAGCTCTCGCAGATCCAGTTCACCGCCGTCCCAGCGCTGGGAGATCGCCCACAGGCGCTCCCCCCACTGGCGGCGCTCACTCGGAGCCATCGGGATGTCCCCGACCTCACGCGCGGCGTTCCTGCGGGTCACCAGGAAGGTGCGCAGCAACCAGGCACTCACCAGGAGAATGCCGATGATCATCACGATGATCATCCACACCGGCATGAGAACCGGGGGCCATACCTGCATCGTTCACCGCCTCCCTCGGGCCACCGCGGCGCGCTCGCGCTGGAGGAGCTCGGCGATGGAGTCAATGAGTGTCTCCTCGGAGGAGACGACCCCGCGCTCCAGGTGACGGGCGTCAAGGACCTGGGCGACAGTGGCGCGCCACTGCTCGCGCACCCCGGCGGCCTGAGCCACGAGACGCTGGTCGGAACGCAGAAAGGCGGGGATCTCCACTGGGAGGTCGATGTCCCGCCCACGGCCGCCCTGGGGACGCAGCGGGTCATCATCCTCTATCTGGATCACGATCACCTCGTGCTGGATCGACAGGCGCCGCAGCCAGGTCGCGGAGTCGGGACCCGGGTGAGCGGTGTCGGTGATGAGGATGACCAGGCTGCGACGACGGTGCCAGGTACTCACCCGTTCCATGAGCCGAGGCAGGCTGGAGACCGGTGCTCCGGGCGCCAGCTCGAAGACGCCGTCGGGCGCTCCGGCGACGGGGACATCGAGCTCCTTGAAGGTGCGGGCCAGCAGAGTCAGCAGGGTCTCGATGTGCTTGGCCCCTGAACGCGCCGGGCGCGAGATCGTCCGACCGGCATCCCCGGCCACGAGTGCCACCGAGTCGCCGCGCAGGCGGGCCAGGTAGGCGAAGACCTCGGCGACCCCCAGAGCCAGGTCGCGTTTGTCCTCCCCGGAGGGGGTCATCGCCGCCATGGTCCGACCGGTGTCAACGGCCAGGACCATGGGCATCATGGACTCGCGCTGGTAGCGCTTGATGACCGGCTGGCCCAGACGGGCCGAGGACTTCCAGTCGATGTCGGAGATGTCGTCCCCGGGCCGGTAGAAGGACATGTCATCGAAGTCCTGGCCTCGTCCGACGAAGACCGACCTGTGGCGTCCGTCGAGCAGTCCCGTGGCCCGACGCAGGGTCGGCAGGGACAGGGCGGCACGCAGACGCTCGATCCGTGCGCCGCGCCGCCCGCTGCCGGGGCTGGGCACGGCCGCCCCCGCGACAGGTCCTGAGTCGGGTGCCGTACCCGCCCCGCCCCTCGGTGTCCGGGGTGACCCGGGAGCGTCAGCCGCCTTCATACTCATCGCTCAGCAGGTCCCACCGGGCTCAGGGAGTGGGGACGGCGGCGAAGATGGCGTCGATGATCGCCTCGGGGGCGACGCCGTCGGCCAGCGCGTCGTAGGTCAGCACCAGCCGGTGACGCAGCACGCCATGGCGCAGCAGGCGGACGTCGTCGGGGATGACGTAGGTGCGCCCCTCCTGAAGGGCGACGGCCTGAGCCACCTTCATCAGCGCGATGCCTCCGCGCGGGGAGGCCCCCACGCGCACCTGCCGGTCCAGTCCGGGCATAGGCCTCGGCCCCCCGCCGCGGGAGGTGTTGATCAGGGCGACGATGTACTGCTTGATGACCGGGTCCACGTAGACCCGCTCGGCGGCCCGCTGAAGCCACTCGACGTCGTCGGTGGAGATGGGCCGCCCGGTCACGGGCTGGTCGAAGGTGCCGTTGGAGATGCGGTCGAGGACGTCGGCCTCCTCCGAGGGCCGCGGATAGGTGAGTACCTCCTTCATGAGGAAGCGGTCCATCTGCGCCTCGGGCAGGACGTAGGTGCCCTCCTCCTCAATGGGGTTCTGAGTGGCCAGGACCATGAAGGGGTGGGGCAGTGGGTAGACGACACCACCGATGGAGGTCTGACGCTCCTGCATGGCCTCGAGCATGGCCGACTGGGTCTTGGCACTGGAGCGGTTGATCTCATCGAGCAGGACGATATTGGCGTGGACCGGGCCCAGCTGAGTGGTCATCTCGCCGGTGGAGGAGTTGAGGATCTGAGTGCCCACGATGTCGTTGGGCATGAGGTCGGGCGTGCACTGGATGCGCCGGAACGAGCCGGAGACCGCCGAGGCCAGCGTCTGAGCAGCAGTGGTCTTGGCCAGGCCGGGCACGGACTCCAGCAGGATGTGCCCGCTGGACATCAGGGAGGTGACCAACGCGGTACGCAGCTGCTCCTGACCGACGACGCGTTGAGAGAAGATATCGGCCACGGACTTCAGCAGCTCACCGGCGCGCTCGACATCGGCGTCGCCGGCGCCCCTGCGACTGGAGGCAGCACGGGCCTCACGGCGCAGCGTCTCACGCGAGGGCAGGGGCCCGGTGCTGGCCCCGTCCTCCGCCGGGGCCGCCGGCCCGGAGGGATAGCCGGGAACTGTCATCCTGGAGGAGGCAGGCGCTGATGAGGCGTGGACTCCGGAGGCCTGCGGGTTGATCCGCGGAGGGAAGACCTGCGGTTCCTGAACCATGGCGGGACCGGCCTGGCCCGCGGAGGTGCCTGAGGGGCTGTCGGCCTGCTGAGAGGTCTGCCGGGCAATTGACTCACCGCTGCGCCACCCGCCCGACTGATCGCCGGGTTGGGTACGGTGCTCGGGCTGCATGCTCATGGCTCTCCTTGCTCGGTTCTTGCTTGATTCCTCGCGCCGTTCGCCTGCGCGTGGAAGGTCAGCGCACCGGCAGGCTATACGAGGTGGCGCCGGCCGGGGAGCCGGTGTACGGGAAGTCCTCCCCACCCGCGCGGGCAGGGTTCACCTTTCGCTGCTATAGCAAGAATCAGCGGAAATGTGACACGAATCGTGATCGAGGCCGTCCTGATTCAAAGCCGGCGGAGGTTCACCTTGCTTCCGCTCAGGGCCAGCCGGAGGCCGTCGTCAGTGACCACCGCGCTGGTCAGGTGCAGCCCTTGCGGTAACGAGTCGGGCGGGATCGTGATCTCCGAGGAGTCCATCCCGATATAGCTGAGCAGGATGTTCTGATCCGCTTCCATGTCGATCCCGAGCTGCCCATCCCCGACCTGGATGGAGGTGACGGTGAGTGTGAGGCTTCCGTCATCCTTGAGCGACGGCACGATCTCCGCCTCGCCGTTCATGCCGAGCAGGACGATCGAGGCCTGGATGGTTCCGGGCTCCTGGGCACTGACTCCCGTGCGCTGAGCCTTGAGGGTCATGCCCCGCATCTTGGGGTGGGACGCGACCGCCAGCTCGGTGACCTGTTTCCAACTGATGGTTCCGGCGGCCACGACCGTGTCCGCCGGGTAGGGATTGCGCAGACCGATGCCGCCGAGGTCGACGTCGACGTCACTGAGCGTGACTGTGGTGCCACCGTGGCCCTTGGCGGCGATCTCCATGCTCTTGGAGTCCACCGACAGGCTGTCCAGCGAGCCGCCGACAAGCTGGGCCAGGACGACTCCCTTGGTGGCGATTCTCGCGTCCGAGCTGAGCCCCGGCAGCGCGGAGCGCACCGCGCTGTCGACCTGCGCGCGCACGAGGTACTCCGCCCCGACCGCACCGGCGGCCAGAACGACGGCGAGTACCACGAGCACCACCACCCATCGTCCCACCCGACGACGCCGAACGGGCCGGTGTCCGACGTCGTCCGACGCATCGCCGTCCTCGGGATCTCTCACCAGGACCTCGTCGAAGAAGGCCCCTCGAGGCGTGCTCACCTCCACCGCCTCCTCCAGCGTCTCGGGCGGATCGGCCTCGCCCCGATCGAGCTTCATGTCTCGTGCCACATCATCTCCTCGACGCCGACGGCGAGGTCTGGGCCATCGGTGCGGTGGTTGCCGAGCGCTCGGCCGTTTGGCCTGCGGCCGCCTGGTTTGCGGCCTGCTCTTCGTCGAGCATGTAGAGGTCCTCAGCGGTGACCATGAGGGTGGAGACGGCGTGCTCCACCAGCGCGGTGCGACGGTTGGAGGCGGCGCCCGCCATGCGTCCGCCACGCAGCCCGCGCACCCCCACTCGGTCGAGTTTCTCGCAGACGTTGTCGAGCTTGCGGTTGAACTTGGTCAGGGGCCATCCCAGTCGCGCCGCGGCCGCCGCGGAGGAGGGGATCTCGGCGGCGCCGGTACCGGCCCGTTTGAGCACCGGCTCGGACAGGGCCAGGACGAGCAGGAGCTGGGAGCGGGTCATCGGGGTCACCCCGATGGTGGTCTGGCCGGTGGACTGACGCACGCCGTCGATTCCGGAGAAGTGGTCCTCGCCGGAGGTGACGAGGTTGATCTCGTAGGTGGTCGGGCCGGCGGAGAAGGTGAGGATGAGGCGGGGGAACACCAGGGGGATGCGGGCTCCCGGAGCCAGGCGTGACTGGACCAGCCCCTCCCCATCGGTCAGTGTGGCTGACAGCCGCGATCCCTCGTTGGCGATCCACCACAGCCCCTCGGCGTACGCGAAGACCAGAAAACGGCGGTGCAGGTAGGGATTGTCATCGATGTCCAGGTCGCCGCCCCGGCCGATGACGAAGGTGTCTGCGGCGGAGACCCGATGAATCTCACCGGAGAAGTCCAAGACGAGCTCATCGGGCCGCTCCGGATTGACCTCTGGCATGTCCATCCAGGTCAGGTCACTCATACAAAATCTCCTTATCAGAAGTCCGATCTCGGTGCGGAGCGGTCAGCAGCGGAAGCGACCGGACTATCGGGCCTGTCGGGACCATCGGGTCCATACGGTATTGAATCCGACGATGCGCTTGAGGTAAGTGTTGTCCAGAACTCAACTCCGCACCGGCGAAGCACCACCGGCAAGAATGTGACCTCAACCATGCTGTTGCCTCATCCACGCCGGCGGGTCTATACGAAGAGTGACACCGTCCCCGATATCCATCAAGTCCTCCCTGAAGACTGGTGTGGGCATACCCGCCCCCAGCAGGACGGGCGTCGCACCGGGACGTGCCAGCACCGTACCGTTGGACGACCCGAGGTCCTGGGCCAGGATGCTCCACCCCGAGGTCGTGAGCATGAGGTGGGAGCGCGACACCTTGTGATGGTGACTGGGGACCGCGATCAGGGTCACGATATGCGGATCATCTCCGGGCTGCGGCTGGGGGGCGCGTCCGACGACGACGTCACCGGCGACCTCGACGGCGGCGCCGGTCGACAGGGTCAGAGTCGCCAGCGCCGGTCGGCGCACGTAGGAGAAGACGCCCATCAAGGGCTGCGAGCAGCTCAAGCACTCGCGGGCCTCGGGTGGGTTGGCATGACCCTGGGGACAGATCGATGCCCGCACCGGGGGCGCCGCGACCAGAGCCGTCTCGGAGGCGGGGACGACCTCGGTGCGGGGCAGCGCCTCCAGGGCCTGGGGGGCACGAACCGGCTGGGGCTGTCTGATCTGAGAGTTGTCGGAGGCCGTGGGGGTGTCGGCCGTCAACGGTCCCCCCGAGCCGACCGGCCTCGTCGTCAGGCTCCGGCGGGCGCCGCGACGGCGACGACCCGAGCCGGGCTCAGGCTCGGGATACTCCGGCACCATGTCAGCACTGTCAGCAGTGTCGGCACTGTCGACAGCATCGACCACCTCACCGCCGTCGCCCTCGGCACCCCAGCCCGAGGCGGAGGACTCGTCCGGATCCTCCCAGACGCCCGTCTCCAAGAGCTCACCATCGGCCTTCTCCGCAGCGCGCGTGGCGAACTCCTCAGTGCTCCTCCCAGCGCAGCCCCAACTGTCACCCGTTCCAGGGGCACCTTCAGGCAGAACGGTCGCCGCGCGCCCGAGACCGGGCCGCCCCGTGGCCGTGCTTGGCACCCCCGAAGTCGTCGGTCCCACTGTAGGCAGATGGGCGCCGCCCAGGGCCTGAAGGACTCGCAGCCCCGCCCCGACGGGGACGGGCCGGGAACCGGTCCCGCTGGCAGGGCTGATCACGGCGATACCGTCCACCCCATCGGCACGCAGGGCGCCGCCCGAAAGTCGCGTCAGTCCCTCGGGCAGTGGGACGCGCTCGTCTGGCGAGGTGGAGGCGGTCACCGCACCCCCTCAGCGAGGGCGTCGACGGGGGCTGTGACGGGAACCTCGGTGGAGTCGACGACGACGGCCGTGGTGTTGTCGTGACCGCCCCCCTCCAGGGAGGCGCCCACCAGGAGCTCAGCCGTACGCTGTGCCGCATAGCCGGCCGCCAGCACGGTGGCGATGCCCTCGTCGTCGAGCTCGTCACTCAGGCCGTCGGAGCACACGAGCAAGCGGTCCCCGGAGGCGACCGGGACGCTGTAGAGATCGGGGATCGCGGAGTCGGCGATACCTCCTCCCAGGGCACGGGTCACGATGTTGCGGCGGGGATCGCGCCTGGCCTGCTCGGGGGTGAGCTCTCCGGCCTCGATCAGGATCTGGACCCGGGAGTGGTCCCGGGTGACCTGGGAGAGCATGCCGTCGCGCAGCAGGTAGACCCTGGCGTCCCCGATATTGAAGATGATCCAGGTCGGCCGCGTAGTGCCCTGCTCGTCCTCCAGCCAGGCCAGGACGACGCCGGCGATCGTCGCGCCGGGCAAGTAGGCGGCGTGTGAGGGAATGGCGACGATCGCCTCCTGCGCGGCCATCACTGCGCGCACCACCGCCTCGACGTCGGTGACGGTCGTTCCGGCCAGCGAGTAGAGGGCGTCAAGGGCGGCCTGCGTGGCCATGCGGCCGGCGGCGTGCCCGCCCATCCCGTCGACGACGACGAAGGCCGGGACGATGGCGAGGTAGCCGTCCTCGTTGACCGCACGCAGGCGCCCCACGTCAGTGGCCGCACCGACAACGATCCCGGGAACACCGGCACCACGGATCCCGAGAGCATCGCCGTCGGCACGAACGTGCTCGGTCATCGTCTCCCCTTCGCCTGTGTCGCTTGCACTCCCCTAGTTAACCTCAGCACCCCGTCCTGAACCACCGCGCCACGGCCGGGACTCGACCATCATTCCAACATACGGAAACCCAGACGGAGCGGAGGACGAACAGCACCGACGCCGTCACCACGCGTCCGATGCCATTTGCGCCGTGACCCGTCAGGCAGCCGGTGCCACAGAGTCCTCGGGTAGTCTTTTCAGAGCGGCCGGATGACCGGCCCACGCGCCACCAGCGCGATACCGCGTTGCCTCAACCCGACATCGCAGGTGGTTCCGGCACCCGACCCAGGGCGGGTCCGGGTACCGGTCACAACCAGGACCGACATAGTTTTCCCGACCCTCGAAGGACCCAGCATGTCTCAGGCCAAGGACGAGCTTGTCGCACGCGCCCAAGATCCCAACGCGGAGCTGGAGACCCTGCATCAGCTGGCGCAGAACTACCCCGGCCTGCGCCCCTACATCGCCACGAACCCGCGGACCTACCCGGCTCTCCTGGAGTGGCTGGGCACCCTGGGCGACCCCGCGGTCGACGCCGCCCTGGCCTCCCGAGCCGGCCATCCTCAGTCGGCGCAGTCCCCACAGGGCTCGCCGCAGCTGGCGGTCGTCTCGCCCCCCGGCGCCCAGCCGGGGCCGTCGTCGACCATGCCCTCCGAGGCTCCGACCCAGGTGACCCTGCCCTACTCGCTCCAGTCGGACGACACGATCTCAGCATCTGCGAGCGCATCCGGCGCCTTCAGCGCTGCCGGCGCCAACACCCAGGTGGACGGATTCCGGGCAGCAGGAGACCCGACCGTCTCCGACTCGACGTTCCGCCCCACCCAGGCGATCCCCTCCCAGTCACCGGCCCGGCCGGTCCAGCCGGCCCTCCAGCAGACCTTCCAGCAGTCCACGAGCATGTCCCAGGCTCACAACGCCGCCATTCCCGTTGCGGCCCAGGCCTCCCCCAACGACGCCGGCATCCTCGGCGTCGGCACCGAGGACGACTCCTCGGCCCCGTCCTCCTTCCTGACCTCCAACCGCATCCTGCTGATCCTGGCCGTGATAGTGGTGACCGTCCTGGTCTTCCTGGCCACCTGGTACTTCTCCGGCGGCGACGGAGAAAATTCCCCCATGGGCGGCGATACCCAGCCCACTGCCGAGAGCAGTCAGGGCGCCAACCAGGCCAACGCCTCCCCGAGCACGGCCTCCGCCTCCCCCAAGGCCTCTGCCACCCCGAGCGCCTCGGCCACCCCCACCCTCAAGGCACCCGCACCCGGCAACGCTCTGGAGCTGTCCACCTTCGACGCCCCCAGTGGCAACATCACCTGCACGTTGGGGAGCAAGGAGATCACCTGTGTCATCAACGAGCACGCCGCCACTGACTCCTGCCCCGCCTCGAAGCCGTTGACGGTGAAGATCGGCTCCAACGGTCAGTCCAGCCAGTCCTGCGGCTCGAATTTCGCTCCCAGTGGAGTCAGCCTCAGCTACAGCTCCTCCGCCAAGAACTCCGATTTCGCCTGCACCTCGGCCGAGGCCGGCATGCAGTGCTGGAGCCAGGTCAGCGGAGAGGGCTTCACCCTCAGTCGCGAGGGGGTCGAGTCCACCAGCCACGCCCGCTGAACGGTTCCGTTCCGGCTCTGTTCCTCCCCGGCCCAGCACCGGTCCGAACCCGCGGCACCCCCACAGATCGTCATATGACCACCTCTTACAGCACAATTCTCGCCCGCCCCGGTGCGCGCGCCTTCTCCAGCGCCGGTCTCATCGCCCGATTCCCCATGTCAATGGTGGGGATCTCCACGATCCTCGCCGTGGAGGATCTCTACGGATCCTACACGGCTGCGGGGCTGGTCAGCGCCGCGAACTTCGTGGCGCTGGCGGTCGGCGCGCCAGTTCTGGCCCGGTGCGTGGACCGGTACGGTCAGTCGCGAGTCATGCTGCCGGCCCTCATCGTATCGTCGATGAGCCTGGCCGGGCTGGCCGTTGCCGCCACTGCGCACGCGAACCTGGCGGTCCTGGCGGTCCTGGCCGCGCTGGCCGGAGGCCTGGCGGGCTCCATGGGTTCGCTGGTAAGGGCGCGCTGGACCGCGATACTCACTCGCCCCGAGGACATCCATGCGGCCTTCTCCCTGGAGGCCGCTCTTGACGAGATCGCCTTCATCCTCGGTCCGGTGCTGGCCACGTCCCTGTGCACGACATCAGCCCTCCCGGTGTCCTCGGGTTGGATGACCTGCCTGGTGATGCAGATGGTCGGTGGGCTGTGGTTCCTCAGCCAACGCGCCACCGAGCCCGTCCCCCATCCTCGCCGGCCGCAGCACGCAGCCGAGAACGCTGAGGAGGCTGAGGAAGCCGAGGAGACCGCCTGGGACTCGGCGCGCGAGACGGCGGGCCGGCGACCGGTTCTGCGCTACGGCGCCGTCACCGCCGTCATCGCCGTCTTCCTACTCTTGGGAGTGATGTTCGGGGCCAACGACGTCGCCGCGGTCGCCTTCGCCACCCAGGCCGGGCACAAGTCGGCCTCAGGACTCGTGCTGGCCGTCTGGGGGGTGGGGTCCTTCGCAGCGGCCCTCGTCTACGGCTCGCGCACGTGGGGCTGGCCGCTGTGGAAGCAGCTCCTGGCCGGAATGGTGGCACTGGCCATGGGCACCTCATCCTTCTCCCTGGCCCCGAATCTCGTGGTCCTATCGGTCCTGGCCCTCATGACCGGGCTGGCCATCGCCCCGACCCTGACCAGCGGCAACAACATCGTGCAGGTGACAGTCGCCCCCTCCCAGCTCACTGAGGGGCTGGCCTGGGTGAGTACCGCGCTCAATGTGGGGGTCTCAGTCGGGTCCCTGCTCGCGGGACAGGCCGTGGACGCCGACGGCGCACGCGCCGGCTACCTGACGGTGGCCGCCTTCGCCTGGACCACCGTCCTGGCCGGGATCGTAAGCCTGCCCGCTCTGCGGCGTGCACGGACCTCCCACCCCTTGGGTGACCGCTGACAATCCTTCACTTCGGACGGATTCCCAACGGCTTATGTGTTTCTTCTACACTCGGCACAATGTCGACAGCAGGGAATCCACAAAACGAGCCCCTCTCTGCGAGTCCGGGCTCCGTCACCGAGGAGCGGGAGGATCAGGCATCCACGCCTCGACTCTCACGCTTGGCGTCAGCAGCACGTGATGTCGCGAAGGTACCAGCCGTCGCCATCCTCGGGTGGCTGGCGCTGCTGGTTCCCGCCTACCGCTCCCTGGTGGACGAGAGCGGCCGGTGGGTCTTCAAACTGGACTCCTTCGTCTACTACGAGGCGGTCCGTCAGTGGCTCGACGGCGGAGACCTCTACCACTGGTACGCCAATCCTCCCCAGTCGCTGTGGCCCTTCACCTACACGCCTCTGGCGGCCTGGATCATCTCCCCCCTGACCCGGCTCTCGTATCAGTCGGCCACGGTGCTGCTGGTCATAGCCACCCCACTGTGTACCGCTGTGGCGACGCACGTGGTCCTCAGACGCTCAGGGGTCGGGCCCCGGACGTCGCACAGCCTGGCGCCGTGGATCGCGCTGATCGGAGTGATCGCGCTGGAGCCCTTCCCCAAGACGATGGAGTACGGACAGGTCAACGCCATCCTCATGGCGCTGGTCGCCGTCGATCTGCTCGCGATTCCCGTTCACTCCAAGTGGCGAGGCGCCCTCAGTGGTCTGGCCGCCGCGATCAAGCTGACACCGGCGGTGGCGATCTTGGTGCTCCTGGTGCGCCACGAGTGGCGGGCCGCCGCCACCATGGTGGGCAGCGCCGTCGGGCTGACGATCCTGGCCGGACTGTTCGCCCCCACCGAGACCCGGCAGTTCTTCACCTGGGCCATGTGGGACCCGGGACGTGCCGGCTTCGCCGACTACTCGGGCAACCAGAACCTCAAGGGCGCCATCGCCCGGGCGCTGCCGGAGTCGACCTGGAACCCGACCTGGGCGGTCTGCTCGCTGCTGACGGTGGTCGCGGCATGGTTCCTGTGCCGCCGACTGGATCGGCTGCGGGAAGCCGACGACAACGCCGGTGACATCGGCCCGATCCTGACTCTCCAGGTCAGCGTGGTCATGGTGCTGGGTCTGCTCATCTCCCCCATCTCCTGGTCGCATCACTGGGTGTGGTGCCTGCCGACGCTCATGTCGGTGGGGGCTGCCGCCTGGCGCTGGCGCTCCATGGTCCTCGGGGTCGCCGGGATCGCCGGGATCGCCGTATTCGTCCTGGCGATGCAGTGGTGGTTCCCCGAGCAGAATCACGTCGAACAGGGCTGGCCGGCCTGGGCAAAGTTCGTGGGATCGAGTTACAGCTGGTGGGCCCTGGGCTGCGGAGGCACCTTGTGGTGGGCCTCCGGCCGGCGCCTGGCGGCCTCAAACAGTCGCGCCGGCGGGTGACACAACCACTGCGACGGGGAGTGGGGATGGCTGTCCTTGTCGAGCCTGTTGGTACTGCACGAGATCCCGGGGCCACTGCCCGGTACATGGGTGTGGCGCGTTCGCACGGAACTGGGTGCCCTGTCACGACCCCACCGCCCCAACTCCGCATCCACACGCCTATTGACGCCATCTCGTCCCAGAGGTCCCCTCACCCCCACGCCTCTCAGGACGCACCTTCACATCGGCTCCCCGGATTCGGCCCGTCATCTAGGATCGAGGGGTGCCCCTTTCCGATATCGCCCGCGCCGTCGAGGACCAGTTCCACCGTGACTCCGTCCCCGTCCTCAGGCGCCAGGGCTGGCGCCCCCGCGTCATCCCCTACGACGGCTACGGCACCAGCGCCTCGGCTCACTCAGAGCCATCAGCCCCAACAGACCTGTCGGGGTCGGCGTCGGAGCAGCAACACGGATCGATCCCGGCGCGAACCAGGGCCGTCGGCGACCCGGGCACCGCCCCCGCATCCCGCGCAGCCTCCCCGGGGATCTCCCCGCCCACGTCCATGGCCCGGGTGCTGGCCCGCATGGTGATGCGCCCCCAGGACGCTCCGGCCGAGGGACCATTGTTCCGCTCCCTGCCGAGCCCCCTCCCGGTGAGCGCCGCCCAGGCCCGTGACTTCGCCCTGACCGGTCTGCTCGACGCCCAGCGCGGCTGGCGCCTGTTCATCGAGGTGCCGATGGCCTTCCTTCCAGTGACCGTCCACGTGGGCCGCGCCAGCGTACGCACGCGGGCCGACCGCAGCGGCTACATCGACGTCGTCGTGCGTGATCACGGGCTGGAGCCGGGCTGGCACGAGGCCAGGATCGAGGCGATGGGAGCAGAGACCGTTGCCTCCAAGGTCCTCATCATTCCCGAGGGTCCGCGCCTGGGCATCATCTCCGACATCGACGACACCGCCATGGTCACGCACGTGCCCCGTGTACTCGTGGCCGCCTGGAACCAGCTCGTCAAGTACTCCTCGGCGCGCGAGCCCGTCCCCGGGATGGCCGAGCTCTACTCGCGCATCCTGGCCGCCCATCCGGGCACGCCGATGATGTATCTGTCCACTGGCGCATGGAACGTGGTACCCACCCTGCGCTCCTTCCTCTCTCGGCACGGATTCCCGTCGGGACCCGCGCTCATGACCGACTGGGGGCCGACCAACACCGGCTGGTTCCGCTCGGGCATCGAGCACAAGCGCACCGAGCTGCGCCGCCTCATGATCGACCTGCCCCAGATCACCTGGGTCCTCTTCGGCGACGACGGCCAGCACGACCCACTCATCTACGGCGAGGCCGCCCGCCACCACGCCGACCGGATCGCCGCCGTCGCCATCCGTCGTCTGACCGCCACCCAGCAGATGCTCGCCGGCAGACTGACCGTGCACCCCATGGGCACTGGCCCCGAGGCCCGCACTCTGGCCGAGGCCGACGTACCCGTCGTCGTAGGGGCCGACGGCCACGAACTGGCCCGGCGCCTGCCCCGCGAACTGTTGAAGCCAGCACCGCGCCGCTAGAGGGCAGCCGACCGTCGCCGACGTCCGCAGACGGTAGCAGAAGAGCTCACGACGGCACCTGCGACCCAGCACTGAACCCCCGTCGAACCATGAGCCCCATGGTGCGGTCGCGCGAACCGGGCTGAGTCACTCAGCACCGTGGCAAGTCTCGCAAGCTGCCGGAGCGGCATGTCTCACATCTCCATCTCCATCCCGAGCGATCCACGGCAACGCGCACCTTCACACAAGCCACCACTGCTTCACAGAAGTATCACAGGCTCACCGAACGAGGACGACAGGTCCTGGTAGTTGCCTGGTTCCAACACAGAGGAGGATGCCCTCGTTCCCACACCCACAAACAGAAGGAAGCACATGTCCACCTTCGCTGCGAGCCCCTCGACCGGCTCAACCGACTCAGCCGTCTCACCGACCCGCTCAACGCACGACTTTGTGAAGAACCCAACCGTCTCAACAGAATCGGCGCCGTCAACCGCCGCATCACTACGGCGTCACGCGATCCTGGCAGACCTGAGTCTGCTGCAGGTGGCGACCCTCGTGGGTACCGGACTGCTGGTGGCGCTCGGCGTAGTCCTGGGCGGGCGCTCCTACATCACCACTGTCTCACCCGAGGGTCTGATCAGCTCCCAACCGAGCACCCACGGCAGTGCCGAGAAGCCGACCACTTCCTCCGACGGTTCCTCGCCAGTGGCCCTGTGACGCCGAACGCGTCCCGAATATGACGCTGAGGGCGATCACGACGTCGAGGAGGGGCTCTCACGGCGACCGCCCCGGTTCGGGGCCGGTATGGTGATGACGCATCAACCAGCGCTTCCTTCAGCTCAGGAGACAGATATGGCCGGCAAGATCCCCTTCATCCTCGGACTCGGCGCAGGTTACGTGCTCGGGACCCGCGCGGGGCGCGCTCAGTACGAGCGCATCAAGTCCGCCGCTCTGAAGGTCGCCGAGCAGCCCTTCGTACGCACCCGGGTCGATGCCGCCTCCAGCCATGTCAAGCAGGCCGTGCGCACCCAGGGCGAGGCCGTCACCGAGAAGGTCGCCGACGCCGTCAAGGAGCGGCTGTTCGGGACGCCGTCGACCAAGGACAGCGACCGGTCCCAGCCCGTCGACGCCGGTGAGGCAGAACTACGCCCGGTCACCCCGGTCAACAACGAGGCCGGCTGAAGCCGAACCGGACCGGAACCCACGAACGCGGGCCATGAGGCGTTGCCGGCGCACCTGAGGGACCATGGGCTGTTCCGGGCGCTCCCTGGCCGAGTCCCGGAGTGCGTCCGTGCCGACAGCCGGAGGAGTCACGGTGAGGCATTCCCCTCCCCGTGACAGCAGCCCCTGAAGTCCTCGGCATTGCGGGCATCGTGGGTGCTGCCGGGCTCCGCGCGACTCGTGGTTCCGACCGGATTCCTACCGGTGTCTGCGGCTCGCCGGCCCCGGCCACGCCAAACGGGGGTCTTGAGCGGCGCCATCATGAGCGCCCGGCGCCAGCCGACCAAGGCGCCCGATCCGCTGCGACGCCCGGCTCGGCGCCGTTCCCGGTCAGCGATGACCGGCAGCCGCCAGGAGCGCCAGTAGGCCAGTAGACACAGGCCCGCGCCGACGGCGGTCGACGCCAGCATGGCATACGCATCGGCCATCCCCATCCGCACGGCCAGTACCTGGGTGCCGGCAGCAATGAGCGCCGGGATCGCGTAGAGCTTGTTGCCCCCGAAGACCGCCGGTGTCTCCCCCACCGCGACATCGCGGATCATGGAACCGCCGATCGCCGTGAGACACCCCAGCAGGAGGGCTGGCATGACACCGAGCCCGTGGGTCAGCGCCTTGGAGGCGCCAGTGGCGGCCCAACAGCCCAGGATGACGGCGTCGGCCACCACGAGCAGGCGCCGGGTGGGGCGCGAGGTCAGGGGCACGAACCAGGCCACGGTGGCCCCAAGGCAGGCGGTGTAGAGGTAGTAGGGGTCGGTCAGGGCGAAGGGCGGGCCGGCCTGGATCATGACGTCGCGCAGGATGCCGCCGGCTGTGGCCGTGAGCATGGCAAGGACGACGAAGCCCACCAGGTCGAAGTTCTTGCGCCGGGCGATGAGCCCACCCAGGATCCCGTTGAGCAGGACCCCGCACAGGTCCAGTACTCGGAAGGTGTCGGTGAGGGAGGCCGGCAGGTGAAGCGCAAGGGATGAGTCGTTCAGCACCTCGATCCCTACCTTTCACTGACACGCGCAGCTCCTGCGCCCCGTTGCCGACCTAGGTACCTGCCCGACTGCCGGCGTCGTGCGCCGCCTGGGCCCACGATAGCCCACGGGCCCGACTTCCTGACCCGCCACTGGCACGTTGCGGCGACACGAAACCTCAGGTGGTCAGAGCGCCCCGGCCCGGGCGATGATCGGGGGGTGCCCTCACGTTACGTTCCGCCCAAGGACCTGAGCTCTTACGCGTGGCTCTCCATCGGCGCAGCCTTGGGCACAATCACACTCAAGGGGGCGGCGGCCTGGATGACCGGCTCGGTGGGTCTGCTCTCCGACGCCGCAGAGTCCGTGGTCAACCTGGTGGCGGCGGTCGTGGCGCTCATCGTCCTGAAGATCGCGGTCAAGCCGGCCGACGCCGACCACCAGTTCGGGCATTCCAAGGCCGAGTACTTCTCGGCCGTCGTCGAGGGCGTCATGATCTTCGTGGCGGCCGCCTTCATCATCATCTCCGCCATCGGGCGCCTCATTGACCCGCGGATGCCCGAGCAGTTGGGGATAGGCCTGGCGGTCTCGATGGTCGCCTCGCTCATCAACGGGGCGGCGGCGTGGGTCCTCTACCGGGCGGGGCGCCGCGAGCGCTCCTTGACCCTCGTTGCGGACGCCAAGCACCTGGCCACCGACGTCGTCACCTCCGCCGCGGTCCTGGTGGGGGTCGTCCTGGTGGCGATCTTCGACTCGGCCGTGCTCGACGCAGTCGTCGCCCTGGGAGCCGGGTTCAACATCATGTGGACCGGCTTCACCCTCATCCGCGAGTCAGTGGGCGGGCTCATGGACATCGCTCCCTCCGCCGAGGTGCTGAACACGGTCGAACGGGTTCTGGCGCGCCGCCGCAGGGAGGGCATGATCGACTTTCACGCGGTTCGGGTGCGTGAGGCCGGCAACCGGCGCTTCATGGAGCTCCACGTGCTGGTTCCCGCCGCCTGGAGCGTCAAGAAGGGGCACGACTTCACCGAGCAGGTCATCGACGAGCTGGTCGACGCCGACGCGAGCCTGCGCATCTCGGCGCACCTGGAGCCGATCGAGGACCCCAAGTCCTACGAGGACCTCGAGGATATCTGAGGACATCTGACGTCAACTCGGTTTTCATCAACGTCCCGACATGTCAGACTCGGCCCCATGAACGCAATGAGGCTCACCGGCTCAGCACCGTCGCTGCGCCAGCACGCAATCACCGCCCCCACTCCCAGCTGGCGCCGGCCTGACCACGTCGTCCTGGAGACCTGCGTCGAGGACGTCGAGGGTGTGAGGATCTCCGCCCGCACCGGGGCCGACCGGGCCGAGCTGGGCGACAACCTCACCGCCGCCGGCACCACTCCCTCGATCGGCACCATCGAGGCCGCGATCTTCGCCGCCGCCGAGCAGGTGGAGCAGCGTCGGGCCCAGGCCGGCGCCCACTGGGCGGACAAGCCCGAGGCCGCCGCCCCCTTCGGTCTGCGGGTCCTCATCCGTCCCCGTGGCGGCTCCTTCGTCTACGACGCCGATGAGGGCCGGGCCATGATCGCCGACGTGCGGCGCATCGCCTCTCTGGCCCTGGAGATGGCCGAGTTCACCCGCCCCCAGGCCACCGGCGGAGGGCGGGGGGAGCTGCCGCCGGCCGTGGACCTGGGCTTCGTCGTCGGCGCCCTGACCGAGGACGGCACGGTCGACCGCGGCCTGGTGCGCCTGTTGGTCGACATGGCCAGTGGCGCCCCGGTCACCTTCCACCGGGCCTTCGACCACTGCCGCGATACCGTCGAGGCCTACGGTGACCTGGAGGGGCTCGGCGTGCGCTACGTGCTGACCAGCGGCGCGGCACAGACCGCGGCCGACGGCGCCTCGGTGATCGCGGGACTGGTGGCCAGCGGTGGGCCGACCGTGGTCGCGGCCGGGGCCGTGCGCCCTCACAGCCTGGTCGACCTGGTGAAGTCCACGGGCGTGCGCGAGGTCCACATGCGCTGTCCGCGCGAAGGCATGACCCCCGACGAGCCTCAGCGCACCGACGAGGCGCTGGTGCGGCGCGCCGTCGAGGTGGTCCGCGCAGTTCCGCTTCCCGAGTAGCCAGTCCAGCACCGCCCTGCCGCCCGATCCTGAGCGGAGGACGCCACCTGGCCCGTTCCGGAGCGGCGTACGACGTCGCAGCCCCCTGGCCCGGACGCAAGCCTCGGGTCAGGGCCTCCCCTCCATCTCAGCAGCCACCACCCGCCGTCGAGGAAATCTCATTGCTTCGTGGGCATCCACAATTATCTGCCTGATCGGCGACCTCGACGGTCCCTTCACGCTGGAAGCGCAATCGTGACAACGGCACCTCTCAGCCCCGTGACCTTCCCCCGTTTTCTGTCTTAGGTTGGCCCCATGAGCGACGTCCGTATCGGCACCCCCCGCGGGATCACTTTAGCCGGTACCCTCCACCTGCCTGCGGGGGCGGCCCCGCTCGATCTGGAGGTTCTCACGACGCCGGCTCACACCGCCCAGCCCCCGCAGGTGCGAGCCGAGGGAGTGGTCCTTCTGGCGCACGACTTCCTCACCGACCGCCATGGCCAGAACGGCCGTCTGGACAGAATCGGCGCCCACTACCGCGAAGCGGGCCTGGCCACGCTCAGCCTGGACTTCTCCGGCCTGGGCGAGTCCGACGATGACGTCATCACCCTGGCGGGAGAGGCCGAGGACCTGCGTGCGGCCTCCAGTTGGCTGACCGGCTTGGGATTCACACGGCAGATGATTCACGCCAACGGCTTCGGGGCGACGGCCGCGCTCCTGGCCCGCCCCGAGCAGGTGCGCACAGCCGTCCTCGTAGGCGCCATCGTGGGCCCGCAGTCGATCCTGTGGGAGGAGATCTTCTCCCCCGAGCAGCTCGACGAGCTCGCCCAGCACGGACTGACGCGCCTGGTGGATGACAACCCCAACTCGCGCGAGTGGAATGTCCTGTCCAAGGAGACCCTGGCGGACTTCTCCATGCAGGAACCGAACCGGACCCTGGCGGACCTGCCCTGGCCGGTGCTCATGGTGCACGGGGTGCTGTCCAATGAGCTGCCAGGTACCGCCGAGGCCACGGCTGAGGGCTTCCCACTGCTGCCCGACTCCAGCCAGATGGTCCATGTCCACGCCGAGTCCCTGGACCAGGCCCAGGAGGAGGTCGCCCGCCTCAGCCTGGAGTGGGCCCGCCGCCGACTGCGCTGAGTTCACCCGCACCAATAAAGAACTCGTGGACGACACGGAGCCGTGTCGTCCACGAGTTCTTTATCGAGACTGACGTCTTCACCTACCGGCGAGCTGGACGACGACGGCGCGGTGGTCCGTCCCGGGGACGGTGACCACTCTGCCGTTACTCCCCCGCCAAGCACCATCATCGACCAGGACGTGATCGATGGTGGTACCGAGCCACCTGGTACCGGTGGCAGTGGGCCAGGTGGCCAGGCCCCCGACACCGGCCTGCTCCCCGGCGCTCGCGCACCCTCCCAGGTCTTGCAACGGGGCATGGTCTCGGGTGGCGTCGAGGTCGCCGGCCACGATGAGCCCAGCGGGCGGGTGACTGCACAGTGAAGCCACACCCGCCACCGAGCTCCTCCACCAAGCCATGGCCCCCGACACCGGTGGGTAGGTATGGACACCCACGATGACTGGCCCGTCCCCGTCAGCCGGTTCGAGACGGACCGCACCGAAACCGGTATCGGTGGGTCCCTGCACCTGACGGTACTCGCCCAGACGCGAGGAGAGGAGGACGGTCGTGGAGTGGACCGGGTCCGATTCGAGGCCGACCCCCCGCTCGGCCAGGTCGGACGGCATCCCACTGGCCGAGAAGACCGCGAAGGTCTCCCCGTCCTTGGCCGCAGACGAAGCCTTGAGGGCCTCAGCCACGTGCTGTCCGTAGCGCTGTGTCGTCTCCGGCAGGACCACGACGTCCACCCCGGCATCGTCCGCCAGCCCGGCAACCGTCTCAACATCGACACCCTCCCGTGCGGTGTTGAGGTTCAGGACGCCGACGGCACCGGCGTGATCAGCCGCGACAGGGCTCTCCCACACGCCTCGGGCCAGCAGAACACCGCCGTGGGCTCCGGCCACCAGGAGAAGGACCATGCCGACCACCCCGGTGCGCAAGCCCGCCCTGCGTACTCCCTCCCCCGACTGCACAGCCCGCCGGCGCGCTCGCCACCACAGCCCGCCGGCGACCGCAAGGAACACGGCACCCGCAAGCACCGCCCCCAGTGCCAGCAGCGAGCGCATCGCGATGAGCTGGACGAGGACGAGGGCCGTCGTCGGTGGGAACAAGCTCGCCAGAGCCAGGGTGATGAGAACACCGGCGGGAACCCACCGCAGGATCTGTCGAGGACGGCTCACGGCCCCACTCAACCAGAAACCACCCTCGCCCACCAGTTCCCAGGAGCTCCAGGAGCCGGTCAGGAACCCACCGGAAACCAAGGTCGTGCGCACCCTCAGCCTCCCGGGCGGGCAGAAGGGCGCATATGAGGAACAATAGGTCCCCTATGAAGCAGGGAGAACAGAACGACAGCCGACGCAGCACTCCGGGCGGAGGCTGCAAGCGGGATCGACTGGATCGGCAGTCGGGCCGCAACCGTCACAGGCGCTCGGGAAAGCGTCGCAGCGCCTGGAAGGGCTACTCCCCCGAGCGACTCGCCGCCCGCGCCGCCGCCGTCCCGGTCATCGTCTACCCCGAGGAGCTGCCGGTCAGCGCCCGCCGCGAGGAGATCGCCGCCGCCATCGCCGAGCACCAGGTCGTCATCGTCGCCGGCGAGACCGGCAGCGGCAAGACCACCCAGCTGCCCAAGATCTGCCTGGAGCTGGGCAGGGGCGTGACCGGGATGATCGGCCACACCCAGCCGCGACGCATCGCCGCGCGCAGCGTGGCCGAGCGCATCGCCTCCGAGCTGGGCACCCCGATCGGGTCGGGCGGCATCGTCGGCTACCAGGTGCGCTTCACCGAGGAGGTCGGCGAGAACACTCTGGTCAAGCTCATGACCGACGGCATCCTGCTGGCGGAGATCCAGTCCGACCCCCAGCTGCGCCGCTACGACACGATCATCGTGGACGAGGCCCACGAGCGCAGCCTCAACATCGACTTCATCCTGGGCTACCTGGCGCGTCTGCTGCCCCAGCGCCCGGACCTCAAGGTCATCATCACCTCGGCCACCATCGACTCCGAGCGCTTCGCCGAGCACTTCGGCCGCGAGCAGATCGGCGACCGGGAGCGGCCCTTCACCGTTCCCGCCCCGGTCATCGAGGTCTCCGGACGCACCTACCCCGTTGAGGTGCGCTACCGTCCCCTGGCTCCCGACGACGTCGAACCGGCCTCCGTCGACGCCGTCGCCCCATCAGTCGACACCTCATCCGAGATCCGGCCCGGCCCAGCAGGGCCCGGTGAGCTGAGCGAGGCCGAGCTGGAGGCCCTGACCTCCCCCGATCCGGCGGTGCGCGCCGCAGCCCGGGTCCGCCGCCAGGCCATCCGCTCCAACACCGGGTCCACTTCACTGGCTCCCCGGAACCAGGGCGTTCGCGGCAAGGGCCGGGGGCGGGCCGGCTCCGCGGCCGCCGAGTCCGGGGAGCCCAAGGACCAGGTGACCGGGATCCTCGACGCCGTCGATGAGCTCCTGGGCGAGCCCAGCGGCGACATCCTCATCTTCCTGGCCGGTGAGCGCGATATCCGTGACACCGAGTCGGCCCTCATCGACCATCTGGGGGCGCGCTACACGCCCGACGGCCGCTCGCGCACACCGGGCGCCATCGAGGTCGTCCCCCTGTACTCACGCCTGAGCGCCGCCGAGCAGCACCGGGTCTTCGAGGCCCATCAAGTCCGCCGCATCGTCCTGGCCACGAACGTGGCCGAGACCTCCCTGACGGTTCCCGGGATCCGCTACGTCATCGACCCGGGCCTGGCGCGCATCTCCCGCTATTCCAACCGCACCAAGGTCCAGCGCCTGCCGATCGAGCCGGTCAGCCGGGCCAGCGCCAACCAGCGGGCGGGCCGCTGCGGGCGCGTGGCCGACGGCATCGCGATCCGCCTGTACTCGCAAGGAGACTTCGAGGCGCGCCCGGAGTACACCGAGCCGGAGATCCTGCGTACCTCGCTGGCCAGCGTCATCCTGCAGATGGCTGCCCTGGGGCTGGGGGCGGTGGAGGACTTCCCCTTCCTGGACGCCCCCGACTCCCGCCAGGTCCGCTCCGGCCTGCAGCTGCTTACGGAGATCGGCGCGATTGAGCCGGCCGGGGCCGCTTCCACCCGGTCCGACGACGATCTCGGGCGGGGCCGCCGGGGACCGCGCCTGACGGGGATCGGGCGGCGACTGGCGCGCCTGCCGATCGACCCGCGCCTTGGGCGCATGCTCCTGGAGGCCGGAGAGCTGGGCTGCGTCGGGGAGGTCATGGTCATCGTGGCGGCCCTGTCCATCCAGGACGTGCGCGAACGCCCGGCGGACAAGCAGGAGGCCTCCGACGCCCTGCACCGGCGCTTCGCCGACCCGACGAGCGACTTCCTGACCTACTTGAACCTGTGGCGCTACCTGCGCACGCAGAGCCGCGAGCTGTCGGGCTCGGCCTTCCGGCGCATGTGCCGCGCCGAGTTCCTGCACTACCTGCGGGTGCGCGAGTGGCAGGATGTTCACGCCCAGCTGCGTCAGCTGGCACGCCCCCTGGGTCTGGATGCCGCCCCGGTGGAGCTACCGACGTCTCGTTCAATCCGGGCGGCCACCGATGCCCTGGAGCCGGGCAGCCACGCGGCCCAGATCGCCAACGGAGGCGTGGCGGCCGCCGTCGTCGCCCTGGGGCACAGCGCGGACACGCCCGACGCCGACGCGATCCACCGCTCACTGCTGGTGGGCCTGCTGTCCAACGTGGGTAACTGGGACGAGCGGCGCCGGGAGTACGCCGGCGCGCGCGGGACCCGCTTCACGATCTGGCCGGGCTCGGGGCTGCGCCGCAAGACCTACGACTGGGTGATGACCGCCGAGCTGGTGGAGACCTCCCGGCTCTTCGCCCGGACCGTGGCCAAGGTGGACTCCCGGTGGATCGAGCAGGTGGCGGACCGGGCCGGCCTGACCCGCCACGTCTTCGGCGAGCCCTACTGGTCGACCCGCCAGGGGGCGGCCATGGTCCACGAGAAGGTGCTGCTCTACGGGATGACGCTGGTGGCGGACCGGTCGGCGACGCTGGCGAGCGTGGGGACGGACTCGGCCAGGGAGGTGGCCCGGGAGATGTTCATCCGCTCGGGACTGGTGGAGGGCGGCTGGCACGCCCGGCACGGCTTCGTGGAGCGCAACCGGGCACTGATCGAGGAGCTCCAGGACGTGGAGCGGCGTCGGCGCGAGCACGGTCTGCTGGCCGACGACACCGCCCTGTTCGATTTCTACGATGACCGCGTCCCCGAGGAGGTGATCTCGGCGGCGGCCTTCGACGCCTGGTGGAAGGAGCAACGGCACACGAACCCGGATCTTCTGGACTTCACCCGAGAGCTGCTGCTGCCCGGCGGGGGCGACGCGAGCGGTTTCCCGGACACGTGGGTGCAGGGCGATCTGACCCTGGGCCTGGACTACGTGTTCGAGCCGGGCCACCCCGAGGACGGGGTCGGCGTCCAGGTGCCGGTGGAGGTGCTGGGGAGGCTCAGCCCGGAGGGTTTCGACTGGCTGGTGCCGGGTATGCGCGCCGAGCTGTGCGTGGCCACGATCCGGGCGCTGCCCAAGCGGGTGCGCCGCCAGCTGGTGCCGGCCCCGGACGTGGGTGCCCAGGTGTGGGCGCAGATCGCGCAGGAGTTCCCGACACCGCCAGGAGCGAGCTGCCCGGAGGTGCCCTTCGAGGAGGCCTTCAGCCGGGTGGTGCTCCGGCTCAAGGGCGTGGAGATCACGGAGGCGGACTGGGCCGAGGCGGCCGAGCGGCTGCCGGATCACCTGACGATGGGCTTCGCGGCCCTGGATGCCCGGGGCCGGGTCATCGGTCGCGGCCGGGACCTGGTCTCGCTCCAGCAGCGGCTGTCGGGAAGGACTGAGGCCGCTGTGCGCTCGGCGGTGCGCGGCGCACTGGCCCAGGCGATGGCCGAGGCCCAGGAGCGCCAGGACGCACAGGACGGAAGGTCCGGCCGCAAAGGCCGCAAGAAGAAGGGCGGGCGACCGGCTGGCGCCCAGCGTCACGACGGCGCCGCTGGGACCGCAGGGGTGGCGGGGGCCTCCGAGGCCGGTGCCGGTCTGGAGGAGCGCAAGGGCCTGACTAACTGGCCCAGTGGTGTGCCGGGCCTTGGCGACCCGGATGGCTCGACGATCCCGGCCTCGGTGGAGTCGGCGGGCCGGGCCGGCCTGATAGTGCGCGGTTACCCGGCCCTGGTGGCGGCCTCAACCAGGAGTGCGGACTTGCGGATCCTGCCCGACGCCGTCGCCCAGCTGGGTGCTCATGGCGCCGGAGTCACGGCGCTGGCCCTGGCCCGCACGGCGCTGGCCACGGCCCGAGTGACGAGCCGGTGGAGTGCGCAGGAGTCGCTCATTCTGGCAGCCGGCCCCTACAGGAGTACTGAGGCACTGGTGGAGGACGTTCAGACGGCCGCCGCTCGGATCGTGGCCAGGCGTTGGGCGGCGTCGGCCTCCGGCTGCGCGCTGGCGGAGGTGCGCAGGCGGGAGGTCTTCGAGGCGCTGGTCGGTGTCATGCGCGATGAGCTTGAGGACGAGGTCTACGGGGTGGCCCGGTATGCGGCCGCGGCGCTCAAGGCGGCCCGGGAGGTGGAGCGCGTGGTGGGTGAGCACACCTCCCTGACGCTGCTGAACACGCTCCAGGAGGTGCGCGAGCACGCGGCGTCCCTCATCCTCGACGGCTTCATCACTGCCACACCCCCGGAGTATCTGGCGCACCTGGAGCGCTACCTGAGGGCGTTGGTGATGCGGGTGGAGAAGGCGGCCTCGGCGCCGTCGGCCACCTCCCAGGACGCGGCCCTGGCCTTCCAGGTCTCCCAGGCCCAGGAGGTGGTGGACAAGGCCCGCGCCAAGGCGACCTCCCTGCCGACCGATCCGCAGCGTGAGGCCCTGCTGGAGGAGGCGCGTTGGATGGTGGAGGAGCTGAGGGTCAGCCTGTTCGCCCAGACGCTGGGCACGAGCCGCAAGGTGAGCCTCCAGCGCATCACCAAGCTCTGCGCCCAGATCGTCTGACATCCCGGTCCGCTCACCTCATGAGCCCCGTCCCCGCGCGGACGCTCCCATGGAGCCCCAAGGCCGAGGCCCAGGTACCGCCCGCGAGCCCTCGGATGCGTCCACGTGCTTCAGTCCCCTCCAAGAGGCCGCCGTGCGGTGACGGCTCATCATCCCAGAAGATGACGTCTCCTCCCTCAGAGGGGTACCTCGGTACTACCCACAATCACCCATCGGGACGATCACACCGGGATCCGGCGTCTCTAGTCTGAAGTCATTCAGGAAGAACGACCGTCACGAGGAACCCCGAGGACCGACTCCCCATGACCGCAGCGATGACCACAACGCCGGCACCCGCCACGGGCATCAACCGTTTCGAGGCGCTGAAGCAGAACGCCCTTGCCTTCCACCAGCCCAGCACTACGCATCAGCGAGCGCTGGAGGCCTCCATCTGGCCGACCCGGCCGCGTATAGCCGGCAAGCAGTCCTTCCCCGGCGCGGTCAGCGCCGAGTGGCTCAAGATCCGTACCCTGGCCTCCACGTGGTTCACCTCGGCCATCACGATCGCCGTCATGGTCCTGTTCGGTGCGGGCCTGTCCATCGGTTACGCCGGTTCCCCCGAACGGGCCGACACCGCCAAGGACGCGATCTCCTCGGGCTCCACCCTGGGTATGATCGTCGTCGCCGTTCTGGGAGCGCTGGTGGTCACCGGCGAGTACGCCTCGGGCCAGATCCGCTCCTCGGTGGTGGCCGTTCCCCGCCGCGGCCGTCTTTTCGCGGCGAAGGCCCTCGTCGTCGCGGCCTTCGCCTTCATGCTCGGGCTCATCTCCGTGGCACTGTGCTACGCGGTCTCCTACCCGTTCATGAAGGGCCACGCGGGCTCCCTCACCGACTCCCACTACCTCGGGATGTTCTGGGGAACCGGGCTGTCCTTCGCAATCATCGCCCTCATGGCTCTGGGGCTGGGCTACCTCGCTCGTTCGACGGCGGGCGCCATCACCGTAGTGGTCTCGTTGCTGTTCGTGGTTCCCATCCCACTCCAGCTCATGGCCAACCGCTGGGACTGGGCGGCCAAGGCCATGGGTCTGCTGCCCCACACGGTGTCCACCGCCGTCACCGACCCCTTCTGCCTGACCAACGAGTGGGGCCAGGCCGGGACCGCCGCCTTCCTCCAGCACTGGCAGGCCGTCGCCGTCTTCACCACCTGGGCCATCGTCCCGCTGACAATCGCCGCGGTCGTCTTCACCCGCCGCGACGCCTGAGCCACCGGTTCACGCGCCCCATCAGACCCTTTCTCCGGTTCCACACAGTCGGGGCCCCCCCCCCCCCCCCCGGGGGGGGGGGCCGGCCGGCGGTCGGATGAGACCGCGGGCTGGCGGGCGCCGGCGGGGGCCCCCCCGCCGGGCGCCGCCAGGGGGG
>NZ_CAUROW010000009.1:0-68470 GCF_963526355.1 uncultured Actinomyces sp. | reverse complement strand
CCAACATCAACCGCGCCGAGATCAACGCCGAGGCCGCCCAGCAGCCGGAGGTCAGTGCCGTCGTCTCCGCCCTGGAGGCCCAGTACGACGCCATGGCTCCCCGGATCGCCACCGGCGAGATGGACACGGCCGCGCCTGCGCTCAATCTTCCCAGCGCAGACGAGATCGGCGCCCGCCTGGAGGCCTTCCTGGAGGCCAATGACTCCGGCGACCTGGGGACCCAGGGCTGGAACCCCGGCCGTGAGGGCTGAATAGTTCCGGGATGGTTCCGGGCGGGCTTGACCGTCTGCCGCTTCTAACGAGGCCGGCCGCCCTGGACGTGCGGTACCGCCGCCTCGTCCGGAGACCAGGTGCGCACCGGCAGCGGCAGGCGACGCACCGCTCGCTCGACATCCTCGAGCTCGCCGGCCGTAAAGGGGACGCGACGGGCCACCAGCACCAGGTTCCCTCGGCGCCGGCCGCGTACCACAGCCGGGTCGGCGACGATGACCAGGCTGGAGACGTCCCCCTCCAGGGACTCTCGTAGTGCCTCGATCTCGGCCCCCGCCTGTTCGCGAGGCATGGAGGAGGTATTGACCAGCAGCACGCCGCGAGGCGTGAGCGCCTCCAGGCACGCGGTCAGGAACTCCTGACTTCGGCAGGAGGCCGGCACGCCGCCACCATTGAACACGTCCCGCACGACGACGTCCCACTGACCGGGCCGCAGCCCCGGGACCACCTCGGCGGCGTCGCCCACCCGGATGCGCAGCCTGGGAGCACGGGGCAGGTCGAACCACATGCGCGCCTGGGCCGCCAGGATCTCGTCAATCTCGACGGCGACCTGCTGGGAGCCGGGGCGTGTGGCATCCCATGCCCTGGCCAGAGCACAACCCGCCCCGCCCAGATGGAGCGCCCTGAGAGGGACGCCTGCGGGAACCAGCGCCGCCAGCACTGCATCCATCTGCTGGTGGTACTCGAAGTCGAGGTGGGCCGGGTCGCGCAGGTCGAGAAAGGACGACTCCGCGCCGTCCAGCATGAGAAGGATACCGGTGTCTCGTGCCACGAGCTCGGCTGTGGCGAAGGAGGTCCGCACCGGGCCTGGTGGCAGGTCGGTGAGCGTCGGAGCATTGGAGGCCCTGCGTTTACGTGACACAGGCCCACGGTAGCCTGGGAGGAGCTGAGAGGGATTCTCCGGTCTCAGCCGGCCGCTATCGTCCAGAGGATGTCGGCGATGCCGCAACGCGTCAGCAGCCCGCAGCGGGCTCACCGGGTGAGTCCGCCGTATCCATTGAGGAGGAGGAGATGAGCAGAGCGCCCCGTTCCCCGGCCGCGCGCCGCTCCTGGGGGGAGGACGACTCCGCCGCTCCCATCATCCACGTCGACATGGATGCGTTCTTCGCATCGGTTGAGCTCCTCGAGCATCCTGAGCTGGCCGGCCGTCCCGTCATCGTCGGTGGTCGCAACGGCCGAGGCGTCGTCTCGGCGGCCTCCTACGAGGCCCGCGCCTTCGGCGTCTCCTCGGCGATGTCCATGGCCGAGGCTTCCAGGCGCTGCCCCCAGGCCGTGGTCCTGCCCGTACGTCACGGCCTCTACTCCCGGGTGTCTGCCCAAGTCATGTCCGTCCTGGCGGAGGTCACTCCCGTCCTGGAGAAGGTGAGCATTGACGAGGCCTTCCTGGACGTGACCGGAGCTCGGCGCCGCATGGGATCCCCGGTGACCATCGGCAGGTGGATCCGCACCGAGGTCCGCCGGAGGGTGGGGGTGCCGGCCTCGGTGGGCATCGCCTCCACCAAGTTCGTCGCCAAGCTCGCCTCTTCGCACGCCAAGCCCGACGGCCTCCTCCTTGTTCCGGCTGGTGTGACGCAGGACTTCCTCGACCTGTTGCCGGTCGGGGCGCTGTGGGGCGTGGGCGCCCGGACCCAAACGGTCCTGGCCAGATGGGGCATCAAGGACGTGCGCACTCTGGCGGGCACTGATGTACGTCACCTGGAGAGGATCCTCGGCCGGGCTGCCGGGCGCCACCTGCACGACCTGTCTCACGGTGTCGACCCCCGCCGGGTCGAACCGGTGCACGAGGAGAAGTCGGTGGGTACCGAGACGACCTTCTTCGACACGGTCACCGACCGAGAGCACGCCCGACTGGTCCTTCTGGACCAGTCCCACCAGTGCGCCGCCCGCCTGCGTGCCAGTGATCTGCGGTGCCGCGTCGTCGTACTCAAGGCCAGAGGCGCCGACTTCACCACTGTCACCCGCTCGCGCACCCTGGCGGTTCCCACCGACCTTGCCCGCGACATCTGGGAGACCCTCTCCTCGCTCTACTCCCTCCTACCCACTCCGGCGGGTGGCTTCCGCCTCCTGGGGGTGCGCGTCGAGGGGCTCCTGCGTCCCGACGACGGTGTCCAGCTCCTTCTGGATGAGGATCCCCGGCGCGGTGCCTCGGAGCGGGCGGCCGACGCCGTGCGCCGCAGATGGGGCAGTGACGCGCTGGCCCCGGCCAGCCTGCTGGGAGGCGGGGGCGGGCCGGCCCGAGAGTCTCTCGCTGGTGAAGGAGAGTGCTGACTGCGGCCAGCCCCAATCGGTCTCGATCAGTGCCGACCAATCCTGCCCTATGTGCTCCTATGAGTTTCTCCTGAGCCCCCACAACGCCTATCCTGGCAACACGGCGCAGCAGATCCCCGGTCCCGCCCAGAAGCAAGGAGCAAGATGGCACTGTCAGAGCGAGAGCAGCAGGTCCTGCGGGACCTGGAGTCACAGCTCCACCATGACGATCCCGACCTGGCACAGACGCTTCAGCGTGAGGAGCGCCGGCTCTCGCGCCCCTCACCGCGCCATATCGGTGGCGGTGTTGCCCTGGTTCTCATCGGTCTGGCGCTTCTGATCACCGGGGTCTCGGTGCGCCACAACCTCTTGTCCGTCCTGCTGGGAGTGGCGGGCTTCCTGGTATCCGTCGGAGGAGTCACCCTGGCCCTGACCCGGCAGGAGGCTACTGGCGGAACGCGCCGGCCCGCCACCGACGGCCGGTCCGGCCGAGACAGGAGCAGTAAGAGGAAGCGTTCCTCCTTCATGGACCGTCAGTCCGAGCGTTGGGAACGTCGTCGCGACTCCGAGAACTGATTCCTCCACTTCCCTCCACCGCTCCCACGCTCCTCCACAGACCACCAGTTTGACAGGCCCTGTCCTCGGCGCTCACGCGCTCTAGGACAGGGTCTCGATTTGCGATGGCCCAGTGGCCTCCAGCAGGTCTATGCCCGTTGCCCAGGGCAAATCGCGCCACATCCGTAACCTGCGTGCAGGCCGATTGAAGTCTGTTTTTTTCCTGGGTACGCACCACGCCGAGGAGGCGGTGGTGAACACCTCCATCTGGTGGTCCTCCACTCCCCTCCACTGCATCTGAGGCGGCGGTTAATCCTTGCAATATCAACGAAAGGCTTGATGGGAGAGAGGGGGTGGTTGGGGCGGTGGGGGTCGGCTGTGGTGTGCTTGGGGAGGTGGAGTGGGAGAAAAGGGGGGGAAGTGGAGTAAGGTGGGGTGCATTCGTTAGTCGAGGGGAAGGAGGTGGCTCATGTTCCTGGGAACGCATGCACCCAAGTTGGACGAGAAGGGCCGTCTCATCCTCCCGGCGAAGTTCCGTGAGGAGCTTGCGGGCGGAGTGGTTCTGACCAGAGGTCAGGAGCACTGCCTGTATGCCTTCACTGCTGTCGAGTTCGAGCGCATGTACGCCCAGCTGCGTGAGGCGCCCCTCGCTCAGAAGCAGGCGCGCGACTACGTGCGCGTCATGCTCTCGGGAGCGGACTCTCAGATTCCGGACAAGCAGGGGCGCATCACGCTACCTGCGCCGCTGAGGGCCTATGCGGGCCTGAAGAAGGAGCTGGCCGTGATCGGAGCTGGAGCCCGGGTGGAGATCTGGGACTCCGAGGCCTGGGACGCCTACCTCGCCGCCCAGGAGCAGGTCTTCGCCGACACGGCCGAGGAGATCATCCCCGGCTTCTTCTGATTCGGCTCCGGCCCGCCCTGGTCGACAACTGAACAAACAACTGAATATCTGGATATCGCAGACCGTAAGCAGGTGTCGTCACGGCATCGGTGAGCCGTCTCGTGAGGTCTCCGCCCGATGCCGCGTCCGACGTCTCTTCCCCGGCGTCGGAACCACGGGAGGAGTCCTGGCGATACGTCCCCACCCGGTCCGCACGCCGATGTCGAGGGTGGGTTGCCTGCCAGCGGGTCGTGGCATCTCGGAAGCCGTGTCGCCCCCCAAGAATCGGGCATACCCACAAAGACGCCGCAGCACAAGGAAGGAGGGCACCGCATGACCAGTTCACAGGCACAGACAACCGTCGTCGATACCGCCGGCAGGCACGAGCCGGTGCTTCTCCAGCGCTGCCTGGACCTGCTCGCTCCTGCCATCGAGGGCGCCAGTACCAGGCCGGTCATGCTCGACTGCACCCTGGGGCTGGGGGGCCACACCGAGGCCGCGCTCGAGCGCTTCGCAGCTCTGAGCGTCGTGGGCATCGACCGTGATCCCGAGGCGATCGCACTGGCCTCGGCGCGTCTGGAGCGTTTCAAGGACCGCTTTGTCGCAGTCCAGACCACATACGACGCCGTCGACCGAGTTGCCCGGGAGCACTCCGCCAACGCCGAGGGAACGGTGGACGCCGTCCTCATGGACCTGGGTGTCTCCTCCCTCCAGCTCGACGAGGCCTCGCGGGGCTTCTCCTACGCCCGCCCCGCCCCCCTCGATATGCGCATGGACCAAGGCTCGGGGTGCACCGCCCAGGATCTGCTGGACGTCTCCAGCACCTCCGAGCTCACTCATATCCTGCGCACGTATGGTGAGGAGCGATTCGCCCCCCGCATTGCCGCAGCCATCGTGCGTCGTCGTGAGGCGGGGGATCCGGTCACCACCACCCTGCACTTGGCCGAGCTCGTCCGCCAGGCGGTGCCGGCAGCGGCTCGTCGCAGCGGCGGCCACCCCGCCAAACGGACCTTCCAGGCGCTGCGCATCGCGGTCAACGCTGAGCTCGACGTCCTGGAGCGAGCCGTGCCCCGGGCGCTCAACAGCCTGCGGGTCGGGGGACGCCTCGTAGTGGAGTCCTACCAGTCCCTGGAGGACCGCATCGTCAAACGCGCCCTGCGCCACGGGACCGTCTCCAGGGCGCCGCAGGACTTGCCAGTCGTCCCTGAGGCGGACCGCCCCTATCTCGAGCTGCTCACCAGCGGAGCGGAGAAGGCCGACGCCCGCGAGCTCGACCACAACCCTCGCTCTGCCCCGGTGCGACTGCGCGCAGCCGCACGCATCCGTCCGGTCGACCAGGCCTGCGCACCGGAAGCGAGCTCGTTCGAGGGCCAGAGTCGGGGACCCGGACGCAGAACCGGGCACCTCGCCGATCGGTACCGGAGGAGGTAGCAGTCCTCAGCCATCGCGGATCACTAGGCCGTCTCAGTCAGTCTCACCACAACATCTATCCATCCGCACCAGTCCTTCGTCAGTCCAGACACCCCACATACCCCACAGGGAAGGCACATTGATGAGCGCCACCGCTACTGCTCGAGTCACCCGCCCGGTCACGACGCGGCGCACCGTCCAGGAAAGTGGTTCCACCAGTACCCAGGGACGCCCTGAGGCGGGTTCCGCCTCACGACCTCAGTTGCGCGTCATCAGCGGCGCCTCCCGGGCGACGTCGTCCTCCCTGCCCTTCCTCGCGCTCGTCATCATGGTGTTGGCCGGCGCCCTCGTCGCCTCGATGCTCCTCAATGCCAAGATGGCTGACACCGCTTACCGTATGAAGGAGAAGCAGGTCGAGCTCAACGTCGCCGAGGATCACGTCGAGACTCTGCGCACCCAGGTTCAGGAGGCGTCGGCGCCCGATGCCCTGGCCGCTCGCGCCAAGGAGCTCGGCATGGTGCCCGCGGCCGCCCCCGGTGTCGTCGACGTCGAAAACGGTCGGCTCACCGAGGGAACCCCCGCCCAGGCCCTCAAGACCGGCCAGGCCGGGAGGTAGGCGCCGTTGAATCCCTCGCGTCGTCAGGTGCTCCAGGCCGGAGGACTGCTGCTCTTCACTGCTCTGGCCGGGCGAACCGTCTACGTCCAGGCGGTCGACGGGCCGGAGCTGGCCGCCAAGGCCAAGGCCGAGCGCACGGTCTCCTGGGTCAACCGGGCTCCGCGAGGAGACATCACCGGAAGGGACGGCACGGTTCTGGCCTCATCCGCGGTCAGCTACGATGTCGGCGTCAACCAGCCCGTCATCGCTCAGTACGAGCGCACCGAGATGCGCCTCAACGAGTCCACAGGGGTCAACGAGAAGGTCGTCGTCGGCTACGGTGCGGCGGCGGTCGCCGCCCAGCTCGCCCCGATCCTCGACGTCGACCCTCTCGAGCTTGGGGCCCGACTCGTGGGTGAGCGGACCTACGAGGTCATCGCTCAGGAGGTCGCCCCCGACACATGGCGCAGGATCAAGGCCCTGGACATCCCCGGGGTCGAGCCCGACCAGCGCACCCGGCGCACCTACCCGGCAGGGACCGTGGCCGGCAACGTCCTGGGCTTCACCCATGAGGGCGAGCACAACCGTGAGCTCATCGGGGCTGCGGGGCTGGAGCTTACCCAGAACAAGGTCCTCACCGGCGTCGACGGCAAGGGCAGTGAGGAGATCGGGCGCAGCGGTGTCATCATCCCCACGGGCGAGCAGCAGGACAATCCTGCCAGGCCCGGTGCCACGGTGCGCACCACCCTCAATCCGGATCTGCAGTCCATCGCCCAGGAGACCATCGACCGCACGGTCGCCGTCCAGCACGCCGAGTGGGGCATCGTCATGGCCATGGAACCGAGTACCGGCAAAGTCGTTGTCCTGGCCGACTCCAACTCCGTCGACCCATCCGATCCATCGGCGACCTCCGAGGAGAACCGCACCGCTCGTAGCGTCCAGGCCGTCTTCGAGCCTGGAAGCGTCGGCAAGGTCGTCACCTTTGCCACCGCCCTGGAGGAGGGGGCGGTCAAACCAGAGGACACCTGGACCGTCCCCTACACCTGGACCTCGGCCAGCGGTCAGACCTTCAAGGACTCCCATGAGCACGAGACCCAGTCGCTGACCACTGCCGGGGTCCTGGCCGAGTCCTCCAACGTCGGTACCGTCCAGATCGGTGAGAAGGTCTCCGACGACATCCGCTACGACTACATGAGGCGCTTCGGCTGGGGCGAGGCCACCGGCATCGAGATGCCCGCCGAGTCCGACGGGATCATCTACCCGCCCAGCTCCTGGGACGACCGCACCCGTTACACCACGATGTTCGGACAGGGGGTGGCCGGAACCACCCTTCAGTCGCTTCAGGTGCTGGCCACCGTCGCCAACAAGGGAGTGCGCGTGGCCCCGCGCGTCATCGACGCCTGGATCGACGCCGACGGCAAGGAGACCCCCCAGAAGCGCCCCGAGGAGGTACGGGTGATCTCCGAGGCGACTGCCAAGACCCTCACCGAGATGCTCATCGGTGTCACTCAGGAGGGCGGCACCGCGGAGTCGGCCTCCATCAACGGCTACCTGGTTGCCGGCAAGACCGGAACCACTGAGATCCTCACCGACGACTCCACCGTGGCCTCCTTCGTCGGCTTCCTGCCCGCGCGCGACCCGGTCTTGGCCATTGCCGTCATCGTCAACCGGCCCGAGGGCATCTTCGGAGGCACTGTTGCGGCTCCCGTCTTCCGGGAGCTGGCGCTGGCCGCCATGCAGGCGCTCAACATCGCCCCGGACCCGAACGTCGTGGCCGCCCAGGCCGCCCGAGACGGAGCCGGCGGTGAACGGGACGCGAGCCAATGAGGTACCTATGAGGTAAACGAGCGTGACCACCAGCACCCCGGCGAAGTGAGTCCGGAGGGGGCTTGTGGAAGATCGACAGTCGAAGGTCGCGATAGATTGAGGAACTATGAGCAACCACGCCTACGAGTCGGCCGCCGCCCTACGGCCGGGCTCTAATGGTCCCATACCCCTCAACACTCTGTGTGAGCGCTTCTCCCTGGCTCCCGCCTCAGCTGATGACACCGCCGCCCTCAACGACCTGAGCATCCTAGGGGTCAGCGTCGATTCGGGTGACACGGCCCCGGGCGAGCTCTTCGTGGGCCTTCCCGGCTTCACCAACCACGGCGCCCGCTTCGCCGCCGAGGCCGTCGCCTCCGGTGCCGTCGCCGTTCTGACCGACGCTGATGGCGCCCGGATCGTTCGCGAGTCCGCCCCCGGTACCCCGGTCCTCGTGCACGACGACCCCCGTGCCGTCGTCGGCCCCCTGAGCGCCGAGGCCTACCACCACCCGGCACGCGGCCTCATCACCACGGCCGTCACCGGAACCAACGGCAAGACGACCACCTCCTACTTCCTCGACGCCATCCTGTCTGCCCACGTCGGCGGCTGCATGGTGGCAGGGACCGTCGAACTGCGCGTGGGGGAGCGCTCCGTGGAGTCCCCGCGCACCACCGTCGAGGCCCCCGTTCTGCAGCGGATGATGGCCCTGGCCGTGGAGGACAGGGTCGGCGCGGCCTCCCTGGAGGCCTCCAGCCACGCCATCGTCCTGCACCGCCTCGACGGCCTCGTCGTCGACGTCGCCGGCTTCACCAACCTCCAGCGCGACCACCTCGACTTCCACAAGACCATGGAGGGATACCTGGAGGCCAAGGCGCAGCTGTTCACCCCTGAGCACGCTCGCCGCGGCGTCGTCTGCGTCGACGACCAGTGGGGCGCCGCTCTCGCTGGCCAGGCCTCCGTCGAGGTCGACCGCGTGCGCGCCTACCCCGGGGACACCCCCGCCGACTGGTGGGTCAGCGACGCCGCCGTCTCCCTGACCGACTCCGCCACCACCTTCACGCTCCACGGGCCCGACGGCGAACAGATCGAGGCCTCCTGCCCCCTGCCCGGACTCGTTAACGTCCAGAACGCCGCCCTGGCCCTGGTCATGGCCATCCGCGCGGGCGTGCCCGTCGCCACGGCCACCGCAGCCCTGGCTGGAGCCCACAACATCCCGGGCCGTATGCAGCGCATCAGTCGGCGCGATGGCCGACGGGGCCTGTGCATCGTCGACTTCGCCCATACCCCTGATGCCATGGAACTGGCCCTCAAGGCCGTGCGACCCATCACCCCGGGCCGCCTCATCGTGGTCTTCGGCTCTGACGGCGACCGCGACCAGGGCAAGCGCCCCATGCTGGGGGAGGTGTGCGCCCGGCTGGCGGACGTCCTGGTTGTCACCGACGAGAACCCTCGCAGTGAGGATCCCCGGCTCATCCGTGGCGCCATTCTGGACGGGGTGCGCTCCGTGCGCCCAGACCTGGAGGATGTCGAGGAGGTCACCACCTGGCGCGGTGACGCCGTGCGCCGGGGCGTTGAACTGTGCGGTCCCGACGACACGGTCATCGTCACCGGTAAGGGCCACGAGCCCTTCCTGGAGATGGCCGGCGAGTTCATCCGCTACAACGACGCCCCCGTCATGGCCGAGGCCGTCGAAGAGAAATGGGGGCGGGGATGAACCTCAGCCTGAGTCAGATCGCAGCCGCCGTCGGGGGCAGGCTCATCGGCCCGGACGCCTCCGTCGCCGGTCCCGTCGTCACCGACTCCCGGCAAGCTGCCGAGGGGGCCCTGTTCGTCGCCATCCGCGGTGAGCGCACAGACGGCCACGCCCACCTGGGTTCCGCCAGCGCTCTGGGCGCCGTAGGCGCCATCGTCTCCGACCTGGAGGCCGTCCGAGCCGGGACATCTGAGGATGACTCCGAGGGCCTGCCCATGGGGATCGTCCTCGTGGAGGACACCGTGATGGCCCTGGGCGCACTGGCCCGTACCCACCTGGCCGGCCTGCGCCGGGCCGCCATGGATCACGGGGAGCGACTCACGGTGGTTGCCATGACCGGTTCAGTGGGTAAGACCACCACCAAGGACCTCACCCGTCAGCTTCTAACCGTCTCCGGGCCCACGGTGTCTCCCAGAGCCAGTTTCAACAATGAGATCGGCCTGCCTCTGACCGTCCTCGAGGCCGATGAGCGCACCCGCTACCTCATCCTGGAGATGGGGGCTTCCGGGCCCGGCCACATCGCCTACCTCACCGATATCGCCCCCCTGGACGCGGCCGCGGTCCTCATGATCGGCCACGCCCACATGGGCGGTTTCGGCTCCATCGAGGGCGTCGGAGCCGCCAAGGCGGAGATCATCGCCGGCCTGCTGCCGGGGGGCTCCACCATCCTCAATGCCGACGACGCCCGTACCGCCGCCATGGCGGATCTCGCCCCCGCGCGGGTCCTCACCTTCTCCGCCTACGGCAATCCGGCTGACCTGCGAGCCGAGAATATCGTTCTGGATGACACCGCCCGTGCGGCCTTCGATCTCCACCTGCCCGGACTGGACGAGCCTCGCCGTATCCAGTTGGCTGTGGCCGGCGCTCACAATGTGGGCAACGCCTTGGCCGCCGCGGGCCTTGCCCTGGCTGCGGGAATCGCTCCCGAGCTCATTGTCGAGCGGCTCGGAGCCGCAACCATCGAGAGCCCCCACCGGATGGATGTCTCGGAGCTCAGTGGGGATCTTCTCCTTATCGACGACTCCTACAACGCCAACATCGACTCCATGACGGCGGCGCTGGAGGCTCTGCCGGTTCTGGCAGGGAGTCGACGCCGCGTCGTCGTGGTTTCCGAGATGCTCGAGCTGGGGGAGTCCGCTGCCGCCGATCACGCCCGTACCGGAGAGCTAGCGGCCCAGGCCGAAGCGGCTATGCTCATCGGCATCGGCTCTACCCAGGAGGCACTCGATGCCGCCAGAGCGCGGGGGGTCGAGGTCCACGGTTTCGACGACGCCGCGACCGCCATCTCCCAGATCGACGCCCTCCTGTCCGACGGTGACGCCGTCCTGGTCAAGGGCTCCAACGGTTCAGGCGCCTGGCGTCTGGCCGATCACCTCAAGGAGGTTCGTCCCCGATGACCGCCATCCTCATCTCCGGCATGGTCGGACTGGTGGGCACCCTGCTGGGAACCCCTCTGCTCATCCGCTACCTCCATGTCAAGGAGTACGGGCAGTTTATCCGGCAGGACGGGCCGCAGGGTCACTTCACCAAGCGCGGCACACCCACCATGGGTGGCCTCGTCATCATCATCTCCACCGTTCTGGGCTACTCCTTGGCCAACCTCGCCGAGTTGCGTACGCCGCGCGCCTCCGGGGTCCTGCTGCTCTTCCTCATCGTCGGACTGGGACTCATCGGCTTCCTCGACGATTTCGAGAAGATCTCCAAGCAACGCTCTCTGGGGCTGCGGGCTTGGCAGAAGATCGTGGGGCAGGCGCTCATCGGTGTCGGCTTCTCGGCAGCGGCCCTGAACTTCGCCGACCGCAATGGACTCACCCCGGGATCCACACGGATCTCCTTCGCTCGGGACTCGGTGATCAACCTGGCCTTCGCCGGCAGTGTCGTGGGGCTCATTCTGTTCGTCCTGTGGGCAAACTTCCTCATCACGGCCTGGTCCAACGCTGTCAACCTCACCGACGGTCTTGACGGACTGGCTGCCGGCGCCTCGGCCATGGTGTTCGGCGCCTACACGCTCATCGGCGTGTGGCAGACCAACCAGTCCTGCAACTACGGCCATGAAACCATGGTCCCCACCACCTGCTACCAGGTCAGGGATCCGCGCGACCTGGCGATGATCGCCGCCGCCCTGATGGGTGCCTGCTTCGGGTTCCTGTGGTGGAACGCATCACCTGCCAAGATCTTCATGGGGGACACCGGATCCCTCGCCCTGGGCGGCGCCGTTGCGGGACTGTCGATCCTGACCCGCACCGAGTTCCTCGCCGTCATCCTGGGCGGCCTCTTCCTGGCAGAGGTCATGAGCGACATCATCCAGATCGTCTCGTTCAAGTCGACCGGCCGACGCGTCTTCCGCATGGCTCCACTGCATCACCACTTCGAACTGGGAGGATGGACCGAGGTCAACGTGGTGATCCGCTTCTGGATCATCGCCGGCCTGTGCGTCATCGCGGGACTGGGACTCTTCTATGCCGAGTACCTGCGCCAGCTCACCTTCGGATGAGCCGGGACGTCCAGGTCTCTCCCGCCTGAGCAACCAATGATGCAGAGTCTCTCCACCGGCGAGCCGGTGAGGAGCAGTGAAGAACCAGGAGCGTGAACCCGCACCGTGACCAGTCTGACTGAAGTCCCCGGTGAGTCGACTCGCAGTGCCGGTCCGACCGAGGCACCCGGATGCGCCGCACCCGGTACCGTCACCGGTTCCATCGGATCCTTGTACGACCAGCTCGATGGCGCTCATGTGGCGGTCGTCGGGCTGGGACGCACCGGGCGTGCCGTCGTCGACGCCTTGGCGACCCTGGGGGCCCGCATTCATGTCTTCGATGGCAACGAGGCGTCCATCGAGGCGCTGGACGCTTTTACGCACGCCGCGATGGCCACGTCGGTGGTCTCGACGACTGTGGCCGGTGGTGAGGCGACGGCGGCCGCTCTGGCCCAGTCCCCGGCGCGACTGCTCATCGTCTCCCCCGGGGTTCCGGCCACCGGTCCGGTCCTACGCGCTGCCGAGGCGACCGGTATCGAGACCTGGAGCGAGATCGAGCTGGCCTGGAGACTCCAGCAGGACTCCTCCCGCCCGGACGTCCCCTGGCTCTCTTTGACCGGCACGGACGGCAAGACCACCACCGTCGGTATGCTTTCGGCCATCCTCCAGGCTCAGGGGCTCACGGCTCCAGCAGTCGGTAACATCGGTACCCCTGTCATCGAGGCGGTGCTGGCAGGTAGTGCCGACGTCCTGGCCGTGGAGCTGTCCAGCTTTCAGCTCCACACCACTCGGACCCTCTCGCCGCTGGCATCGGCCTGCCTCAATCTTGCAGCCGATCACCTCGACTGGCACGGTGGCCTGGAGGCCTATGCCGCGGACAAGGCCCGTGTCTACTCCCGCACTCAGGCCGCCGCCGTCTACAACCTCGATGACATCGCCACTGAGAGCATGGTCCGCCGGGCCGACGTCGTCGAGGGGTGCCGCGCCGTCGGCTTCACTCTGGCCGCGCCGGGTCTGGGGCAGGTCGGCATGATCGAGGACCTGCTGGTGGACCGCGCCTTCCACGCCGAGCGCCGCTCCAGCGGTGTCGAGCTCGCCACCACTGCCGACCTGGCGCATCTGGCTCCGGGACGGCGCGCTGAGAACCTGCCTGCCCACCTGCTCGCCGACGCCCTGGCGGCAGCAGCACTGGCCCGGGCTGCGGGCGTGGGTGCCGAGGCGGTCTCAGCGGGTCTGTGCGCCTACAGCCCCGGTGCCCACCGCATTGTCACGGTTGCAGAGGCGAACGGCGTCACCTGGGTCGACGACTCCAAAGCCACCAACCCGCACTCCGCCGAGGCGGCGCTGACCTCTCTGCCGCGAGGAACCGGCGTGTGGATCTGTGGCGGAGACACCAAGGGATCCCAGTTCTTCGACCTGGTCCGTGCAGTGCACCCCCACCTGCGCGGTGCCGTTGTCATCGGCGAGGACCAGAAAGATATTCTGGCCGCACTGGAGCGGGAGGCCCCGGGGCTGCCGGTGACCCGTGTCGGTGATGGCCTGCCTGAGCAGGTCAGCGCTGCTGCGGTCGAGGCCGCTGGCGCCATGGCCCGCAGCGGTGACACCGTCATGTTGGCCCCGGCCTGCGCCTCCTGGGATCAGTTCACCTCCTACGCCCAGCGCGGTGACCTGTTCGCCGCCGAAGCCCAGGCCTACGTCGCCCGTACCACCCGAGCTGCGGACGTCGCACGTCCTTCAGACGCCTCCGGTGTCCAGGAGCGGCTGTGAAGACCCGGCCCACCTCGGCTACCGCTCCTCGCTCGCCGGTATCCGCCTCATCCGGCTCCTCGACGCCGGCCGGACTCGACTCGAACCGGAGCGCGACCAGCGGCGGAAACGGGCGGGCAACAGACCGGACCGAGCGATCCGCCCGGCCCGAACCGGTGAGGAAGCAGCCGAAGCAGTCCGCTCCTCAGACCTCGCAGTCACCGCGTCCATCGGGGCGACAGAAGGGCAGTACTTCGTCCCAGACCGCCTCATCGTCCCCATCGAGGACATCGCTGAGAACCGGCAGTGCAGACGCTGGCGGCTCACGGTCGATGAGCCGGATTGCTCAACTGCGCTCCGCCTGGGGTGGCCGTCTGTCCCGTTGGGGCAAGCGCTTGTCCCGCCCATGGGAGGGTGCGGCGGACTCCAGGTCCCACGGCGCCTCACCGGGGAATCGTCGCGCTTACCGGCCCGAGGACGTGGGCGACCCCGTACGGACCTCCGAGCAGGCGACCCTGACCTATTACAGCCTCCTCGTGTCTACCTTGGTGCTGGAGACCTTCGGACTCATCATGGTCTTCTCCGTGCAGTCGGTAACTGTCGCCGCCAACGGTGGCAACGCCTTCACCGATTTCGCCAAATACCTCATCTTCGCGGTGGTGGGGACCCTGGGCATGGTAGGGGTCTCCCGCATGCCCTTGTCCTGGTTCCCCCGGGTCTCCTGGGTGGTCCTCGGACTGACGATTGCGATGCAGTGCCTGGTTTTCAGCCCCATTGGTGTCAACGTCTACGGCAACCGCAACTGGATCCTGGTACCCGGGATCGGCACGGCACAGCCCTCGGAGTTCATCAAGGTTGCTCTCGCCCTGGTCCTGGGAACACTGGTGACCTGGTACATGGCCAGGCGCAGGGGCCGAGCCGTGGCAGCGGGCTGGGGCGGCGTCGCCACTGCGATCCTGGCGGTTCTCGGGGGCCAGGACTTGGGGACCGTCATCATCCTGGTCCTCATTGTCGCCGGCGCCCTGTGGGTGGGGAGTCTACGAAAACGGTGGTTCGCACTTCTGGGGGCCGGTGGCATACTCCTATTTGCAGCAGCCTCTATGCTCAGCGCCAACCGGCGCGCCCGCATCATCGCCTGGCTCCATCCCGAGGGAGCGGATCCCACCGGCGTGGGCTACCAGCCCAAACATGGCATGTGGGCGCTGGGCACTGGTGGCTGGTTCGGTGTGGGGCCGGGCTCGTCTCGCCAGAAGTGGGGCTACCTCACCCAGGCCGACTCCGACTACATCTTCGCCGTGCTTGGTGAGGAGTTCGGATTGGTGGGAGCCCTCGTCGTCATCATTCTGTTCGCTGTCATCGGCGGCTGCTGCCTGCGCATCATGAGGCGTCACTCCTCCACATACGTCGTCGCCACGACCTCGGCCATCGGCGCCTGGATCGTGGGACAGGCAATTATCAACATGGCGGTCGTCACCGGTGCCCTTCCGGTGCTGGGCGTCCCGCTTCCCCTGGTCAGCCGTGGAGGAACCGCCCTGGTCTCGGTCCTCCTGGCCATCGGGGTGCTTCTAGCCTTCGCCCGTCATGAGCCCGGCGCGCAGGAGGCCCTGTCCACCAGTCCTGGGGCTCTACGTCGTTCCCTGGCCGTGATTGTCCCAAGGAGGAACCGTGCCCGAGACAAGTGACAGCGTCGGCTCGCCCCAGGAAGCGCAACCTGTTCAGCGGAGGCAGCCCCGGCCGTTACGGGTACTGCTGGCCGGTGGCGGTACTGCCGGCCATGTCAACCCGCTGCTGGCCACCGCCGCAGCCCTCCAGGATCCGACCCTGGGTGGGGACCCTCGCACACGGGTCCTCGTCCTGGGGACGGCCGAGGGGCTGGAGAACCGCCTGGTACCCGAGGCCGGTTTCGAGCTGGCTCTCGTTCCGCGCGTCCCCCTGCCCCGGCATCCCAGCGGCGACCTGCTACGTCTGCCGCACCGGTTGGGCAAGGCGATCAGCGCAGCCACTGAAGCCATCGAGACCGTCGAGGCCGACGTCGTCGTAGGCTTCGGCGGATACGTCTCCACCCCCGCCTACCTGGCTGCTCGGAAGGCCGATGTGCCAGTGGTCATCCACGAGCAGAACGCCCGCCCCGGCCTGGCCAACCGGCTGGGCGCCTCGTGGGCCCGCGCGGTCGCCCTGACCTTCACCTCCACCCGCCTCAAGGCGTCCAAGGGGATCACCGAGGTGACCGGGCTGCCACTGCGTCCGGCCATCGCCGAGCTGGTGATACAGCGCTCCACCGCTGAGGGGACTCAACGCGCCCGCGTCGACGGTGCCCAGGCGCTGGGACTCGACCCCGACATGCCCACGCTCCTGGTGACGGGCGGCTCTCTGGGGGCCCAGCACCTCAATGAGGTCCTTGGCGAGTCGCTCAGCTCCCTGCCCCTAGGCCTGCAGGTGCTGCATCTGACCGGTAAGGACAAAGACGCACCGGTGCGCTCCGCCCTGGAGGCGGCGGTGGCCGCCGGAGCGCCTGAGGACCTTACCGAGCGCTACCACGTGCTGGACTACCTGAACACCATGGAGCAGGCGTACGCCTGCGCCGACGGGGTCCTGTGCCGCTCCGGCGCCGGTACGGTCGCTGAGATCACGGCCCTGGGGCTGCCGGCGCTCTACGTGCCTCTGCCCATCGGTAACGGGGAGCAGCGTCTGAATGCCGCCGACGTCCTGGCCTCAGGAGGTGGACGCATGGTGCTCGATGCCGACCTCAAGCCCTCCGACATCCTCGACTTCACGGTGCTCATCTCCGAGCCCGAGCGCCAGGCGGCCATGGCCCGGGCCGCGGCCTCCACCGGCGTCCAGGACGCCGCGACCCGACTGGCCGCTCTCATCCAGCAGTGCGCCTTCACGAATGGCACTCCTACCGATGAGGAGAACGCGGCATGACCGACACCACCACTACGCCACCTTCAGCTCTGCCCGTCTCCCGGACCGGGTCCCGGCAGGACGGTGTGTCCGGCGGCACGCTGGCGGGTGCCTCCTTTCACCTCATCGGCATCGGCGGAGCGGGTATGAGCGTCGTCGCCCAGCTGCTGGCGGCCCGTGGCGCCCGGGTCTCGGGCTCCGACGCTCACGGTGGCCCCGCCTTCGACCACCTGGCCGACCTGGACATCACGACCCACCTGGGCCACGACGCCGCGCAGCTTCCCGCCGAGAGCACCGTCGTGGTCTCCACTGCGATCAAGGAGACCAACCCCGAGCTCATTGAGGCCCGCCGTCGGGGCCAGGAGGTCATCCACCGTTCACAGGCCCTCGCGCTGGCCGCCCGTGGGCTCGATTTCGTCGCCGTGGCCGGTGCGCACGGCAAGACGACGACCTCGGGCATGCTCGCCGAGGCCCTGACGGTCGCCGGGGCCGACCCCTCCTTCGCCATCGGCGGGGTCGTGCGGGCCCTGGGCACCGGGGCCCACCTGGGCGGTGGCTCCGCCCTGGTGGCTGAGGCCGACGAGTCCGACCGCTCCTTTCTCAACTACACGCCCCGCGTGGAGATCGTCACCAACGTCGAGCCCGACCACCTCGACACTTACGGCACCGCCGAGGCCTTCGAGGCGGCCTTCGTCGACTTCGCCCACCGCCTGGTCCCCGGGGGCCTCCTGGTCGCCTGCGCCGCCGATCCCGGTTCGCTGCGCCTGGCACGCACCGCAGCCGCAGAAGGGCTACGCGTGGTCACCTACTCCTTCGGAGGCCTCAACACCCTGCCCGGCGGGATGCTGGTGGGGGAGGGGCACGTCCACCTGACGATCCAGGAACGCGGTGCCGCCTCCACCCGCGCACGGCTGACCCTGATCAGGGCGGCGGACCAGAAGCGCAGCGGCAGCGCCCGCGCGGGGGAACCGGCCCAGAATCAGGTCGAGCTGGTGCTTGCCGTGCCCGGCGACCATGTGGCCCTCAACGCGGCCGGCGCTTGGGCCGCTGGTATCGAGCTCGGTGTCGAGCCGGCTGAGATGGCCCGTGCCCTGGGCTCCTTCGGGGGGACGGGGCGGCGCTTCGAGGACCGGGGACAAGCTGACGGTGTCCGCGTCGTTGACGACTACGCCCACCACCCCACCGAGATCGAGGTGCTGCTGCGCACGGCGCGGGAGGTCGCCCAGGAGCGCGCTGGCCGGGTCCTGGTGCTCTTCCAACCGCACCTGTTCTCCCGCACCCGGGCCTTCGCCGACCGCTTCGGCCAGGCACTGTCCCTGGCTGACGTCGTCGTCATCGCGGATGTCTACCCTGCCAGAGAGGTCCGGGCGGACTTCCCCGATGTCACTGGAGACACGGTCGCTCGACGCGTTCCCGGCGGCAGAGCCACCTTCATCGCGGATCGTCTGGAGGCCGCCCACGCGCTGGCCGCGCAGGCCCGTCCCGGTGACCTGCTGCTGACGGTCGGGGCCGGTGATGTCACCGAGCTCGCTACGACCGTCCTGTCCGACCTGGTGACCCGCGAGGGTGGTGCAGCTGGCTCGCCCACGCAGCGAGGCGGGCACGTATGAGAAAGCCCTCGGCGCCACGCCCCGAGCCGTCCAACCGTTCTGAGGGGACCCCGGCCAGCATTCCCCCGCGCCGCTCAGGCAACTGGCACTCGCGTTCTGCTCGCTCGGTGCAGGGCGGAGCCGGGCGGAATGGCGCGAGGAGATCCCCGCAGGACGCGCAGACTCAGCGCGAGACCGAGCCGCCCGGGGCGGTCGGCCCGGCCCGTCGACCTCGATCGCCGGGTGCCGGTGCGACAGCGGGCTCTCCCGGGGCCGCTGGGAGACCGGCCTCCTCCAAGACCGGCTCACGCCCGGTCGTCTCCAGGAAGCAGGCTGGTGATGACTCGCCTGATGTCCCGTCCACGTCGAGTCGAGGTTCCGAGACGACCGCCGGTCCCGAGAGCGCGCCCGGTGCCGAGCTGACCGTTTTCGGTCGTCGGCAGGTCGCACTGCCTCATGGAGATGACCGGGTCGTCTCCACCGGGCTCGCCGACCGTCTCAAGGAGCGTCAGCAGGCTCTGCGCCGGCTGCGTCTGCGCCGAGTGGCGACGGCCGCCATCGTCGTGCTCGTCGTCGTTCTGGCGACCTGGGCCCTGCTCTTCTCGCCTCTTCTGGGTCTGCAGTCCCAGAGGATCTCTGTCGTCGGATCGGACGGCAGTGTCTCGGACAAGCAGGTTCGTGACGTTCTGTCCCCCTATGCGGGTGACTCGTTACTGCGTCTGGACACCAGCCGGCTCTCCACCCAGGTGAGCGACAAACTGGTCCGGGTGCGTCAGGCACAGGTGACCAGGTCCTGGCCTCGGGGACTGCGGGTGCAGCTGACGATGAGGGTTCCGGTGGCCACCGTTCAAGGATCGGACGGCTACCAGATCCTTGACAACGAAGCCGTGGTGCTCGAGCGGGTCCAAGAGGCGCCAACGGGGCTGGTGACCATCATGCCTGACTCCTCCAACGGTGATGGGGCGACTCAACCCCAGGAAATCTCCGCCAAGCAGGTCGCCGCCGTCACTCAGGTAGTGGGTTCTCTCGCGCCGGAGACTCTGGCTCAGGTCGCCAGCGGTAGCGCCACGGCCTCCGGGCAGGTCACTCTCGCCCTGAACAGCGGAGCCAGTGTGATCTGGGGGGATACCCAGGATAATGCGCTCAAGGCGCAGGTTCTGGCGACCCTCATGGCGACCAGCGCCTCCGTCTACGATGTGTCCTCTCCCCATCGGCCCACGACGCGGTCCCCCGACGCCTCCTCCTCGGAGGTTCCGACGTCGACCCCAACGTCGTGAACATTGCCGGTTGCCGAGTCGGACTCGTACGCAGGACCCGATCGGGCCGCCCGTCTCACGGCGGAACGGGTACTGCGGCGGGTTCGTGGGACGTATGCCGGACCTTCAGGTGGATTGCAGACGGGTTGCATTGACATAGCAGGAAATCCGCAGGCAACTGCACACAAACACGCCGGGCTTCAATACTTCGTGACGTCCGGGAAGTCTCATAGCGTTAAGCCAGTCGTTCGGAGAATGACATAAGTATAGACCTTAACTTGAGGTTGAGGTTTGAGGGGAGTCCTCGACCGGGGGCTCATGACGAAATTCGCGGAGGGACGCCAGTGGTCGAGAGCATGGCTGTGGACGACGCACAGCACTACCAGGCAGAGATCAAGGTCGTCGGAGTCGGCGGCGGCGGTGTCAACGCAGTCAACCGCATGATCGAGGCCGATCTGCGTGGCGTCGAGTTCATCGCCGTGAACACTGACGCCCAGGCCCTGCTCATGTCCGACGCCGATGTCAAGCTCGATGTCGGACGGGACCTGACCCGAGGGCTGGGGGCGGGGGCCGACCCGGCCATCGGCCGCAAGGCTGCCGAGGACCACGAGTCGGAGATCCGTGAGGCTCTTGACGGTTCGGATATGGTGTTCGTCACGGCCGGAGAGGGCGGCGGTACCGGAACCGGGGCCGCCCCTGTGGTCGCCCGCCTGGCCAAGAGCATTGGCGCACTGACCATTGGCGTGGTCACCCGGCCCTTCTCCTTCGAGGGGCGTCGCCGTTCGGCTCAGGCCGAGGATGGTGTCCAGGCGCTGCGTGAGGAGGTCGACACCCTCATCGTCATCCCCAACGACCGTCTTCTGCAGATCGCCGACAAGAACATCTCCGTCGTGGACGCCTTCAAGCAGGCGGATCAGGTGCTCCTCCAGGGCGTTCAGGGCATCACTGAGCTCATCACCACCCCGGGTCTCATCAACGTGGACTTCAACGATGTCAAGTCGGTCATGCAGGGCGCCGGCAGCGCTCTCATGGGTATCGGCTCGGCCACCGGTGAGGGGCGTGCCATCACGGCAACCGAGGAAGCCATCGCCTCGCCGCTGCTGGAGACCTCGATCGACGGCGCTCACGGCGTGCTGCTCTTCTTCCAGGGCGGCTCCGACCTGGGCCTGTTCGAGATGAACGAGGCGGCCAACCTCGTGCGTGAGGCCGTTCATCCTGAGGCGAATATCATTGTCGGCAACGTTGTCGACGGAGCCTTGGGTGACGAGGTGCGCGTGACGGTCATCGCAGCCGGCTTCGACTCCGAGCCGGTGGTCGGTGGCCTTGCTGACCCGGTGACTCGGCTGTCGAGAGTGGTCGCCGCGACACCGGTGCCCCCCTCCTCGATTGAGGATCTGCCGCCTGCGCCGGCTCCTCGTGGCGGTGCCCACGCCGCGCAGAATCCGGTGACTCGTCCTGTCCCGCTGGCTTCGTCGCCGTCAGCTGCGCCTCACCTGTCGGAGGCGGGAGCGGCTGACGCCCTGACATCCGGAAGCATGCCCGCCTATGTCGATGACTCCCGTAGCTCCTACGACGCTGTTGCGGATCAGCAATCGGTCTCCGAACTCGAGGTGCCGCAGGTCATCGGTGTCGATGCCGATGACGACGGCATCGACCTGCCGGACTTCCTGCGCTGAGCGCCACCGATTGAGACCGATTAGAGACCATTGGGAATACAGCAGTACCTCGAGAACAGCGAACCAGTGACGCGTGAGACAAGTATCGCCCAGGCCTCAGACCTGATCGAGGTGGATCTGGGGCCTGGGGCTCGTGGGTACTTCACCACTCGCGGCCAGCAGGGCGGCTCCGTGCCCAGTGGGGGTGAAGGCGGCGCGGAGCCGCAGTCGGAGCGCGGCGATGCGGTCGGCGCCTACGGCGGATGGAACCTTGCGCTCCACGTCGGTGACAACCCCCGGCGCGTTCATGAGCACCGTTGTCGGCTCGAGGAGCTGCTGGGGCTCAGGCAAGGACAGCACCTGGCCTGGATGAACCAGGTCCACTCCAGTGTCGTGGCGGTTGCCCAGGCTGAACGGACTCCCACCGCTGACGCGCTCGTTCTGGATGTACGTGAGACGCGGGCTCCAGCCGGCTGTTGCGTCCTTGTGGCCGATTGCGTGCCCCTCCTGCTCGCCTCTGAGGATGGCTCGCTGGTGGCGGCTGTGCACGCCGGACGACGAGGCATGCTCGACGGCATCGTCCCCGCGACGATCCAGACCCTCCGACGTGCGGGCGCCGCGTCCGCCAACCTCTGGGCCGCCGTCGGACCGGCGATCTGCGGTGCCTGTTACGAGATCCCTGAGCATATGCGCACGTTGTCCGCGCAGCGCGAACCCGCCTGTGCCTCGCGCACGTCCTGGGGTTCTGCCGGCCTCGATGTGGTCTCCGGTGTCGTCGCCCAGCTCGAACGTGCGGGGGTGGGGCACATCGGTGTCGGTCGGTGGTGCACCTACGAGGATCGGCGCTTCTACTCCTATCGACGGGACGGAATCACCGGGCGGCTTGCAGGTGTTGCGGTCCCACGATGATGCGCAGGCTGCTGAATACTTCCTGGGCGTGACCTACCTGAAACCTGAGGTTGGTGACACGCCGGGTTGAGGTCCCCGTGCGGTGTTGCGGGGGCGGATACCGTCGCAGCACATCCGGAACGCAGGGGACCGGACGAACCAAGGAGCGATAGATGGGCGCGTTGCGCAGTATGACCAGCTTCCTCGGCTACTCGGAGCCGGAGGAGGAGACCTACCAGGACAGCTACGAGGCTGCCGACGCCGGTTACGCCGTGCAGGAGCACGAGCAGGACTTCGTTGATGAGGACTACGAGGACTTCGCCGCCCCGGCCACGCCCGAGCCCGCCGCCGTTGCTCCGGACCTTCGCCGTATCGTCACCGTGCACCCCTCGACCTACAACGAGGCTCGGATCATCGGTGAGTCCTTCCGTGACGGTGTGCCCGTCATCATTAACCTCACCGGTATGAGCGAGTCCGATGCGCGTCGCATGGTCGACTTCTCCGCGGGGCTGGTGTTTGGTCTGCACGGCGCCATTGAGCGAGTCACTCCTCGAGTGTTCCTGCTGACCCCCGCCAGTGTTGAGATCGATGGCGGTGAGGTCGCCGAGGCCCGCGGCCGGTTCTTCAACCAGAGCTGAGCTGGTTAGCACGTGGCTCTTGTCTCTGTACTTGCCTGGATCCTGTCGAGCATTCTGAGTCTGTACTTCCTCGTCCTCCTGGTCAGGGTCGTGCTCGACTGGATTCAGGTCTTCGCCCGCCAGTGGCGCCCCAGGGGGCTTGTCCTGGTGATGGCTAATCTTGTGTACGCTCTGACGGACCCGCCTCTGCGGCTGATCCGTCAGAAGGTTCCCATGGCACGCCTGGGAGGGGTCGGCATCGACCTGAGCTTCCTGGTCCTGGTCTTCGGGATCTGGATTTTCCGTTGGTTTCTCGGGCTTCTTTACTGAGCGGGTGTGAAGCCGCGAACGAACCGCTAGAGTGCTGTCCTCACGTCAGCGTGAGATAGCGCTCTTGATGTGGCCTGAACCTTGAGTTCAGGTACTCTGTCCGCATGAGTGACCGGATGCCCGGTGCTCGTGACCTTATCCGTAACGACACCGAGGTGACGACCCATGACGCTGCTGACAGCAGACGACGTCCTCAATAAGAAGTTCCAGGCGACCAAGTTCCGTGAGGGCTACGAGCAGGACGAGGTCGACGAGTTCCTCGACGAGGTAGTCGAGGCAATGCGTCAGCTGGAGGCCGAGAACGCTGACCTCAAGGCCAAGCTCGAGGCCGCCAATCGCCGGGTGGCGCAGCTCGGTGAGGGAGCTGCGATTCCTGCCGCCCCTGTATCCTCAGTCTCTCCGGTGCAGGCCGAGCCGGCTGTATCCGTACCTGCCGTCGCCGGCGAGTCCGGTGGCCAGGGCCCTGCTGCTGCATCCGGCATGCTCGAGCTGGCCCAGCGCCTTCACGATGAGCACGTCGCCAACGGCAAGGCCGAGGGTGAGCGCATCGTCACCGAGGCCCGCTCCACTGGTGAGCAGATCGTGCGCGAGGCCGAGGATCAGCGCAACCGCACCCTCGCCCAGCTGGAGAAGGAGCGTGCCAACCTCGAGCACAAGATCGACGAGCTGCGGCGCTTCGAGTCCGACTACCGCACTCGCCTCAAGAGCTACCTGCAGAACCTACTGGCCAACGTCGAGGACGGCGGCGAGAGCTCGATCTCCGGTCTGTGAACCTCCCTAGCTGACCATCTTCCGGTGCTAGGCCCGGTTAATACTTCGGGGGCTGCCGGCGCAGTTCCTTGTCTCCATCCATAAAGGGTGCTTCGGCTCCTCCAGCCGTTTCTGGCACGGCCTACCGTGAAGGGCGGCGACCCGTGCGGGTCGTCGCCCTTCTCTCGGTGCGCACCGCCCTTCCCGCATCCTTCCTCCCACTGAGTGCAATGCGAGAAAACCTCATGCCAGATCACGTGGAACCGGCGTCCTCCTCCGCGGACGGCGCCGACAACATCGTTTCACTCCCTGTAGACAGTCCGTTCAGTGCCATGGAGAGGACTCTGAGTTCTCAGGACGGCGGCGACGGGGAAGGACGTCGCTCCGGACATCTTCCGGTGGCAGTCCTATGGGCGGTGGCGGTCGTTATCGTCATCGTCGACCAGATCAGCAAGCAGTGGGCGCTCTCGGCTCTGACCGATGGACGGCACATAGCCCTGCTGGGCCAGGTTCTGGGGCTCGTCCTGGTGCGCAATCCTGGAGCCGCCTTCTCCTTCGCGACCGGTCAGACCTGGATCTTCGCGGTCATCGCCTCCTTCGTGGTGGTTATTATCATTCGTGTCTCCCGGCGTCTGTCCTCCTGCTCGTGGGCGGTGGCCCTTGGTCTAGTGCTCGGTGGCGCGGTCGGAAATCTCATCGACCGTCTTTTGCGCGAACCCGGGTTGTTCAGGGGGCACGTCATCGACTTCATCAACTATGGCGGCTATTTTGTGGGGAATGTCGCGGACATCGCGATCGTGCTCGCCGCCATGGGCATCATCGTCCTGTCTCTGGGAGGGTGGGAAATCGATGGAACGCGTGCCGGTGCTAGTGACATCCGGGGCTCGAGGGAGTCTAGGAGCGCAAAGGCCCGACGTAGGGACGATACTGAGCCGTCTTCGTCGACCATGACCACGGACATGACCACGGAGCCGCAGTGAGCCTACGACTTCTGCCGGTCCCCGACGGCTTCGACGGCGATAGAGTCGATGCAGCACTTGCCCGAATGCTCGGCTTGTCCCGCAACCGGATCGGTGAACTGTGCGAGACCGGCTACGTGCGTAGAAACGGCGAGAAACTTGCCAAGTCAGCTCGTCTTCGTGCGGGTGAGCTCCTTGAAATCGACCTGCCCGACCCCGGCCCCGCCGAGCCCCTCCCCACTCCGGTTGAGGGAATGGGGCTGCTCTATGAGGACGAGGACATCGTCGTCGTCGACAAGCCGGCAGGCGTGGCCGCCCATCCCTCCATGGGGTGGGACGGCCCCGACGTCCTCGGCGCTCTCAAGGCCATGCACGTCCGGGTGGCCACCTCCGGTGCCGCCGAGCGTCAGGGTATCGTCTCGCGCCTGGACGTGGGCACCTCGGGCGTCATGATCGTGGCCAAGGGGGAGCGGGCCTACTCGGTGCTCAAACGTGCCTTCCGGGAGCACGCGGTGAACAAGGTCTACCACGCCCTGGTGCAGGGCCACCTCGATCCCTCCAGCGGCACCATCGACGCACCCATCGGCCGCCACCCCAGCCGGGAGTGGAAGATGGCCATCATCGACGGCGGCCGGGAGTCCATCACCCACTACGACGTCATCGAGGCGATGCCCGGGGCCTGCCTGGCCGAGATCCACCTGGAGACGGGGCGCACCCACCAGATCCGCGTCCACATGGCGGCGGTCGGCCATCCCTGCGTCGGAGACGCCACCTATGGTGCCGACCTGGCCATGACAGCGCGCACCGGTCTGATCCGCCAGTGGCTCCACGCCCGTGAGCTCGGCATCGCCCACCCCATCACCGGTGAGCACATGGTTTTCACCTCCGACTACCCCGACGACCTCGTCCATGCCCTCGATATCCTGCGCCTGCCGTGAACAGGATCACCGTGGAGATGAGCGAGCACAGTGACTGATCACCCGCATCGCCCGGCCATGGGCTTCTACGAGCGCTGCGGATACCGGGTCCTCAGCGGCCACCGCTACCTCGACGCAGGCATCTGGCGCCAGGACATGGCCCGCACCGCCAGCGGCATCAGCGCTGGTGACGGTTCCGGCCGCACCACCTAGGGCCGGCCACAGGACACCCGCGCGCATGTGCTCGTGCGGAGAACAGCAGGACCGAGAGGAGACACTCGTGCGGATCGTCATCATCGGCGCCGGGGGCATCGGAGGATGGCTCGGTGCCCGCCTGGCCGCGAGCGGCCAGCAGGTCGGGTTCCTCGTTCACGGCCGCACCCTGGTGGCGCTGCGCACGGGCGGGCTGACGCTGCGCGACTGCACCGGTGGCGAGCCCGGTACCATGACCGCCCGCATCGAGACGCCGCTGGCCAGTGATGACCCGGAGGCTCTCACCGACGCCCTGGGAGGTGAGCCGGACCTGGTCCTCGTGACCACGAAGGTCGATGCGCTGCCGCAGCTGGCTCCCGCGCTCAGACGCCTGACCGGCCCCGCCACCGGCGTCGTCTCCACTCAGAACGGGATCAGCTCGCCCGGACTGCTCGCCGACGCCGTCGGGAAGGAGCACGTCCTGCCCGGAGTCGCCCGCGTCTACTCCGCCATCATCTCGCCCGGAGACGTCCGCACCATCGGCAAAGCCGGATCCCTGGCCCTGGGGGAGTGGGACGGCAGCGCCACCGCTCGCAGCCGCGCCGCCGTCGAGGCCCTGGAGGCGGCCGGCATCCGCGCCTGGGTCCCCGACTCCATCTGGGCGGAGCTGTGGCGCAAGGTCTCCTTCGTCGTCGTCCAGGGCGCACTCGGTGCCGCCACGAACGCCCCCATCGGCGTCCTGCGCAGCGACCTGAGAGACACCTTCATCCGGGCCGTTCACGAGGTCGTCGCCGTCGCCGCGGCACTGGGGCACGACCTGGCCACCGACGACGCCCCCGACCCGGTCGCTGCGGCCCTGCGCATGGCCGACGCCCAGCCGGCCGGCGCCACGACATCGATGCAGCGCGACATCGCCGCCGGCCTGCCCAGTGAGCTCGACGCCCAGCTCGGCGCCCTGTGCCGCGCCGGCGATGAGGCGGGCGTGCCCACCCCCGTACTCGATCTCGCGCACTGCGTTCTGGCTCCGCGAGAGGCTGCTGCCCGAGCGTGCGGCTGATCCCGGAGCGCCTCTCGAACACGGCGGGGATCAGACCACCCGCCGGCGGATTTCTCCCCCGGCTTAGCCGCCACCTCGGCCATGGCCCGTCATGGCCGGGGAAGGACTCGCCTTCCCGCCGGAGGGTGCGCTCGGCCCCTCCAGGGGACAGGGCGCCGGGCGTGCCTAGGATGGGGTCATGGCGGAGATGAGCAGTCAGGAAGATGCAGCCCCCAAGGACGACTTCGTCCACCTCCACGTCCACACCGACTACTCCATGCTGGACGGCGCCGGGAAGATCAAGGACTACGTGGCCGAGGCCAAGCGCCTGGGCCAGCCCGCCCTGGCGATCACCGACCACGGATACATGTTCGGAGCCTACGAGTTCTACGCGGCCGCCAAGGCCGCCGGCATCAAGCCGATCATCGGGGTGGAGGCGTACATGACGCCGGGCACCTCCCGCTTCGACAAGACCCGTGTCTTCTGGGGCGATGAGTCCCAGAGGAGCGACGACGTCTCCGCCCGCGGCTCCTACACGCACATGACACTGCTCTCACGCAACAACGAGGGCCTGCACAACCTCATGCGCATGGACTCCTTCGCCTCCCTGGAGGGCCAGTGGGGCAAGGCGCCGCGTATCGACCGAGAGCTGCTCTCCCGCTACGGGACCGGCCTCATCGGTTCCACCGGCTGCCCATCCTCGGAGGTCCAGACCCGCCTGCGCCTGGGGCAGTGGGACGAGGCCCTGCGCACCGCCGGGGAGCTGCAGGACATCTTCGGCAAGGAGTTCTTCTACGTCGAGCTCATGGACCACGGCCTGGAGATCGAGCAGCGCGTCACCAAGGACCTGTTGCGTCTGGCCCAGAAGCTCGGCGCGCCGCTGCTGGCCACCAACGACTCCCACTACGTGCGTCCCGAGGACCGCACCATCCAGGACGCGATGCTGTGCATCAACTCCGGCTCCGTGCTCTCCGATCCCGACCGCTTCAAGTTCGACGGCGACACCTACTACCTGCGCCCCGGCTCCGAGATGCGCCGCCTCTTCTCCGAGATGCCTCAGGCCTGCGACAACACCCTGCTCGTGGCCGAGCAGTGCGACGTGCACTTCCGCACCGTGGACGAGGGCGCCTCCTTCATGCCGGCCTTCCCCGTCCCCGAGGGGGAGACAGACGAGTCCTGGTTCATCAAGGAGTGCTGGCGCGGCATGGACCGCCGGTTCAACGGTGACATTCCCGAGGACTGCCGCAAGCAGGCCGAGTACGAGATCAGCGTCATCACCCAGATGGGATTCCCCGGCTACTTCCTCGTCGTGGCCGACTACATCAACTGGGCCAAGGCCCACGGCATCCGGGTCGGGCCGGGGCGTGGCTCGGGAGCCGGCTCCATGGTCGCCTACGCCATGGGCATCACCGAGCTCAACCCGCTGCGCCACGGACTCATCTTCGAGCGCTTCCTCAACCCCGAGCGCATCTCCATGCCCGATATCGACGTCGACTTCGACGAGCGCCGGCGCGACGAGGTCATCGAGTACGTGCGTGAGAAGTACGGTGCCGACCGCATCAGCCAGGTCGTCACCTACGGCGTCATCAAGGCCAAGCAGTCCCTGAAGGACTCCAGTCGCGTCATGGGCTACCCCTACGCCGTCGGTGACCGCCTCACCAAGGCCATGCCCCCCTCGGTCCAGGGCAAGGACATCTCCATCAAGGGCATCTTCAACCCCGATGACGACCGCTACGGGGAGGCCGAGGAGTTCCGCAAGCTGCACGCCGAGGACCCCGATGCCCAGAAGATCGTCGAGTTGGCCAAGGGCTTGGAGGGCATGACCCGCCAGTGGGGTGTCCACGCCTGCGCCGTCATCATGTCCTCGGCGACCCTGACCGACATCATCCCCATGATGCAGCGTCTTCAGGACGGCGCCGTCATCACCCAGTTCGACTACCCCACCTGCGAGCACCTGGGCCTGCTCAAGATGGACTTCCTGGGGCTGCGCAACCTCACAGTCATCTCCGACGCCCTGGACAACATCGTCGCCAATGGCAAGCCCGCTCTGGACATCGACCATATCGAGCTCGACGACCGTGGCACCTATGAGCTGCTCTCACGCGGTGAGACCCTGGGCGTCTTCCAGCTCGACGGCGGCGGCATGCGCACTCTTCTGCGCCTGATGAAGCCCGACAACTTCGAGGACATCTCCGCCGTCGGCGCCCTCTACCGGCCTGGCCCCATGGGCGCGGAGTCCCACACCAACTACGCGCTGCGCAAGAACGGTCTGCAGGAGGTCGTCCCGATCCACCCCGAGCTCAAGGAGGCCCTTGAGCCGATCCTGGGAACCACCCACGGCCTCATCGTGTACCAGGAGCAGGTGATGAAGATCGCCACCGACCTGGCGGGCTTCTCCATGGGTAAGGCCGACGCGCTGCGCAAGGCCATGGGTAAGAAGAAGATGGACATCCTGGCCAAGATGTTCGTCGAGTTCGAGGCCGGTATGGTCCAGGCAGGTTTCTCCAAGGAGAGTGTCAAGACCCTGTGGGACGTCGTGGTCCCCTTCGCCAAGTACGCCTTCAATAAGGCCCACTCGGCCGCCTACGGCGTCGTGTCCTACTGGACGGCCTACCTCAAGGCGCACTACCCCACCGAGTACATGGCGGCCCTGCTCACCAGCCAGAAGGACAACAAGGACAAGCTGGCCGTCTACCTGGGGGAGTGCCGCCACATGGGCATCACCGTGCTGCCCCCGGACGTCAATGCCTCACGGGCCCAGTTCTCCGCCGTCAACGAGGACGTGCGCTTCGGACTGTCCGCGGTGCGCAACGTCGGTATCAACGTCGTCGACGCGATCGTGACCGCCCGCCAGGAGAAGGGGGAGTTCACCTCCTTCGAGGACTTCCTCGACAAGGTCCCCGCCGTGGTGTGCAACAAGCGCACCATCGACTCCCTCATCAAGGCCGGTGCCTTCGACTCACTGGGACACACCCGGCGTTCCCTGCAGGCCTGCCATGAGGACTTCGTCGACGAGGTCATTGGCGTCAAGCGCAACGAGGCGGCCGGCCAGTTCGACCTGTTCGCCTCCCTCATGGGCGGACCCGACGACGCTGAGGCTTCCCCCTTCGGCAACGGCCCGGTCTTCTCCTCCGACGTCCCCGACCTTCCGGAGTGGGACAAGAAGGACAAGCTCGCCTATGAGCGCGACATGCTGGGACTCTACGTCTCCGATCATCCCCTCATGGGCCTGGAGGGACTGCTCGGCAAACTTGCGGACAAGGAAATCTCCGAGCTCCACGAGAACGATGAGCTGCCCGACGGCGCCATGGTCACCGTCGCGGGCCTCATCACCTCACTGACCCGTAAGACCACCAAGCAGGGCAACCTGTGGGCCATCGCCCAGGTCGAGGACCTGGCCGGAAGCATTGAGGTGCTCTTCTTCCCCCAGACCTACCAGACCGTCTCCACCATGCTCGCCCCGGACACGGTGGTCACGGTGCGTGGGCGCCTCAATCGGCGCGACGGCCAGGTGGCCCTCTACGCCCAGGAGATGACTATCCCGGACATCTCCAGCGCCGCCCACGAGGCAGTCCTCATCACCCTGCCCACCAACCGCTGCACCGGACCTCTGGTGGAGCAGTTCAAGGACGTGCTCACCAAGCACCCGGGAGGATCCACGGTGCGTCTGACGCTCACCAGCCCGGGGCGCGAGGTACGCACCCAGCTGGACGCCTCGCTGCGGGTGGAGGCGTCACCGGCCTTCTACTCCGACATCAAGGCGTTGCTGGGACCGGGCTGCCTGCGGCACTAGATGCTTCGAAGATCCCTGATGCAGCCGAACTCACACAAGCTGGTTCGAGCATCGAGGGGGCACGGCGGTCGTGATCGGGCCGTGTCCTGAGCGAGGCCCGACAAGTAGCAGGTCAGAGGTGGTCCCAGCCTGTTCCCAGGTACGTCGAGGCCGACTTTGGGGTGTCATCGCGCCTTCGTTGAGAGAACCTCTCAAGGCTACTCCCAGGTGGCGTCTCGTCAGCATCTTGATACGCTCGTGACGTCCGAAAGCAGTCCATGGCTGCATTGTCTACGAGGTTGTTTGATGAGTGACGAGGATCTGAATCCTCCAACGATGACGCAAAGGCTGGAGCAGGAAGGCCCCCCGGAAGAAGAGGAAGTACCCAGAGAGACAACGTCCACCCCGGCCTTCCGAACCTCCCCGGCTACGGTGAAGCGGCGGCAGCGTCATCTGCTCGAACGACTCAGGAAGTCGGTGTCCCGCCAGCCCCATGACACGGGTGAGGGCATGGACAAGGTGGTCTTCGGCATCGCCGCGAGCGCCACCATTGCATTCGTCGCGTGGGGCTTCATCGACCCGCATGGGTTGGGGAGACTCTCCAAGCGGGCCCTGAGCGGAACGATCAGTAACTTCGGGTGGCTCTTCGTCCTGTCCTCGACCCTGTTCGTCGTCTTCATCATCTTCGTGGCCGCATCCCGGTTCGGCAAGATCCCCCTGGGAGGTGACGCCGAAGAGCCCTAGTACAGCACCGGCTCGTGGGTCTCCATGATGTTCGCTACCGGAATGGGTATTGGCCTGATTTTCTATGGGGTCGGCGAGCCGCTGTACTTCTACATGTCGCCCCCTCCGGGTACGGTTGATCCGCAGACGGCCGAGGCCGCCAGCACCGCGATGGGCACCGCCCTGTTCCACTGGACCATCTATCCCTGGGCGATGTACGCACTGGTCGGGCTGGGAATGGCCTACGGGACCTACCGCCTGGGGCGTTCCCAGCTCTTCTCGGCGATGTTCACCTCCCTGTTCGGACGGCAGGCCATCGATGGCATCGGAGGGCGCGTCATCAACATCCTGGCGATCGTCGCCACTCTGTTCGGCTCGGCCTGTTCCCTGGGGCTGGGGGCTCTCCAGATCGGTGGAGGCATGGTGTCGACCAACTTGGTCGACAAGGTGAGTTCCGGGATGCTGGTCGCGATCATCGCGGTTCTGACGGCGTGCTTCGTGGCCTCCGCCATCTCCGGCATCGAGAAGGGCATCCAGTGGCTGTCGAACATCAACATGGTTCTGGCCGTGCTGCTGGCGATCATCGTCTTCATCGGCGGACCCACGCTGTTCATCCTCAACATCATTCCCTCGGCTATCGGTGACTTCATCAAGGAGCTGCCCACCATGGCCTCGCGCACTGCGGCCGTCGGCAACACGGACATGTCCGAGTGGCTGTCCTCCTGGACAATCTTCTACTGGGCCTGGTGGATCTCCTGGACCCCGTTCGTGGGCATGTTCATCGTCCGGATTTCGCGTGGCCGCACCATCCGGCAGTTCGTCACCGGCGTCATGTTCGTGCCCTCGGTCGTCTCCCTCATCTGGTTCGCCATCTTCGGCGGCGGGGCCATCGGTCTCCAGGAACGGGCCGAGCAGGCGGGCAGGACGGTGGATGCCCTCGCCCACCTCAAGACCGATGGCACTCCCGACCTGAATTTCGACACGATCCTGTTCGATCTGCTCAATGCCATGCCTGTGCACAAGGTGGTTCTCATCGTGCTGATGGTTCTGGCGGTCATCCTGGTGGCTATCTTCTTCGTAACCGGTGCCGACTCCGCCTCGATCGTCATGGGTGGCCTGTCGGAGAACGGGGCGACCGACCCGAGCCGCTTCACGGTCGTCTTCTGGGGCGTGGCCACCGGTGGGGTGGCATCAGCCATGCTGCTTGCCGGTGGGGATGATCCTGCTGAGGTCCTCACCGGCCTGCGCGACATCACGATTGTCTCGGCGCTTCCGTTCGTCATCGTCATGCTGCTGCTGTGCGTCTCGCTCTACAAGGACCTCAATAATGACCCGATGCTGCTGAGGCACTCACTGGCCAACCAGGTCCTGGTCGACTCGGTGACCACTGCGGTCACGACCGCAAGCGAGCCTCATGAGGTTGAGACCATCGAGTTGCACACCAGGTTGTCCTCCACCAATGAAAACGGGGATGGCGACCGCGATGACAGCGACCTCTTGACTGCTGCCGACGCAGAGACCGGCAACAAGTAGGGTGCCGACCGCCGTCGGCGTCTCTGGGCGTCTATCTGGCCTGCGTGGGGTCCGGGGAGCGTCCCCCGGACCCCACCTGCTTGACGACTGCGCCGATCTGGCCGTTAGGGTGATTGATAACGACCACGTCGTTGTCGGCGAGGCGGTGGCCACGTCGTGTTTCGAGAATCCCGTTGACCGTGACGTCACCGGACTGGATGGCAATGCGAGCCTCGGCGCCATCCTCCACCAGTCCGGCCAATTTGAGGAACTGTCCGAGTTTGATGTCTCCGGTCACCGAGACAGTCGAGTACTGGGAGGCCGCATACGTCATAGGCTGATCCTTGCAAACAAGATGTGACTGGCGCACATCGAGCCGGGAGGTTCGCATGGCGGGGCTACGAAAGCGTCGTGAGTGAGAGGAGGGTCTCTCGCGGGTGCACGGATGCAAAGGATGCCGAACACGATTTATCACGGTATGGTAACGATGTTCTGATAGCACTACGGAGACGGAGACACCATGAAACATCGAATCATCGCCCAGATGGCGGTGCTCGCACTATCGCTGTCAGCGCCCGTTCTGGCTCTGACTCGTACGCCAGAAGCGGCCGCTGCAGACGGCAACAGCATCCATGTCTCAGCCGAAGGAGGCTCAGACACGGGGGACGGAACTGCTGACAATCCCTTCCAGTCCATTGGGGCGGCCCTCAAGGCGGCGGGAAACGGTGACACCATCGAGCTGTCCAATGGCACCTACCGTGAGGGTGAGCTCGCTGTGGACAAGGGTGTGACCATTAAGGCTGCTGAAGGTGCCAAGCCGGTACTCAACGGTGCCGAGATCCCTACCGACTGGAGCTCCGGGGGTGATGGAAAGTGGTCCACGGGTCGCGATATGGTCCGTTTCTGCACAGTCTGCACCATCAACGCCGACCCGGCCAAGGAGGGCATCGCCGCTCACCCCGAGCAGGTTTTCGTCGATGGTAAGCCCTTGACTCAGGTGCTCAGTCGCGAAGAGGTGACCGACTCCACCTTCTTCGTCGACGACCCCGACCCGGTCACCCTGAAGACCCCTGAGAACAACCGGGACGGCTACAACGTCAAGCCGCACCGGGGCGCCGCCTATGTCATCGGCGTCGATCCCGGCCAGCACCAGGTCGAGGTGGTCCAGCACGCTCGGGCTCTGTCCTTCGATGCAGACAACATCACCCTGTCCGGTCTGACCGTGGAGAAGTACTCCGCGGTCCAGCGTTGGGACTATGAGGACCCTGAGATCGGCACCATTTCCGGGGGTGGCGCGGTCGTGGCCGCTCACGGAAGCCCTCGTATCGAGAACTCGACTTTCCGTTACTCCTCGACCGCGGGTGCGCTGCAGGTCATCGACTCCACCAACGCTGTGGTGACGAACAACCTGTTCGAGAACAATGGATCCAACGCCTTTGGCATCAACGACTCCAGCGGTGTCAAGGTGGAGGGCAACCTGTGGAGGAACAACAACACCTCCGGGTTCATCTCGAAGGACTGCGGTGCCTATTGCACCCTGGCCGACACGAAGATCACGCACTCAAAGAACATCCGCTTCGCCAATAACACCGTGGACTACTCGGCCACAGGCGTTGACGTCTCCGATCCCATGGCCTATGACCAGAATCGCAGTGTGGGTGTTTGGTTTGACGAGGGCGTGATGGACTCCGAGATCATCGGCAACTACTTCGTCAACGTTCCGGTCGCCATCTTCAACGAGGTCTCCTCCAACAACCTCATCGCCTCCAACATCGTGGCCGGGGCCGGCGTGGGCATCCATGTCTCCGGCTCCAATGACACCCGGGTGTGGAACAACACCGTCTCCCATGCGCTCACCAGCCTGTGGGTCCAGGAGGATGCCCGTTCCAACGGCTGTAACGTGCGTAATGCCGAAGGTGCCTGCGTCCAGGTGCAGAAGTGGAGTGCCGAGCACGGACTGAGCTGGGACACCACCAACACCACGATCATGAATAACATCTTCTCCTCCGAGCAGACGGCTCCCAAGCCCGGGGACGAGTGGCGCTACTCGGCTATGGTCCAAGTCATCGGCGGCGCCAACCAGGATGGTTCTCGCGCGGTCTATGCCAACGAGATGGTTGGCGCTATCGACTACAACGTCTATTACCGTCACGAGAACCCTGCAACGCTGTCGACCACGGTCTTGTGGAACTGGGGCGCTGACCGGCAGGCGCAGTCGGTCAACGCAGAGAAGCTCGCCGACTTCACGGCCGACCCGAACGTCAAGTCCGCAGGCAAGGAGACCAACGGTCTGGACCTGCACGGCTCTCCGGAGAACAACCCCTTCTTCGTCAAGGAGTCTGCCAGCCCGATGGACAAGACTTCCGACTTCCACCTCAAGGAGGGCAGTCCCGCCTCCGGCACCGGTCACGCTCTGCCTGAGGACATCGCCAAGACTCTTGGTGTTAATGCCAACGAGGCTGTGAACCGCGGTGCACTGGTCAACATCGCTTGGGGCGGTGGCACCACTCCTGGTGCTGATGACAAAGCCGGCGACAATGCAGGAAACGGCGGCAAGGCCGACAACGGCAACAACGGTGGCAACAACGGTGGTGCTGTTGATAACTCTGGGAACGGCGGCAGCCAGCCCTCTTCCACCGCTGCGTCCAAGGGCGGTGATGGCTCCACTGCCGGCGGTGACGCCACTGGCTCTGCCGGTCAGGGCTCCGAGAGCACCAACCCATCCAACAGTAAGGCGGGCGCCGGACAGAAGAACTCCAGCATCGCCAAGCCCGGTGCCAACGCGGGATCGGGTCGGTGACAGAAGTGCGGCTGATGCGGCCTGAGGTGGCTGCGTCCTGATGTGCTGCCGTACGGTCGGCCGATCAGTGCGGGACGGGGGGTTGGGCTTCGCATGATCTTGTGAGGAGCCCCGCGCAACCCGGATCATCGGTGCATGACATCTCAGACGCTTGCCATCACTGTCGGTGACCGTTTCCCGGTGGGGGAGAGGACGTACCGGCTCACCCCACGACTGGCTCGGTCCACCATTGCAGCACGCTCCGTCCTCACCGACGTCGCTCGGCACCGCGAGGTCATCACCTACGGGGAGCTCAGCGATGCGATAGGACGGAGCGTGCTGCCGCGTCATATGGGGCCATTGCTCAGCATGATCAGCCATGACTGTGCCGCCCGGGGTGAGCCGGACTTGGCTGCGCTGGTGGTCTCAGCGGCCACCGGTGAGGTCGGTACCGGCGATGAGAGCTGGGCGCCTCCTTGCCGGAGCGACTGCTGGGAACGATGGGGCGGTGGAGCCTCATGTCATCCCGCCCTCATGGCTGAGGTGCGTGCGGCGGCTGGGAGGAGATGCGGTGTGCGACGTGTTGGCAGCCCGCCGCCCCGATAGGTGCCTGCATCGAGTGGCGCCGCTGGGATGTGAGTCGCCAGGGCGGCCGGATGGTTTTTCTCATTATTCGAGACGGCGGTGGAGATGGGGTGAGCTCATGGTTTGATACGCTCGACCATCCAGAGCGGCCGAGAGACCTGGTTCCATGACGCCGCAGCAACCCGGTACGCGGGTGCTTCAGCCAGGATCGATGGAGACGATGTGCGAGACAACGAGCCCACCGAGCCCACCGCCACGGCCGGGAGCCGTGGCGACGGCTTGAGTAACACCGAGCCCGGATCCGCCCAGCCGTTGCCCACCGTCAGCCTGGAGCTCTTCCCCCCTCGTCCGGGGAAGGCCGCATCCGCCACCTGGGGCCGCATTGACAGGCTCCTTGCCACTGGGCCCGACTTCGTCTCGGTGACCTACCGGCCCACCTTCGTCACCGAGCCCGCAGGGGGAATCAGCAGTGAGGCGCAGCCGGCGGCGGGGCAGCGCGACGCTGCGCCCCGCGTGCGCGTGGTCCAGGAGCGGACCAATCCGTCCGAGGACGTGCTCGCCCACGTGCTGAAGTCCAGCACCATTCCCCTCATGGCGCATCTGACCTGCATCGGCTACCGCAAGCAGGAGGCCGTCGATATCGTCACCCGCTTCCTTCGCATGGGGGTACGGCGCTTCCTCGCCCTGCGCGGTGACCCCCCTGCCGGTACCCGGGCCGACGACGTCGCCGGGGAGCTGCGCCACGCCGACGACCTCGTCCGGGTCATCCGGGAGGTCGAGGCCGACTTCTTCGGCGACGGCAGGCGTCACGTCACTATCGCCGTGGCCGCCTACCCGGCCACCAACGACCATATCGAGGCCATCGAGGTCCTGGCCGCTAAGCAGACCGCCGGAGCCGACCTGGCGATCACCCAGGTGTTCTACGACGCAGCCGACTATGTGGCGCTGACCAACGCGGCCTCCTACGCAGGGGTGAGCATCCCGATCCTTCCCGGGGTGATCCCTCTGACCGACCTGCGTCGGCTCACCCGCCTTGAGGCACTCACCGGGGTGCGCGTGCCCGACAGCCTGCGATCAGCACTGGGATCGGCCAGCGGCGCCACTCTTGTGGAACGCGGTATTGGTGCGACGCTCGACCTGGCCACGGCGCTGCTGCGCGCTGGGGCTCCCGGACTGCACCTGTACACCTTCAATCGGACCCGTCCGGCCCTCGACGTCATCAGCCACCTGCGGCTGGGTGGCATCCTGGCTGGAGCCGCGCCCGATCGGGAGGTGCGCGACGCCGTTGATCGCGGATACCTCCAGGCCACGCCCGGCCGAGGCCCCTCCTTCCTGCGCTGCGGCTCTCCTGGCGCAGCACTCTCTTCCCGCCACCCCGTCCAGCCCCACACCACCATCACCAAGGAGAATGCATGAGCGTCACCTCTGAGTCGGTCACCCCCGCCTCACCGGCTGAGATCGCTGTGACCGAGTCACAGGTCCCCTCCGCCCCCCTGCCGGGGGCCACCATTCTGGGATACCCCCGTATCGGCAGGGACCGCGAGCTCAAACGCGCCGTGGAGTCCTTCTGGAAGGGGGGCCTGAGCGTCGATGAGCTCAGGCATGCCGCTGCCGAGCTGCGCGGAGCGACCCGCTCGCGCCTGACGGACCTGGGGCTGACTCAGCCCGCCTCGGTGCCGGCGGACTTCACTCTCTACGACCAGGTTCTTCAGGTCACCGCCACCCTGGGGGCCGCGCCCGCCCGTTTCCGTGACCTGCTGGACGCCGACGGCGCCCTCGATCTCGAGGGCTACTTCACGCTGGCCCGCGGTGAGGGCGCCCGTCCGGCCCTGGAGATGACCAAGTGGCTGGACTCCAACTACCACTACCTGGTCCCCGAGATCGACGCCTCCACACCCATCGACTACGTCGACACCGCCATCGCCGACCAGGTCCGTGAGGCCCAGGCCGCGGGGATCGAGGTGCGCCCCGTCGTCGTGGGACCGGTGAGCTACCTGCTCATGGCCAAGCCCTCCGACGAGGCGGCCGAGGGCTTCCACCCCCTGGACCGTCTCAACGACGTCCTGCACGCCTACGGCCACCTCCTCATGGACCTGCACGAGGCCGGTGCCACCTGGGTCCAGCTCGACGAGCCCGCCCTGGTCTCCGACTCCTGGAACGTGGAGCGTCAGCGTGTCCTCGACGCCGTGCGCGACGCCTACACCTGGCTGGGCGCCATCGTGGAGCGCCCCCAGATCTTGGTGGCCGGGACATACGGCTCCCTGGGCGACGCCCTGCCTGTGCTCGGGCAGGCCCCGATCGAGGCCGTGGGCCTCGACCTCGTGGCCGGCACCCTGCCCGAGGCCGGCGACCTGGCCGCCTTGGCGGGCAAGGCCGTCGTCGCCGGTGTCGTCTCGGGACGCAACATCTGGCGCACCGACCTGGATGCAGCGCTGACGACGCTCGAGCAGCTGCGTGAGCGCCTGCCCGAAGGCACCCCCATCACCGTGGCCACATCCACCTCCCTGCAGCACGTGCCCCACGACGTCGAGCGCGAGACCGCCATCGACCCGCAGATCCGTTCCTGGCTCGCCTTCGCCGACCAGAAGGTCGGCGAGGTCATCACCTTGGCCAGGGGGCTGGCTCAGGGCCGCGAGGCCATCGCCGCAGAGCTTGCCCAGGAGGCCGACCTGCGCCATCAGCGCGCCGCCCACCCCGGGGTGCACCGAGACGAGGTTCGCGCCGCCGTTGACGCCGTCACTGAGGGCGACCGAACTCGCGTCCCCTACGCCGAGCGCAAGGTCGCTCAGGACGCGCGTCTGGGTCTGCCCGAGCTGCCCACCACCACCATCGGTTCCTTCCCCCAGACCGCTGAGATCCGTAAGGCCCGCGCCGCCTGGCGCAAGGGTGAGATCGACGATGCCGCCTACGACGCCGCCATGCGCGCCGAGATCGCCAGCGTCGTCGCCCTTCAGGAGCGCCTCGGCCTGGATGTCCTGGTGCACGGCGAGGCCGAGCGCAACGACATGGTCCAGTACTTCGCCGAGCTGCTCGACGGCTTCGTGACCACCGAGCACGGCTGGGTCCAGTCCTACGGATCGCGCTGCACCCGCCCCTCCATCCTGTGGGGGGACGTCGTCCGCCCCGAGCCGATGACGGTGGCCTGGTCGGCCTACGCCCAGTCACTGACCGACAAGCCCCTCAAGGGCATGCTCACCGGCCCGGTGACGATCATGGCGTGGTCCTTCGTGCGCGACGACATCCCGCGGGCCCAGGTCGCCGACCAGCTGGGGCTGGCCCTGCGCGAGGAGGTGGCGGACCTCGAGGCCGCCGGTATCGGCGTCATCCAGGTCGACGAGCCCGCCATCCGCGAGACCCTGCCGCTGCGTCGCGCCGACCGCCCCGCCTACCTGGAGTGGTCCGTCGGCTCCTTCCGACTGGCCACAGCAGGGGCGGCGCCGGCCACCCAGATCCACACCCACCTGTGCTACTCCGAGTTCGACGTCGTCATTGACGCGGTCGACCACCTCGACGCCGACGTCACCTCCATCGAGGCGTCCCGTTCGCGCATGGATATCCTGCCCGCCGTGGCCGAGCACGGTTTCGAGCGTCAGCTCGGCCCGGGCGTGTGGGACATCCACTCCCCGCGCGTTCCCAGCCAGGCCGAGTGCACCGAACTGCTCCAGCGGGCCGTCGACGCCCTGGGGGCGGAGAAGGTCTGGGTCAACCCCGACTGCGGGCTCAAGACCCGCGCCTACGCTGAGACCGAGGCGAGTCTGACCAGCCTCGTGGGCGCCGCCCGCGCCGTGCGCGAGACCCTGTGAGGCACTGACGCGGCTCAAGGCGTCTCGAGCGGTCTGGGAGAGGATGTTTCTCCCAGACCGCCTCGTACGTGGCTGGTGGACGCCGCGTTCAAGCGCGCCATCACATTAGACGGCCCAGGCGGCTGCGTGCGCGGCCGGTAGGCTTGTACGCATGCTCACCCGTACTGATCTGCGCAGTTCCCGACTCGACCCCCGCGAGCTGGCACAGGCTCTTCCCCGGGCCACTCTCGATGTGACCTCCGCTCAGGCCGCCGTGGCTCCGCTGATCGAGGACGTCCGCTCCCGGGGCGCAGCCGCCCTGCGCGATGCCGCCGAGCGCTTCGACGGCGTACGCCCCGTCCACCTTCGTGTGCCCGCCCAGGCCATCGACCAGGCGCTCAGCAACCTGGACCCTGCGGTGCGCGAGGCCCTGGAGATGTCCATCGCCCACAACCGTGCCGGGCACGCTGCTCAGGTGCCTACTGAGCGTACGACCCAGATTGTTCCCGGCGGCGCCATCACCCAACGCTGGATCCCGGTCAGGCGCGTCGGGGTCTACGTCCCCGGAGGCCTGGCCGTCTACCCCTCCAGCGTGGTGATGAACGCGGTGGCCGCCCAGATGGCCGGCGTCGAGCAGATCGCACTGGCCAGCCCGCCCCAGACCGAGTACGGAGGCCTGCCCCATCCCACGATCCTGGCGGCCTGCGCCCTGCTGGGGCTGACCGAGGTCTACGCCGTCGGCGGTGCCCAGGCCATCGCGATGCTCGCCTACGGGGCCCATGCCCAGGACGACACCGATCGCGCCGACGCCGGGGGAGAGACCCTGTGCCAGGGCGTTGACGTCATCACCGGCCCCGGCAACGTGTACGTGGCGGCGGCTAAACGCGCTGTCATGGGGGCGGTGGGGATCGACGCCGAGGCCGGCCCCACCGAGATCGCCGTCCTGGCCGACGCCGGTGCCGACCCCGAGTACGTGGCCGCCGACCTGCTCTCGCAGGCCGAGCACGATCCCAACGCGGGCAGCGTCCTGATCACCGACTCCCCGCAGTTGGCCGACGCCGTCGATGCCGCACTCGAGCGCAGGCTCAACGCGACTCGGCACCGTGACCGGGCCCGCGACGCCCTCAGCGGCCCGCAGTCGGGCACCGTCTTGGTGCGTGACCTTGCTCAGGCCATCGAGGTCGCCGACGCCTATGCCGCCGAGCACCTGGAGATTCAGACGGCTGACGCTCTCGGCGTCGCCCGTCGGATCCGTAATGCCGGCGCCATCTTCGTCGGTCCCCACAGTCCGGTGCCGTTAGGAGATTACCTGGCCGGCTCCAACCACGTCCTGCCCACCGGCGGCACTGCCCGATTCGCCGCCGGACTGAGTGTCATGGCCTTCCTCAAGCCGGTCCAGCTCATCGAGTACAGCGCAGGCGCCCTGGAGGCCCTGACACCTGCGCTGGAGGTCCTGGCGACCTGTGAGGACCTGCCCGCCCACGGTGAGGCCGCTCGCGCCCGCCGGAAGTGAGAAAGGTTTCCAAGAAGGCCATCTGAGACCATCTCGTTACCTTCTGTGACCTTCTCTTCGGTCCATCAAGGAGGGGGTGCCCGCGCGGGGCACCCCCTCCTTGACGTTTAGATCGTTGCAATGACAACGGTTGCTGGCATTGTGAGCCTTTCTCCAACTATCCTGTGGGCGGATAGTTGATCGACACAGTGTTGCAGAACGTTATTCTATTGTTATATTTAGTTGTGACGCACGGTGTGCCGTGCCCGACGGGCTGAGTTCCCACATCCCGTTACCCCCCGGGCACGCCGCACCGAGGCGTTGGTGCCGACCGGATCCGCTCGCTGTACCCGGTGATGCTGGTCGGTGCTGGCCCTACCCCTTGGATCCAGATGGATGGCCTCATGCACTACTCCCCATTCGCCGCCGGAACCGGCCTGTTCGTCGTCTGGTACGTCGCCCCGGCAGGTTCTCCTCCCGCCCTCGTCGCCCGTTTTCTCATCGACTGTGCCGGACTGGTGTTCGTCGCCATCCTGGCCCTCTTCCTGATGACCAATCTCTACGGCACTGCGCGCGGCCTGTTCTCGTACTCGCGGTACACCGTGGGACGTCATGCCTATCGGCGCGGCGGCACAGTGAGCCTGCGAGCCTGATGAGTACGCAGGCATTGTCGTTGCACACGGGGCTCAGCCCCTTGAGTCCCCTGGGAGTTCTCGACCGCGTCGGTTGGTGGGGCGCTCTGGGAATGATCGCCGTCGCCCTCGTCTACACGCTGTTCATGCTGCTCGCCTCTCGAGGGGCTCCAAGGCGCAGTGGCCCCTCGCACCCGGACGCGCCTCTTCTCATTGTCATTCTCATGCCCTGCCTCAACGAGGCGGAGGTGATAGGCGCCAGTGTCAGGCGCCTGACCTCGATCCCCGACCCGGGCCTGCGCATCATGGTCATCGACGACGGTTCCGACGACGACACCGCTCAGGTGGCCGCGCAGGCCGGTGACGAGCGCGTCGAAGTGGTGCGTCGTCGTCCGCCGCACGCCCGCCTGGGAAAGGGCGAGGCCCTCAACGACGCGTTGTCGATCGTGCGATCCCGTAGCACCTCGGTGCCCTCTTCCAGGGTCATCGTTGGGGTCATGGACGCCGATGGCCGTCTCGACCCCCACGCCATCAGCGAGGCCCGCAGGGCATTCGCCCCCCAGGAGGTCGGGGCCGTCCAGATGGGGGTGCGCATCAACAACCGCTTCGGCTCTCTGCTCGCCCGCATGCAGGACATGGAGTTCGTCATCTTCACCGAGGTCTTCCAGCGAGGACGGCGTCGTGTGCGCAGCGTCGGGATGGGTGGGAACGCCCAGTTCGTTCGCCTCAGCGCCCTCGATGCCTTGGGCCCCAGGCCCTGGACCCGATCCCTCACTGAGGACTTCGACCTGGGGATCCGCCTCAATGCCACCGGCTGGACCAACGAGTTCTGGTCCGCGTCCGCTGTGCACCAGCAGGGTGTCACCAGCATGCGACGCCTCATGCGCCAACGAACCCGTTGGTTCCAAGGAAATCTCCAGGCGCTGCATCTGCTGCGCGCCGTCGCCCGGGAGCAGCGGGGGCTGGGGCGCGCCGACACGCTCTGGCAGATCCTCACCCCCTACCTGCTTCTGACCGGGTCCCTGCTGACACTGTCCTTCCTCATCACCATGGTCACAGCCGCAGTGGCGGTGGTTCTGAGGTGGGAGCAGTCATGGGCCTGGCTCGTGGGTGCCTACGTCATCGCTTTCGGGCCCGCACTCGTCTACGCCTGGATCTACTGGCGCATCGAGCGCGGCAATGGCCTGGGCCCGCTCAAGGCGGTGGGCTACTCCCACCTCTTCGTCCTGTACGGGCTCCTTCCCAGCGTCTACGGCTGGCGGGCTGTGGCCAGAGAGCTGACCGGACGGACCGGGTGGGCCAAGACCGCTCGCGAGGCCGAGCCCGCTCAGGCAACCGAGTCCGCCCGGAGCGTGTCGGCCACCGTGCCTCCGGCGACACACCCGGCAACCTGACCAATGAGGAGATGAGATGACTGCAACCACCGGCCCTCAGCATGCAGGAGCACTTGACGGTCTCCGTCGCAGCAGGGGCCTGCGCCGCGGACTGCTGGTTGGCTGCGTCCTGGCACTGATCCTAGGAATCACCGTGTACTGCCATGCCAGAGAAAGCGACACCCAGAAGTGCTCTCAGTGGGAGATCATCTTTGACGGCTACGGCGAAGCCTCGTGCGCCGACGGTCTGCTGCGTCTGAAACCAACGACGGCTGACTCCCATGATAAAACTCATGCGGGATTGGCCAGATCCACCACGGTTGAGATCAAGGCCGGGGAAGTTCAGGCGATCCGCACAACGATGACCACCGTCGAGCAGCTTCGTGAGGACGGCAGCCCCAACGCCTGGGAGGTCGGCTGGCTCCTGTGGAACTACTCCGACAACAACCACTTCTACGCCCTGGCTCTCAAGCCCAACGGCTGGGAGGTCTCCAAGCAGGACCCCGCCTACAAGGGCGCCCAGCGGTTCCTGAGCTCCGGCAGTACGCCCGTCTACCCGCCCGGAACGAGCCATGACGTCATTATCAGCATCGATGCGACCAGCCCCTCGTCGGTCACCTTCTCCATCACAGTCGACGGAAAGGATCTCGGCGAAGTGACCGACTCCGAGTCCCCTTACCGATCCGGCGCCGTGGCGGCCTACTGCGAGGACTCCGACGTCACCTTCACCCCGATCACCGAGGGCGAGTGAGAGCACCTCGCATCGGCTACCGCCCCATCCGTTCACTTCCCAGCCGGATCCACGATCCTGACACTTGAGTAGGAGAACTCATGCCTGCAGACTCCACGCCATCGGACTGCCCCCTGAGGGTCATGCTCGTCTACGGCACCCGTCCGGAGGCGATCAAGCTCGCCCCCCTGGTGGCCGCCATGCGTGACGACGAGCGCTTCAACCCCATCGTCGTCGTCACCGGCCAGCACCGCGAGATGCTCGACCAGGTCCACGAGTTCTTCGGCATTGTCCCCGACGAAGACCTCGACATCCACGCCCCGGGACAGACCCTCACCCAGATCACCAATCGCTCCCTGCAAGGGGTGGGCCAAGCGATCGAGGCGTACCGGCCCGACGCTGTCGTCGTCCAGGGCGACACCACTTCAGCCTTCGCCGCCGCGCTGGCGGCCTTCTACCACGAGATCCCGGTCCTCCACGTCGAAGCCGGCCTGCGCACCGGCAATATCTCCTCTCCCTTCCCCGAGGAGGCCAACCGGCGGCTCATCAGCCAGGTGACCGCCCTGCACCTGTGTCCCACCACCACCAGCCGGGACAACCTGCTGCGCGAGAGCACCGACCCGCAGACTGTCCGCGTTACGGGCAACACGGTCATCGACGCCCTCCTGGTCGCCGTCGACCGCCGGGTTCCGCCCCCGGATGAGAATCTCATGGCGGCACTGGAGGATGTCTCCAGGAGAGTGGTGCTCGTGACCGCCCATCGCCGTGAGTCCTGGGGCGAGCCGATGCGGGCGATCGGACGTGCTGTCACCCGCCTGGCCGAGCAGCACCCTGAGGTGCTCTTTGTTCTACCGATCCACCGCAACCCCAGGGTCCGCGAGGCCCTTCTGCCGCAGATTGCGGGCCACAGCAACATCGTGTGGTGCGACCCGCTGGAATACGGCGCCTTCTGCGCACTGATCGACCGCTGCGACGTCGTCCTCACCGACTCCGGGGGTGTCCAGGAGGAGGCTCCTGCACTGTCCAAACCGGTCCTGGTCATGCGGGACAACACCGAGCGGCCCGAGGCCGTCGCCTTCGGGGTCGCCGAACTGGTCGGAACCGACGAGGACCGCATCGTCGAGCGGGTCTCCACCCTGCTGACCGACGAGGCGGCCTACGCGGCCATGGCCCAGGCGGCCAACCCCTACGGCGACGGACATGCCTGCAAGCGCATCCTGGCCGCCACCGCCGCCCTGTTCGATCGTGGCGTCCCCCTTCCCGAGTTCAACCCCGTTCCCATCTCGTCTCTCAAGGAGAGTTCATGATGTCCCCGATACTCCCCTCGGTCCGACGACGCCGCTGCGCGTTGGCCGTCGTCGCGGTGTGCCTGGGCACCTCCATCGCCTCCGTCGGTCCTGCCCAGGCCACGTCCCAGGCGGCCGTCTCCCAGGCCCCGGTCATGGGCCAGGCGATCGTGGCGAAACCGGTCGGCGGCGCTCAGGACAAGGCCGTTAATGCGGCTAACGACACCGACCCGGCCAAGAAGCCCCTTCCGGCTCCGCCCGAGCCCGGCGCCGCGGCCAAGAAGGAGCTGCCCCTCAAGGGCGATAAGCGGGCCGACGTCGACCTGAACAAGCCCGCGCCCGCCGCGGGTCAGGTCCGGCTGCGCGACCTGACCCAGAACGCCCCGGAACTGCCGGCCGGGGCCGTCAGCTTCTCCGATCAGGAGGCGGGACCGGCCTCGACCCTGGTCCTGTTCGACACGACCGGCGACTACGCCAAGCTGGGGGAGTACTACGCCCTGAGCATGGGAACCCTGGCCAGTCACTCGGGAGCCGTGACGACCCTTCCCGTCAAGGACTACGTGGCCGGCCTGGCCGGCCGCTTCACCAATGTGGTCTACGTCGGCTCCACCTACGACGAGCCCCTGCCGCGGGCCTTCATCGACGACGCCCTCACCGGAAACATCCCGGTGATGTGGTCCGGCTTCAACATCTGGCAGCTGGCCAGGACCGACGCCGACCGCGCCGCCTTCACCCAGCGCTACGGCTGGGATCCCGCCACCTCCTACATCGACTCCTCCGACCGGGTCACCAAGATCAGCTACAACGGTGCCTCCCTGAAGCGCAACGTGCTCAACACCGGTGGAATCGTCGCCCCGCACATCACCCGCGAGCAGGACGTCAAGGTCCTGGGACGTGCGGAGTGCTCCAAGCCCGATGGCGCGGCCACCGCCTGCGCCTCCGTGGCCCAGTCCGGGACCAGCTCCTTCCCCTGGGCCGTCAGCTCCTCGGGGCTGACCTTCATGGGGGAGATCCCGCTGACCTACCTCGGTGAGCAGGACCGGTACATCGCTGCCGCCGACATCCTCCTGGACTTCCTCCAGCCCAACGCCAAGCAGTACCGGCAGGCCGCCGTGCGCCTGGAGGACATCACCCCGGACAGCGACCCTGAGGAGCTGCAGGCGATCGTCGACTACCTCCACAGCGAGAACGTGCCCTTCCAGATGGCGGTCGTGCCGATCTACACCGACCCCAAGGGCACCGAGAATAACGGCGCTCCCAAGGAGCTCACCCTGAAGGACTCCCCGGAGCTGGTGGCCGTCCTCCAGGACGCCGTAGGCAAGGGCGGGACGATCGTCCAGCACGGCACCACCCACCAGTTCGGCACCCTGGACAACCCCTACAACGCTGTCTCCGCCGATGACTTCGAGTTCATCCGCTCGTGGTGCTCGGTGACGAACGACACGAAGGCGCCGGCCGTCGACTGCGAGGACAAGTCCTACGTGCAGATCGGAGGCGCTCTGCCGGGCACCTCCCAGGCATGGGCCGCGGAGCGCGTGGAGCAGGGGCGCCAGATCTTCGGTGAGGTCGGGTTGCCGACTCCGGAGATCTTCGAGACCCCGCACTACTCGGCCACCCGCGAGGCCTACTACGGTATCGGCGAGCAGTACCCGGTACGCTACGAGCGCGAGCTCCTCTACGCCGGCACCCTGACCAGTACCCAGGCCGGTCCGCACGACTACTACGGACAGTTCTTCCCCTACGCGGTCAACGACCCCTACGGGACACACGTCCTGCCGGAGAACCTGGGCAACTTCGAGCCCAATGAGATCAACCAGCACCCGCCGCGCCTGGCACAGGAGGTCGTCGACGCGGCCAAGCTCAACCTGGTGAACACTCACGCCACCGCCAGCTTCTTCTTCCACCCCTACTACCCGCTTCCCGAGCTGAAGAAGATCGTCGCCGGTATTAAGGCCGAGGGATACACCTTCGTCCCTGCCTCAGAACTGAAATGACGACGGACGCTGTCGGACGTGATACCGGGCCGCGTGGAGATCACCACGGTGGAACCGTTCGGTCAGACGATCCCTTGCGAGACGGGAATAATGACGGCATGCCTCTTGAGACCAATCGCAGAAGAGCACTGATGCTCCTGGGCGCCGGAGTCCTGGGAGTGTCAGTGTCCTCCTGCGGTCACGGGCATGCGGCCAGTCCGCCAGCCAGGGGCGACGGGGCGACCACCCACCTGAGCCTTCACCTCACCGACGCCCAGGGCGGTGCGCTCAGCCTCGAGGCACTGCGACGCATCCAGTCCAACGGCAAGGGCGAGGCCGGCTACGACGACGCCCTGTTGGACGCCAAGACCCTGGAAGTCGTCGTCGTCGGGCCGCTCTACCAGGACGAGGACGGGGCCATCGGCATCGACGTACCCACTGGGCGTGCCTGCACCCTGACGATGTCGTGGCCCACCAGCCACGGCTACTCGGCCCTCATGGCGGACCTGCCCGCCTCCGGCGAGCACAACCTCCTGGAGCTGGCGGCCAGGACCCTCCACGACCGTCAGGCCGAGCGCTATCAGCAGGCCGTCGGACAGGGCCTCAAGGGCGCCGATGAGGTCGCGACCCTGCGAACCGCAGCCCAGGAGTCCCTGGACGCCTGTGCCGCAGCCCAGTCCTGGGCTGACAGAGGCCGCCTGGCCACCTCGGCCCTGGAGTCGGCCTCCGGAGCCCAGCTGGCCCTGGATCGGGCGCTGGTGGCCCAGGCCCCGCAGGACGCCATCATCGGGGTGACCTTCACCCGGGTTCCCACTGCCGCCGAGATCGCCGCCGTTCTAGCTTCTAGTGGCCCGGGAGGCGGCAAGCGGAGGGTCTCGGCCCGTCTGGTGATCGGTGACCCCACCGACGCCCACGAGATGGCCGGCTGGCGCACCACGGTGGAGTCCCTGCACGCGCAGGGAGGCTTGGCCCTGGCCCAGATCTGCGACTCCCACGACGTGGCCGCCCTGACCGACCCGGCTTGGGACGCGCGGGTCGACGCCCTCATCAAGGCTCTTCCCTCCGTGGACGCCTGGGAGATCGGGAACGAGCTCGGAGGGGACTGGCTGGGCACAGGGCCGGTCGCCAAGGCCCAGCGCGCGGCCAAGGCGGTGCGCGAGCGCACCAGCGCCACGACGATACTCACCCTGTACTACCAGCTCGGACAGGCCGACCCTGTATACTCCCTGTTCAGCTATGCCGCCAAGGAGATCACCCAGCCGATCAGGGACCTGGTCGACGTCGTCGGCCTGTCCGTCTACCCTCAGCTCCACCCGCTGGGGACTGCTGCTGACCGGGTCCTGACGGCCCTGGATGCCGCCTTCCCGGCCTCCCGCATCGCCGTCACCGAGCTTGGGTACGGCGGCCAGGACCTGAACAACGGTCCGTGGTGGTTCGGATCGACCACTGACCCGGCTGCCGCCCGCACTGCGGTCGCCGAGCACGTCACCGGTGCGGCATTAGGACGTCCCGATGCCTGGGGAGCGCCCTTCTGGTGGTACTACCTCGAGGACCAGGTGGGGACCCCCGGCGGCCAGGTGGCTCCGGCGCTGGCAGCCGCCTCCAACGGTTTTTGATACGACAGCGCCGAATGAGGAACCCCGTGCCCACGCGCCCGGCCCTACCGCTGAGCCAGCACGAAGGGGTGGACCGCTGCCGCACCTGCCCGGCGCAGTAAGGACGCCGCCACAGTGAGCGTCCAGCCGGAATCGCTCCAGTCATCCACCAGGACCACCGTGGCGCCGTGCAGAGACTCAAGCGCCTGCGCCTGCCACTTCTGAAGCGTCAGGCTGCGAGCCACTTCCGCCAGGCGGAACGCCGATCCCACGTCGTGGCGCGGCGGCTCCAGGCCGGTGAGTCCCACGATCCCCAGTGGCCTGGCCCCGAGTCGGTTCGTCACGGCGTGACCCAGCTGGCGGACCAGACGGGGTCGAGAGCGGGAGTCCACGATGACGACGGCGATGCGCTGTTCCGGGACTCCGGTGTCTTCGGCGGTCTCGGAGCCGGGCTCAGAACCGGCCTGGGAGCCGGTGTCGGACCGCCTACCGCTTCGGATGGTCTCACCAAGCCTGTCCACCACCTCCAGCACCAGCGGCCTCAAGGAGACGGGAACCTCACCGTCATGACCGGAGGCCACCAGCTCCCTCAGCGCCCCCGCGGCACCCAGCCCGTCCAGACGGCCCACGGCCATCCCGATCTCCGCCTGCTCGCCGGCACCGATGCGTCCCTTGTACCGTCCTAGTCCTAGGCGATTCATCCCGGTGGGCCACTGACGGCGCGGCCGCAACTCGACTCCGGCACGACTGAGCGCATGGCGAGCGGCATCGATCTGCTCCTCACCGGGAACCTCGGGCAGGACCAGGCCTCCGCACAGGTCACAGGCCTCGCAGCGCCACCCCTGCCGAAGGTGCGGATCATCGAGGCAGGATCTCAGGAAAGCCATCCGGCAGGACGCGGGCGCCCCCGAGGAGTCGGGCACCTCCCCGAGCCGCTCATAGGAAACCATCGCCTCCTGCTCGCTCCGACGGGCGGCATCCACTCGTGCATAGCGCTCGGTGTCGTAGGACCAGGGCTCACCGGTGGACTCCCAGCCGCCACGAACCCTGCGCACGGCGCCGTCGACGTCAAGGACCTTGAGCATGGACTCCAGCCGAGCGCGCCGCAACGACGTGACCGTCTCCAGCGCCGCCGTCGACATCGGTCCGGCCCCCGTGGCCCGTTGCCCCTCCAGCCCGTCCAGGACCGCACGTACCTCCGCCTCGGGAGGGAAGCCCTGCGAGCCGAACCACTCCCAGATGGCGCGCTCCTCAGCACCCGGGAGCAGAATCACCTCGGCCCGCTCCACGCCACGACCGGCACGCCCCACCTGCTGGTAGTAGCTCACCGGTGAGGACGGAGCCCCTATGTGCACCACGAAGGCCAGATCCGGCTTGTCGAAGCCCATTCCCAGGGCCGAGGTGGCCACCAGCGCCCTGATCCGGTTGGCCTTGAGATCCTCCTCCAGGCTCTCTCGCTCGGCGGCGTCCGTCCGTCCCGTGTAAGCGGCCGCCTCCACGCCGGCCCCGATCAGGTACTCGGCGACCTCCAGCGCCGCCGAGACGGTCAGGCAGTAGACGATGCCGCTGCCGGGGGCGTGCCGCAGGTAAGCGGCCAGCCAGGCCAGGCGGGTTGCGGCGTCCGGCAGGGCCTTGACCCCCAGGTGGAGGGAGCTGCGTTCCAGGGGGCCGCGCAGGACCAGGACCTCGGAGCTGTTCGCAGAGCCGTCCGCTGCGGTTGCCGTCGGGGAAGCCCCCAGCTGCTCGGCGACGTCGGCACTGACCCGGGCGTTGGCGGTCGCCGTGGTCGCCAGGACCGGGGTGTGCGGCGGCAGGTCGGCCAGCAACGTGCGAATACGCCGGTAGTCCGGGCGGAAGTCGTGCCCCCAGTCCGAGATGCAGTGGGCCTCGTCGATGACCACCAGTGCGGCTCCGGCCGCCAGGTGCGGCAGGATCTCGTCACGGAACACAGGGTTGTTGAGGCGCTCGGGAGAGACCAGCAGGACATCCACCTCGCCGTCGCGCACCCGGGTCTCGATCTCCTCCCACTGGGTGACGTTGGCCGAGTTCATGGTGACGGCCCGGATTCCAGCGCGCTCGGCGGCGGCGACCTGGTCACGCATAAGGGCCAGCAGCGGCGAGATGATGACGCTCGTTCCGACGACTCCGGACCGGCTACGCGTGCCGGATACGGGTGGTGGCATACCGGGACGCCAGTCTCCCCAGCCCTCGCGCAGCAGCACCGTCGCCACGAAGTACACCGCCGACTTGCCCCATCCCGTGCGCTGGACCACCAGGGCACGGCGGTGGGCGAGGACCAACGCCTCGACCGCCCGCCACTGGTCTTCGCGCAGGTGCGCGTCGCTACGGCCCACGAGCTCGCGCAGGACTGCATCGGCACGCTCACGGATGAGGGAACCGCGCTGCTCAAGGTACTCAGGAATTTCAGGGCCTGGGATCACCATGGGGCCACGGTAGCGCCGGCGATCGTGGAAATCAGGCCTTGGATACCCTTGGCCCATGGACCTCCTCATCATCGCCGTACTGGGCGCTCTGGCCATTGCGGCTGCCTCTCAACTCAGTGACCGCATCGGCGTCGCCCCGGCGCTGATCCTCCTGGCCGGCGGCACGGCGGTGGGCTTCCTGCCCTTCATCCCGGCGATCGAGCTGGACCCCCAGGTGGTCCTGGAAGGAGTCCTTCCCCCTTTGCTGTTCTCGACGGCGGTGAGCATCTCCACCATCAACTTCCGCCGCGAGCTCGCCCCGGTGGCGGTGCTGGCCATCCTGCTGGTGCCCCTGTCCGCGGCAGTGATCGGCGTCGTCCTCACCCTCCTGGTTCCGGGACTCTCCCTGGCCTGGGCCATCGCCATGGGGGCGATCCTCAGTCCCACAGACGCCGTGGCCATCTCCATCGCTCGCCGGTTGGGAGTCTCCCAACGCATCATCACCGTCTTGGAAGGTGAGGGGCTGCTCAACGACGCCACTGCCCTGGTGGTCCTGTCCTCAGCCGTCTCCGCGGCAACGTCGGGAGGCGTCAGCGTCGGCGGCGTCCTGGGCGGCTTCGCCCTGGCGGTCCTCGTGGCCCTGGGCGTGGGCTGGCTCGTCGGCGAGGCGAGTCTACGGGTGCGCTCCCACATCACCGACCCCACCGTGGACACGGTCGTCTCCTTCACCGTCCCCTTCCTCGCGGCGGTCCCGGCCGAGCACATGCACGGCTCGGGCCTCGTGGCAGCCGTTGTCGCCGGGCTCATCACCGGCCACCGCGGCCCCCGGATGCTGCCGCCGGCCCACCGGGTGGCCTCACGCACCAACTGGCACACCGTCGAGCTCACTCTGGAAGGACTCATCTTCCTGGTCATGGGGCTGGAGTTCTTCGGCATCGTGGAGAAGGTCGACGCCTCAGCTCTCGGTGTTGTCAGGGCCATCGCGGTCGCTGTCGTTGCTGGCGCGCTGACCGTCGTCATCCGGGCCCTCGTCGTCGCGCCGATGCTCAAGTTCCTCAGTCACCGGACCGCTCGCTGGGCGATCCACTGGCAGGAGAACGAGGAGGCCATCCACCAGTTCCAGAACCGCTGCTCGGCCATCGTACGTGGAGAGTCCGAGATGCCCCCGGTTCCCTGGGATCGGCGCCCTTTCGCGCAGGTTCAGCGCAGGCTTCGCCGAGAGACCAACCACGAGAGCATCGCCCGACGCGCACGCCGCCTCTCCAGCCGGGTCAGACGCCGGGGCGCCGACCTGGAGTACTTCGCGGCCGAGCCCCTGGGCACACGCGAAGGCGCCGTCATCGTCTGGGCGGGTATGCGCGGCGCCATCACCCTGGCAGCCGCCCAGACCCTGCCGACCACAGCGCCTCACTACCCCTTCCTCCTCCTGGTGTCCATGCTCGTGGCCGCTGGCTCGCTGACGATCCAAGGACTCACGCTGTCCGCACTGGTCCGCGTCGTCAGACCCGCTATGGCCGGCCCCGCCGACGAGGAGGAGAGGGCAGCCGTCATCTCGCTGCTGGTCAACGCCGCCCGCGACGTTGCCGCCGTCGGTACTCACAGCGCTCCCCAGCGCTCCGTACCCACCGTGCCCACCGGTGCCGCAGCCCCCGACACCTCGGGCATTCAGGCGACAACGAGCACTCCCGAGCTGGACAAGGTCTCACCACCCGCCTATGACATCGAGAACAATGAGAGCCTCAATCCATCCCCGGAGCAGCACGGCCTCGTGCGCCGGGAGGGCAATGACATCGTCGTCTCGCCGGGAGCCGTCGCCAAGGCCTGGGCCGACCCCACCTGGCGCCATGATGAGCTCGCCCCCGTGCGCGAGCGCGCCCTGGACATGATCCGGGCCCAGCGCGAGGCCCTCCTCGACGCCGGTGACGAGGGTCTCTACTCGGCCGACTCCCTGGAGCACGCCCTGGACCGCCTCGACTTCCAGGAGATCATGCTGACCAGTGAGCCGCACTGACCACACCCTCAGCAGACACTGCGGCCGCCACCTCGGTGCCGCCGGCACCACCGAATGGGGAGCCCAACCGCGAGAGCGTACCGAGCCGTAGACTCCTGGCGTGAGTGCGAACCTGCCCCTGAGACCGGACCTGGACGGTGAGGCCCCCTACGGGGCCCCGGAGCTCGACGTCCCCGTGCGGCTGAACGTCAACGAGAACCCCTATTCGCCCTCGGCCGCCGTCATCGAGTCGATCGCCACCGCCGTGGCCCAGGCCGCCCAGGGCCTCAACCGCTACCCGGAGCGGGACTTCCCCCGGCTGCGGGCCGCGCTCGCGGACTATCTCAAGGCCGAGTCCGGTGCGCACCTGGCCCCTGAGCAGATCTGGGCGGCCAACGGCTCCAACGAGGTCATGCTCCACGTACTCCAGGCCTTCGGCGGCCTCGGGCGCATCTGCCTGACCTTCACCCCCACCTACTCGATGTACCCCGAGTACGCCCGGGACACACTGACCGACTACGCCACGCGACCGCGCCGGGAGGACTTCACGCTGGATGTGGACGCCGCGGTGACTGCGATCAACGAGCTGCGACCTGCCGTCGTCATTCTGGCCAGCCCTAACAACCCGACCGGAACAGCCCTGCCACTGGAGGACATCGGGCGGATCCTCGAGGCGGCACGCGGTCACGGCCCCATACTCGGAGCCGAGATCGGCTCACCGGCCCGGGCCAGTGACTGCGTCGTCGTCATCGACGAGGCCTACGCCGAGTTCCGCCGTCCGGGCGTGCCCAGCGCCCTGGAACTGGTAGGGCCGGCCAACCCGCACCTGGCCGTCACCCGCACCATGTCCAAGGCCTTCGGGGCCGCCGGCCTGCGTCTGGGCTACCTGGCCGCCGACCGCGCCCTGGTCGACGCCCTGCGCGTGGTGCGCCTGCCCTATCACCTCTCCGCCGTCACCCAGGCCGCCGCGCTGGCCGCCCTATCCCACCGTGACGAGCTCATGGCTCAGGTGGCCTCCTTGCGCAATGAGCGTGATGCCTTCGTGTACTGGCTGCGGGCCCAGGGCCTGACCGCTCACGAGTCGGACGCCAACTTCGTCCTGTTCGGCCCGTTCCCGGACCGTGACGCCGTCTGGCGGACTCTGCTCGACGCCGGGGTCCTCATCCGCGTCGTCGGTCCCGAGGGGTTCCTACGGGCCAGTATCGGAACACCCGAGGAAATGGACCGACTGCGCAGCGCCCTGGCCGCTGCCATCGGGATCTGAGACCGATGCCGGCCGCGGACGGTACGCAGGACCTGTAGGGTTGTTACCGGTTGAGACACCTATGAAGAGAACCAGTACCGCTGAAATCCGCTACATCCGATGCTGAGGAAGCACACATGAGCCGTACCGCGCGTATCGAGCGAGCCACAAGCGAGTCCAGCGTCGTCATCGAGATCAACCTCGACGGCACCGGCCGGACCGACATCTCCACCACCGTTCCCTTCTACGACCACATGCTCACCGCCCTGGGGCGCCACTCACTCATCGACCTGACCGTGCGCGCCACCGGCGACATCGACATCGACGTGCACCACACCGTGGAGGACACCGCCATCTGCATCGGCGAGGCTCTGCGCGTGGCGCTGGGGGACAAGCGCGGTATCCGCCGCTTCGGCGAGGCCAGTGTTCCCCTGGATGAGGCCCTGGCCCACGCCGTCGTCGACATCTCCGGGCGTCCCTACCTGGTGCACGAGGGCGAGTCGGAGGCCTTCGTCCACCATCTCATCGGCGGGCACTTCACCGGCTCGATGGTGCGCCACGTCCTGGAGGCCATCGCCTACCATGCAGGCATCTGCCTGCACGTGCGCGTCCTGTCCGGGCGCGACCCCCACCACATCGCCGAGGCCGAGTTCAAGGCCTTGGCTCGTGCCCTGCGCGCCGCCGTGGAAAACGACCCCCGCGTCGAGACCATCCCGTCCACGAAGGGGACCCTGTGATGGACCACACTTCCCAGTCCGGCGAGAACCGCAACGACGGCCAGGACCACCGGCGCGACCTGGACGCCGAGTTCGCAGCCCTTATGGACGACGTCGATATCCCTGATGACCTCTCGGCGGCCGACGGCCTCGAGGCACCGGAAGGCCCTCATCGCGGGACGGGCTCAGCGAATGCGGTGGGTACCTCAACTGTCCCGGTCACCGGTCAGGAGGAGACGACGCCTGAGGTCATCAACCCCGACGACGTCCCCCACAACACCTATTACTCCCTCAACGACGGGGAAGAGCCCTCAGAAAAAGCCGTCCGGCTCACCGACGCCCAGGAGGCGGAGATCGCGGCGGCGGCAGACTTGCTGAGCTCTTTGAGCCCCGGCGATTCCGATGAGCAGGCACCCAAAGCGGTCAAGGTCGCCATTGTCATGACGCCGCTGAACCGGGCAGACGGTTTGGCGGGGATGTGCTCGCTCATGGACCTGGACTGCACCGTGGTGCCCTCCTCCAGTGGTGCCTTCGCGGTCAAGCAGTTCGTCTCGGCCCACTCGGACTGGGACGTGGCCGAGTTGCTCGGCGGATCCGACTCCGAACCCGCTGAGGCCGCGGAGCTTGCCGCCCAGCTCTCCCGCCTGTCACGAGCCGGCGCGGTCCTCATGACCGCCGACCTGGCCACCGACGTCGGCATCGAGTCCGGCCTGTCCGGGACGATCACCGCCCGTCACTTCACCAACGGCCAGCCCGGGGAGGAGGCATCGGCAGGACTCCTCCTGGCCTCCATGGACCAGGTCGTCGAGGACGTGCTCCTGGGCGTCATCGACGCCGAATCCGTCCCTGGAGCCGTGAGGTCCTCGGAGATCAAGGCACCCAGGGCGATGCGCTGGTTCGGTCGTGGACTTCGTCGTCCCCCGCAGTGACGTCACCGTTACCGTTCGCGGCTTGCAATTCACAGCATGAGCCGGCTGCGGCTTCTAGCTCGCGTATGAGCTGGTCCGCTGACCGCCCTTCTGATCCGAGGCGATACACGAAAAACCTCGCTTTCCGGCATTCCATCCTGCCTCGCCAGGTCCCAGGACCGACGTACTCGGATTGACCGCCCCGTACTGCTGAGCTGCCTCTGGTGTGCAGGTGGATCGCACGTTGGGGTCGGAGGCCAGGTCGTCGTCGCTGGAGCCCGTGGTGCTCTCCGCCAGTGTTCCCACCTGAAAGACCTCCCAGGAGTGAGGCTCGTTGCAATCCACCTTCCGTGCGGTGGTCTGCCCCGAGATGGAGGTGGTGCCCGTTAAACAACTGCCTACCGGATGCGGTGGGGTGGAGGCGACGTCCTGGCCCGAGGACGTGTGGCCGGCCGATGCTTCTGTGCTCGATGCCGCTCCCGTAGCGCCGGTGGTGGGAGTCAGCCAGATTCCCGTCAACCAGGCGGCACCCAGGCCGATGAACAGGCCGGCAGCTGCTCCCAAGGCGCCGGCACGCAGACCGATCTGGCGGCGCTCGCGAGCGTTGAGCCGGAGTGGCCGGCCGGTGCCGGCCGCTATCGGACTGTTCGCCGAGGCGTTCAAGGAGCCGGGTGACGCCATCGGCATCGGCGGTTGCTCGTGCTGCTCCAGCCACCCGGATGCTGCCGGGGCCGCGGACCGTGCCGAGTGGGCGGAACCCGTGGATGACCCTGATAGTGCTCCGGAGACGCCGGGCAGGTGAGTGTTGGAGAGATTGAGCGGGCTGCTGCCCGACCCTGCTGAATCCGACACCCCGTGATCGGGAGGAGGCGGCGCTAGACCGGCCTCAACCAGCTGCAAGGAGGTCACCGGCCCACCGACGGCCAGGTCACCTGTCCCGAGTTGGTCACGAACCTGCCCTAGGGCGTTAGTGAGTTCTGTGCCATTGCGGTAGCGATCCTTCGGATCGGGAGCCATGGCCTTGCTCAGCACCGGAAGTAGGAGCTCTGGAACGTTAGGGTCGTTGAGGTTCAGGGGCTCGTCGAGGGAACGGACGATTGCGGGCAAGCTGCGCTGTACGCCGTCGGGACCTCGTCTGGGGCCCCGACCCGTCAGAAGGGCGAAGAGCACCGCGCCCATGGACCAGACGTCGCCCTCGGGGCCGGGGCTGGCCAGCATGAAGGCCTCCGGTGCGGCGAAGTCGGGGGTGAGGCACTCCAGGGTGACTGTGGGGTCCTGGCCCTCGCGTTGGACGGAGGCGATGCCAAAGTCCGACAAGCGCGGTGAGCCGTAGGAGTCCAGAAGGATATTGGCGGGTTTGATGTCACGGTGCATGACACCGGCCGCGTGAGCTGCGCTCAGTGCTGAGGCCGCAGCCTCCACCAGCGCCACGGCATCGGATGCCGGAGTCGGGCCACGCGAGACGAGGTCGTAAAGGCTACCGCCTGCGCACAGCTCCATGACGAGGTAGGGGCGCAGGTCGGGCAGCTTGCCGGTGTCGACCAGTGAGACCACATGGGGGTGCCCTGAGATTCGGGAGGCGGCCTGTACCTCCCGCATGAACCGTCGTTCGTTGCGCGGATCGTCCAGAGGTCGGGAGTCCACCTTGACGGCGACCGGGCGCTCAAGGGAGTCCTGTACGCCGGCGTAGACCGTTGCAAAACCTCCGCGCCCCAGTACCGACTTGATCCGAACGCCGGGGATGGAGAAGGGCGCAGCGCTGTGTGTGCTGGTGGACTCTCGCGGTCCTGAGGCCGATGACGCGGACAACTGGTTCGCGGAAGGCGGCGGTGGTGGTGCCGGCGGTGGTGGTGCGTCGCCGGAGGAGAACTGCATGCTCACAGGTGCATCCTCGCCCATGTTGGAGGTTTGCGAAAGAAAAGCGGGTGTCCGGGTCAGGACCGGCCACCAGGTGCCGTATCACCGCCCGGCGTGTCGAGACGTGTCAGATGTGTGCGCGCTGTGATGGAACAGTGGTGCAAGTGCGGCAGATGGCGGGCCTGCCCACGATGGCGCTTGCTCTGCGGAGTGGAGGATGTCCCGGAACGATCTGCCGGGACGGTAGGGTATGTCACATGCAAGCGCCCTGCGTCACCATCTTGTCCTACGGATCCGGCAACGTTCGCTCGGCCGTTCGCGCTTTGGAGCGAGTGGGTGCGAGGGTGACGCTGACCAGCGATCCTCGGAAGGTGACTGATGCTGACGGGCTGGTCGTTCCCGGTGTCGGCGCCTTCGGTGCGGTGATGGGTCAACTGCGAAAGGTCGACGCGCCGCGTCTCATCGAGCAGCGCCTGGCCGGCGGGCGTCCGGTCCTGGGAATCTGCGTGGGTATGCAGGTCATGTTCGACCGCTCCGAGGAACATGCAACCACGGCAGAGGGGCTGGGCCAGTGGCCTGGAACCGTCAGTCGGCTGCGGGCCGAGGTCGTCCCGCACGTGGGATGGAGCCGGGTCCGTCCTCCCGAGGGCTCCGTGCTGTTCGACGGCATCGCCGAGGAGCGTTTCTACTTCGTCCACTCCTACGCGGCCACCCAGGACCCCGCCGAGTTGCTCGGTCCCGGTCCCACTCGGCCACCCCGAGCCACCTGGGCGACTCACGGACAGGACTTCATTGCCGCCGTGGAGAACGGGGCCCTGTGCGCCACGCAGTTCCATCCCGAGAAATCCGGTGACGCGGGGGCCCAGCTTCTGCGTAACTGGCTGACGACCCTCTGAACCCATCTGAGCCGATTCAAGACCATCGCAGGAGAAAAGCATGCTCACCCTACTTCCCGCCGTCGATGTCGCCGACGGCAAGGCCGTCCGGCTCCTTCAAGGAGAGGTCGGCTCCGAGACGGACTACGGCAGCCCCGTCGACGCCGCCCGGGACTGGGTGCGGGCCGGGGCCGAGTGGATCCACCTGGTGGACCTCGACGCGGCCTTCGGCCGCGGATCCAATTCAGAGCTGCTCTCACGCATCGTCGGTGAGGTAGGCAGCAAGGTGGAGCTCTCCGGAGGCATCCGCGATGATGCTTCGCTGGCCCGGGCTCTGGCGGCAGGTGCCGCTCGGGTCAACCTGGGCACGGCGGCACTGGAGAACCCCGAGTGGACCGAACGGGTCATTGCCGAGCATGGCGACAGGATCGCCGTCGGCCTCGACGTGCGCGGCACGACCCTGGCGGCCCGCGGTTGGACCAAGGAGGGCGGTGATCTGTGGGAGACCCTTGAGCGTCTCGATGCCGCCGGATGCGCTCGCTACGTCGTCACCGACGTCACTCGTGACGGAACCCTGAGCGGCCCCAACATCACATTGCTCACTGACGTGTGTCGGCGCACTGCCGCTCCGGTCGTCGCCTCGGGCGGTATCGCTCACCTTGATGACCTGATCGCACTGCGGCGCCTGACCCCGCTCGGACTGGAGGGGGCGATCGTCGGAAAGGCGCTCTACAACGGCAACTTCACTCTCCGGGATGCATTGGCCGTCGCCGGCGATGAGGAGGAACGCGAGCCGTCGAAGACGCACCTCTGATCTCTTCTCTGCCCTCTGCCTGACGGCGCTCGGCAGCGTGGTGGCCGCTATCGGCGTCCAGGACGCTTCGGGCGTTGCCAGTGTCTGATAACGCCCCGCAGCGCGGTGGCGAAGACGACGCCAGTGACCGCCAGGTAGGGGCCATAGTGCTGGCGGGTAATTGGTCCCAGTGGCCTGCCCAGTGTCTTGATGATGGCGGTAGAGGCCGCCATGCGCGCAGCCCGCTCTCCGGCCGCGTGAATGACGACCGAGGGCAGAGGCAGGTCACGTCGCCCGGACTCGGCGGCGAAGAGCTTCACCGGAATCCCGGTCAGTGCCTGCTTCCAGTATCCGCGGGGGCCTTGACTCAGGTAACGGGAGGTCGCCGTCCTCATCGCCGGTGTGGTCCACGGCGCGGGAGGCTGGTGTCCTCCCCGGGTGAGCAGATGGGTAACCACGATCCCGGCAACGGATCCTGCCACGACCATCACCGTGCGGCGCCACATCCGCTCAGGGTGGGTCAGTCCCAGCCACACCTGGCTCATCTCCGCCATGATCGGAAAGGAGATGGCCTCGGCCATGCCCCAGACGAACATCACAGCATCACCGCGGCCGCCCTCCATCGCGGCGCACAGGACGCTGAAGACATCTGAGACCGGCTCGGGCTTGCGGGGGCGCTTGAGCATCTCCACGATCTGCTCACGTGCCTGGTCGCTGACACCCTCCACGTCATCGCTGGGAGCGATCGGTTCTCCCACGCGGACCTCAACAGGGGAGTAACGGGGCAAGCTCCCCTTCTTGGGCATCATCTCGCGCGTCCCCACCAGCGCAACCGGTAGTACGGGGATCCCGAAGTCTCGTGCGAGCCGGGCGGCCCCGGAGTGGAAGCGGCCCACGTCCCCGTCCGTGGAACGGGTGCCTTCGGGGAAGATGAGAATGCTCATCGACTCCGCCACCCGGTTGGCCAAGGTACCTCGCAGCTCCTCGTAAGCGCCCTCGCCGTCGCGTCGTACCGGGTAGGCGCCCAGCAGCCCCCTGGCCACGAGGCGACGCGAGCGACGGGTGAACCAGTAGTCCTGTGCAGCGACCGTCACCACCCGCATGAGTGTCGGGGAGGCGCTCATCATGGCGATCGTGTCCACATGGGAACCATGGTTGGCGACGACGACGTAAGGGCCGTCGGCCTCGAACTCGCCCTCGACCTGCACGCCCCCGAACGAGGCGATGACGGCTGACCAGAAGCGCTGACGCAGTACCGCGCGCCAGGTGACCTTCTGGGGCGTTTGCACAATCGATCGCAGGCGGCGTCCCGCCGAGGCGATCTCGGTCGGACCTGGAATCGAGGGTGTCTGAGGGGACATCGGACTACCTTTCCGTGGGTGGTGCAGGCGATGGAGGAGACGATGTTGAGGAGGCGACTCGGAATCGGAGAGACGGGATGGGGCTGGTACGGGGGTCAGTCATCCCAGAACGGCGGCCAGAGGCAGAACCAGGAGCAGGGAGTCGACTCGGTCCAGGATCCCTCCGAACCCGGGCAGCCAGGCGCCGGCGTCCTTGACCCCGGCGGTGCGCTTGACGAGGGACTCCAGAAGGTCGCCCAGGACGCCGCCCAAACCGACGGCGATCACCAGGCCGGGAGTGATGTGGCCGAGCAGAATGAGAATGAGGATGGTCCCGATGACGGCCCCCGCCAGTCCACCGAGCGTCTTGTTCGGGGACAAGGGGGACAGCGGGCGGCGCGCCCAGGCCAATGGGCGCAGGAAGGTACCACCGGCCCATGCGGCCACATCGGCGGCCGCAGCCGCGAAGGCGATGAGAAACGCGTCGTGCCATAGCACTACGAGGTGCGCCAGGGACCAGGGGATCCAGATCGATGCAAAACCGGCAATCGTCGCTCTCCTCAGGCCGTGTTCGACGTCGCCGGCCAGGACTGCGGGTACAGTGCACACGAGCACTATCAGCGGGGCGAGCGCCATGAGGTCTGGGCGCAACCAGGCAGCCAACGGATAGATCACCGCCAGTGACGCCAACATCATGGTCTCCGCCTTGGGCAGCCGAGTGAGTTGGGAGAGCTCACGCACCGACTGGAGCCCGAGGGCAGCGGCGAGCAGCGCCGTCGTCCCCCGCCCGACCCAGATAGGAATGCCGACCGCCGGGATGATGACGGCCCATGTGGTCCAGCGACGGCGCAGCTCCGCTTTACGGGACAGGGCAACACCGATGCCGGCCAGAAGCAGGATCGCCATGGCCGTAGCCGCGAGGAACACCGCTCGACCCGTGAGGACCCACCCCGCCCCGGGAATGGTCACGGTCCACGAGCGGCTGCCGCCCACGATCCAGTCGATCACCCCGCCGTCGGAGTTTCCGTTGCTGGTCCATGCGATCACTTGGGTGCTCACGAGCCGGCTCCCGGGGCGAGCTCCTCTTCAGGGGCGATGCGCCCGATGTGGCTGATGTCCTGCGGCGGTGGCGGTGCCATGGCATCGGCCATGGCCGGACCGATACGCCCGGCGAGCGCGGAGGCGGTGCGCGCCAGCCGCATGCAGGCCGTCACCACGGAGCCCATGATGATGACCCAGGCGATTATCGCCAGGTACTGGGGTAAGGCGGCCGCTACGACCGCCGCCAGGCACCGCTCGGTCTTACCGAACGGCCCACCGTTGAGCCTGGCAGCGCCAGCACCTGCGGCGGCCAGGGAGACGAAGGTCGGTAGCGTTGCTGCTGCCAGGGCGATCAGCGTCAGATAGACCGTGGTGGTCGATGAACCGGTGCGTAGGGCGAGGCCCACCAGACCGGCCATGATGAGCAGGTCAGAGACCCGATCGCCGATCTCGTTGAGGACGAAGCCGAAGGGCCTCGAGACACCTCGCGCCCGAGCCACGGCTCCGTCCAGATTCGCGCCCCCGAGCCGGGCGGCCAACAGGACGAATGCCAGGGGCCACCAGCCCATAACCAGTGCCCCGCAGCCCAGTGCGGCGGCGATGACACCGACCATGGTCCATACGTCAGGAGAGATGCCGCGGCGCACCGAGGCCTGGATGATGACCCCCAACCGTCGGGTGTACCAGTACTTCAATGAGTAGAGCGATGCCACCGCAACAGGGTATCGATCCAAGACCTCGAGGGGGCACGATCGGTTCCGAAGTCACTGGGTAGTAATGCCCTTGGTCCGGACGCGCTACGGTGAGTGCCATGTGCAGGTCTTCGGATACTCAGATGCCAATCCCACAGCCCGGGGGTACGCGCAGGCCCGCCCCCGAGACGGCTCCTCAGGTGGCCGCAGCCATGGCCGCCCGGGCCAGGCTGGAGCGTCTTCTCGCCGCACCTTCACCCTTTGCCGACGATGACGGAGCGATGCGTCCGGAGGTCAGCGCAGCGTTGGAGGCCACCGACCTGCCCCGTCACCAGTACCTCGACCGGTTGTGGGCTGTCCTTGTAGGCGGCCGGCTGATCGTCCCCGTCGCCGCTCACGCCCTGCTCGGCCGCTCGATGCCGAGCGGCTCGCAGAGTGTGGGCCTGTCGCGCGAAGGTCCGCTTGAGGTCCCGGCCCATGAGGTGCATACCACCGACGCCTGCCAGGACGCGGCGACCCTGGCGGTGAGCCTGCCCGACGGTCACATCGCCCTGCCGGTCTTCACCAGCGCCGGGGCCATGAGTCGGTGGCGCAGCGACGTGCGCCCCGTACCCGTCTCGCCCCAAAGGGCGGCCCAGGTCGCATGCCTGTCCACGGACCAGCTGTGGGTGCTCGACCCCGGCAGCCGGGATCTGCGCCTGCCGCGTCCTGCCGTGGTGGCCCTGGCCGGGGGAGAGTCGTGGGCGCCGTCGTGGCGCAATGAGCCCGTTCAGGCAGAGGTACGTGCCCAGCTTGAGGATGTCGATGGCGTCACCGGCGTGGCCTTCGGACCCGGAGAGGACGCTGAGCTGCGGGTCTTCATTCGTATCGATGCCGCGGGTGGACGGGCCTCCGTGGCCCGGAGCCTGGAAGACTGCCAGTATGTCATGGTCAACCCGGCCTGGGGCGATCTCATCGACACCGTGGAGCTGTGCCCGCTACCGGCCTGACCCGGTCCTGCTCGCCGCCTTTCGCAGCCTTCACGAGCAGGGCCGCAACCCTGTCAGGAGCGTCCCAGAATCGTGGTGCTCCACTGGCCGACCTGACCGTAGTGGTCGTCCAGCGGGCCGGCCACCTGGTTGAAACGGGTGACGACCTCGCGCAAGGTCTGAGCATCCTGCTCACGTCCGTCGTCCTGCGCGATCTGAGCCGCAGCCTCCGCAATCGCACGGATCTGAGCCAAGTCCCGCGTGGAGACCATCACCTGGTTGGAACCCGGGTCTCTCGTGGTGCTCCAGTCAGCACCTGCCTGGCTCGAGGGGGAGCGAGCACCTTCCGTCTGACCATGTGGGTCCGGGATCCTCGCAACACTGTTCCATTCCATGGGTCCGGAGCGTAAGGCATCCGGCATGACCGGGCCACCGAAGGAATATGTGTTGAAATAGTACCGATGATCACTGCTCTGACCGCCGCATCTCGTCGCCGGACGCGCGGTGCCCACGTACCCGTTAGCCGACCGGATTCGGCCGACGACGTAGTGAGCACGACCACTGCCCAGGAACCTGCGACGGGTGACATCCAAAGCCTCGAGGAGAGCCGTGAGCCCCTGGTGAGTGTCCGAGATCTTAGCGTCGGATATAACAATCAGCCGGTCTGCGCTCCGGCGACCTTCGATCTGCTCGCCGGCCAGGTCTTGGCGTTGGTCGGGGTTAATGGGGCCGGTAAGTCGACGATTCTGCGCAACTGTTGCGGACTGCTGCAACCGCTGGACGGCCGGGTGCGGGTGCTCGGTCGTGTGCCGGATCCTCGCTCGGGCGCTCAGCGCGCCGCGGTGGCCACCGACCTGGGGCAGGAGTCCTTCTTTCCCACACTGACCGTTGCCGAGCATCTTCAGCTCGTGTGCTTCGGGCACGGCGTCGCCGACGCCGATGATGTTGTCGCCGATCTGTTGGATGACCTGGAGCTGGGGCGGTTGGCGGGGCACCTTCCCGATGAGCTCTCCTCGGGGCAGCGGCGCCGCCTTGCGCTGGCATCGGTCCTGGTCCGCCCTCACAGGCTGCTGGCCCTTGACGAGCCCGAGCAGCGCTTGGACCGAGTGACCCGGTTGCTGTTGGCGGACCGTCTTGTCGAGGAGCGCGAGTCCGGTGGGGGAGTGCTCATGGTCTCTCACGACCCTGAGATTGTGGAGGAGACTGCCACCCAGGTGCTCCTCGTCGGCCGTGACACCAGGTTGCTGAGTGTGGCCGATGGTGTGCGCGCCATCGAGGAGGGCCTGCAGTGACGATCCAGGGTTCCTCACGGGTGCAAGCCGCCTCGACCGGGTCGGAGATGAAGTCCTTTCCCGATGGCGCTGATCTGAGGCGGTGGACTGCGCGCCGTACCCGACGGCATCGTCGCGGGGCGTGGGCGCTCGTAGGCGATATCTACTCCGGGCTCCTGGCGATCACCATCGTTGGAATGATCCTGGCCCCGCACCTGCGTCGGCTGGTCGTCACTCGTTCCTCCGCGACGAGCCGGGACATCGGTCTGAGACTGCTCGATCTGGACCCGGGCTGGCTGCTGCTGATCCTCATGCTGCTGCTTGCCGCACTTGTGCTCGGTCCGCTCCACCGGCTCGGTCCGCTCTTCCTTCGTCCTCATGAGGCGGCCTGGTGGCTGCCGATGCCCGGGGGGCGGGGCAGCCTCCTGGTGCCGGTGGCGCGTGTCGAGTACTTCCTGGCGGCTGTCGTGGGTGCTGTGATGGGTGTGCTGCCTGCCGCGGTGGCTGGGGGCGGGTGGTTGGCAGCCGTCGTGTGGCCGGCCTTGCTGGCGGCGGAATTCTGCCTGGTGCTCTCCGGGCTCATCGTGGCGCAGGTCCAGGGGCACGGTGTGGCGCGTCTTCGCGGGATCCTGATCCTGACCGGAGCAGCTGTCTGCATGGCCGGCGTCATCCTTCCCTTCCCGCGATCAGTGCCTGGGCATGCCTCGGTCGCAGCCCTGGCCGGGGTGCTGGGCGTCGTCGGCGTGCTGCAGTGGAGGCGGGTACGGCTCAGCCTGGGACAGGTGCATGACGCCGCGCTTCTCGATGTCGTCGCCCGATCCTTCGGCGCCCACGTCTGCCTGCTCTCCCTCGACTCCAGGGCTCTGGGGCGCCTGCTCTCACCGCCACTTTCCCGACCCGGCCGCCTCGCCCCGCTTCGGTGGGCCCGGTTCTCCAGCCGGATGCCCCGAGCCGTCAGGGTCGTGGTGTGTGTTGCTCAGGCGGACTGGCTGCTGCTGCGTCGTCAGTCCTGGCGCCTGCTCCAGCTGGGGGCTGGCTTGACCGTCGCGGCTGCGCCCTTCCTGTCCGGCTCTGTGAGCAGCGCGCTGCGCGTGATCGCCTACCTCACCGGTGGCTGGATCGCGACCCTGGCCGTTGCCGAACCGGCTCGTCAGGCCTGGTTCGACGGTGTTCCCGACGCCTCCTGGCCGGCGCCGCCCTGGATGGTTCGGACGGGGCATCTACTCGTGCCTGCTGTTCTCATGAGCGCGTGGTCCGTACTGAGCCTGGTGCCCGCCATGGTGGCCCTTGGCATTACGGCGACCTGGAAGGATCTCGGGGTCGTGGCCGCCCTGGCTCTTGTGAGCGGCTGGGCCTGGGCCGGGGTGGCGCTGCGCTCCGGGTACCGGACGATGCCCGACTTCGCAGCTGGACTCATCACCTCGCCCATGGGGTCTCTGCCCCCGGGGATGGTGCAGATGCTCACGGCCGGTCCTGACGCGGCGCTCGTCGGGACGCTGGCGACGGCACTCGTCGCCTGCACCATCATTGTGCCGACGACGACGGTGCTCTGCATTCAGACCGCCGCCACCGCCGTCGTCATCCTGTGGGGGATCCGGACCAATCGATGGGCCTCCTGACGCTCCGATCCGCCTCGTACGTGGGAGGACTCACGTCGGTAGTGTTGGAGACGTTTGGGAATCGTACCGACGTGCTGGTAGCATCCCTCATTGACCAACCGGGGTTCTCCCCGGTGCGCAAGCGGAGCGATCCCACCTGGGTTCCTTCACGGGAATCGGGTTCATGCAAGGGCACAGGGCCCTTCGCGGTCGCCTCTCGGCCACAGCCGGGCGGCACCGTGCTCGAATCGAGGCCTCCGACCTGCGCGGCAGGGACGGGGGCCTTTCCCCGTTCCGCAACCATCCGTGACTCAGAGTGAGGAACCGACATCAGCGAGCCCCGTATCAACGAACGGATCCGCGTTCCCGAAGTGCGTCTCGTCGGCCCCAGCGGCGAGCAGGTCGGCGTCGTCCGCGTGGAGGACGCCCTGCGTCTGGCTGAGGAGGCCGACCTCGACCTGGTCGAGGTGGCCCCCGACGCTCGCCCTCCGGTGTGCAAGCTCATGGACTACGGCAAGTTCAAGTACGAGTCGGCCATGAAGGCGCGTGACGCGCGACGCAACCAGGCAAACACCCAGCTCAAGGAGATCCAGTTCCGCCCCAAGATCGATGAGCACGACTACGCCACCAAGCGCGGCCACGTCGAGCGATTCCTCAAGGGCGGGGACAAGGTCAAGTGCATCGTCCGCTTCCGTGGCCGTGAGCAGTCCCGGCCCGAGCTCGGGATCAGGCTCCTCCAGGGCCTGGCCGAGGAGATGGCCGAGTTGGGCACCATCGAGTCCCACCCCCGCCAGGACGGCCGCAACATGGTCATGGTCCTGGCCCCGGTCCGTAAGAAGGCCGAGGTCAAGTCCGATCAGCGCCGCCGTCGCGAGGAGGCCCGTGCCGCCCGACGTGCCGAGAAGCACGCGGGACGGGCGCCCAAGGGCGCCAAGGCCTCAGGCAGGGAGCTTGCCAGCGAGAACGCCTGAGGGTACCCGACGGTGCTCTCGACACTCACCTGACACCCAACGACCCACCCCCTCACCACCGTGAGCGGGGTCCGCAGTCCCGGTGACCACCCGTCTTCCAGGGACCGAGAAGAGGAAATTACCCATGCCGAAGAACAAGACGCACTCCGGTGCCAAGAAGCGCTTCCGGGTTACCGGCAGCGGAAAGCTCATGCGCGAGCAGGCCAACAAGCGCCACCTGCTGGAGGTCAAGTCCTCCCGCCGCAAGCGCAAGCTGTCCCAGGACCAGCCGGTCGCTCCGGCCGACGTCCGCCAGGTCAAGAAGCTGCTCGGTCGCTGACCGCCCAACCCACCAAGGAGTCTCACCATGGCACGTGTGAAGCGGGCTGTTAACGCCCAGAAGAAGCGTCGTTCCGTTCTCGAGAAGGCCTCGGGCTACCGCGGCCAGCGCTCGCGCCTCTACCGCAAGGCCAAGGAGCAGGTCACCCACTCCGGCGTCTACGCGTTCCGCGACCGTCGCGCCCGCAAGGGTGACTTCCGTCGCCTGTGGATCCAGCGCATCAATGCTGCCGCCCGCGCCGAGGGGCTGACCTACAACCGCTTCATCCAGGGTCTTGGCCTGGCCGGCGTGGAGATCGACCGCCGTATGCTCGCCGAGCTGGCAGTCAATGAGCCCGAGGGCTTCAAAGCCCTCGTGGAGGTCGCCCGCAAGGCCCTCCCCGAGGACGTCAACGCCCCCAAGG
>NZ_CAUROW010000008.1:0-70818 GCF_963526355.1 uncultured Actinomyces sp. | reverse complement strand
TCATCATCTCGAAGGCAGGCGCTGCGGTCGATGAAGACGGCCTCGGCCCCGTGCTCACCCGCCCACCGCAGAGCGACCCACTCCGGGGAGAACTCGGCCAGCGGGTAGTAGGAGGCGGCGCGCTCCCCCAAGGAGAGCAGCGCGACCGGCGGAATGGTCGCCGGGTCCTGGAGGGCAGGCAGAAGGGCCGTGTACTCGGCCGGCCCCTCGATGAGGACCGCAGTGGGACGCACCTCCTCCAGGAGTGCTGACAAGGCCAGCGCGCAAGCCGGCGAGTGGTGACGGATCGGGACGAGGTGCACCCCCGCCCTGCCCCAGTCCTGCTGGGACTCCAGGGCGCGTTGGAGTCGGGCTGGGACCTGCGTCGTCGGGGCGCTCACTCCCACAGTCCTTGAGAAGCGGTCAGGAAGTCCTTCCACTCGGCACTATTCGCAGCGCGCTCACGCACCACCGAGTCGACGTAGAAACGCATGCGCTTGGCGTCCTCGTCATCGCCCTTGAGGGCCACCCCCACCATCTGACGGGCGATGTCGGAGGCCTGCACCACGCCGTCACCGAGGTAGCGCGCGCTCAGGGAAGCGGCCACACCGACGTTGACGGCCTCAGCAGTGGACATGACGGTCTCAGGGCGTTTGACCGGGGTCCCAGTCACCGTCGCCCCGGTGCGCAGATCGGCGAAGGCGGTGACCAGGACGTCGAGCACCTTCGGGTTCATGGGGGCGCGCTGCTCACCGAGTTCGGTGTCCAGGGCTCGGGCGATGAGCCGGGCCTCAAAGGTGCGGTCGGCAATGGGACGGACCGTCTCGAAATTGAAGCGCCGCTTGAGCGCGGAGGACATCTCGTGGACGCCACGGTCCCGCAGATTCGCGGTGGCGATGACGTTGAATCCCTGAGCCGCGCTGATGCGGAAGCCGTCTCCTAGCTCAGGGACCATGAGCTGTTTCTCGGAGAGCACCGAGACGAGCGTGTCCTGGATCTCGGGCGGGCAGCGGGTGATCTCCTCGAATCGCACAACGGCGCCGTGCTCCATGGCCTGGTAGACCGGTGAGGGCACCAGGGCCCTGCGCGTGGGTCCCTCGGCGATGAGAAGCGCATAGTTCCACGAGTAGCGGACGTGGTCCTCAGTGGTACCCGCCGAGCCCTGGATCGTCAGGGTCGACGCCCCGCAGATCGCGGCTGCGAGCAGCTCGGAGAGCATGGACTTCGCAGTTCCCGGCTCACCGACGAGCATGAGTCCTTGGCGACCCAGCAGCGTGACGATCGCCCGATCGACCAGGGGATCGTCTCCGTAGAACTTCCGGATGATACCGAGCTTCTCGTCTCCGATGATGAAAGCGCGCACGGAGCGGGGCGACAGGCGCCAGCCCTGGGGAATCTCCGCACCGGCCTCGGCGTCTGCGGCGGCCAGAGAGGTCAGCTCATCGGCCCACTGCTCCTCAGCCGCAGGACGCAGCACCTTAGTGGTCCCAGGCTCCGGCCAGTCAGCTGATTCTGCGGTCATCGCCCCTCCCCGGACCGATCGGTGCTACCCGTGTGCCCGCTGGCGGCTCAACCGCGCAGCTTGGCGAGCTCCTCGACGAGCTGGGGCACGACTTCGGTGACGTCACCGACCACACCGAAGTCGGCCATCTCAAAGATGGGGGCCTCGGAGTCGTCGCAGATCGCCACCACGGTGCCGGCGCCCTGAATACCGCTGGTGTGATGAACGGCACCGGAGACGCCGAGCCCGATGTACAGACGCGGGGAGATGGTCTCACCGGTCTGACCGATCTGGGCGCTGCGCTCTATCCAGCCCTCGTCGCAGGCCACGCGGGTGGCGCCGACGGCGGCGTCGAGCGGCTCGGCCAGGGAGCGGACCAGGTCGAAGTCTCCGTCCACGCCGCGGCCGCCCACGACGACGGTGCGCGCCTCACTCAGGGCGGGACCGGAGGCGACGGAGGCGGTCTCACGTGAGACGAGGCGCACGGCGGCGGTCTCTGCGCTGACAGGAACCTCGAGGGGCTCGGCTGTCAGGGGCGCGCCCTCGGCTGCGGCGACCTCTGCGATCCCGGGACGCACGGCGATGATCGGAGCGCCACCGCCCGAGCCGACGCTGGCGGTAGTGGACCAGGAGCCGGACAGAACCAGCTTGGAGGCGCGCAGCTCAGAGTCGCTTCCGCTACCAGAGGCCTCCAGGGCGGTGACGTCGGAGACGCAGGCCGAGCCGAGCAGGACGGCGGCTCGCCCGGCCAGCTCCTTACCGCGGTAGTCGGAGACGACCAGGACCGCCGCGGGTCGGACGGTGCCGACGGCCGCCACCACGGCGTCGGCCCCGAAGGCCGGGAGGTGGGCGGACTCGCCCAGGTCGGCGGTCAGCAGGCGGGTGGCTCCTGCACCGGACAGGGCAGTGGAGACCGGCTCGGCGAGGGGCTGAAGGGTCAGGGCGACGACGTCGCCGCCGGTCAGCTCCCGGGCGGCGGTGAGCAGCTCCAGGCTGGGACCGGTGGGGGCGGCCTCGGTGGTCTCGAGGTCGACGAGGACGAGAAGGGGGGCATCGAGCACGTGAATCAGCTTCTTTCGCGAGTGGTATGAGGCGGACGGGCTGGCGCTGCGGCGTCCAGCACCCCTGCCGGGAGACGTGAGCGGGCGCTGCGGCCGGCCGTCAGACGAGCTTGTTCTCCACGAGCCAGGTGGCGAGCTCGCGGCCCGCCTCTCCGGCGTCGGTACGGATGATGCCGGCCTCGCGAGCGGGCCGGGCCTCGTCCTCAACGATTCTCACGGCCGGGTCGGTGACCTGAAGGCCGAGATCGGAGGTGTCCCAAAAGTCGATGGGCTTCTTCTTCGCGGCGCGCATGGCGGCGAAGTTGGGGTAGCGGGGCTCGTTGGCCTGGTCGGTGACGCTGACGAGTGCGGGCAGCGGAGCGCTGACGACCTCGCGGACGGTGCCCACGGTGCGAGTGACGGTCACGGCACCACCGTCGACCTCGAGGTGGTTGGCCAGCGTCAGGGCCGGAAGGTGCAGGGCGGCGGCCAGGGCGCCGGGAAGCATGGAGGTCAGGGAGTCCAGGGAGGCCATCCCGGTGACGACCAGGTCGACCTCGCCGATGCGCTCGATGGCGGCGGCCAGGACCCGGGCGGTGGTGACGACGTCGGCGCCGGCCAGGTCGTCGGCGGCGACGACGACCCCGGAGTCGGCCCCCATCTGCAGGGCGCGACGCACCCCGTCCTCAGCGTCCTCGGGTCCCATGGTCAGGGCGATGACCTCGCCGTCGGCCTCCTCGGCCAGGGCGACGGCGGCCTCGACGGCGTTCTCGTCGAGCTCGTTGAGGACGTCCTCCTCGCCGCGCACGAGGCGACCGTCCTCGATGCGACGCTCGGACTGGACGTCGGGAACGTGCTTGATGCAGACCACGATTCTCATGGGCTCAAGGTTGCCATAACAGCGGCATCTCGCCACTGAGCGCTCAGTCACCCTGACACGGCGTCAGGACAGGGATGAAGACGACGCGATGATGACGAGGCAGTCACGGCGGGTCGGCTAAACGCGACGGGGCGCACTCCCACGAGGGAGACCTCACTTCCCTTCAAGTGGTAGCAACCAGCGGCCGCCAGGACAATGGGCCCATGCCTTCGACGCCAGAGCCCGCTCCAGCACCGCGCGCCGACCTGCCCGCAGCTCCTGACCACGGGCTGGGCGTCACCCTGAACGGAGACGGCGCGGACTTCGCGGTTCACGCCCCGCACGCCACGGCCATGGACCTGTGCCTGCTGACCACGGATGCCGACGGCGCCGTAGTGGAGGAGACCCGGATCGGGATGCACGGGCCCTCGCGGGGCCTGTGGAGCGCGCACGTCCCCGGCGTCGGTGCCGGTCAGCGCTACGGCTACCGCGCCCACGGCCCCTGGAACCCGCACGAGGGCCTGCTCTACAACCCCCGCAAGCTGCTGCTGGACCCCTACGCCCGGGCCCTGGACGGCCATGTCGACCTGGGGCCGGCCGTCTACGCCCACGAGGTCACCGACGACCTGGTCCCTGCGGCCGAGCCGTGGAGGCCCTCGCGCCTGGACTCTGCCGGCAGCACCGCCGTCGGCGTTGTCACCGGTGACACCTTCCCGGTGGTTCCGGGCCCGCGTGTGCCCCGCGAGCGCGCCGTCATCTACGAGGCCCACGTCAAGGGCCTGACCTATCAGCTGCCCGGGGTGCCCGAGGAGCTGCGCGGCACCTACGCGGGGCTGGCCCACTCGGTGACGGTCGAGCACCTCAAGGCCCTGGGGATCACCACGATCGAGCTGCTGCCGATCCACGCCTCGGTGAGCGAGCCCTTCCTGACCAAGCGGGGCCTGAGCAACTACTGGGGCTACTCCACGCTGAGCTACTTCGCGCCCGAGCCCTCCTACGCCACGGCCGCGGCGCGTGCGGCCGGCCCACAGGCGGTCCTGGACGAGGTGCGCGGCATGGTCTCCATGCTCCACGAGGCCGGCCTGGAGGTCGTGCTCGACGTCGTCTACAACCACACCTGCGAGGGCGGTGTCGACGGCCCCTCCTTGAGCCTGCGCGGCCTGGACAACCTGGACTACTACCTGCACGCCCCCTACCTGCCGGCGCAGTACATGGACGTCACCGGCACCGGCAACACGGTGGACTTCCGGGCCACGGGTGCGATCCGACTGGTCCTGGACTCGCTGCGCTACTGGGTCACCGAGGTCGGCGTCGACGGCTTCCGCTTCGACCTGGCCACCGCCCTGGGTCGCCATGCCGCGGAGTTCTCGCCGCGTCACCCGCTGCTCACGGCGATCGCCACGGACCCGGTGCTCAGCACCGTCAAGCTCATCAGCGAGCCCTGGGACGTGGGGCCCGGCGGCTGGCGCACCGGCCAGTTCCCCGAGCCCTTCCAGGACTGGAACGACCACTTCCGCGACACCACGCGCTCCTTCTGGCTGCACGACGCCTCGGAGATCTCGAAGGGACGTCTGGGCTCGGACCTGCGGGACCTGGCCACGCGCCTGTCGGGCAGCGCGGACCTGTTCAGCCACGGGGAGTTCCCCGGCGGTCGCGGCCCGCTGGGCTCGATCAACTTCGTGGCGGCCCACGACGGTTTCACCCTGCGCGACCTGGTGGTCTACGACCACAAGCACAATCTGGCCAACAAGGAGGACAACCGCGACGGCAACTCCAACAACCGCTCCTGGAACCACGGCTTCGAGGGAGACGTCGTCGAGGGCATCAACGGTGGACCGATCGAGGTGCTGCGCCGCAGGTCGATGCGCAACCTGCTGGCCACTGTGCTGCTGAGCGCCGGGACCCCCATGCTGGTGGCCGGCGACGAGATGGGGCGCACCCAGCAGGGCAACAACAACTGCTACTGCCAGGACTCGGTGCTGTCGTGGGTGGACTGGAACCTGGAGGTCTGGCAGCGCGATCTGGTCGCCACGACACGCTTCCTCATCCACTTGCGCCAGACCCACCCGGTGGCGCGCCCCTCGCGCTTCGCGACCGGGCAGGTCCTTCAGGGAGACACGATCCCCGACCTGGCCTGGTACCGGGCCGACGCCGCACCGATGGACGGGGACTCCTGGCACGATCCGCACACTCGCGTGATCCAGATGCTGCGCTCGGGCCACCCTTGGAACGACGACGACATGCTCGTGGTCATCAATGGAGCCCTGGACCAGGTCGACGTCGTCCTGCCCGATGGCCGCGGCACCGACTGGCACCTGGCCTGGGACTCGACCTGGGCGGTCCCCCAGCCCCACACGGCCCCCTTCTCCCAGGCGCGTCGTGTCAGCCGCCCGCAGAGTACGGAGGCGGACGCTCCAGTCGAGACCGACGACCCCGACGGTCACACCGCCGAGAGCCTCACGGACTGCCACCAGGACCGCCCCTGGGACACGACGACGCTGGAACCGCTGTCCCTGCGGGTCTACTTCTCAGGCGAACCCTTGGAGAGCCTGACGGCGGGCGCCAAGACTGACCGGTGTGGGCAGGTCGCAGCTCGGTAGACCACCGCTCACGTCATAGGCTAGTGCCCGATGCCGTTTTTTTCACCTTCTGTTGAAAACGCCTGGGACCGGCTTCGTCCAAACCCAGCAGGTCTGGTTCTGGGCTCAGTGTTCTTCGTCCTGGCACTGACACCCTCGCTCATCCCCCGCGACATCTTCTTCCAGGGGGCGGCCAGCGGGGTCAGTGCGGCGACTGGTTACCTGTTGGGGGTGTGGTTGTCATGGAACTGGCGCACCTGGGTGAGCGCGGTGGTACGAGTCCTGTGGGAGGCCAGCGGTCGGAGCCTTCCGTCCTGGGCGTCCCGGTGGAAGCGGCGTGTGGAGGTCACCCTGACTATCGTCATGGTGGTGGGCCTCAACGCGATCCTGCTGCGGGCAGTGCACTGGCAGCAGCAGATTGCCGAGCTGACTGATTCCCGCGCCTATACGCCTGTGCAGTACCTGCTGGTCTTTCCGGTGGGGTTCGGCATCTGGACGGCCTTGGTAATGGTGGGACGAGGCTTTCTGCGTCTGGAGACCTGGTTGCGACGGCTGCTGCCCCAGCGGCTGCCATTACTGGTGCGGTCGGTATCCTCCTGGATCATCGTGCTGGCGCTGATTTTCACCCTAGTCAACCAGGCGATTCCGGGCATCATCACCCGGGCTGCCGAGTCGGCCTTCTCCGTGCGCAACAGCACCGATCCGCCCTCGACGCCACGGCCGGCGGCGGCCGAGCGCTCAGGATCACCGGACTCCCTCGTGGCCTGGGAGACTCTGGGGGCCTACGGCAAGCGCTTCGTGGGTCGAGGCCTGAGCGCTCAGAGACTTGAAGAGGTGACCTCCCGACCTGCCAGTGAGCCGATTCGCGTCTACGCAGGACTGGAGAGCGCCAGTAACGATGATGCGCGCGCCGCACTGGTCGTTGACGAGCTCAAGCGCACCGGGGCGGCCTCCCGTTCGGCGATCATGATCGCTCCGACGACGGGGACCGGATGGGTGGATCCGGTAGCCGCCCTGTCTTTAGAGGTGCTGTACGACGGCGACACGGCGATCGCCGCCGCCCAGTACTCCTACCTGCCCTCAATCGTGCAGTTCATCGCCGATACCGACAAGGCACGGGCCTCGGGCAAGGCATTGGTGAACGCGGTCGTCTCCTGGTGGAAGACGCTTCCAGAGGGGGGTCGTCCCCGGCTGCTGTTGTACGGGGAGTCGATGGGGGTCCTGGCCGGCGAGGCCGCCTTCGACGACTTGGCAGACGTCCTGGACTCGGTCGACGGCGTCCTGTGGGTGGGACCGCCAAACTCCTCACGGTTATGGCGCGACCTGGTGGCGCGGCGCGACCCCGGCACGCGAGAAGTGGATCCCACCTACTCTGCGGGCTTGACGGCTCGCTTCGCTCAGGACGAGGAGGATTTGCGCTCCTTCGCGGGTGACGCGTCCTGGAGCGAACAACGAATCCTGTACATCCAGCACGCAAGCGACCCGGTGGTGTGGTGGTCACCGAGCCTGATCCGAGAAAGCCCTGACTGGTTGCTGGAGCTACCGGGGGCTGACCGCTCCCCCGCGATGCGCTGGATGCCCTGTATCACCTTCCTTCAGGTGACTGCGGATATTCCTCGAGCAATGAATGTGCCCGAGGGGCACGGGCATCGCTACGGCTCAGAGATCCTGGACGGGCTGGCCCTCATCAGCCACGACGACTCGTTCACACCCGAGCGCATGACTCAGGCCCGTCAGGAGCTGGAGCGGGCCCTGGCCACCCAGCCCGCTGACGACTGAGGCACGGATCGAACCGCCACCGTCAAGGCCTGATAACCGCACCCCCTAGGATGAGGCCATGACTCAGACCCCCACCGCGGCCGAGGAGACCCTGGCCAACGCCACCAATGACGCCTCGCTGGCCCGATCGATCGCCCGCTCCGCCGAGATCGAGGCCGATATCGCCGTCAACCCCGACCGCTACCGGATGTTCACCGGGGTGCGCCCCACCGGGAACATGCACCTGGGCCACTACTTCGGCACCATGCATTCCTGGAAGACGATCCAGGACGCGGGCGTGGACACCTGGATCCTCGTGGCCGACTACCAGGTCATCACCGACCGCGATGGCGTCGGTCCCCTCCGCGAACGCGTTCTGTCCCTGGTCACTGACGCCCTGGCTGTGGGCGTGGACCCGCAGCGCTCGACGATCTTCGCCCACTCTGCGGTCCCGGCCCAGAACCAGTTGATGCTGCCCTTCCTGTCGCTGGTCACCGAGTCCGAGCTCCACCGCAACCCGACGGTGAAGTCCGAGCTGGAGGCCACTGACGGACGCGCCATGAGCGGTCTACTGCTCACCTACCCGGTCCACCAGGCCACCGACATCCTCTTCTGCCAGGCCAACCTTGTCCCCGTGGGCAAGGACCAGCTCCCGCACCTGGAACAGGCCCGGCTCATCGCTCAACGCTTCGACAAGCGCTACGGACGGGCCGTCAAGGACCACCCGGTCTTCCGCCGCCCCGAGGCCCTGCTCAGCCAGGCCCCGATGCTGCTGGGCCTGGACGGGGAGAAGATGAGCAAGTCGCGGCACAACACGATCGAGCTCCGCATGAGCGCCGACGAGACCGCCAAGCTTCTCAAGAAGGCCAAGACGGACTCCGAGCGCGTCATCACCTACGACCCGGACGGGCGCCCAGAGGTGGCCAACCTGCTGATGCTGGCCTCCCTGTGCGGTGCGGGCACGCCCGAGGAAATCGCCGAGCGCATCGGCGACGGCGGTGCGGGCGCGCTCAAGAAGATCACCACGGAGGCCGTCAACGAGTTCTTCGCCCCCATCCGGGCTCGGCGAGTCGAGCTGGCCGCCAACGAGGACTATCTCCTGGAGGTCCTGGGGCAGGGCAACACCCGGGCCAATGAGGTCGCCGAGAAGACACTCAACGACGTCCGCATCGCTATGCACATGGACTACTGAGCCTGCCGGCTCCGGAGTTCCTTTCGGGCCGGTTCGCGACGCGCGTACCGGCCCGATCGGCGCCGCACGGCTGGGCATGTGACTCAGGTCGTTTCTCACCGTAGTCTTGCCTCTGTGACTCCTAACACGACACCCAAGGCCGGCAAGAAGCAGTCCACCCGTCCCTCCAAGTCCACTGCCGATCCGAGCAACGTGTCCGCAGCGGCCGAACCGACCGTGGCGAGCGGTCCGCAGCCGGCCCAGCACTCGCTGATCGGCCGGATCCCGGTCACCGAGGTCTTCCCCGTCGTCGAGGACGGGCGCTGGCCGGCCAAGGCCGTCGTCGGGGAGGTCATCCCGGTCCGCGCCACCGTCTTCCGCGAGGGGCACGACCGCTACGGAGCCACCGCGGTCCTGGTGCGCCCCGACGGCAGCGACGGCCCGAGTGCCCGCATGCACGACATCGCCCCGGGGCTGGACCGCTATGAGGCATCCCTGGCGCCCGACGCCCCCGGGGACTGGCGCTTCCGCGTCGAGGGCTGGTCGGACCCGTACGCCACTTGGAGCCACGACGCCGGCATCAAGGTACCGGCCGGGATCGACGTCGAGCTCATGCTTGAGGAGGGCGCCCGCGTCCTGGACCGGGCAGCGGCCATCGAAGGCCGTGACGAGGAGGGCGTCAAGGCCCTCAACGACGCCGTGTGGATCATGCGCGACCCCTCCAACCCCGTGGGAGACCGCCTGGCGGCCGGCCTGGCCGAGTCGGTCAAGGCCACCCTGGAGCGCCTGCCGCTGCGCGACCACATCTCCCCCACCGCCGAGTACCCCCTCCAGGTGGACCGCGAGCGCGCCCTGATCGGCTCCTGGTACGAGATCTTCCCGCGCTCGCTGGGTTCGGGGGTCAGCGAGGACGGCACCTGGCACTCGGGGACGCTGCGCACCGCCGCCGAGCGCCTGGACCGCATCGCGGCCATGGGCTTCGACGTCCTCTACCTCACGCCCATCTCCCCGATCGGCCTGACCAACCGCAAGGGCCGCAACAACACTCTGACGGCCCGGCCCGGCGACCCCGGCTCCCCCTACGGCATCGGCTCGCCCGACGGCGGGCACGACGCCATCCACCCCGACCTGGGCACCTTCGAGGACTTCGACGCCCTGGTGGCCCGTTCGCGCGAGCTGGGCATGGAGGTGGCCCTGGACCTGGCCCTCCAGTGCTCCCCGGACCACCCGTGGGTGACCGAGCACCCGGAGTGGTTCACGGTCCTGGCCGACGGCTCCATCGCCTACGCGGAGAACCCGCCCAAGAAGTACCAGGACATCTACCCGCTCAACTTCGACAACGACCCCGAGGGCATCTACCAGGCGGTCCTGGGGGTCGTGCACGCCTGGATCGCGCACGGGGTGACGATCTTCCGGGTGGACAACCCCCACACCAAGCCCCTGGCCTTCTGGCAGCGGCTCATCGCCGAGATCCACACCGAGTCCCCGGACGTACTGTTCCTGGCCGAGGCCTTCACCCGCCCCGCCATGATGCGCACCCTGGGCATGATCGGCTTCCACCAGTCCTACACCTACTTCGCCTGGCGCAACACCAAGGAAGAGCTCATCGAGTACATGATGGAGCTCAGCAAGGAGACCGCACACCTGCTGCGTCCGGCTTTCTGGCCCACCACGCACGACATCCTCACCCCCTTCATGACCAACGGAAAGGTGCCGGCCTTCAAGCTGCGCGCCGTGCTGGCGGCCACGCTCTCACCGACCTGGGGCATCTACTCCGGCTACGAGTTGGCCGAGTCCACGCCGCGCCCCGGCTACGAGGAGCAGATCGACAACGAGAAGTACGAGTACAAGCCGCGTGACTTCGCCGACGCGCGCCGCAACGGCATCGAGGACCTCCTCACCCGTCTCAACGCCGCCAGGGCATCCCACCCCGCCCTGCGCCAGCTGCGGGACATTTACTTCCACCCCACGAGCGATGACCAGATCATCGCCTACTCCAAGCGGGTGGACGCCTTCCACAGCCCCACGGGCAGGGACGACGTCGTCCTGACGGTGGTCAACCTCGACCCGCACGGGGCACGGGCCGGCGAGGTCTATCTCAACCTGGAGGCCTTGGGCTTGCCGGCCTGGGTGGACGCCTCACGCCCGGTGGTCAGGGTGACCGACGAGCTCACCGGAGACTCCTACGAGTGGTCCGGGCAGAACTACGTGCGTCTCGATCCCTTCGCGGGACAGGTCGCCCACGTCTTCTCGGTGGAACCGCTGTGAGCGCAGGTCCGATGAGTATCGCGCCGACGCCGGCCAGCGGTGAGGTGCCGGTTGGCCAGATTGGTCAGGCCATGCCCTTCGGCCAGGCGGCACCGACGTCGCCCCCCGTCCCGGCGCCGATGTCGGCGCTCCCCACCCCCAGCGGCGGGATCCCCATGCCGATGACGGTGGCACCGCAGATCCCCGGCGTACCGGTCCTGCCCGCCCAGGCCCGCCCCGGTATCAGCGCGGACCCCGAGTGGTTCCGCACGGCCGTCTTCTACGAGGCGCTGCTGCGCTCCTTCGCCGACTCCGACGGCGACGGCATCGGGGACCTGCGCGGGCTCATCTCCCGCCTGGACTACCTGGCGTGGCTGGGCGTGGACTGCGTGTGGATCCCGCCCTTCTACCCCTCGCCCATCCGTGACGGCGGCTACGACATCTCCGACTACACGGCCATCGACCCGCGCTACGGGACGATGGAGGACTTCCGCGAGCTGGTCCACCAGGCCCATCAGCGCGGGATCCGCATCGTCATCGACATGGTCGTCAACCACACCTCCGACGCCCACCCCTGGTTCCAGGCCTCCCGCTCGGACCCGGAGGGCCCCTACGGGGACTTCTACGTGTGGGCCGACGACGACTCCGGCTACGACGACGCCCGCATCATCTTCGTGGACACCGAGGAGTCGAACTGGGCCTACGACGTCGAGCGAGGCCAGTTCTACTGGCACCGCTTCTTCTCCCACCAGCCCGACCTCAACTACCGCAATCCGGCGGTCATCGAGGCGATCCACGACGTCATCCGCTTCTGGGCGCGCACCGGGGTGGACGGCTTCCGCCTTGACGCCATTCCCTATCTGACCGAGTCTGAGGGCACCAACTGCGAGAACCTGCCAGGCACCCACGAGATCATTGCCGGCATCCGCGAGATGCTCGATCGGGAGTTCCCCGGGACGATCACGCTCGCCGAGGCCAACCAGTGGCCCGACGACGTCGTGGAGTACTTCGGCACCGAGGAGGCGCCCGAGTGCACCATGTGCTTCCACTTCCCGGTCATGCCACGCATCTTCTACGCGCTGCGCCAGGGCTCGGCCGAGGCCATCCGCTGGGTGCTGGAGAAGACCCCCGACATTCCCGCCCACGGGCAGTGGGGGACCTTCCTGCGCAACCACGACGAGCTGACCCTGGAGATGGTCACCGACGCAGAGCGCGACCAGATGTATGCCTGGTACGCCCCCGAGGAGCGCATGCGCGCCAACATCGGGATCCGGCGGCGCCTGGCCCCGCTCCTGGACGCCTCGCGCTCCGAGGTCGAGCTGGCCTACGCCCTGCTCCTGTCCCTGCCGGGCAGTCCCTGCCTCTACTACGGCGACGAGATCGGCATGGGCGAGAACATCTGGCTGGAGGACCGTGACGCCGTGCGCACTCCCATGCAGTGGGACGACTCCCCCAACATGGGCTTCTCCACCGTCGTCGACCCCGGTGCGCTGACGCTTCCGCTCATCCAGGCCCCCGGCTACGCGCACCTGACGGTGGCCACTGAGATGGCCCGGCCCGACTCGCTGCTGCAGTTCACCCGGCGGATCCTGCACCTGCGCCGCGCCCATCCCGTCCTGGGACGCGGGAGCTTCCTCCTGCGCCCCACCAGCGATGACGCCGTCCTGGCGCACACGCGCTGCGACGAGGCGCCGGTGGAGGGGGCAGAGACCCTTCTGTGCGTCTCCAACCTCTCGGCCACCCCCCGGTCGGTGACGATCGAGGTTCCTGAGCTGGCGGGCAGGGGCACCACGGATCTGTTCGGGGGCTGCGCCTTCCCGCCCGTTGACGAGCGCGGCCGCCTCACCCTGACGCTGGGAGCGCGCGGATACTACTGGCTGTCCGTTGACCGGACTGAGCCCGACGACGCCCCCCAGGGCGACCACGACAACCACCCGACCGAGGAAGTCTGATGCCAAACGAGCCGATCTCCGCCGCACCGCAGCCCGCCACCGTGCCGGCACACTCCCTGCGCAGCGCCCAGGCCCCGTCGACCTGGCCCACCAATGCCGAGATCCTCGCTGCGCTGGGACCGTGGATGCTCCAACGGCGCTGGTTCCCGCTCAAGGGGGACGCCGCACCGCCCCTGGGCTCCCTGCGCGTGATCGCAACCTGGGAGCCGGAGGAGGGGGTGCGAGACCTCGTCATCGCCGCCCTACGGGGCAACCAGGCCGAGACCGGTCACCGCGACGGGATGGTGCTGCTGCACGTACCGGTGGTCCTGGAGGCCGCCGAGGCGCTCGACTCCTTCGCCACCCCCGGTGAGGCACCCGGCAACCACGGCCTGCTGGTGACCACCGGCTCTCAGGGGTCACCCACGCAGGTGGCGCTCGTCGACGGCGCCCACCACCCGGCCTTCTGGCGGGCCTGGGCCCTGAGCACGCTGAAGGCGGGCACCGTCCTGAGCGAGGCCGGAGCCCTGGCCATCGCCCAGCGGGCGCCGAGGCTGCGGGTGACCACCGGGGAGCAGTCCAACACCTCCGTCATCCTGCCGGCCCCTTCCGACCCCGCCGAGGCTCTTGGGGAGCAGGACGCCGCCACCGGTGACCTCATCGTCAAGCTCCTGCGGGTCCTGGAGCACGGGCGCAATCCCGACGTGGAGCTGTCGGTGGCCCTGGCCCGCAGCGGCTGGGACCGGGTGCCAACGCCGGTGGCCTGGTCCACCATGACCTGGACGCGCATGGGCGGCTGCGGCCAGCCCGCCCTGGAGGAGTCCACCGACTCGGCCGTGGCCTGCAGCTTCGTCCCCCGCGCCGACGACGGCTTCGAGCTGTTCTGCTCACTGGCCTCCACCGACGACGTCGACGGACCGGTGCGGGCCCGCGCCGTGGAGCTGGCCCGGGATCTGGGACGCACGACCGCGCAGATGCACCACCACCTGGCCGCCTCCCTGGGCACGAGCCGGCCGCCCTCACCTGCCGAGCTCGCGGCCGCCCTGCGCAAGCGCGCCCGGTGGGCGCTGGAGGAGGTGCCCGAGCTCTCCGGCCACATCCGCGCCCTGGAGCTCAAGGTGGAGCAGGCCTTGGCACGTCTCGAGGAGCTCCCCGCCCTGGAACCGACCACCCGTATCCACGGGGACTACCACCTGGGGCAGGTGCTTCACGAGATCGACGGCCAGCAGCGCTGGTACGTCCTGGACTTCGAGGGCGAGCCCCTGCGCCCCCTGGCCGAGCGATCCGACCCCGATCTTCCGGCCCGGGACGTGGCCGGGATGCTGCGCTCCTTCGACTACGCCGCTGCCGTCGGCAAGGCCTCCCACCCCGACTGGCTTCCCGCCGTGCGCACCGCCTTCGAGGAGGGCTACCGGGAGGAGATCGCGCCCGAGAGCACCTCGCAGTCCTCACCGCAGGCCACCGCGCAGGCGGAGGACTCGCGCCAGACCGTGCTGACCTGTCTGGAGCTCGATAAGGCCCTGTATGAGGCCGTCTACGAGGCCCGTAACCGTCCTGACTGGCTGGGCATCCCCGTGGCCGGGATCGAATCCCTACAGCCAACCGCACCCGACGCCGGGTAAAGGCGCCCACCAACGCCGGCTGCTTCTCATAGTGGATCCTCAAGATCCTCCGCGGCCGGGGCGTGTGACCGGCACACCGGACAGGTCACCGCCCCGGCCTTCGCTTATGTCGAGCGCTACCGCATACGACCCAACGAGCAGGCACCGAAGTCAGGTGAAGAGCCCCACGCGACTGCACATATGTCGTCGACACCGTGGGAGCACCCGCCGGTAGATGCACCCGGCACCTCACCGCCGTAGTCATATCCAGCAACCCAACGCATGCAATTCTCTCCCTCAATCGGACACCTTCCATCAGAACAACTTACGAATTCTGGGGCGGACCAACGACACCGAACAGCCATTTCCTTAAATACACAACAGTTCTCAACCCCTTCGAGAAAATTCGACAAAACCCCTCGACCGCTTGACGACACGGTCATGGCGTGCATATGATTTCTACGCAAAGTTCATTTTCCCCCAACATCCCATCGCCCCGAGAATGGAGAGTTTTCGCACATTAGCGAACTCTGAACCTACTTCAGTGGAGCATTCATCCACTTGAACCTACAGAGTCGACAGCGACTCTAAATTGCACGAAAACACTACTGAACTCTACTCACAACTTTTACGGACGACCGGAAAACCAGCAACCCAGCTAAGAAAGAACAATCGATCACTCACCCCCTTAATTCATCACGCACCGTAACGAGGTAGAGCAGAGTGGAATACCGCCAAATCCACTCACGGAAGCCCCCGAATCTCCGCCAATTCCGAGCCGCCAGCACTCCGTTCGAGGAGGCTGAAGGCATACCACGCCCACGACAAGACAACGCAACACAACCCACAGCATCAGGATGATGCCGAGCGGCACCTTCAAGTTCACATACTTCAATGAGAGGCAAAGTCCCATCCTAGGTTTCCCCACCTAAACCAGACACGGTTTCCCGACAGATTTCAAAAGCATAGAAGCTTCTCGTCGCCACCACCCGGCAACCAAGCGGGATTCAGATACGACTTCCATCGCGAACCTCGAGCCTTAGAAAACAGCTGAACAAAAGTTCAAACGCCAAACCGGCAACAGCTCACCAACCAGTCACTGCTGTCTCCGCACAGCAGATCCCGCCTTCTCCCGTGGAGCGCTAGACACGTTAAACAGTGGCGCAATATCCCTGGCCTCATAGCCCACCGTCAATTCAACCTTACAGGAGATACAATGAGTATATCGCCCATCATAGTCCTTAGTCCATTCGGATCTATGAATTATAGTCTCCTTCGCCGCGCCAGCGCCGCCGGAGCGCTCAGCGTCATTGACGGATCCGAGGCAACCAGCACATTGCCCATAGAACGGTTCCTCCGCTCAGCCGCAGGACCGGTCGGGCTACGATTTGAACGGTCCCCAAAACTTCCCTGGGAACTAGTAGCCGATGTCATTCGCGATAACACCCCGAACGCAGTGATTCTCGGGTCTGAATGCCTAGAGGATCCAGAGGCGATCAAACTAATCGAAGACGCGGATTTCATCATGGGCGAGGCATTGTCCTGCGACGAGGCCTTCCAGTGGATCGAGCACGGCGTCGATGGAGTGCTGATCCGAGGGCGGGAGGGAGGAGGACGCACCGGAGAATCCTCCTCGCCGGTCATACTTCGTCAAATTCTCGCCCGCCACAGCGACGCACAGGTATGGGTACGCGGAGGCGTGGGACGTCACACGATCAGAGGCCTTATGGCAGCCGGGGCTGCCGGAGTGGTGCTTGACGTTCAGTTTGCACTGATGCCGGAGGCAGACACCTCGGCAGCACTACGTCGTCTCCTAAGCGCTCCATCGCTTCCACGACCGGTCAGGCAGGGCGGCGAGCAGATGCTGCCCACTGCCAAAGGCTTGTACCGCACGGTTCCGCAGTCCGAGCGCCGCATCGGCGATGATGCGCTCACGGCCGCCCTATTCGAGCGTCACTACAAGTCCATCTCAGAGGCGATCAAGGACCTCATCACACGTGTTCAGGATTTCCCGCAGACATGGGAAACAGTGAATCGACTCAATATTACGGAGGGTCGGGCTGGTCGGGCTCAGCACACGAGGCTGCCCTTTATACAAGGACCGATGACCCGCGTGAGCGATGTCCCTGAGTTCGTCAGGGAAGTCTGCGACGCCGGAGCCTTGGGCGCACTCGCGCTCGCTGCATCCAGCCCAGAGACAGCACGAGCACTGATGTCTGACGCCGAAACGATGCTCGAGGGGCGCAGCTGGGCTGTGGGACTTCTAGGATTCATCGACGAGAAGCTGATCCGCAAGCATCTTGAGCTGGTTCGCGATAGTTCAGCATCAGCGGTTGTACTTGCGGGGGGACGTCCGTACCAGGAGAAGATGCTTCGTGAGGCCGGGAAGCAGTGCTTCATTCATGTACCGTCTCCAGGACTGCTTCGCACGTTCATCGCCGAGGGTGCCAGATGTTTCATCTTTGAAGGGGCGGAATGTGGGGGACACATCGGACCTCTCCACTCGCTACCACTTTGGGAGCAGCAGATAAGTGTTCTTCTAGAAGTCGTCGACGAGGGCGATTTGCGTCCGGATGAACTTGTCCTCGCCATGGCGGGCGGCATATACGATTCATATACCGCCGCCATGGCCCTCCTCACCGCGGCCGATCTCATTAAGGAAGGCGCTGCGGTGTCGCTTCTCATGGGAACCGCCTACTCATTGACCACCGAAGCGTTACGCACAGGTGCAGTAACTCAGGATTTCTGCGATGTCGTGATTTCTACGAAGGGTACCGCCAGGCTCGAAACTGCACCCGGCCACGTGACACGTTGCGTCCCCACGCCACTGATCGAGGAGATTGCGGAAGTTCGACAAAGCATGTCTCGCGCCGGCGAACCTGATCAGAACATCTGGATAGCTCTTGAAAAAATGACGCTCGGCCGCTTGAGAATAGCAACGAAGGGGGTGGACAGGGAAGGGAATGAGTTACGATCGATCCCCATTCATGAGCGGCACACCTCCGGTCTATACATGACAGGCGAAGCATCGCAACTAATTAATTCAGTCTCCGATATCGACACTCTTCACACACAAATTTTAGAGGGACTGGAACAGGTCAGACAAAAGGTATCCTGCACAACTAGATATACCGAGAACCAGCCCCACACTCCATGGGGAGAAGGCATCGCAATCATTGGAGTATCGGGCCTATTCCCGGGCGGAAAAGGAGTCAATGGGTTCTGGCGGAACATCCTGGATCGAGTCGACTTAGTTACCGAAGTACCCACCGATCGTTGGAATCCAGAAGTATTCCTGGACAACGGAAACCGCAATATTCCTCATACAGACTCCACCAGGGGAGCATTCCTTCCCGCAACTCCTTTTGATCCGGTCTCATACGGAATTCCTCCGCGCGCTCTGGCAAGTATCGAGCCAGTCCAGCTTCTTTCTCTCGAAGCAGCAAATAATGCTCTGATCGACGCTGGACTAACTCCTGGATCAGTTGACGCCATAACCAGCATTATTTTCGGAGCCGAATCCGGGAGTGACCTTTCGGCCGGAATAGCCCTAAGAACCGGGCTCCCAATGTATACAGGGAGTCTTCCTGACGAACTGGATGCCGCCCTTCCGCCCCTCACAACCGACTCCTTCCCGGGAATGCTAGCCAATGTGGTATCCGGAAGGATAGCCAATCGCCTTGATGTCTCAGGATCAAACTTCGTTGTCGATGCAGCGTGCGCATCCTCTCTCTCTGCTCTCAAAGCTGCTTGTCAAGAACTACTTCTAGGTGACTGTGACATTGCTGTGGCGGGCGGAGCGGATACTCATAATGGTATCGGAGACTACGTCATGTTCTCGTCCGTAGGTGCGTTATCGAAGAAGGGCACTTCACGGCCATTCGACAAAGATGCCGATGGAATAGTCCTCGGCGAAGCTGTGGCATGCGTGGTGCTCAAACGTGTTGCCGATGCAGTGAGAGATGGCGATCGTATTTATGCCACAATCAGGGGAATCGGATCAAGCAGCGACGGGCGTGCCACCGGTCTGACTGCCCCGCGCCTTGAAGGCCAATACCTGGCTCTGCAGCGCGCATACGCGGCCGCCCAAGTCGCCCCTGCGTCGGTAGACCTGATCGAAGCTCACGGAACGGGTACGGTGGTCGGAGATCGAACTGAGTTACAAGCACTTACCAATTTCATGACCGATAACGGTATGGAAAAAGGCTCATGTGTCATCGGATCCCTCAAATCGCAGTTTGGACACACTAAGTGTGCTGCAGGCATGCTCGGCATAGTAAAGGCTGCACTTTCTATCAACCAGGGAGTACTTCCTCCGATGGCGGGCCTGGCTCATCCGAGCGCTGTCTGGCGTCCAGACTCCTCTCCATTTGTATTCCGAGACACACCGGCTCCGTGGGCAGCGAACCTGGAAAGTCGTGTTGCCGGAGTGAGCGCCTTCGGCTTTGGTGGGACGAATTATCACTGCGTGCTCACTGGTCAGCATGCCACAACTAGGCCACTACACGACCCTCGGCAACCAGTGCTTGTGGCTCTACGAGGGAAGACCGTGGCCGACGCCCGAGAGACCGCGACCCAGGCACGTAGAACGCTAGAATGCGACGGAGACGTGGAAGACGTCCTTGAAACGCTGTCCCAACACTACTCCTCCACATCGGAACCAGTACAGTTCGCGTTCGCATTCCGTACTACCAATGAGTTGTTGCAACTGCTTGAGGCAGTTGCCGGCGATGCCAACCATCCTGCGCTTCAACGACGCTCTCAGAACTCTTCCGAACAGTCATGCCTTGCAGTCCTGTTCAGCGGTCAGGGAGGCCAGAAAGTGGGAATGGCGCAGGACATCATTCTGCGCCGCCCAGATCTTTCCTGGCTGGTCCGAGATCAGAAGGAATTGCTAGATAATTGCTTCCCTCCCCAACGATTCACAGTTGAAGAAAAGACGCAGGATGAGCATGATCTCACCCGAACTGATCGGGCTCAGCGTCTACTGGCGATGGCTCAGATGGCGGGCTGGATGGCTTTCTCGGAGCTGGGCGCTGACGTTTCCATGCTGGCCGGGCACAGTTTCGGAGAAATTGTTGCGCTCGCTGCAGGCGGATCCATGACCTCACGCACCCTTTACGGCCTCGCTAAAATCCGAGGTGAGGCAATGAAAAACACGGGCGATGGCGGAGCAATGACAGCCATTCGGGCTGGAGCTGACGAAGTTTCTTCCCTGCTTTCAAAAAACAACTGTACAGCAATTTCGATCGCCAATATTAACTCCGCCAGTCAGGTTGTAGTAGGCGGACCGGTGGAACAAATCGAGGCGTTTGAGCGAATCGCCGTCGATGCACAATTGAACTCGCGACGTCTAGCTGTATCGGCAGCATTTCATACTAAACAGATGGAGCCTTCTTCATCCGAACTGGCACAACGTGTAGCCGACATGAACATCACGCATCCAACGACTTCAGTCTACCGGAATCGTGTCGGCGCTCCATATGACAGAGATGTCGACATCATCGAGGAACTAGCATCGCAACTGCGATCCCCGGTGAATTTTGAGCAGATGGTGCGAAACATGATGGAGGACGGAGCAAACGTTTTCGTCGAAATTGGTCCGGGCCGCATACTGTCAGGGCTCGTTGAGTCCATCACGGGATCGGAGTGCATCAATCTCGATCTCACATCCCAAAGTGACACTTTGCCGAACCTGGCGGCCCGTCTTCTAGTCCGGGGAGTGAGTTTGAATGAGGGATGGATCCGGCGAGCAATGCTTCCATCATCAACGCTCGCCCCAGAATACCATGGGATTGTCATCGACGGTAAGGGCGTCGACACACGCGGGTGCGTTATCGACGGAGTAACCCGCCCGTCTCACCCTCAGGTGAACCATGTGGCACCGCTAGAGGACTCGACCGCGCCTTCACATCAGACCGCATTACACGATGCAGAAGCGCAGCCGGCCCAGAACCACGCTAAACAACGATCATCCATCACCTCGGAAGCCGCGGCACTGCGAACGGACGCACTTATAGGACATCCTATCGCACTCGATTTAAAATTTGCTAATGATCGAATTCAACATGAAATGAACATCCGCACTGCGCATGATTCAGCCGCACTCGCTCTTGACGACACACAGCCACAGCAACCAGAAGGAACGGAAGACATGAAGACAATCGCCGACGTTGTATTCGAGTACTTGGATGCATCGACCAAGATTGCTGATCGACAGGCCCAGGTCGTCCACGCATTAATTAGTGGAGGTGTCGCACCGCAAGACGATGTGACACCTACACAGAAAGAATCTAGGACACTTCCGGAAATCGATTCATCCTGGGTTTTTGAATCATCTCAATTAGTGCCCGAGCCAGCAGTCACCACCACCGGACGATCACAGGTCACTCCCGTGACCGAGCCTACGAGTGACAAGACACCGGGAACGTCCCCTATCCTCAGTGCTGAGACGGATTGGAATACTCCGGATGAGCCGCCATCCTCATCTCAGGAAGACATGATCGACACAAAGTCCACTCCTTCCGACGAAGAGGAATCTACACAAGACGACACGACGGATACTGACATTCATTCTGTCGTACTCAACGTGATCGGGGAACGGACGGGATACCCCGCGTCTATGATTGAAGATGAACTGGATCTAGAATCCGACTTAGGAATCGACTCGATCAAGCGCCTTGAGATAGCTGGTGACCTTATTCGTGAATGCGGCCTCGATACGGAGACCATCGATGAAGTCGATCTTGAAGGTCTATCCAAGTCCCGAACGGTAGCCAGTATGACCGAGTGGCTGGAAGCACGCAGTACTAAGACGGCAACGCCTCCATCCGATGAGATTGGCGCGTCCGACACCACTACCGAAAGTGGGGTGGTGGAGGCTCAACCCTTTCGCTTCGAACTGAGGCCGACCTCCGCTGCAACTGTTCCGCACCAGAACGACGGAAGCACTGTCTACCTGATTCGCTCCGACGATTCTGATGAGAGTGGGGCACTTGCCGAGGCATTGGGGGCCAAGCCCTTCGAGCTTTCAGACGTCAACTTTTCACACGGGTGCGTCGTGATCGACTTCGCCGACAACCGTGATCGAGAGCGAGAGCTACCGGACTACTTCGATAAGCTCAAGCAACTTGCTGAGGCGCCAGAGCCATCCTGCCTACTTGTCGTCAGACGGGTTAAGGCCGATAACGTCGATCTCACTCCCGAGCGTTCCGCCGATGGAATGCGAGGACTCATGCGTACTCTGGCACTGGAGCTGACTGACACACTCGTCGGCTATGTCGAGATCGACTTGCCCGATGAGGATGACGCAACATGCGTTCGTCGGGCGCTGGAATGCGATTGTACTGTCACACCGGTACATATCGTGACAGAGAACGAGGTAAGCCTTTTCCACCTAGCGCCTGCGCCGCTCGACTCCCTGGCAACGACCGGGGCCGGCTCGTCCGATGGCCGGGCCGAAGCGCTGAGCGCCGCCGGCTTGAATCCGGGAGCGACTCTTGTGTTCTTCGGAGGTGGTCGAGGAATCACGTCCGTGGTCGCTCAGAGAATGGGACTCACCTGCCCAGGATTTATCTATGTGTGCGGATCCAGTCCTATACCACGTGACAAGGAACCGGAAGGGCTGCATCTATCCACCAGCCTCATTGACTTGCGTCAGGCGCTCTTACGTGAGGGGATGTCTGACCTTAGTCAGATTGAGGTTGAGGCTCGACGAGTGTTAGCGGAGCGTGAGATTCGTCAGACCCTTGAAGGTCTAAAGGAATCAGGGAGCACGGCGGAGTACAGGACTGTCGACGTGAGGAACGCCGATCAGGTGGCGAGCTTTCTTGAGTCTGTCGCTCGGGAGCGTGGGAGAATCGATGGCGTGGTTTTCGGCTCTGGAATTAATCGTGACCAGTTGCTCTCACGCACGAGCCGAGCACAGTTCGACCATGTATACCGTACGAAACAAGACGGAATCGACAATGTTCTTAGCGGGCTGGATTCTTGCGGGGTCTTGCCGGAGTTTGTGGTTGCTTTCGGCAGCATTGCGGCAGTACGGGGTAGCCGTGGACAAATCGGCTATGCTGCCGGCAATGATGGGATGCAAACGACCTTAACCAGGTGGGGGCGCCTACGAGGCGTTCGCGCTTTGACAGTCAACTGGGGTCCCTGGGCGCCCCAGGGAATCCACTCAGGCATGGTTTCGACTGAACTTCAGCGAACTTTCTTGGCAAACGGACGCTCATTAATACACCCCGCTTCTGGAGCAGATGCACTCATTCAAGAGCTGGCCTGGGGATCTCGGAGCATAAATTCGGTGACGTACCTTCCGGAGGGATGGAGTTAATGAGTGTGAGCAACTCGGCAGATTCAGTTCAACCGCGCCCACAACTTGCCGTCGTGGGAATGAGCGCACTATTTCCGAGAGCGTTGAACGTTGAAGAGTTCTGGGCAAACAGCATAGCCGGCATTCAAGCTTTTCGAAAAGCACCAGAGGATAGAATTCCCAGCGTTTTCGTCAACTCCGACGCAGTCGAAGCAGAAGGTGTTTACGGAGATATTGGTGCCTTTGTGGATGACAATCTGATGGTCAATGTGAAGGGTCTGGGATTGTCGCCTCGGGCAGCGCAGGCAATGGAACCTGATCAAGTGATAGCACTCGCTCTAGCCGATCAGGCTCTCAGCGATTCCGGTGACCTGCTCAACTCAGTTCCGCATGACAGAGTTGGAGTCGTCATCGGAAAAGGAGGATATGTCGCACCTGCGGGCATCAGGCACACCAACCATCTTCGCGGAGCCCGACAACTCGAAGCCAGCCTGCGTGCCATTATGCCGGACATGCCTCAGGAGAACCTGGAGGCACTGATGAGGTCGTTTCGTGACTCCAATCCGGTTGGGGACGGCAGCGATGCCATTGGCTTGGTCTCCAACCTCGCGGCGGCTCGAATAGCCGGACATTTCGACCTGCGCGGAGGAAACTGGACGACTGACGCCGCATGCGCCTCATCCTTGATCGCGTTGGACACGGCAATGTCGCAATTGGCGTTAGGAACTGTGGACGCGATGATTGTAGGAGGTGTGCACCACTGCCACGATGTTGCCTTCTGGAACGTATTCTGCAGAATGGGCGCAATGTCCCGATCCGGGAGAGTCCGCCCTTTCGACGCCGACGGAGACGGACTTCTCATCAGCGAGGGAAGCGCGATGTTGGTGGTCGAGCGCCTCGAGACCGCTTTGGACGCCGGGAGGCGAATTCATGCAGTGATCGAAGGAGTGGGCGTTAGTTCCGACGGAACATCAGGCACGCCAGTTCGACCAGGCTCGCCAGGGCAGGTTCTGGCCATGCGCCGGGCCTGGAGTGAGGCTGGAGTGGATCCCGGTGACGCCTCATTCGGCCTATACGAGGCGCACGGCACCGGAACGCCAGTCGGGGACACCACCGAACTGACATCATTAGTGGAACTGATCGGCCAGAAGAAGCACAAGGTGACGATCTCTACAGCGAAGGGCTTCATCGGCCACGCCATGCCGGCAGCCGGTATGGCAGGCCTGATCCGAGCGATCTGTGCAACGCGCGACGGGATTCGACTTCCCTGCGTGCCACCATCATCGCCACTGCCTCAACTAACCGATGGGTTGGAGATCAGTCCTCAGCCCGTCCCCTGGGACGCGCCTCATGATGCTCCTCGACGGGCAGGAGTGAGCGCATTCGGTTTCGGAGGAGTCAACGCACACGTCGTTGTCTCACAGCCCCCCTCGTCGGGCTCGCAGGCGTCGGCATCGTTCTTGCGAACCGCCCTCAGGTCGCGTTACGCACTTCGACTCCGAGCACGTGACCGCAAGGAGGCCGCCGCCGAACTTCGCCGGATGGGAGTTGCCGGAGCGATGAGCCAACCTGCAGGAGCAGTGCGAGGAGAGGGCCCAGTACGGGTCACCCTGATCAACCCGACTCAAGAGCGCATCGAGATGCTTATAGAGCAACTTGAGGGTTCACGGGTTATCTGGGCCGTTCCTGGTGCAGGATTCATTGATCCGGCAGCGCTCAATGGCGAAGGCTTGACGGTGGGGGTTTGTCCAGGATTAGAAGGCGGTTGGGCCGATTCACGATCCGACGTAGTGTCGTCAACCTCAGACGATGAGACCTATGATTGGCGTGCTCATGCCCGCTCGGTACTGCAGGAAAGCACATTAGCCCATCAGGCGCTCCACGAGGTGGGCGTCGTCTGTGACGAATTCATGGGGGCGAGCTTAGGCGAGATCAATGCGTTGCGGGCAGCGGGAGCCATTCACCGCACGGATGATCGCCCTGAAGTCATGGATGATCTGTTGAGCACTATTTCCACACCCAGCAACGGATACGTGCTCGTCGTCGCCGATCGCGATCGGACGCTGCCCCTTCTTGAGGGGCTGGAGCACTCTGGCCTGTCTCATGACAACGGCCCTTCACAGTGCCTGATCGGCGGTCCGGACGGCGAACTGGAGACCGTGTGTGAGCGGGCTCGTTCGACAGGCATCACTGCGAGACGTCTTGAACTTCGGTCCGCCTTCCACACGCAGGCCATTCAGCCTCATGTTGATGTCCTGCGTCAGGCACTGGAATCATTGAATTGGACGAGAGGAACGGCGCCAGTATGGTCCTCCGCATCCGCCGCACAGTACGATATGGACCCGGTCGGTTTGTCGGAGCAGGCGGTGGCGGCAATAGCCGAACCCGTTAAATTCCGTGAGACTATCGAGGCATTATATGACCACGGAGCACGTTTTTTCATCCAACTCGGTAGCGGAACATCCACCAGCCTCATAGACTCGATTCTTGGAGAACGTCCTCATCTGTGTACTCAGATACGCCCAGATCTGGAGCACTTTGCGCTCGACTCCCTATGGGCTCGCGAATTGGCATGGTGCATGGGCAGGGAGGACGTGCAGGACGTGTTACTGACGGATACCGGAAGGTTCTCCAGTGGCGAGAGAAAGTCGCCTACTGCGTTCGATGTGACTTTGAATCTCGGCACACCACTGGCACAGGTGCCCACATTGAATGAAGCGAGCAGGATCACAACGGTCCAACTCGAGGACAGCACTCCGACGCCGAAACCGATTCCACCCTCTATTACAATATCGGCAGAAACAATGCCCTATCTGCTGGATCATTGCTTCTACCGGCAGCCACCTCATTGGCCCGACGTGGAGGATCGTTGGCCCGTAGTTCCTGGGACCACTATTCTGGCCTTCATTCAAGAGGTTCTCGAGAACCACTACACGGGTATGGTTGTCACTGGCTTCCGGAACGTCCGCTTCCTCAGGTGGCTCCCGGCTGAACCGCGTCACGATGTTCCACTCCAGTGCAGCACTCAGGACGATGGCTGGATTGCTGTTCGATTCGGCGACTACGCCAGCGCGTCAGTAAAGCTGGCAAAACAGTACCCTGCAACACATGCAACAGCCCCTGACGTTCCTGACTCTTGGAAGCCGTGCGCAATCTCGGCACGTGACCTGTACGACAAGCGCTTTCTTTTTCATGGGCCCAGTTTTCAGGGCCTCACCAGCATCGGGCCGTTCGGTCCGGAGGGCATCTCGGGACGCATTCGCCCTTCCAGGGTTCCCGGGGCCGTCCTGGACGGAATGGGTCAAGTGTTCGGGTACTGGCTCATTGAGAACCAGACGGAGAATGCTCGAATGCTGCCGGCCGCAATTGGTGAGATCGTCTTCTTCACCGATATTCCGACTTCCGGCGAAGACCTTGACTGTCATGTAAGCATTACTGGCCTGGAAGACGATGCCGTGACAGCTGATATTGTGCTCAGTCTTCAAGGCGAGATCATTTGCAGAGCCCACGGATGGGTGGACCGGAGGTTCAACACTTCACCACGGACGCAAGCCGTGGAGCACTGGCCAGAGTTTCACGCGTTCTCGCGCTCTTTGGACGGGGAATGGGTATTTTGTGCCGAGCCCTGGAGCAATCTGCCCTCTCGCCAGATGATGATGCGCAACTACCTGGGAACTCCTGAGCGTCGCCGATACGACGCGCTTCCGCCTTTACGCCAAAGGCACTGGCTCCTGGGTCGCATCGCGGCGAAGGACGCAGTACGCGAACTGTTGTGGAAGGAGAACCCCAAACCGATCTTCCCGGCTCAAATTACCCTTCTTGAGGGCCCGGACGGTGCTCCAGAGGTACGCGGACGTTTCGGTTTCGATGAGGTCGACGGCATTTCCGTTTCCATCGCGCATGTTCCTGGGCTGGCCGTAGCCCTTGCACGGCGGGGAGGCGTGGCGCCGGGCATCGACATTGAGGCCTGCGGCCCTCGCAGCAGTCAGACGAGAGAAATGGGATGGACCTCAGCGGAGCAGGAGCTCATCGCACGTGCCGAGGCAGCCTTTCCTAACACGGATTGGTGGACTGTCACTTGGTGCGCTAAGGAGGCCGTTGCCAAGGCTGATCGTACCGGTCTACATCCATCGCCTAGAAGTTTCACAGTGACACGCATCGATCCCCATGGACGACGACTTGCCGTGACATCTCCGAATAGAGGCCGTGAGGAGACTGTGATTCGTTGGAGGAACGTGACGAGGCCCCAGGTTGGGGCGGGAGAAGGACCAGAGATTTATGTCGTTGCGTGGACTGATAGCCGGTTGTAGGGCTGTTGAGGGTGACGGTTCCCTGCGATTCCACACCGAACCGCACCCGCAGGAGTCATTGGTCTAGTACCTTGGCCCTGTACGCGCATGAAGCCGGGGACACTCCGGCGCGGCGCGCCAACCAGTTACGTCGCTGCCAACGCGCCGTGCCGGGGTCCTTACCCAAATACCGATATCCTGCCGTATTCGCGCCCCAACCCCTCCCCCTAGCCGCCCTCGCATGGAAGAATTGCTGCATGAACGATTTCAAGGCCTCCGAGCCCGCCGACGCCCCCAGGCCCCCTGACGGCCCCACCCCCACCCGAGTCGCACCATGGCTGCTGGCTGACGTCGCCTACGCGCGCTACCACGATCCGCATGAGGTCCTGGGCGCTCATGTGGGCGAGGACGGGGTCACCGTCCGCACTGTCCGTCACCTGGCCGATAATGTCGTCGTCGTCACCCGGCAGGGAACCTACCCGGCCACCCACGAGCAGGACGGCGTGTGGGTCGCCGTCCTGCCTGGTCAGGAGATCCCCGACTACCGCATCGAGGTCACCTACGGTGACGAGACCACCACCGTCGATGACCCCTACCGCTATATGCCCACCCTGGGCGAGATGGACACCTACCTCATCTCCGAGGGCCGTCACGAGGAGTTGTGGGAGGTCCTGGGCGCCCACGTCAAGCGCTACGACGGCCCCATGGGCGAGGTCGAGGGAACCGCCTTCGCGGTGTGGGCTCCCAACGCCCGCGCCGTGCGCGTCGTCGGCGACTTCAACTACTGGGACGGCACCGCCACCGCCATGCGCTCCCTGGGCTCCTCGGGCGTGTGGGAGCTGTTCATCCCCGGCGTCGGCGTCGGTGCGCGCTACAAGTTCGAGATCTGCTTCGCCGACGGCTCCTGGCACCAGAAGGCCGACCCGATGGCCCGTGCCACCGAGGTGCCCCCGGCCACCGCCTCGGTGGTGACTGACCAGTTCCACGAGTGGGAGGACCAGGACTGGATGGCCAAGCGCGCCACCACCGACCCCCACAACGGCCCGATGAGCATCTACGAGGTCCACATCGGCTCGTGGCGCCAGGGTCTGGGCTTCCGCGGCCTGGCCGAGGAGTTGGTCCCCTACATCAAGGAGGCCGGTTTCACCCACGTCGAGTTCCTGCCGGTGGCCGAGCACCCCTTCGGCGGCTCCTGGGGCTACCAGGTCACCGGCTACTACGCACCCACATCGCGCTTCGGCACCCCGGACGACTTCCGCTACCTGGTCGACCAGCTCCACCAGGCCGGCATCGGCGTCATCCTGGACTGGGTGCCCGCCCACTTCCCCAAGGACGAGTGGGCCCTGGCCCGCTTCGACGGCACCCCGCTGTACGAGGACCCCGACCCGCAGCGCGGCGAGCACCCCGACTGGGGCACCTACGTGTTCAACTTCGGCCGCAACGAGGTGCGCAACTTCCTGGTCGCCAACGCCCTGTACTGGCTCCACGAGTTCCACGCCGACGGTCTGCGCGTCGACGCCGTGGCCTCCATGCTCTACCTGGACTACTCGCGCCAGGACGGCCAGTGGCACCCCAACCAGTTCGGCGGCCGCGAGCACCTGGAGGCCATCAGCTTCCTGCAGGAGGCCACCGCCACCGCCTACCGCAAGAACCCCGGCATCATCATGGCCGCCGAGGAGTCCACGGCCTGGCCCGGCGTGACCGCCCCCACCGAGTACGGAGGCCTGGGCTTCGGCCTGAAGTGGAACATGGGCTGGATGAACGACACCCTGCGCTACCTGGCCGAGGACCCGGTCAATCGCCGCTACCACCACGGCGAGCTGACCTTCTCCCTCGTCTACGCCTTCTCCGAGCAGTTCATTCTGCCGTTGAGCCATGACGAGGTCGTCCACGGCAAGGGGTCCCTGTTGTCCAAGATGCCGGGAGACCCCTGGCAGGAGCTGGCGGGCCTGCGCGCACTGTACGCCTACCAGTGGTCCCACCCCGGCAAGCAACTGCTGTTCATGGGGCAGGAGTTCGGGCAGGGAACCGAGTGGAACGCGGACAACTCCCTGGACTGGTGGATCCTGGACGACCCGGGCCATCAGGGCCTGCTCGCCCTGGTTGGCGACCTCAACCGCCTTTACCTGAAATCGCCGGCTCTGTGGTCGGAGGACTTCTCCCACCGGGGCTTCGAGTGGATCGAGGCCGGCGACGGCGACCATAACGTCCTGTCCTACCTGCGCAAGGGAACAGACGCCGACGGCAAGGCCGACCTCATGGTCTGCGTCATCAACTTCGCCGGCACCCCGCACGAGGGATACCGGGTGGGTCTGCCCTTCGCCGGGAAATGGGAGGAGATCATCAACACCGACTCCGAGGAGTACGGCGGCTCCGGCGTGTGCAACCTGGGCCACATTGAGGCCGAGGACCTGCCCTGGAACGGTCGCCCGGCCTCGGCACGCCTACGGATCCCCCCGATGGGCGCAGCCTTCTTGCGTCCGGCGAAGGACTGACCCGGTCTGAAATCACGCACTGCGGTGGGGCGAGCGGCTCGAGTGGCTCTCGCCCCACCGCAGTGCTTGAGAGGTTGAGCCAGGAGCACCGGGGGGCGAGTGATGGTCAGCGGTGCCCTCCCCGTCGGGGACATTCGACGCCGCCGGGTGCGGTCTGCGCGTCCAGGGACAGGGATTCGGTCCCCGGACGCGTGAGATGTCCCCGGCCGAGGGCGGTGTCGGCGGTCGGCACGCTCTTCGGCGTACCTCACGAGCCGGGTCGCCTCCGCACCGCCCTCCAAGGCGGCCTCTGAGCCACCAACGTGATCGGGACCTTGAAGTCGGCCCCACACCATCACCTATGAGCCGGTAGTCTGAGCACTGTCTCGCACAGGAGCGTGGCCTCCGACGCCCTGTACTCCCAGCGCAGACCGGACGGCCCGACCCTCGTCGATGTACGCTTATTTTCAGTCCGCTGCGAGATTCTTGCAGTCGGCGACCACGAAGCCTGACAAGGGAAGAAGAATGACACAGAAGCTGGTCACGAGCGCCCCCGCGCAGGTGCGCGCCGTATCCGGTCGACCCGCTACCGCGGCCACCCTCATGGAGGTGTGGCAGGGCCTGTCCGCCGCCGTCGTCGACACTATCGCGGACGACTGGTACGCCACTGAGCAGAAGTACAGCGCCGGACGCCAGGAGCACTATTTCTCCGCGGAGTTCCTCATGGGCCGCGCCCTGCTCAACAACCTGTCCAACCTGGGCATGGTCGATGAGGCCCGCAAGGTCGTCGGTTCCTTCGGCGTGAATCTTTCCGACGTCCTGGAGCAGGAGCCCGACGCCGCCCTGGGCAACGGCGGGCTGGGCCGCCTGGCCGCCTGCTTCCTGGACTCCTGCGCCACCCTGGACCTGCCGGTCAACGGTTTCGGCATCCTCTACCGCTACGGCCTGTTCAAGCAGGTCTTCGAGGACGGCTTCCAGACCGAGCACCCCGACCCCTGGATGGAGGAGGGCTACCCCTTCGTCATCCGCCACGAGGAGGCCCAGCGCCTGGTGCGCTACCGGGACATGACCGTGCGCGCCATCCCCTACGACATGCCCATCACCGGCTACGGCACCAAGAACGTGGGCACCCTGCGTCTGTGGAAGGCGGAGCCGCTCGAGGAGTTCGACTACGACGCCTTCAACTCCCAGCGCTTCACCGAGGCCATCGTCGAGCGCGAGCGCACCTCGGACATCTCCCGCGTCCTCTACCCCAACGACACCACCTACGAGGGCAAGGTCCTGCGGGTGCGCCAGCAGTACTTCTTCTGCTCGGCCTCCCTCCAGCAGATCGTTGAGAACTACGTGAAGCACCACGGCGAGGACCTGTCCGGCTTCGCCGACTACAACGCCATCCAGCTCAACGACACCCACCCGGTGCTCGCCATCCCCGAGCTCATGCGCATCCTCATGGACGAGCACCGCCTGGGCTGGGAGGCGGCCTGGGACGTGGTCACCAAGACCTTCGCCTACACCAACCACACAGTGCTGGCCGAGGCCCTGGAGACCTGGGAGATCTCCATCTTCGACCGTCTCTTCCCGCGCATCACCGAGATCGTCCGGGAGATCGACCGCCGCTTCCGCGTCGAGATGGCCGAGCGCGGCCTGGACCAGGCCACCATCGACTACATGGCCCCCGTCTCCGGTGACAAGGTGCGCATGGCGTGGATCGCCTGCTACGCCTCCTACTCCATCAACGGTGTGGCCGCACTGCACACTGAGATCATCAAGCGCGAGACCCTGGGCGAGTGGCACGCCATATGGCCCGAGCGCTTCAACAACAAGACCAACGGCGTCACCCCCCGCCGCTGGCTGCGCCAGTGCAACCCCAGGCTGTCTGCGCTCCTGGACGAGGTCACGGGCTCGGACGCCTGGGTCAAGGACCTCACCGTCCTGGCCGAGCACACCGACTCCGTCGACGACTCCGTCTACGATCGCCTGGCAGAGATCAAGCACGCCAACAAGGTGGAGTTCGCCGCCTGGATCGCCCAGCGCGAGGGGCTCGAGATCGATCCCGAGGCGATCTTCGACGTGCAGATCAAGCGCCTCCACGAGTACAAGCGCCAGCTGCTCAACGCCATCTACATCCTGGACCTCTACTTCCGCATGAAGCAGGACCCGAGCCTGAAGGTCCCCAAGCGGGTCTTCATCTTCGGGGCGAAGGCGGCTCCCGGCTACATCCGGGCCAAGGGCGTCATCAAGCTCATCAACGCCATCGCCGATCTGGTCAACAACGACCCGGTCGTCTCCCAGACCATCAAGGTCGTCTTCGTCCACAACTACAACGTCTCCCCGGCCGAGCACATCATCCCGGCCGCCGACGTCTCCGAGCAGATCTCGATGGCTGGTAAGGAGGCCTCGGGCACCTCCAACATGAAGTTCATGATGAACGGCGCCCTGACCCTGGGCACGCTCGATGGAGCCAACGTGGAGATCCTCGAGGCCGTGGGCGACGACAACGCCTACATCTTCGGCGCCACCGAGGACGAGCTGCCCGGCCTGCGCGAGAGCTACAACCCGGTGTGGCACTACGAGAACGTCCCCGGCCTCAAGCGCGTCCTGGACGCCTTCACCGACGGCACCCTCGACGACAACGGATCGGGCTGGTTCGCCGACCTGCGCCGCAGCCTCCTGGAGCCCTCCTACGAGCCGGCCGACGTCTACTACGTCCTGGGCGACTTCGCCTCCTACCGCGAGACCAAGGACGCCATGGCGACTGACTACGCCGACACCCGCGCCTGGCAGCGCAAGGCCTGGGTGAACATCACCCGCTCGGGCCGCTTCTCCTCCGACCGCACCATCAGCGACTACGCCCGTGAGGTCTGGAAGATCGACCCCGAGCCGATCGCCTGACTCCGAGCCCTCGGCATAGGCGAGTGCCCCTCACCGTACTGGTGAGGGGCACTCGTGTCTGTCGGGGCCGTCGGTACAGGCGCTCAGTAGAGCAGGGAGGCCAGACGGCGGCGGGCCTGGGCCACCTCCGGGGAGGTGGATCCGATGATCTCGAAAAGCTCGAGCAGACGCAGGCGGGCACTCTCACGCTCCTCCCCCTGATGGGTGCGCACGGCCTCCAGGGCCCGGCCGAGAGAGGCGTTGACCTCGCCGAGGGCCAGGGCCGCGTCTGCCCCGGCCAGAGCCGCCTCGAGGTCGGTCGGGGCTGCATCGGCCGCGGCGATCAGCTCGTGGGGGTCCTGGCCGTCCAGCCGGGCCATGAGGCGCACCTGGCTACGGGCCACCTTGAGGTCGTCGTCGCTCGGGTTCTGCGCGATGGCATGGGTGTAGACCTCCTCGGCGGCAGCGAAGTCACCGACCTCAATGGCCTCCCGGGCGGCGCGCTCGACCTCGGTCTCCTCCGGTTCCTCGGCCCGCGAGTCGGCACCGGCCGCGGCGTCGACGGCAATGGTTCCACTGACGCCATTGGCGGCCGCGACCTCCAACAGCTGGTCGATGATCGAGCGCAGCTGCTCCTGAGGAACCGAGCCCTGGAACATGGGCACCGGCTGACCAGCGACAAGGGCCATCACTGTGGGAACGGCCTGTGCTTGAAGCGCCTGGGCGACCTCCGGGGCGGCATCAACATCTACGCGCGCCACCTGGAAGCGTCCGCCGTACTGCCCGGCCAGGTTCTCCAAGTCGGCCGCGAGGTCGGCACTGGCCTGGCTGCGTGGGCTGTGCAGGACGACGATGACGGGCACCCGGGTGGAGACCTCTGCGACATCACGCAGACTGGAGGCATCGACGTCGACCACGAGTGGCACCGGCAGCCCACTACCAGCAGATCCTGAGGCGGGGGCCGAAGCACCACGCGAGGCCGAGCCCGCGGCTCCACTGGCAGGATTCATCGACTTGGCGTGGGGAGCGAGAGTGGACAGGTCGACGGCGCCGAACATGCTCATGGCAGCTGCCTTCCTCGGGCCGCGGCCCGGTTGCTTCAGTGGTCGGAGTCATTGAGTGATCGGCCCTATCAGAGGCGTCGTGCACGGGTGAGCGCTCGGGAGCGCCGCCCCCAGCCTCGAAACGGTCGCGGAGACAGGCCGAGAGTGGGCGACGCTTAGGACGGCCTGGTTGAGGCCGGCGCCGTCGGGGCCGGTGCCTGGGAATCGTCCCGGTCGACCTTCATCAGCGCTGTCTCGGCTCCCAGAATCGCAGCCGTTTCACCGCTTCCCTCCTTGGGGATGGCGAAGGCGACCATGGAGTCGTAGGTTGCGGTGACCGTACCGACGATCTTCTGGTTACCGCCCATGAGAGCAGCGACATCACCCTGCAGGGTGAGGTCGGAACCGTCGACCGTGCGCTTGTAGACAACCGTGTAGGTCAGGGTCGTGAAGACGAGCGCCCCGCCGTCGCCCTCCTCCAGCTGGAGGCCCTGGAACCCATCCGAGCCGGCGGCGGCCGTCACAGTGACCTCACCCAGGGAGTTGAGATTGGTGGCACGGGTGGCCTGGATCTTCTGGCGCAGCAGGTCATCCGGAAAGGCCTTGCCGTTCTCGCCCTCGGGGTTGTTGAGTGCATCAACATAGGCGGCGAGCACCGCCTGAGGGGTGGAGACCAGACCGGCGGAGTCGGCGGTCACCTGCTTGGCGCGCTGGGCCGTCTGCTTTGTCAGAACAGGAATGCTTTTCTGCACCGAGAATCCCTGTACCCAGGCCCATACCTTGAACTGGTCGCGGGCCGAGTTCTGCTCCAGGGACAGGATCGAGGGGCTGGCGCCCTCGGAGGCGACGGCGGCGTTGCGGGGGAATCCCACGGTCTGCCCCACGCCCCCGCCTTGACTCTTGGTGGACAGGGGGTGGATATAGTCGTTACTCCCGCTGGCGGAGGCCGTGGCGTACTCGGCTGCGCGGATCCGGGCCGCGGGGCCGGACAGGACCTCCTTGAGCTTGTCCGCGTTCTTCTCCTTGTCCGCGTCGTCCAAACCGGCCTGGACGCGTTGGAGGATGTCATCGAGCTGTTTGTCGTTGAGGACGGGCTCGGCGATCGGGGTGCCAGAGGCGAGGGTCTGGCCAGGCTTCGGCTGGGACTTCGAGCAGGCGGTCAGCCCCAGGGCGAGGGCGGAGGCACCGCCTGCACTGAGAAAGGCTCGACGGGTGGACTTCATGCGTGCTCCTGGTTGTCGGGGTCCGCAGTGGGATCGGGCTCGCCGAGAGGCTCGGCGTCTGCCGCCTGGATGGCGGCCGGGTCAACGGCGGGAGGCAGTTCGACGCCGCCCGAGTAGTTGGGCCATGACATCGTCGTCGACGTCGCGGAGGAGTCCGCGGAGGCGGTGACGGCGAAGAAAGTCTCCTCCGCCTTCTCGGTAGTCGGGCCCTGCGGCGCGACGGTCGCCTCCGGGCGCGGCTGCTCCGCCGCAGGCCAGGACTGCGCATCTTGGGGCTCGGACCCGGTGGTCGCCCAGGGATCCGCGTCCTGGGCCGGAACCACCGTCGTCAGATCGGTGAACTCCGCCGTACGCCCGTCGAATACCCGCTCGTCGCCTGCCTCACCGATCACGTCGCTGCCGGGGTGATCCTGCGGGAACGCGTGTGACAGGTCAGAGGAGTTCTCGACGTCGTCGGTCGCATCAGGGGCGATGTCTCCGTCCGGGACCACATGGTCATGACGGCTCAAGGGGTCGGGGTGGGCCGGCTCCTCGGTGAGTCGGTGGGTACCTAATACGTCGGTTTCGTCCGAGGCGATCATCAGAGCCTCGCCATCATCCTCGAGTGCGCGCGCGGCCCGGTACTGCTGGGTGGCCGCCTCATCCAGACCGGGAACGACCGCAGCCCCTCGGGCGACACCCGCGACCGCATGGTCCTCGCCCTCCTGCCACATGACGCCATCATCGAAGCCGCCATCGCGAAGCGTCTCAGACGCCTGGGGAACAGAGGACGCCACAACACCATCCAGGTAGACACGCCCTGTTCGCGGGTCCGTCCACGCCTCCCCGGCGGCCTCGGCACGCTCCTTGTCTCTCAGCTCCCGGCGGGTCAGCTGCCGGTCGGGATCATCCACCTGGGGGATGCCCTCAGTGGAGACGCCGTCCGCGTTGGCGATGCGAGCCGCGCGCTCAGCCGCACGGGTCCTCCGCTCGGAGTCGGAGCGACGCAGCTGGAGATCGATGAAGAACAGGAAGACACCCGCCAGCACGAGCAAGCCTCCCAGGACCAGGCCACCGTAGAAGTACCAGGGTGTCTCCACCTGCCGTGACCAGCTCATAGTCAGGTTGGGCGCCTGGGCCTCGCCGTCGGTCATCGCCATGACGACGATCTGCTCGTCGACGTTCTTGCGCGGCAGCAGCGCACGGTCGGCGGCCTCAGCAGTGTTGAAGGTGACCGAGGAGCCGCCGGCCTTCTCTCCCAGCCAGAGATCGGAACCAGAAGCACTCACAGCACTCGCTTTACGCTGCGAGCACCGGGCCCCTGAGGCAGGCGATGATGCGCTGCTCTGGGCGGAGGCGGAGGACTGCGCCTCCTGCGCCGCGGCGGAGGGCGTCGGGGTCGCTGACGGAGCAGGGCAGTACTGGGTCTCATCCCTGGAGGACAGAGTTCCGGCATCGGCGTCAACACCGGTGACCACCGTGTAGGGAAGCGCATTGTCGGCGTCGGGGCTCAACCAGGCCTCGACGTCGGCCGCACGGGCCACGAAGAGGTGGACGTCCTTGCCTCCCGAGGACTTCGCGGTCACGGTGATATCGGAGTCCGCGCCGCTCAAGACCCCGGGCGCGGTGATGACGTAGGGCTGGGAAGGACCGGAGGACAGCGTCGCCTCAACCTTGGAGCTGGGTTTCCAGATGGTGGCCGAACAGACAGCCAGGACGATGAGGACCAGCCCGAGGACGGTCACCGCCACGCTCAAGATACGTCGAGTCACGACGCGGGTCTCCTATTGCTCGCGGACACGGTTGGCGACGGCCAACTGCAGGCGCAGACCGTCGCTGTGAGCACTCACCAGGTGCTCGACACACACCAGAATCGCACGACGGACCCCGCGGCCGCACCGACCTCAGCGCAAAATCACAGTGACACACGCGCTGAGCGAAGCGATCTCTCCCGCCTCCTCGCCAGCAGAAAAGGTCGTGCCCTAGCACCAAGCGGCAACTCGTTCCCCACAAGGAGCCGGATGAACGGTCGGAGAAACGGCATGCCACGATCGGCCTGTATCCGTCAGATCCTCGGCTATCCCGACCAGACCGCTCGAAACAGAAGCTTCACCTGCTAGATTGTGCATATCGTCACTCTTTCGTGACCGCCGTCCCGATCATACCCAATCGTTACTCTTGGGCCAGCGGCGAGCGTCCCCGGCTCGCCAGGAGGAGGAACCCGACGTGGCTGAGGAATACAGCGAGTTTGCTATCACAATGCGCGGTTACGACCGCGCTCAGGTCGACCGGAAACTGGAGCAGCTCTCGCGCCAGCTGGCCGACGCCCGTCGTGAGGTCGCCAGCCTCGATCAGCGCGCCATGACGCTGGCCGGCGAGCTGGCCGACACCCAGCGCAAACTGCGGGAGTCCGACAAACCGACCTACGCCGGCCTGGGCTCACGGATCGAGCAGCTCCTGCGCAGCGCCGAGGAGCAGAGCGCCTCGGTGCTCTCCAAGGCCAACGCCGAGGCGGATGCCCTGCTGACCCGCACCCGTACCAACGCCAAGAACCTCTCCGAGCGAAGTGCCTCGGAGGCGGCGACCCTGCTCGCCGACGCTCGTCGCGAGGCCAGCGAACTGCGTTCCCGTTCCCAGGGAGAGGCCTCCACCGCGCTGGCCAACGCCGAGGCCCGTGCCCAGGAGCTCGTCTCCTCCGCCTCGCGCAAGGCGGCTCAGATCTCCGCCGACTCCGAGGCGGCCGTTACCGAACTACGTGCCTCCGCCGAACGAGAGGCCGCACTAGTCCTGTCCCAGGCACGCAAGCAGGCCGCCGAGATCGCCATCACCTCCGAGCGCGACGCGACCGCCAACCGCGAAGCCGCTGCCGCCGAGGCCGACGAGCTGCACAAGACCTCCTCGGCAAAAGCCGAGGAGATTCTCTCGGCCGCCAAGCAGGAGGCCGAGCTGACCGTCGGCAAGGCGCAGCGCGAGGCCGAGGACATCCTCACTGCCGCGCGCAACGAGTCCGAGACTCTGCGCCGCTCGGCCGCCGACGAGGCGGCCGCCGCCCGCTCAGAAGCCACCGAGCTGCGTCAGCAGGCCACCTTGGAGATCGCCGCCGCGCACGAACAGGCTGCCCAAGAGGACTCCGACGCCCATGAGGCCGCCCGCGAACGCATCCGGGAGATGCAGGAGCAGGCTCAGATCCAGGCGCAAGAGGCCGAGGAACGCCTCCAGGAAGCACTCTCGCGAGCCGAGGAGGTACGCGCTCGCACCGACGCCGAGGCTCGCAAGCGTCAGGAGGAGGCCATTGCCCAGGCCGAGGAGACCCTGGCCCAGGCCCGGATCGAGGCCGAGCAGATCATCGGCGACGCCCAGGCCGATGCCGACGTCACCGCCCAGGTCTCCGCCCGTCAGCTCGAGGAGCTCGAACGCCAGCGCGACTCGGTCTCGGCCTACCTCGCGGAGATGCGAGGCGTCCTGGGCGGCGTCCTGCCCCAGGCACCAGTCTTCAATGACCATGTCTCACCCCTGTCCCCGGACGCGCAGGAGCCTGTGCAGGAGCGGTCCTCTGCCGCCTCGGCGCCGGCCGCCGGCAGCAGCGCCGACACAGCCGGCAGCGAGAACAACTCCGCCGCATCGGCGGCATCCGCCACATCAGCCACATCGACTGCCTCGGCACCGTCGGCCACCTCCGCCTCGACGCCCGCCGGGAACAAGAACAGTACGGCCCCGGGCGGTGGCCGGCGGACGGAAGCGCAGTCAGCCCCGAAGAACACCCACAAGGGTGGCGCCGGCCGCCTCGAGAACGTTCCTCCTCCGAGGAGCTCGGGCGGGTCCGGCAGCGCCGGCAACCGCAGTTCCCGCCAGGGCAAGGGGCGCCGCTGAGCACCGATCAATGACAGCCGTCGACGACGCCCGGTTCGGGAACGAGGCATCCAGTACCGCCGGTTCTGATGACTCCGATGACTCCGGCTGGGCGGAGTCACGCCGTCAGGCCGCCGGTCAACGGGCGCGCATGCTTCAAGAGCGCCAGAACGCCGAGTACGCCCGAGCTGCCCGTATCGTCGATCTCTTCCTCCAGGTGGCTCGCAACGACGGCCTGGAGGCGGTGCCGCTACGGGTGCGCGGCTACTCCGGTGGAACCGCCCGCACCCCGTTGCACGGTTGGTACCTGCGGTCTGATGGAACCGTCGGCATCGACACGGAGGGACGGTTCTACATCCTGTCGATGCCGCTGAGCCTGAGCCAGCGCCTGCGCGGGGTCAGGCCCGAAAGTCAACCGGTGCCGATGACCATCGGCGAGGGCGGGCGCGACGGCGACATCGTACCGCTACGGTTCGCCTTGAACCGTCTGCTACCGGGCTGGGAGGGGCGTGCCCCGGAGCCGCTCGTGTGACCCGCAAGCGTGTCGCTGCCCCATTTTCCCGCTCGTCTACCAGAGACGACGCTCCCAGCAGGAGGTGTGCCAGTGACGGCGTTCCTCCAGGCCACGGTCGGCTCCGAAGAGGGACTCGTTGGTCCAAGCCACCACGTGCGCAGTGCCGGCGGGGATGACGTGGTGGCAGCCGGGGCAGGTGTACGACTTATCCCCGCCGCGCAGATAGCGCACAGTGAAGTCGGCCCCACCGGGACCGGTCTGGGTGCGCGGCACGGAGGCGAGGCGGTCCATGCTCAGGGGAATGTGCCCCTGCCCGTAAGGGCGCTTGGATCTGCGGCGTGCCATGCCCCGATCACATCACATCCGGCTCCCGTCCCCAAGCCGGGGATGGGAGCCGGATGCGATGGCGGGTCCTACGAGCCCCGCGAGAGCCGGATCGGAAGATCGGGCCGTCCTCAGCCCTTGACCGATCCGGCCATGAGCCCTCCGACGAAGTACTTGCCCAGCAGGATGTAGACCACCAACGTGGGCACTGAGGCGATCAGGGCGCCGGACATGGAGGCCCCGTAGTCGGCCAGGATCGATCCGTGGGCCAGGTTGTTGAGTGCCAGCGTCACCGGCCCGGACTGCGCCCCTCCGCCGAAGAACAGGGCGAACAGGAAGTCATTCCAGGCGGAGGTGAACTGCCAGATGAGGACGACAACGAAGCTGGGAACCGAGATCGGCAGGACCACCGATGCGTAGGTGCGCAGCATGCCGGCCCCATCGACCCTCGCGGCCTCAATGAGCTCGTTCGGAATGGTCTCGTAGTAGTTGCGGAAGATGAGAGTCGTGATCGGGATGCCGTAGACCACGTGCATGAGGATCAGTGTATGGATCCCGAACCCCACCTCGGCGCTGGTCATCAGCCGCATGAGTGGGATCATGACGGCCTGGTAGGGGATGAACATACCGAACAGGATGAGGGTGAAGACCGCGTTGGCACCGGGGAAGCGCCACTTGGACAGGACGAAGCCATTGGCGCTTCCCAGCATCGCCGAGATGATCGAGGAGGGGATGACCAGGGCCAGCGAGCGCAGCAGCCCGCCACTGAGCTGGTTCCAGGCGTTGGACCAGTTCTTGGTGACCCAGACCTCGGGCAGGAACCAGGTGCGGGAGGGGTCGGCGTCGGCGGATCCCTTGAAGGAGGTGACCAGCAGGACGTAGACGGGGATGAGGACGAGGACCACTGAGGCCAGCAACAGGATGAACCGAGCGGTCTGGCCCCAACCAGGACGGCGCAGGGCGCGCATCGGGAGAGTCTGTGCCATCGCCGCTCACCTCCTGCCCTTGGCGTCGTGGACAAGGTAGGGGACGACGGCGATAGCGACCAGGACCAGAAGGATCGTGCCGACGGCGGCGGCGTTGGAGTAGTCGTTGTCCGTCATGAAGTTGAACATGTCGATGGCAGGGACCTTGGTGGAGTAGGTGCGCTGGTCCGTGATCGACATGATGAGGTCGAATGACTTCAGCGACATGTGCCCGATGATGATGACGGCGCTCAGGGCGATTGGGGTCAGCTGGGGGAAGATGATCGACTTGTACAGCTGCCACTCGCTGGCACCGTCGACCCGGGCCGCCTCGCGCAGGTCGTCGGGGATGCCGCGGAAACCGGCCAGGAAGAGCGCCATGACATAACCGGCCAGCTGCCACACGGCAGGCAGCGCGATGGCGAGGATGCCCCAGGTGGTGTTCTGGGTCCATGAGTTCTCCAGGAACCTCAGGCCGGTCATCTCGAAGAGGCGGTTGAGTCCCGAGGCCTGCTCGCCCTGGGCGGAGTTGAGCAGCCACCGCCACACCACACCCGAGGCCACGAAGGACACGGCCATGGGGAACAGGAAGATGGAACGGAAAATCCCCTCCCCCTTGATGGGGCGGTCCAAGAGCCAGGCCCACAGGAAACCGACCACGAGGGTGCCGGCCAGGAAGGTGATGGTGAACAGGATGAGGTTGACGAAGGAGTGCCGGAAGTCCGGGCTGCCGAACAGGGCCGTGAAGTTGCTCAGCCCGACGACGGTGGTCCCCCTGCGGCCGGAGACCTGTCCCGCGGTGTGCATGTCCAGCAGGGAGGTGTTGATGTTGATTCCGATCATCCCGTAGACGAAGACGCCGACGAGGAGGATTGAGGGCGAGATGAGCAGGAGGCCGGGCCCCCACTGCTTCCAGCTCGCCCGACGGCGCCGCACGGGGGCGGTCTTGGTGCTCACGAGGTTCTCCTGATGCGTTGATGGCGGAAGGATCCGCTGATGGTGGTGATGACCGACGGCCGACTGATCGGCGGGAGGTCGGCCCCGAGGGTGGGAACGGAGCGGAGCGGAGCGGACATGTGGTCCGTCCCCACCCCGGGGGGACCTGTCAGGAGGCGGCAGCGGCCTTGAGGTCGGCCTGGAGGGCGGTGACGTCGGAGGCTCCCTGAGCGAACTTGGTCAGAGCATCGTTCATCGCGTTGGTCGCCTTGGCGGGCAGGGCGGCTCCGTGGGCGATGGAGGAGACGATCTTGTCCTTGGCGAAGGACTCCATGGCCGAGCGCTGGTACTCGGAGAACTTGCCCTTCTCCTCATCGGTGAGGTCCGTGCGAGCGGGGATCGAGCCCTTGACGGAATTGAAGGCGATCTGGCCGTCCTTGGAGGAGATCGCGTTGAGCCAGTTCTTGGCACCGCCGGGGTGCTTGGCGCCTTCGGGAAGGGTGAAGGAGTCGGCCAGGAAGTCGAAGACGCCGTCGGTGCCCGGGACCGGGAAGTAGACATAATCCTCTCCGGCCTTCTTGCCGGCGGCATCGAAGCCGGCCACGGCCCAGTCACCCATGACGTTGAAGGCGGCCTTGCCATCCATGATGGGCTTCATGGCGGGCTCCCAGTCCTCGGTGTAGAGGGAGGCGTCGGTGTAGCCCACGATCGTCTTGTAGTGATCCAGCGCCTTGGTGACCTCGGCGCCGCCCCAGTCGGTCTTACCGTCGAAGAGTCCGTTGTAGGCATCCACCCCCAGGTCGGCGATGAGGATGGTCTCGAGCAGCTCGAGCTGGGTCCAGGCCATGCCCATGGTGATAGGGGTCAGCCCCGCGGCCTTGACCTTCTCCATGTCGGCGATCCAGGCATCGATGGTGGTGGCCGGCTTGGCCGGGTCGAGCCCGGCCGCCTTGAGCGCGGGAACCGAGGCCCACACGACATTAGCCCGGTGGATGTTGGAGGGCACCGAGTAGATCTTGCCGTCGGAGTCCTTGAGACGGTCCATGAGAGCAGCTGGGAAGGCCTCGTTGAGCTTGAACTCCTCGTAGAGACTGGAGACGTCCAGCAGGTAGCCGGCCTCGATGTGGTCCTTGATCTCGGCACCGGCGTGGGCCTGATAGGTGTCCGGCGGATTCTTCGCGGCCAGATCGGCCGCCAGCTTCTGCTTGGCCTGGCTGCCCGCTCCGCCGGAGACAGCCTTGTTCTCGAACTTCGTCTTGGCGAACTGCTCGTTGAAAACCTTGACCAGGGCATCCAGGCCGAGCTTCTCCGACCCGGCCGACCACCAGGTGACGACGTCGACCTCGCTGTCATCCCCCTGGCCGACAGAGCCGCCCGACTTCGAGCCGGAGCCGCCTGAGGTCGCGCAGGCGGCCAGGGTGGCGGCGACAGCGGTGGTTCCCAGCCCCGCCAGCACAGCGCGGCGGGAGAGGTAGTGGGTGGGACGCATGGGACTGCTCCTTAGAAACGACGTTGTCTCATGACCACGGCAGCGTTGCCGCGGAGGAAGAGAAATGACAGGAGGTCATCTGATCTCGACGAAGAGACTAGACCTAAGTTGAGCGACACTCAAGTATATGTTGCATAAACAATCATAATTCCGGCATGTCCTCACATGTCTATACCAGTGATTGCAATACTTCGTCAGACTGTCCTCGCGTGCAGTCAGAAAAAAGTCCTCGCTGCACGTGATGCAGCGAGGACCAGACCGGGGATCGGATGGTTACGCCGACCCGAGAACGACCTGTAGCGGATCGAGGACGAGTCGTCCCGAACACGCTCTCAGGCGGACTCCGAGTACCGCCCCGGGGAGCTGAAGACGACTCAGATGAGCCCCATGGAGGCCACGGTGTTCTTCTCATCGACGAGCTCGGCCGCCGAGGCGTCGATCTTGCCGCGGGAGAAGTCGTCGATCTCAAGGCCCTGGACGATCTTCCACGCACCGCTCTCCGAGGTGCAGGGGAAGGAGGAGATGATGCCCTCGGGAACGCCGTAGGACCCGTCGGACATGACCGAGGAGGAGGTCCAGGACCCGGAGGTGCCCAGCACCCAGTCGTGCACGTGGTCGATGGCGGCCGAGGCGGCCGAGGCGGCCGAGGATGCACCACGGGCGTCGATGATGGCGGCGCCGCGCTTGGCGACGGTCGGGATGAAGTCCTCCTCAACCCAGGCGCGGTCGGCCAGGATGTCGGTAATGGGGGTGCCCTTGACGGTGGCCTGGGTCAGGTCGGGGTACTGGGTGGAGGAGTGGTTGCCCCAGACGGTGACCTTGTCGATGTCGGTGACGTGGCAGCCGGCCTTGGAGGCGAGCTGGGCCAGTGCACGGTTGTGGTCCAGGCGGGTCATCGCCGTGAAGCGCGAGGCAGGAATATCGGGGGCGTGGGAGGCGGCGATGAGGGCGTTGGTGTTGGCGGGGTTGCCCACGACGAGCACCTTGATGTCATCGGCGGCGCCGGCGTTGAGGGCCTCACCCTGGGGCCCGAAGATGCCGCCGTTGGCGGAGAGCAGGTCGGCGCGCTCCATGCCGGCCTTGCGGGGCATGGAGCCGACGAGGAAGGCGATGTTGGCGCCGTCGAAGGCGGCCTTGGCGTCGTCGAAGATGTCGACACTGCCCAGGGTCGGGAAGGCGGAGTCGAACAGCTCCATGGCGGTGCCCTCGGCGGCCTTGACGGCCGGCGGGATCTCGAGCAGACGGAGATTAACACGCTGATCCGGGCCGAGAAGGGCGCCAGAGGCGATGCGGAACAGCAGCGCGTAGCCGATGTTGCCGGCGGCACCGGTGACGGTGATATTGACGGGAGCGTTTGCCATCGAGGACTCCTTCGAGACGTGTGTCGTCACGGGCCGCAGGCGGCAGCCCGGCAGGACAACGCTATGACGTCCGCTCAGGTGAACACACCGATCCACCATGTTTCGTGACTCTCACCACCCACTGAGCCGTCTTTCGTGGAGACTGTGGTGCTCCGCAGCAGTCCCTGGTGATTCCTGATGGTTCCTGGTGATCGCAGTGAGATCCGCCCCGCTCCTGGCAGCGCCTCTCTTCGATCGATACCCTGGAGCCCTCCCCCAACCCATTTCTCGTCTTCAGGACCGTGATGAGCTCACGTCGATCCCTCGTGCCCCTTGCGGTGCCGCTACGCCGCAGTTCCACGCCCCACCCCGAGGTCTCCTCACCCGTTGGGCGCCGCGCGGGCGCCCTTTCCTTCGGCCTGATACTGCTGGGCGCCCTGGGCTCGGGCTGGTGCCTCATCTCCACCGGACGCGCTCTGGGCGCCCTGCTGGTCTCCTCGCAGACCTCCGGCCTGCTCACCCAGGCGTTGGCGGCGGCCGTCCTGAGCGCCGCCTGTCAGCTGCTGTCCCAGTGGATCGCCCGCTCCAGCGCGCTCAGCGAGGAGGCTCACCTGCGCCGGCTCACGCTGGCACACCTGCTCGGTCTGGGTCCTGCGCGTGCCGCCGACGTCCGCAGCGGCGCCACCGCCTCCCTGCTGACCGACGGCGCCGAACGCGTGGCTCTCTACCGCCAAACCTTCCTGGCCCCGACCCTGGCCGCAGCCGCGGCACCCCTGCTGGTACTCATCGAGCTGGCCCTGACGGTCGACATGGTCCCGGCCCTGGTACTGGCCCTGGCCGTCGTCGTGGTACCCGCCTTCATCGCTTTCGCCCACTCTCGGCTGCGGACCTCGTCGTCGGACTCGAGGCGTGCACGCACGCGTCTGGCGGCCGAGTACCTCGACGCCATCCAGGGACTGCGGACCCTCACCCTGGCCCGGGCCGCAGAGCGCACCAGTGCCCGCCTACGCCTGGAGGGGGAGACGAATAGGCGCGCAGTCATGGGCCTGCTGGCGGGCAATCAGCTCGTCATCCTGCTCACCGACGGCCTCTTCTCACTCTTCCTCATCACCACGGCTGCAGGGATGGCCCTGCTGCGATTGTCCGCCGGGACGATCGACGCCGGAGACGCACTGGCGATCGTGCTGACCTCCTACGTGCTCCTGGAGCCGCTGGACCACGTGGGGGCCTTCTTCTACGTGGGGATGGGAGGCATGGCCAACCAGCGCGCCATCCGCCGGATCCTGTCGCGGCCTCTGCCGCAGTCCGCAGCACGTCCCGAAACACAGGCGGACACCTCAGCGAAGGAGGTACCACAGGCCTCCGTGGTGCTCGACGACGTCGGGGCCACGTGGGACGAGGATCCGGTGCTTGAGAGCGTGAGTCTGTCCGTGCATCGCGGCGAGCACCTGGCGGTCGTGGGGCCCTCGGGCGCCGGTAAGTCAACACTGATGGCAATGCTCGCCGGGAACCTTCTGCCCAGTAGCGGATCGCTGCGCATCGAGGGCACCGAACTCACCGCGACCACTCAGGACGAGGTGCGGGCCGCCTCCGCACTAGTGGCGCAGACGACGTGGCTGTTTACCGGCACGATCGCGAACAACCTGCGTCTGGCCCAACCGTGCGCGACGTCATCGCAGATGTGGCACGCCTTGGAGGTGGCCCGGTTGGACAAGGAGGTGTCCCTGATGCCTGAGGGGCTGGAAACACAAGTCGGTGAGGGCGGGCTCGGGCTGTCGGGCGGGCAGGCCCAGCGCCTGTCCCTGGCGCGCGCGGTCCTGGCCGACCGCCCCGTGCTTCTCCTGGACGAGCCCACCAGCCAGGTGGACCTGGCCAGCGAGACCGCCATCGTCGAGTCCATCGAGCAGCTGGCCCACGGCCGGACCGTCATCACCATCTCGCACCGTGCGGGGGCGCTGACCACCGTGGACCGGACCGTGAGGGTGGAGACTGGAGGCGTTCATGAGGTGGGCACCGCCAAGGCTCCCACCGCCGGCGCAGCAGACGGCACCGACGACGCCGAGGCCGATTCCCACGGAGCTGATGACGCCGCCGATGCGGCCGCCGGAAGGCGCGAGGAGCGGCGGGCATGATCCAGTCCAGACACTCATCAGCGGCTCGGCCGGACGAGAGCGACCAACTCGGTCAGGAGGAGGCCGATGTCTCGACACAGGCGCCGCCATCGCGCGCGGTGCTGGTGCGCTGGCTGCTGGCGGTCACCCGCCCGGTCCTGTCTCCGCTACTGGGCTCCACGTTGTGCCGCAGCGTCGCCATACTCAGCGGTGTGACCCTGTTCTCCTTAGGGGCCTACGCCGCAGCCTCAGTGGGACTGGCCATGGCGACCAGTGCCCCCGTGCCCAGCATCTGGCCGATTCTGGCTGTGATGGCGGGGCTCTCCCTACTCAAGGCCGCCCTGCGCTACGCCGAGCAGTTCCTTGGTCACCTGGTGGCCTTCAAGGCGCTCGAGCTGCTGCGCGGGCAGATCTTCCGCTCACTCATCCCCCGCTCCCCCAGGGTCAGCGTCACCTCCCACTCGGGCGATCTGCTGTCACGAGCCACCAAGGACGTGGACCGCATCGAGGTCTTCTTCGCCCACACCTTCGCCCCAGCGGTCTCGGCCGCCATCACTCCGGTCGTCGTGCTCACGGTCATCGGTCTGAAAGTCTCCTGGCCGGTGGCACTGTCGGTGTTTCCCCTCATGGTGTTCCAGCTGCTCATCGTGCCTCGTCTGGGTTTTACCGCCTCCCTGGAGGCATACCGGTCCGTCTCAGCGGCGCGAGCGGACCTCACTCAGCATGTCACTGACACGGTACAGGGCATGAGCGAGGTTGTCGGGTACGGATGCAGCCGGGAGCGTCTCGATGAGATGGCCGGGATCGACACCGAGATCGCCGGAGCCTCACGACTGAGCGTCCGGTGGGCCGCGCTGCGCCGGGGCGCCAACCAGCTTACGAGCCTGACCGCACCGATCGTCGTCGTCATGGTGGGGACGATGCTGCCTGCCACCGGCTCCGGTGAGGACGTGCCCCTTCTGGCGGCAGCCGCCGCGGCGGTGCTGCGGATGAGCGAGACCGTACGAGGCGTCGAGGAGCTCTCGGGAGCGCTCCATGCATCCTTCGCCTCGGCCGAGAGGGTATGGGAGATCGTCAACGCCCCGGTGGAGGTGCGCGACGGCGATGAGGAGCTGACCGGCGGTATCTCCCACGAGGTCCTGTGGCAGGACGTCAGCTACTCCTACCCGAGCACCGTGGCGCAGGCCGTGCGCGAGGTGAGCGCGAGGGCCAGGGCCGGGGAGTGGACTTGTGTCGTGGGAGCCTCGGGCTCGGGCAAGTCGACGCTGGCCCAGCTGGTGGTGCGCTTCGACGAGCCGGAGTCGGGCCGCATCCTCATCGACGGCCAGGACGTGGTCGGCCTGCGCGCGACCAGCCTTTATCAGGAGGTCGGGATGGTGGATCAGCGGATCCACCTCATGAGGGCCACGATCGCCGAGAACGTGCGCCTGGCGGCACCGTCGGCCACCGACGCCCAGGTACGCCGGGCCTGCCGAGCCGCCTGCATCGACGAGGACATCGAGGCCCTTGAGGACGGCTACGAGACTCTCGTGGGCGAGCGCGGCCAGTCCCTGTCCGGGGGCCAGCGTCAGCGTCTGGCACTGGCACGTGCCCTCCTTGCCCGCCCCGGGGTTCTCATCCTCGACGAGTTCACCTCCCACCTGGACCCCGACCTGGACGAGCGGGTGCGGGTTGGAGTGCGCACCTACCTGCCACAGGCCACGATCATTGAGATCACCCACCGCCTCCAGTGGTCCGAGCAGGCCGACCATGTCATCGTCATGGACGCGGGAACGGTGGTGCAGGCCGGTCCACCCGCCAAGCTCCTCGCCGAGCCCGGAGCGCTGCGAACATTGACCGCCCGCGGACGCTGACTGATGCAGGCGGACTGCACCGAGCGGGCCCCAGGGCTTCAGCAGCGCTGGCTCCCGCTCGGTCTTGGCGCGATACGGGCTCGGACTGAGCAGCTTCGAGCGGCCTACTCGTCGGAGCGGGTGGCGGCAGCGGAGACCTCCAGCTCCTCAGGGCTGACGACGCCCTTGACGCTGACGGCGTGGAGGTAGGCCATGCCGTCGAAGGAGAGCTCACGGGCATTCTCCGGGTCGCCCTCGTCGTTGACAGAGCCTCCCGCCATGCGGTCCACAATGATGGCGATGGCACCGTCACCGGTGACGTTCGTGGCGGTGCCGAAGGAGTCCAGGGCGATATAGGTGGCGATCATGAGAGCCACCTGCTGATCGTTGAAGCCGAGCATGGTGGACAGCAGGCCGGTGGCGGCCATGATGGCGCCCCCAGGAACGCCCGGTGCGGCCACCATCGTGATGCCGAGCATGAAGATGAAGCCGATCCACTGAGTGATGGAGACGTTCAGATCCTGGGTGAGGACGATGGCGAAGGCGAAGGAGAAGATCTTCGACGTCGACCCCGCCAGGTGGATCGTGGCGCACAGAGGGATGGTGAAGGACGCCACCGCGTCGGACACGCCGTTCTTCTTCGTCTGACGCAGAGTGACTGGGATCGTGGCCGCGGAGGAGGAGGTACCCAGTGCCGTGAGGTAGGCCGGCAGCATGGTGACCAGCGCCCTGAACGGGTTCCTGCGGCCAATGACACCGGCGACCACGAACTGAACGGTCAGGATGACGACCTCCAGGACGAGGACCACGATGACGACCCGCAAGAGCGCCTTCATGACGGCCCCGGCCGCACCGGTGTAGGTGAGGTTGAGGAAGATGCCGAAGATGTGCAGGGGCAGCAGCGGGATGATCATCCGCTCGATAAGGCGAGTGATGATGGCCCGGAACTCGATGAATCCCTTGCGCAGGACGCCCCGGGGCACCATGGACAGGCCGATTCCCAGGACGAAGGAGAGCAGCAGCGCGGTCATGACCTGGACGGCGGGCGGCATCTCAACGGTGAAGTAGCTGGTCAGTGCCCCCTCAGGCTTGGCGACGTCGGCCAAGGAGGTTCCGGCGAGCAGGCGGGGGAAGGTGACGGCACACACCAGGAAGGTGAGGAAGCCGGCGAAAAGGGTGGAGGTGTAGGCCAGGGCGGTGGTGATGCCGAGCCACTTCCCGGCACCGCGTCCTAGGTCGGCGATGGCGGGAGTCACCAGCCCGATGATGATGAGCGGGATGGCGAAGTTGAGGAACTGGCTGAAAAGGTCGGAGAAGGTCGCGAAGACGTTGCCGACGGGCTTGGGAACGGCGGGGTGGCCGCCGATCCGGATTGATCCCAGAAGCAGGGCCAGCACGATGGCGCCGATGACCCAGGTCAGGATGCTGTGGCTGAGACGGTGGCCCAGTGACGGCGGGGCCGAGGGATTGCGTGACATACAGGGACCTTCAGGGTGTGGAACGATGGCGGAACGTCTTGAGTGCCCCAGCGTGCCACAACGTCCGATCGCAGTGCGGCTCCGACCGACAAATGGGCACCCGCACGAGGCGGATCACAAGCAGCAAGGGGCTGCTTCACCAGGAGAAATCAGTGGTGCCGGCACAGCGGAGGCAGCGCTCACATGACATGGGGCAGATTTGCGTACGTGGAAAGAGTGAACAGGACCACGGCCAGACCGATACCGAAGACGACATCGAACAGGCGACTGCGCGCCGCCAGCCAGGTGCCGTCGGGGCGCTGGATCCGGACGATGGCCAGCGCCAGGATCCCTGCGGCCGCCCACAGGACGGCGAGGCGACGATGCCCCAGCAGCGCAATGACGGGAACCGCGGCCAGGCCGAGGGCCACAAGGACGACGCAGATCGTGCGGTAGGGCTCCTTGTGCTCGTCCTGCCGGGGATGCGGGTCGTGAGTCACGGAGACGAGCCTATCGGCGCACGGGGGCGCCGGTCCACGAGCTTCCTTCTCCACATCCCCCCTAACGCGCCGGCCGGCGCCCGATACAAGACCGCCGGGCACGAGGCCGCCGGGACATCAGTGGGCGAAGTGACGGGTGCCAGTGAAGTACATGGTGAGGCCGGCGGCCTGGGCGGCATCGATGACCTCCTGGTCGCGAATGGACCCACCGGGCTGAACGACGGCCCGCACCCCGGCGTCGATGAGGACCTGAAGCCCGTCGGCGAAGGGGAAGAAGGCATCGGAGGCGGCCACGGCACCGCGAGCGCGCTCCGGTGCGGCAATGGTGCCCCCCAGGACCTCGGCGGCGTCAGCCCCGCCGACGGCACCCTTCTCCTTCTGGGAGCTGTTGACTGCGGCGTCGCCGGTGGAGCGGGAACCCAGGGTGTTGGCGCGCTCGACGGCCAGCCTGCAGGAGTCGACGCGGTTGACCTGCCCCATCCCCACTCCGACGGTGGCGCCGTCGTGGGCCAGGAGGACCGCATTGGAGCGCACGGCACGCACCGAGCGCCAGGCGAAGGCGAGATCAGCCAGGAGCGCGTCGTCCGCGACGGGCCCTGCGGCCAGGGTCCAGGTCGCCGGGTCGTCGCCGTCGGCGCTGAGCACGTCGCGCTCCTGGATGACGGCGCCGCCTGAGACCTGCTTGATCTCGTAGCCCTCGCGCTGGGGGGCCTCGACGACGAGCAGACGGAGGTTCTTCTTGGTGGACAGGATCTCCACGGCCTCGTCGGCGAAGGCCGGGGCGGCGACCACCTCGGTGAAGACCGGCTTGATCTGACGTGCCATCTCGCCGGTGACGACTGTGTTGGTGGCGATGACACCGCCGTAGGCCGAGACCGGGTCGCAGGCGTGGGCCTTGCGGTGAGCCTCAGCGACGTCACCGGTGGCCGAGATGGCGATGCCGCAGGGGTTGGCGTGCTTGACGACGGCGACCGTGACGGCCTGGCCGTGGTCGTAGGCGGCGCGCACGGCGGCGTCGGTGTCGGTGTAGTTGTTGTAGCTCATGGCCTTGCCGTGGAGCTGGCGGGCGCCGGCCACTCCCCCGCTCGCCCCGGCGGTGCGGTAGACGGCGGCCCGCTGGTGGGGGTTCTCCCCGTAGCGCAGGCTCGTCAGGCGCTCGTATCCGACACCGATGTAGGCGGGCGGCGCGGCAGGCTCCCCCGAGTCGGTTACGTCTGCGGCGTCGGCAGTGTTCACAACGCCGTCGGCCTCGACCTGCCCGGCCAGCCATGTGGACACGGCGGCGTCGTAGGCGGCGGTGTGGGCGAAGGCCTCGGCGGCCAGCCGGCGGCGGGCGGCCAGGGTGAAGCCGCCCTCGCGCACAGCGGCGGCGACGGCGTCGTAGCGCGCGGGACTGGTGACAACAGCGACGGCGGGGTGGTTCTTGGCGGCGGCGCGCACCATGGCGGGGCCGCCGATGTCGATCTGCTCGACGCAGGCGTCGAAGGCGGCGCCGGAGGCGACGGTATCGGTGAAGGGGTAGAGATTGACCACGACCAGGTCGACGGGAGTCACGCCCAGGGTCTGGAGCTGGTCGAGATGGTCGGGCTTACGGCGATCAGCGAGGATACCGGCATGGACTGCCGGATGGAGGGTCTTGACTCGGCCCTCAAGGCACTCGGGGAAACCGGTGATCTCCTCCACCGGGGTGACGACCAGGCCTGCGGCAGCGATGGTGGCGGCCGTGGAGCCGGTGGAGACGATCTCGACGCCGGCATCGGCCAGGGCCTGAGCCAGGGGGACGAGGCCGGTCTTGTCATAGACGGAGACGAGGGCGCGACGCACGGGAACGCGGTCAGGGCTGACGAGGCCCTCGGTGGCGACGTGGGCGGTGGGTACTGTCTCGGCGGAGGACCGGCCGGCGGCCTGGCCCGACTGAGGGGACGACGGGGACATGATGCTCCTGGTGCGGCGTGAGGGCATGGGACGCCCAGGCGGGCGACGTCCCGTGCGTGGACGGCCTCGGCCACTCCCCGGTGGTGCCCCACCCTCGCCAGTTGTGGCCGACTCCATCTTATCGGGATCTTATCGGGTGGACTCGGCATGCGACCGGCACCGGGATGCGAGCCCGAGAGCTGTCTCCGAGTGGTCTTTCGGGTGCAGAAGTCCGCATCTGACCCATATCTCACTCATCCATCAGTTCCGAGCACAGCCCTCCCCTGCCGAGCTGGGGGCTCCACCCGGGAAGCCTCACGGTGGTTCCCCCGACCGGCAAGGCCGCCGCCTGAGGACCATCGAGCGGCCTTCGGTCGACCGGCTCACCCGAGGTGTCGCCGTCGGTAAATCAATCGATCGACCGGCTTGTTTCCTTGCGGGCGGCTCAAGATACCGCATACAGTCCCAAGCATGACTGCGTCCATCAATATCGCAGCAACACCGGTGTACCGCGGGGTTCCTCCCGAGCGGTGGCAGGAGGCCGCCTCCGCCTACCGGCGCTGGTGGAGCCGCCACACGGGGCTGTCCAGTGCCTTGAGCCTGGTGGTGCGCGGGGCCTACGCCGTCATGATCCCGCTGCTCGTCGCCGCTCTGTTCATCGTGCCGCGGCTGGCCTACGCGGTCGTCCCAGCGGCGTTCATGGCGGTGTGCCTCATGGTGGTGGCCCTGCTGGCCCGCACGCGCACCATCAGCTGGCGCTCCGTGGTTCTCATGTACGGCGTCGGCGCCGTGTGGTCCCTCATCGTGGCCATGATCATGAACTCGGTACGCACCCGAGCCGGGCTGTCCGTCATGGGCAACGGGATGAGCATCGCCCTGACCATTGCTCTGGACGTGCTCAGCCCCCTGGTGCCCCTGGTCCTCGTGGTGTTCCTGGCACCGGGCCGGATGCGCCGCCTGGCAGCCTCCGACTGGGCCTTGCTGGGGTTCGCCGCCGGCGCCGGCCTGACAGCCGTCAAGGACGGCATCCGGGCTCTTGAGGAGAGCAGGATGCTCGCCTCGATCCTGGGCAACGGGCGGCTTCCCTTCTCCTTCAACCCGTGGACCTCGGGGTCGATGACCCAGGAGGACAGCAATGTCCTGGCGGTCAGCAACCAGGTGAGCACCGCCAACATCACGATGGCGGTGGCCCTGGCGATCACACTGTGGCGACTCAAGGACTCACCGGCCTTCGAGGGGGCCAGGAACCTCGTGTGGCTGAGGATCGTGGCCTGGATCCTGCCGGCGGTGGTCATCCTGCAGTCGGTGAGCGACCACGCCACCTACATCGCCAGGATCGCCCAGCAGCTCGGCCACAGCGACTCCGGTGGCGGCTTCCCGGCCCTGCTCATGTTCCTGTGGCGGGTCAATGGCGGAGGCCTGAGCGCCATCCCCCTGTCCGTCATCCTCATGGCCGCCTGCCTGCTCCTGGACGCCCACCGCCGCGCCTACGCGGGCGTGCACGGCTGGACGGTGGCCGGGGCGCCGGCACCCCGCTATCCCAACCTCACCGAGGCGCCGCCGTTCGTGCGCGCCCTCATCGTCTCGGTGGTGGCGCTGGCGAACTTCACCTGGGGCGACCTGGCCGTCACCTGGGGCGCCTACGGGGACCTGCGTCAGGGGCGTCTCTACGCCATGCGGGCCGGACGGGCCACCGCCGAGCAGGTGCGCGGCGTGCGCGCCGACGCCATGGCGGCCACGACGCCGGGCGCTGAGCCGAATGCCCGCCAGGGCTTCCGCCTGGGGATCCTGGTGGTCGGCATCGTGCTGTTCCTCCTGTGCTGCATGTACGAGGTGCGCACCGTCTGGCAGCTCGCCCCCGAGCTCAAGGAGACCGAGGACAACCTGTTCCTCTCAGCCCTGCCGCGTCTGTCCTCCCAGTGGTGGAGCGGGTTGAGTGGCACCCAGGGGCTCCTCTACGCGATCGGTGCGCTGGCCACGGTGGCCATGAGCCTGTCCCTGGTCCTGAAGCTAGGAGCGCCGGGGCGCCGCATCAGCACAGCGCCGTCGTCGAGCAGCCTCGTAGGCCACCTGGCCGCACTCACACCGGGGCAGGCGTGCTTGGCCCTGCTGGACTTCGCCATGACCTACATGCCGCGCTCGGCTCTGAGCGCGAGTCCCGCCGGGGGCGGTACGGACCTGGCCGCCGAGCTCTCCGTCAACCGACGGATCCGGGGTGCAGAGAGCTTCTCCGAGAGCCAGGCGCTGTTCACGGCGCGCACCAAGCGGCAGGTGGCGGTCGAAGCCGATATCGCGCGTCTTCGCAAGCTCGCCGAGTCCGTGGGCGTCGTCGGTGCCGACGCCCTGGAGCCCGGCCGGCTCGATGAGACCGTCGCCGATCTGGCCGACTCCGGGGCCGACTCCCGGGTCATCGGTGAGATGCGAGACCTGGCCTCGTCGGTTGCCGAGCAGCAGGCCGAGATCCTGGGCCTGACACGCCGGCTCAACACCACCAACGGTGAGCAGTTCGCCGTCCTGGAGGGCTTCCGGATCCCCGACGCCTTCCGTGGCAGCGCGATCGACCAGCGGCCGGTGGACAGCCCCGTCCACGCGCTGGCGCTCTCGCCCAGTGGGGCCCAGCTGGTCGTCATCGAGTACCAGGGGGCGGCTCCCACGATCGATGACGACGACGAGACCGACATTCCTCCCCGCAGACTGCCGGGGCGAGTGGCGCACAAGTCGGCCGACAACGTCCTGGAGCATCTGGCCTGCGATGAGCGCGTCGCGCGGTTCTTCCATGAGGACCCCGAGCCGTGGCGGGCCATCGAGGAGGGGCGCACGAGTCTGGAGGCGAACGTCCTATACACGCCCATTCCCGGGATGACCTACCGGGCCGGGTCGGGGGCCCTTGCGGTGACGCCCGGGCTCATCGACGGCGTGGACGCGGCAATCAGGACTCTGAGCAGCGCCGACGCCCCAGCCCGCTGACTCCGGACGAGCAGGACCTTGATGCCGTCCACCGTCCGGTCTCGAGGGGCGAAGGCTACGTCCCGCCGTCCTGCTCTTCAACGTCTTCCTCGTTCGTATCTCGACGTCGGGAGGCCGCCGGCAGGATGCCCCGGGCCCAGGTCCGTGTGTAGGGATGGGCGAGGATCGCCATGGCGGCCAGTCCAACGCCGACCTCGACGAAGACGAGAATCACTGTATAGAGGACCTGTGGGCCGACGTCGGTCATACGACCGGGTCCCACAGAACCGGAGGCGGCCAGACACAGCAACCCCACACCGCCGGCCACGAGGAGGGCGGCGGCCCCGGCGGCGCTGACGGCGTGACGGACCCGAAGGGTGTTGAGGACAGCCCGATGCCTCCAGGCGGCCACCATGGCCCCGACCGTCACCACGAGCGGGAGCCACAGGCCCACCGTTCTCAACGGCGCCGTCGGCAACAGCCCCAGCAGCGGCAGAGCGGGGACGGGGCCCGCCACCACGCGGTCCGGGGCGAAGACCGTCCCGGTGCCGACGGAGAAGCCGGCCCCGATGAGCCAGGCGCAGGCCCAGATGAGCAGGGTCGGTGCCCAGGCGACCTGAAGCAGGACCAGGCCGGCCACCGCGATGAATCCGCCGCCGGCCAGGGCATCGTGTAGGACCGAGACCCGTCCGGCTCCCATGAAGACGGCGACGACCACCACCATGAGGCTCAGCAGGGCCAGGACACGGGCGGTACCGTGGGCTAGCGTCAGAGCCGGCCCCGCCCAGTGGGGGCAACGGTTCCACCAGCGGGTCAGTGCGGGCCAGCCGTTGCCGGCGCGCTGAAGCTGGATGCCGACAACGGCGCTCGTGATGACGGCGATGCCGCCGACCGCAGGCCAGATTCCCAGCCCCTTGGGGCCTGCCAGACAGGCCAAGGCGGAGATGGCCGCAGCGGAAACCACGATGGCCGCCCCGGCCGCCGGGCGGGTGGGGCGGGCGCGTCGTACGCAGCTCCAGGTCCAGCCCACCTGCGCCAGGGTCAGTCCCAGCAGCGGCAGGCTGAGAGCACCCTGGTCGGCGGAAGAGGAGGCGAGCGTCCCCCCGAAGCCGAGGCTCCACAGTGCCGTCCCGACGCTCAGGGCCTCGCCGGCGCTCAAGGCGGTGGCGGCACTGAGACTGGATGTCGCCATGGACACCGCAACCGTCAACAGCACCACCACCAGCCAGAGCAGGCCGATCGACTCGATGCCCACACGCAGGGACCACAGGGCCCAGGACGTCAGGGTGGCGGCTCGCGACCGCACCAGGCTCAAGCGCTCACCTCACCGGCCAGGGCGCGGTAGAGCTCGCGAGCGATCTCAGCGGTCTGACTGGGGGTGCGCCCCACTCGGACGCCGGCGGCCTCCAGCGCGATCCTCTTGGCCTCGGCGGTGCCCGACGAGCCGGAGACGATGGCCCCGGCGTGGCCCATGGTGCGCCCCTCGGGGGCGGTGAAGCCGGCGACATAGGCGACGACGGGCTTAGTCATGTGCTCGCGGATGTAGACGGCGGCGCGCTCCTCGGCATCGCCCCCGATCTCACCGATCATGATGACCAGGCGGGTGTCGGGGTCGGCCTCGAAGGCGGCCAGGGCGTCGATGTGGGTGGTGCCGACCACCGGGTCCCCGCCGATGCCGATGCAGGTGGTGAAGCCCAGGTCGGAGAGCTCATGCATGAGCTGGTAGGTCAGGGTTCCGGACTTGGAGACCAGTCCCAGGGGGCCGGGGCCGGTGATGTCGGGCGGAGTGATGCCCACGTTGGAGCGGGCCGGGGAGATGATGCCCGGGCAGTTGGGGCCGATGATCTGGACGCCGTGCTCGGCGGCGTAGGCGCGCATCCAGGTGGCGTCGGCCACCGGGATGCCCTCGGTGATGACGACGACGAGGCGCACGCCGGCGTCGACCGCCTCGACGACGGCTACCTTGGCGAAGGCGGGCGGGACGAAGACGACGCTCACCTCGGCGCCGGTGGCCTCCTTGGCCTCGGCGACGGTGCCGTGGACGGGGACCTCGACGGTTCCGGCCTGAACCTCGCCGGCGCCGGGGCCGATGGGGGCGACGTCGAAGGCGACGGTGGTGCCGGCCTTGCGGGGGTTGACGCCGGCGACGACCTTCGTGCCCGCCGAGAGCATGCGGGCGGTGTGCTTGCGGCCCTCGGAGCCGGTCATGCCCTGGACGATGACGCGGTCAGTCTCAGTCAGGAAGATGCTCATGTCTCAGGCCTCCTTGGCAGCGGGCCGGCCGCTGATCTGCTCGGCGATGGCGGTGACGACGTCGGCGGCCCCGTCCATGGTGTCGACGACGGTGACGCCGTCGATGGCGGCGTCGGACAGGATGGCGCGGCCGGTCTCGGCGTTGTTGCCGTCCAGGCGCACGACGACGGGCTTGGGCAGCCCGCCCAGGGACTCAACGGCGGCCACGATGCCCCGGGCGACGGTGTCGCAGGAGGTGATGCCGCCGAAGACGTTGACGAGGATGGCGCGCACCTGGGGGTCGGAGGCGACGACCTCCAGGCCGGTGGCCATGACCTCGGCCGATGACCCGCCTCCCAGGTCGAGGAAGTTGGCGGGCTTCATGCCGCCGTGACGCTCGCCGGCCCCGGCGACGACATCGAGGGTGGACATGACCAGGCCGGCACCGTTGCCCAGGACCCCGACCTCGCCCTCGAGGCGCACGTAGTTGAGACCGGCCTCGCGGGCGCGGGCCTCCAGGGGGTCGGTGGCGGCGTCGTCGACGAGCTCGGCGTGGGCGGGGTGGCGGAAGCGGGAGTTGTCATCGAGGCTGACCTTGCCGTCCAGGGCGATGATGCGGCCGTCGGCGGCCTTGACCAGGGGGTTGACCTCCACGAGGGTGGCGTCCTCGGCGGTGAAGACCTCCCAGAGGCGTTCGATGACGGCGGCGACCTCGTCGGCCAGGGGGCCGGCCTCGAAGCCTGCGGCCCCGACGATCCGGTGGGCGACGGCGGGGGTGATGCCCTCGAGTGGGTCGATGCCGACGCGGGCCAGGGCCTCGGGGCGTTCGGCGGCGAGGGTCTCGATGTCCATGCCGCCCTCGCGCGAGCACATGGCCAGGTACTGGCGCTCGGCGCGGTCCAGGAGGATGGAGAAGTAGTACTCGGCATCGATGTCGACGCCGTCGGAGATGAGGACGGCGCGCACCGTGTGGCCCTTGATGTCCATGCCCAGGATGTCGCGGGCGCGGGCCTCGGCCTCCTCGGCGGTACGGGCGAGCTTGACGCCGCCGGCCTTGCCGCGGCCGCCGGTCTTGACCTGGGCCTTGACGACGACCAGCTCACTGCCCGCATCGAGGAGGGACTGCGCGGCGCTGCGCGCCTCCTCGGGGGTCGTGGCCACGGCGCCGTCGAGCACGGGGACGCCGTGCCGGCGGAACAGGTTCCTGGCCTGGTATTCGTAGAGATCCATGCAGCTGATCCTCTCGGGGCATGTGGATGGCTTGTGGGCGCGGACCGACGTCGGCCGGGTGGGCGCCGGTGTTGAGCCTAACGTCCCGGTACCGCTCGGGGAGGTCGGACACGGGCGGGAGGCGGCGGCGTCTCACACAACGTGGTCGCCTCGTCTCACGGCGGGGCGTGCGGGCGGATCCTTCGTCACGGCTCAGCCATTGACAGGTTCACTGCTTGATCGGTCGCCTGATCCGGCCCTTCTCGTAGCCGTCGTCGACCACTCGCGCCGTCCGCCCACGTAGGATGATGAGAGATGGGGAAAGTGTCATGAGCGAGATTCCCGAGGACCTTCAGGGCGGCTCGACCGAGATCACCAAGGTGGGTGGCAGAGTCCTTCGCAGTCGGCGCCAGGGCAGCACCAATGTCGAGTGGCTGCTCACCGTGCTGGAGCGCAGGGGGTTCAGGTACTCCCCACGTTTCCTGGGCCTGTCCGACGACGACCGGCAGGTCCTCGAGTTCATGGAGGGTCGGGCCGGCAGCTACCCACTGCCTGCAGCACTGCGCAGCGACGAGGCACTCATCTCAGCGGCCCGAGCGCTGCGCTCACTGCACGAGGTGACCAGTGACCTGGCGACCGAGGTGGTGGACGGCTGGATGCTGGAGGCAGTTGAGCCCTACGAGGTTATCTGCCACGGGGACTTCGCGCCGTACAACTGCGTGTTCGACGGGAGCGGGCTGGTTGGAATCATCGACTTCGACACCGCGCACCCGGGCCCTCGCATCCGCGACGTCGCCTACGCGATCTATCGTTTCGCCCCACTGACCGCACCAGGAAACACGGTCGGTTTCGGTTCTCTGGCCGAGCAGGTTCGGCGGGCTCGGCTGTTCTGCGACAAGTACGGGGAGGTGAATCGGACTCAGGTCGTTGAGACCGCGTGCCGACGGCTGCTTGATCTCGTCAGCTACATGCGGTCGCAGGCGGCGCAGGGCGACACGGCGTTCCAGTCCCACCTCGACGACGGCCACGACACCGTCTATCTACGTGACGTCCACTATCTGAGGACCAACGCGGCGGCACTCACCAGGGCGCTCATGTAAGAGACCCCGATTGAACTGCCACTGGATCGCAGCACGAGGCCTTCACCCACGAGCGCCGTCGAGAACGTACTTTCCCTACGAGAACTGCGTTTTCCTCCGGATGACTGAGGGCGGCCCCCAGTCGTCTGCGGGAGATCGCAGTTCCCGATCACGAAGTACGTTCCCAATCCTGCGCTGCGCGCCACAACGCGAATTATCATGGATTGACACGGGGAGGGGCTCGAAATAAGGGAGACGGTCATGCCCGCACTGACGGCAACGAGCGCACTGGTCGGCGCCATGGTGCTGCTCGGTCTCTGGAGCGGCAGGCGGTGGGGCCGACGACGCAAGCGCGCCCTCGACGCCGAGGCCCACAGGTTCCACGCCGGCCGAGACGGGTAGCTCCCTGGTCGCGGAATTGCTGCCCCCTGCTCCCAAAGCAGGGGGACACATCGCTCCCCTCATCTAGAGGATCACCAGAGACCGACGAATACGTGGATACCGCGGCAAGGAAACGCTCCTGGGACCACAGGCGGATGACGTGGCGGCGCTCACCAGCAACAATAAGGGCTGACGTCCTCCCGGCCGACGCCGGGAGCCAGGCCCACCGGTGATCTCAGGGAAGGACCCCACATGCCAGCCGCCATGTCCTCAGATACCGCCCTCTCCCCCACCGACTCGTCGGCCGGCCCGCTGCTCGGCCTGGACGGCGAGCCCCTGCGCATCGGAATCCTCACCTCCGGCGGTGACGCCCAGGGCATGAACGCGGCCGTACGGGCCGTGGTGCGCACCGCCATCCGCCTGGGGGCCAGGCCCTACGCGGTCATGGAGGGCTGGGCCGGGGCTGTGGCCGGTGGTGACGGGATCCGCCCCCTGGAGTGGGACTCGGTGGGCTCCATCCTTCAGCGCGGCGGCACCATCATCGGCACCGCCCGCTCAGCCGAGTTCCGCGAGCGCGCCGGCCAGCTGACGGCCGCCCGCAATCTCCTGGAGCACGGTATCGACCGGCTCGTGGTCATCGGCGGCGACGGGTCCCTGACCGGCACCAACGAGTTCCGCACGAACTGGCCCTCCCTGCTCGAGGAGCTCGTCGCGGCCGGTGACATCAGCGCGGAGACGGCCGCCGCCCATCCCGTCCTCATGGTGACCGGCCTGGTGGGCAGCATCGACAACGACCTGGTGGGCGCCGACATGACCATCGGCACCGACTCGGCCCTCCACCGCATCCTGGAGGCCATCGACGACATCTCCTCAACGGCCGCCTCCCACCAGCGCACCTTCGTCGTGGAGGTCATGGGCCGCCACTGCGGCTACCTGGCCCTCATGGCGGCCGTGGCCGGGGGCTGTGACTACGTCCTGGTCCCCGAGCTCCCCCCGGGCAAGGACTGGGAGGAGGACATGTGCTCCAAGCTCAAGGCGGGCCGGGAGGCCGGACGCCGTGAGTCCATGGTGATCGTCGCCGAGGGCGCCACCGACCGCGAGGGCAACCGCATCACCGCCGACGACGTCCGCCAGGTCATCGCCGACAAGCTGGGCGAGGCCGCCCGCGTCACCATCCTGGGTCACGTCCAGCGCGGTGGCCGCCCCAGCGCCTACGACCGCTGGATGTCCACGCTGCTGGGCTGCGCCGCCGCCCGCGAGGTGGTGTCCATGGAGCCGGGCAGCGAGCCAGTCATCATCGCCGAGCGCCACAACCGCATCCGCCGCCTGCCGATGATGGATCAGATCGCGGCCACCCGTGCCGTCAAGGACCTCGTGGCCGCCCATGACTACCTCGGGGCGATCCAGGCCCGCGGTGCCAGTTTCGGCAACATGCTCGAACTGTTCGAGACCATGTCCACGCCTCCCGCCGAGCCCGCCGCCGATGCTGGATCGACGCCGTCGTCCACCGCTCGCCCCAAGCGGGTCGCCATCATCCACGCCGGCGGCCTGGCCCCGGGGATGAACACGGCGGCGCGCGCGGCCGTGCGTCTGGGCCTCGACCACGACTTCACGATGCTGGGAGTCCACGGGGGCTTCCCCGGCCTGCTCGACGGCGACGTGCACGAGCTGACCTGGGCCGACGTCGAGGGCTGGGTCGGTGACGGCGGCGCCCAGCTGGGCACGCGCCGCGAGGTGCCCACCATCGAGCAGCTCTACGCCCTGGGGCGGGCCATCGAGCTCCATGAGATCGACGCCCTGCTGGTCATCGGCGGCTACAACGCCTACCTGAGCGCCTTCCGCCTGGTCACCGAGCGGGACCGCTACCCCGCCTTCCAGATCCCGATCGTGTGCGTGCCTGCCTCCATCGACAACAACCTGCCCGGCTCCGAGCTGAGCATCGGCACCGACACGGCCCTCAACAACGCGGTGGTGGCGCTGGACTCCATCAAGCTCTCCGCGGCAGCCTCCCACCGCTGCTTCGTCGCCGAGGTCATGGGCCGCAAGTGCGGCTACCTGTCCCTGATGTCCGGTCTGGCCACCGGCGCGGAGAAGGTCTACCTCAACGAGGAGGGCATCACGCTGGCGGGCCTGGCCGCCGACTCGGAGCGAATGGTGGAGTCCTTCCGCTCGGGACGCAGCCTCTACCTGGTGATCCGCAACGAGCGCGCCAGCGTCAACTACACCACCGACGTCCTGGCCCACATCTTCGCCGAGGAGGGCAAGGACCTCTACGACGTGCGCGAGGCGATCCTGGGCCACCAGCAGCAGGGCGGCAGCCCCACGGCCTTCGACCGGATCATGGCGACCAAGCTCGTCGCCTACTCCCTGGAGCTGCTGGCCGGTGCCCTCAAGCGCGGCGAGCCGACGGCCTCCTACGTGGGCCTGGTGGGAGGTAAGGTCTCCAACCACCCCTTGGACCGCATGAACGACGACCTCGACCGCGACAACCGTCGTCCCCGCCACCAGTGGTGGCTGGGCCTGCGCCCCGCCGTGGCCCTGGTCAGCCAGAACAGCGGAACCCTGGCGCTCGAGGACGTCCCCGACTTCGGCGAGGCGGCCGACGACGCGGCTCGCTGACCCGCCGGCCCCGGGAGCCGCGGGTCCGGGTATCGTGCCTGGCGTGCGCGCGCTGACCCGACCCCGGTTCCTTCTGGCTGCCACCGTGGCGGGCGTGGCCGCGGGTCTCATCGGGATCGCGATGGCGCTGCTCCTGGAGCTCTTCGAGGCGCGGTTCTACGGCGTCACCCACGGTGGGCTCCTGGAGCGGCTGGCCGTCGCCCCACCCTGGCGGCGCGCGCTCGCCCCGGCCATGGGCGGTCTTATCGCCGGTGGCATGTGGTGGTGGCTGCGCGCGACCGGCGGAGTGGCCGACGTGGAGACCACGGTGGCGGATCGCAGCGGCGAAGCGGCTCCCCGGATGGGGCTGGCGCGTCCCTTCCTCGACGCCCTCACCCAGGTCCTCACGGTTGGCTCGGGCAACTCGGTGGGCCGCGAGGGCGCGCCGCGCCTGGCCGCAGGGGCGGTGGCGGCCAGGCTCACCACCCTCCTGGGGATCGGCAGGACCGAAGGCGCGATCCTCATCGCCTCCGCCGCAGGGGCGGGACTGGCAGCCATGTACAACGCGCCGTTGGGAGGGGCGGCCTACGCCGTCGAGCTCATCATGGTGTCCGGGATGCGACGGCGCGGTGCCCTCGTGGCGGTCCCGGTGTGCCTCATCGCCACGCTCGTCTCCTGGTTGCACTCCCACGGGCGTCCCACCTTCGAGGTCGCCTCGCAAAGACTGTCGTCGGGGACCGCCCTCGGACTGGTTCTGCTCGTGCCCGTCGCCGCTGCGCTGGGAGTGGGCGCCAGGCGACTGTGGTCGTGGATGCTGGCACGTCGGGTGCGCACCGTACGGTGGCTGCCAGTGGCGATCGGGGTGGCGGGACTGGCAACCGGGTTGGTGAGTCTGTGGGTTCCGGCCGTCATCGGCAATGGCCGCGACGCCATGGAGGTGGCCCTGGGCGCCCACGTTCCGGAAGACTCGAGCGGCGCCTCGAGTGCGGTCCTGGTCGTGCTGCTGGGCATCGTGGCCCTCAAGCCGATTCTCACCGGGCTCACGCTCGGGGCCGGTGCCACCGGGGGACGCCTGGCCCCCTCCCTGGCTGTGGGATCGAGCGCGGGAGCCGCGCTGGCGATCGCGCTTCAGGCCGGCGGGGTGGAGGCCAGCATCTCGGTGCTGGCGATGGCGGGCGCGGGCGCGGTGCTCGCCACGACCCAGAAGGCCCCCGTCTTCGGGATCGTCTTCACCTGGGAGCTGGCCCGTGCCGGAGCCTGGACGCTGACAGCACTGATCGCCGTCGTCCTGACGGTCATGCTGCTGACCTCCCCCGCCTGGCGGCAATCCGCGGTCTCCCGGCTGCGGGGCTCGGGGATGCGGTAGTCGAAGCCTCCTGCCACATGGCAGGGTCATCAGTCCTTCCGATTGAACGGACACCTCTGCGCGGATCACAGCCGGCAGCCACGTCTCCATCGGAATCACGATGGATCGTCTCCACGACACCGCGCCGCCCCGCCACGCGTGACGGCCCTCCACGGCCGACGCCTAGACCTTCGAGACCGGACGGCCCGCTGTCTGAGAAGGTGGCACCCTTGTCGCCGTCGCCCTGCTGGTCGGTGGTGCGGCTGCGGTCGGTGTTCTTCGCGCTGGGCCTACGCGTCAGCGGAAACGCGCTGGGCCTGTTCATCGGCCGGCTCCGGAGCGAGAACCGGCCCGACTTCGAGATCTCGTGGCTCAACGCGGCGATCCTGCTCACCGACGCAGCCGTCGCCGCCGGCCTCATCCTCCTCCTGGGCCGACGGCGGAGGCAGCCCTCTGCGCTCAGTCCTTGATCGTGAGGATCTCGTCGACGTCGACGCGGTCGGGGGCGAAGGCCGCCAGCGCCGAGTCCGCGGGGTGGCCCAGCGCGATCCCGACCGCCACGATCTCATCGGTTCCGATCCCCATGGCCTCGCGCACCTCGTCCGGGTACATGACCAGGGCGTAGGCGTTGATGGCGCCAAGGCCCTTGTCGGCAGCCGCTAGGACGAGCATGGCGGAGAAGGCCCCGAGGTCGTGGAAGGACCACGGAGTGGAGTCGACCGGGATCGTCACGTACAGGACCGCCTGAGCGTTGAACAACCGTCCCTGCGATGCCTGGAACTCCTGGACGCCCTCGCCCAGCTGGGCACCGATCTGCTCGCCGAGCGCGGCCATGTTCTCCTGGGTGGTCGGAGACCACTCGGTACGAGGCTTCACCGGAAGGTCGGAGCCTCCCTTCCTGCCGGCGGCGACGTCTGCGGCATGGCGCTTCTTGATCTCCTCCAGGGTCCGGCCGGTGGCGGCGTAGACCCGCCAGGGCTGGGAATTCACCCACGACGGCGCCTGCTGGGCGGTGCGGACGACGTCGACCAGGTCCTCCCGGGAGACGGGCTGGTCGGTGAAGTCTCGCACCGAGTGACGATTGGCGACGACCTGGCTGAACTCCATGGTGCTCTCCTACTTCCGATATCCACGGGTTTGTCCACCGAGACCAACGATCGGCTGGCCGGCACTATTCCAGTGACGAGACCCTCGGGCTGGCGCGGCGAGCACCCACCCGCTCAGGCCCGACGGCGCAGCAGCACCGAGTCCCAGCCGGCCAGGACCGCGGGCAGCCCCGCGTGCACGGAGCCGGGCTGGACGTCCGGGTCGCCGGCTCGCAGGACCTGCTCGGCCTCGGCCCACCGCCGCGCCTGCAGCCCCTCGGCCTCAAGCGCGGCCATCAGGCCGCCCTCACCGGTCAGGGGCAGGTCCTGGCGAGCGCACTGAGCGATGAGCAGGAGCTGCTCGACGCGGTTCTCACCCGTTTCATCCGGCTCCGGGGACCGCCACTGACGCAGGATGACCCAGGCGGTGGGGTGGTCGGCCGCCAGGAGCCGGAAGGTGCCCAGGGCGAGGGCGTCATCGTCGTGGCGCAGGGCGATGAGGGAGCGGTAGTGCTCGAAGACGCTGCCGGGCACTCCCGCCTGGGCGGCGGCGTTGACGGTGCCGTGGTCGGGGGCCAGGGCGATCCAGGGCTCGCCGGTGGTGAACCCGGCCTTCTCGCTGCTGTCCCAGTGGACGGGGGTGCGGGCGTTGTCCCGGGAGACGGGCGCCAGGCCGGCCAGGACGGCGGCCGGGTCATCGCCGGCGCGCACGCGCTCGTGGAAGTGGTTGACGGACTCCAGGTCCCGGTAGTCCTCGATGCCACGGAAGACCGTGTTGGCCATGCCGAGCTCCTCACCCTGGTAGACATAAGGGGTTCCGCGGTGGGTGTGGAGGATCGTGGCGAGGGTCTTGGCCGAGCGGACGCGCCAGGCCGGGTCGTCGTCGCCGAAGCGGGAGACGGCGCGGGGCTGGTCGTGGTTGTCCCAGTAGGCGGAGTTCCAGCCCTTCTCCGCCGTGACGACGCCGGAGGAGATCGTGACGGGGGCGAGGGCCGCCTGCCAGTCGGCGAGGTTGGTCTTGAGGGTGACGAGGTCGAGGGGCTGCGGGTCGAACTTGCCTCCGGGACCGTCGGTGAGGCTGACGTGCTCGAACTGGAAGACCATGTCGAGCTCGGCGCGGGCGGGGTCGGTGTAGAGGACGGCCTCGGCCCGGGTGGCCCCGGGCATCTCCCCGACGGTGATGACGTGGCCGGGTCGGGGCGCGAGGACCCGCTGGTTCATCTCGCGGAGGAACTCGTGGATACGGGGCCCGTTGGCGACGGCGGCGAAGGCGTTGCCGTAGAGGTCGCCCTCGCCCTGGGGTGCGTCGGTGAGCGGGTAGGTCTTGGAGATGAAGTTGATGACGTCCATGCGGAAGCCGTCGACTCCGCGGTCCAGCCACCAGGTCATCATCTCGTGGACGGCGCGGCGCACCTCGGGGTTCTCCCAGTTGAGGTCGGGCTGCTTGGGTGAGAAGAGGTGCAGGTAGAACTCCTGAGTGCCCTCGTCCCAGGCCCAGGCGGATCCTGAGAAGGCCGAGCCCCAGTTGGTGGGCTCGGTGCCCGGCTGCCCGGGGGCGAGCCCGTCGATCTGCCGGGCGGGACGCCAGATGTACCAGTCACGCTTGGGGTCCTGCGTCGATGAGCGGCTGGCGGTGAACCAGGGGTGCTCGTCGCTGGTGTGGTTGACGACGAGGTCCATGACCAGGCGCATGCCACGGGCGTGGAGGCCGTCAATAAGGGCGTCGAGGTCGTCCAGGGTGCCGAAGAGGGGGTCGATGTCCTGGTAGTCGGAGATGTCGTAGCCGTTGTCGTCCTGTGGGGAGCGGTAGACGGGGCTGAGCCACACGACGTCGACCCCGAGCTCGTCGAGGTGGTCCAGGCGGCTGGTCAGGCCGGGGATGTCGCCGATCCCGTCGCCGTCGGAGTCGGCGAAGGAGCGGGGGTAGACCTGGTAGACGACGGCGCGACGCCACCAGTCCGGTTCGTCACCGACGTGGTGGGGAGAGACGACCAGGGATGCGGGGCGAGTCACGGGCGGCTTCCTTCCTACCGGCATGAGGGGAGAGCAGGGGGACACGAGTGGATCCGACACGGGTGGGGCGCAGATGGACAGTCATGGGGGCCGTGGCTCGTGACTTGTCCCGGCTGCACCGCCGGGGTCGACGGCGCTCTGCGGCCTCGTACCGATTGTGTCAGACGGCCCGACGAACCATGGCCGAATTATGATGGGTTCTCGCGCTTCGACTCGAACGCGCCCCCACCCGCGCCCCAGTGATGACCCTGCCGTGAAAGGTCGACCGTTGGTTTCCCCTCTCTCCGATGCCCCAGACACGCCTCGCCCGGCCGCCGCCCGTCCCGAGGCGGTCGTGGTCGGATCGACGCTGGCCGAGTCCCGTTACCGGTTCACGGTGCTGACCTCCCGGCTCATCCGCATGGAGTTCTCCCCTTCGGGCGTGTTCACCGACGCCGCTACCCAGCTGGTCGTGAACCGGGATCTCGGCGAGGCGCCGTGGTTCCGAGTGGTGCGGGGTGAGGACCGATTGGAGATCGTCACCGAGCACCTGCACCTGACCCATGTCCCCTCGTTGGGCTTCTCTCCATCGGGTCTCAGCGTCAGGCTGCGCTCGACGGCGCTCCACGCCCACGGCGGCACCTGGCACCACGGCGACGTGTGGGACCCCGACGAGACCTTCCCAACGAACCTGGGCGGCACCACCCGCACCCTCGATGAGGCCGACGGCGCCGTCACCCTCAGCCCGGGACTGCTGAGCCTGAACGGCATCACCGCCCTGGACGACTCGGCCTCACTGCTGCTCACCCAGGATGAGTGGGTCCAACCCCGTGAGCCCGGCAACCGCCTGGCCGACGGGGCGCAGGATCTCTACGTCTTCGGCTACGGCCAGGACTACCAGGAGGCGCTGTTGGACTTCTTCCGCCTCACCGGACCGAGTCCCCTCATCCCCCGGGCACTGCTGGGCAACTGGTGGAGCCGCTACCACCCCTACAGCGGCCAGGAGTACCTGGCGCTCATGGATCGCTTCTCCGCCGAGGAGCTGCCCTTCTCCGTGGCCGTTATCGACATGGACTGGCACCTCACCGACATCGACCCGGCGATCGGCACGGGGTGGACCGGCTACACCTGGAACCGGGAGCTGTTCCCCGACCCACGGGCATTCCTGGCCGGCCTCCACGAGCGGGGCATGCTCACCACGCTCAACGTGCACCCGGCCCAGGGGGTGCGGCGCCACGAGGACGCCTATGAGGAGGTCTGCGCCGACCTGGGCCTGGATGCCGGCAGTGGACAGGACGTGCCCTTCGACGTCACCGACCGTGACTTCGTGGCCTCCTACCTCTCACGTCTCCACCACCGTCTGGAGGATGAGGGTGTGGACTTCTGGTGGTTGGACTGGCAGCAGGGCGGTTCCACCACGGTTCCCGGCCTGGACCCGCTGTGGATGCTCAACCACGTCCACCACCTCGACTCGGGCCGCGAGCGCCCGACGGAGGCAGGCGGCGTGGAGCGGCGGCGGCCGGTGACCTTCTCCCGCTTCGCCGACGCCTCCAGCCACCGCACTCCGGTGGGCTTCTCCGGGGACACGATCATCAGCTGGGACTCGCTGGACTTCCAACCACGGTTCACGGCCACGGCCGCCAACATCGGCTACTTCTGGTGGTCCAACGACATCGGCGGGCACATGCTGGGCACGAGCGACGACGCCATGGCGGCCCGCTGGTTCCAGCTGGGTTGCTTCTCCCCCATCAACCGCCTGCACTCGTCGAACTCGAGCTTCACCTCCAAGGAGCCCTGGCGCTACTCTCGTGACGCACGCGCCACCATGGAGGCACACCTTCGGCTGCGTCACCGGCTGGTGCCCTACCTGTACACGTGGGCCAGGCGCTCGGTAAGTGAGGGCATCGGCCCGGTGCGTCCGCTGTACCACGACCACCCGCGGGAGCTGGCCGCCTACGAGCACCGGAACACCTTCTGCTTCGGGGACCTGCTGGTGGTGCCCTTCACCTCCCCACTGGATGGGGCCACCGGCCTGGGGCGGGAGCTGGCCTGGCTGCCCGACGGCCTCTGGTACGACCTGCCCACGGGGCGCCGCTATGAGGCCACGACCGGCGGCCACGGACGCATGCTGAGCCTGTCTCGTCCTCTGGACCGCATCGGAGTACTGGCCCGGGCCGGCTCGGTCATTCCCCTAGCCGGGAGCCTTGCGGAGGCGGCCGGGGACAATCCGCGCGAGCTGGAGATCGTCGTCGTGCCCGGTGACTCGGGGTCCTTCACCCTAGAGGAGGACGACGGCTCGGCCGCGCCGGGCCCGGGGCGGGTCGCCCGCACCCACCTGGCACTCACCTGGCCGGTCACCGAGGGCGAGGACGATGAGGACGCAGTGCTCCGCATCCGTCTGGAGGGCGCCGACGTTGTCATCCCGGACTCGCGACTGGTCAGGGTGAGGCTTGTGTCCGGCCGGGTCACGGACGCCCTGCTGGGGGTGGGCGGCCAGGCGCGCCGACTGGCCGTCGAGGATGTCGACGGCGACGGCTTCACCCTGGGTGCCGGGATGCTCCTTCACTTAGGTGAGCTCAGTCGCCAAGAGCTGGTCGACGGCGTCGAGCTGGTACTGCGTGGCGCGCGGCAGGTACCAGCCGACTGGCGCCGCGAGGTTCACGCGCTCCTGGACGCCGCGCACGTGGCCTACGCGGCGAAGGACCGGGCATGGTCCGCCGTGGAGCGGGGACTGAGCGGAACCGATCTCCTGGGTGAGATGGAGTCGCTGGGTCTGCCGGAGACTCTGCGGGCCGCCGTCGCCGAGGCGCTCCCCCACTCCTGAGGGGGCCGGGAGCAGGCTTCTCGGGCGGGCTCAAGCCGCCGGACGGCCTCGGCGGGCGCAGCTAGGCTGATGACTATGAGCGAGAACTCCTCCCCGCGTTTCCCCGAGGCCGAGCCGTATTTCGTCGGTGACGATCGCACCAACCGCGAGCGCATGCTCGCCGGCGACTGGTACGTCTCCGACGACCCGGACAGTGCCAGGATCGCGGCGCACGCCCGCAAGATGCTCTACCGCTTCGAGCGGGCCTTCGCCGAGGGTGAGGAGGACTGCTGGGATCTGCTGCGCTCCGCGATCCCGGGGCTGGGTGACAAGGTTCGCCTGCTGCCGCCGGTGCGCGTGGACTATGGGGACAACCTCACCGTGGGTGAGGGCACCTTCGTCAACTACGGGCTCGTTGCCCTGGACGTCGCCCGGATCAGTATCGGCGCGCACTGCCAGATCGGCCCGGGCGTCCAACTGCTCACACCGGTCCACCCCCTGGAGCCGACGCCGCGCGCCTGCTCCCTGGAAGCGGCCGACCCCATCACGATCGGCGACAACGTGTGGCTGGGCGGCGGGGTGATCGTGTGCCCCGGTGTGACCATCGGGGACAACTGCGTCATCGGCGCGGGCTCGGTGGTCACCAAGGACATTCCCGCCGGCAGCCTCGCAGTGGGCAACCCGGCACGGGTCCTGCGCCAGCTGGACGACTCCACCTTCGGGCCTCGCGACCGGTCATGACGCTGGTGTGCGACGTCGCGTCATACCCGAGACTGGACCTACTGCACGAGCAGGGCGGGCGCGCCGAGAGGTATCGCAGCGGGCCGCCCCGGTGAAGACCCCGGCACACGCCCCACGCCGAATGCGCTCCTGAGCCACGGGAGAGTCGCCGAACGCTGCACCCGCCCCTGGACGTGTTCCCGCCGCGAGCGACCACCAGCACCATCACACCTTCATCTCCAAGGAGCCACCACCGTGAACCCCGAAGCCTTCTCCGATTTGGCCGCTGCCCGGCATTCTGTGCGCGACTTCCGGCCTGACCCGGTGCCGAGCCAGGTCCT
>NZ_CAUROW010000007.1:0-73293 GCF_963526355.1 uncultured Actinomyces sp. | reverse complement strand
GTGCCGGGGCACGCCCGGCCGCGGCCGCCGGCCCACGGGTCGGCACGGCGTAGTTGATCGTCGGCGGCTCGGAACGGGTCATCATCGATGGTGTGGGCGCCCTGTGGGCGCCCATCGGTGCAGTCATTGCTGCAGTCATGGGTGCTGTGCTCATGACTCCATGTAAGCCTGCGGGACGGGGCGGGCGCTTCGCCGTCGGCCCGGCTGTCCCCCTCGGGGGACGGACGTGATGCCGCCACCGTCCCCCGAGGGGGACAGGTGCGGCACCACGCGTGATGCCCCGGTGCGGCGCAGCCCGACGACGAGTGCTCCCGGGCCCCTCAGATGAGGGTGAGCGCCTGGCGGGCGATGGCGAGCTCCTCGTTGGTGGGCACCACGAGCACCGTGACCCTCGAGTCCGGGGTGGAGATGACGCGCGGCTCGTCGGAACGGGTCGTGTTGAGCTCGGCGTCGATCTCCACGCCCATGAAGGCCAGGCGCTCGCACATCTCGCGGCGCAGGTTGGCGTCGTTCTCCCCGATGCCGGCGGTGAAGGTCAGTGCGTCCAGGCCTCCCATGACGGCGGTGTAGGCGCCCACGTACTTCACGAGGCGGTGCAGGTAGATGTTCATGGCCTCGCGGGCCTCCTGCTCGCCGGCGCCGATGCGCTTCCACACCTCGCGCATGTCGTTGTCACCGGCCAGGCCCTTCATGCCCGAGCCGCGGTTGAACAGTTGGTCGATCTCCTCGATCGACATACCGGCCACGCGTGCCAGGTGGAAGACGGCGGCCGGGTCGATGTCGCCGGTGCGCCCGCCCATGACCAGGCCCTCCAACGGGGTCAGGCCCATGGAGGTGTCCACGGCGTGGCCGGACACGACCGCCGAGGCCGAGGCCCCGTTGCCCAGGTGCAGGACGACCTGCTTGAGGTCGTCGCGTCCCAGGAGCTCGGAGACGGCCCCGGAGACGAACTGGTGGCTGGTGCCGTGAGCCCCGTAGCGGCGGATGGAGTAGGTGTCGGCGACCTCGCGGTCCAGGGCGTAGCGGGCGGCCTCTTCGGGAAGGTCCTGGAAGAAGGCGGTGTCGAAGACGGCCACGTGCGGCACGTCGGACAGGAGGCGGCGCCCCACCTCGATGCCCTTGAGGTGGGCGGGGTTGTGCAGTGGGCCCAGCGGCACGAGCTGCTCGATACGGGCCACGACGTCGTCGTCGATGAGGGCCGGGCCGGAGAAGTAGCGCCCGCCCTGGACGACCCGGTGGCCCACGGCCACGATGTGGGCGTCGGCCAGCGAGGGGCCCTGATCCTCGAACAGGCGCAGCACCTCGGACAGGCCGAAGCCGTGGTCGGGGACCGGCTCGGTGATCTCGGTGCGCTCCTGGCCGTGCTTGTGCGTGATGGCGCCGGTCTCCTCGCCGATGCGCTCCACCAGGCCGGATGCGAGCGAGGCCCCCGAGTCGGGGTCGACCAGCTGGTACTTGATGGAGGAGGAGCCGGAGTTGATAACGAGGACGGTGCGCTGAGTCACGGGGTGCCTTTCAAGAACGGTCGGGGACGAACGCGGGGATGACTGGATGACTGGATGACTGGTGAGGATCCTGGGTGAGCCTCAGCGGTGCGGGGCCGCGCCCCGGCCCCGCACCGCTGAAGGGCTCAGCCCTGGGCCTGGACGGCGGTGATGGCGACGGTGTTGATGATGTCCTCCACCAGGGCGCCGCGCGAGAGGTCGTTGACCGGCTTGTTGAGGCCCTGGAGGACCGGGCCGATGGCGATGGCGCCCGAGGAGCGCTGGACCGCCTTGTAACCGATGTTGCCGCTGGACAGGTCCGGGAAGATGAAGACATTGGCCCGCCCCGCCACGAGCGAGTCGGGGGCCTTCTTGGCGGCCACGGTCGGGTCGATGGCGGCGTCGTACTGGATGGGGCCCTCGACGGCGAGGTCTGGCTCCTTGGCCCGCACCAGCTCGGTGGCCTCGCGGACCTTGTCGACGTCCGCGCCCTTGCCGGAGGTCCCGGTGGAGAAGGACAGCATCGCCACGCGCGGTTCGACACCGAACTGACGGGCGGTGGCGGCCGAGGAGATGGCGATATCGGCCAGCTCGGCGGCGTTGGGCTCGGGGTTGACGGCGCAGTCGCCGTAGACGAGCACCCGGTCCTGCAGGAGCATGAGGAAAACCGAGGAGACGATCGAGGTCCCCGGCCTGGTCTTGATGATCTGGAAGGAGGGGACGATCGTGTGGGCGGTGGTGTGGGCGGCGCCCGAGACCATGCCGTCGGCGTCTCCCATGTGGACCATCATCGTGCCGAAGTAGGACACGTCCTGGACCTTCTCGCGGGCCTGCTCCAGGGTGACGCCCTTCTTGGCGCGCAGGCGGGCGAACTCCTCGGCGTACTTCTCCAGCAGCTCGGGGTCGTTGGTGGCGATGACCCGGGCGGCGGCGATGTCCAGGCCCAGCTCAGTGGCGCGGGCGCGCACGATGGTCTCATCGCCCAGCAGCACCAGGTCGGCGATGCCGCGGCGCAGGATGGCGTCAGCGGCCCGCAGGACCCGGTCGTCGTCGGGCTCGGGCAGGACGATCGTCCTGCGGTCGGCGCGCGAGCGCTCCACCAGCTCGGCTTGGAACATGATGGGGGTGACGACCTCGGAGGGCTCGACCTCCAGGGCGGACAGGAGGGCGTCGACGTCGGCCTCCTGCTCGAAGGTGGTCACGGCCACGTCGATCTTGCGTTCGGAGCCGTGGGCGAGCAGGCCCTGCAGTGAGCCGGCTGCCGAGGCCGCGGTGAAGGTGTCCATCGGGGAGGTGATGACGGGGATATTGACGTTCAGGCCCTCCAGGAGGCGCAGCGCGTGGGGCGCCACTTCGAAGCCGCCATTGAGGATCAGGCCGGACAGGATCGGAAAACTGGAGGAGGCCTGAGCCGCCATGAGTGAGATGAGCATGGCGGAGCGGTCGGCCGGCACGATGGCGATCTGTCCGGCGGTCAGACGCTCCAGGACGTGGGATACGTCCATGGCGCACACGAGGACGGACTCGGCCTCGCGGTCCAGGAGGGTCTCGTCACCGGCGATGAGCGTGCCCTCGACGGCGTCCAGCACCTCGTGCACCGCTGGGGCGGCCAGGAGAGGCACCTCGGGCAGTGTGGTGGAGGTGATGCCCTCGACGGCCGCCAGGGCCTCGCTGATGGACCGGCGGGTATCGGGGTGGCACTTGTTGGCCACGACCGCGACGGTGCGGGCGTGGTTGTCGGCGATCTCGGCCATGGAGACCTCCACGGAGCCGACGACGTCCTCCACATCGTGCTGACCGGAGACCACCAGCAGGACCGGCACGCCGATGTTGGCTGCGACCCGGGCATTGAGGGCCAGCTCGGGGTTGCCGGCGACGTCGGTGAAGTCCGAGCCGTCAATGATGACGACGTCGTGCTCGCGGGCCAGGGCCCGGTAGGCGTCGACGATACGGGCCAGGGCCTCCTCGGGGTCGGCGTGGAACTCGTCCCAGGTCGCGCCGACGCACTGCTCGGCGGGCGTGGTGGAGCCGGCACGGCTCAGCAGGAGGGCGAGGAAGGCGTCGCCCTCACGGCTCTCCACGAAGGGACGGAAGACGCCGACCTTGGCGACCACCTTGGTCAGGCAGGAGACCAGTCCGAGGGCCACCGTTGACTTTCCGGTTCCGGCGTTGGGTGAGGCGATGTAGATGCTGCGCGCCACGTTGGGTCCTTCTCGCGTTGTCTTGGAGTCAGGGGCGCCGGCTCATTCCGGTGCCGTACGGGTCCGATTGTGCCCCTACCCTTGGGGTGTCTGCGACCAAAGGCCCGGTCTCAGTCCGTCTTGTGATGTGGGACCGGGCACATGCAAAGGGTGTCCGGGCCTACCCGGCCCGAGCGCTCGGCTCATGGGGAGGCGCGGATGGGACTATGGTCCGCCCAGTGCCGGGGTCGACGCTCACCACGACGCTGCCGAGGACCCGGCCACAGGAACCCGGTGGTCCCTGGGAGAGCCAGACCGTGTAGGCCGACGACGAGTCATCCGGCTCGGGGAGGAACAGGGCGACCGGTTTGCCGGGACGCGTCTCCTGAGCCGCGGCGACGGCGCGGCGTGGACCGATGTCCTGGTCCCCGTCCTGCCCCGGACTGGTGCTGGCCTGTGCGGCCATCGTCTCGGTTCCCGCCGCGGTGGTCAGGGATGCCTGCCGGACGGAGCGGAGGTCGAGGGCGTAGTACCCCCACAGGAACAGCAGGGGCAGCACGACCAGTCCGGCCGCCTTGAACAGGTCGGTGTCCCTCGACAGGCGCCTGGTGCGCCGGCCGGTGGGCAAGGGGGCGCGTGGGTAGCGTTGCAGCGGCCACCACACTCTCAATCCGCTGACGGTGAGGATCAGCAGGACCATGCCCGCGGTTCCGACGACGAGGCCGCCGATGGTCATACCACCGCGCTCCCGCGTCCAACGGGTGTGAGGGATCTCCTGGGACATCCAACGGATGTGACTGGGGCATGTCAGGAGACAGTGGTGAAGGTTGTCCAGGGTGGTGAGCCAGGACGGTGGAGCCGCGATCCTGCCGATCTCGCCTCCGGTGGAGGGGTCGATCGTGTAGGTCGACTGCCCGGTCCTGACTTCGATGACGTCGTCGGTCCGGGTGGCGGAGGAAACGGCCTCGCCCGGGTGGCGGCTCTTGATCGTCGCGATGGCTTGGGGCAGTGAGATCCGCTCGGGGCCTGCGCTGCGGGAGTAGGCGGCCGGGTTGAGTGAGCGCATGATCTCTCCCCGGTGTGTCACGGCTGCGTCGCTGAGGGTGACGGTCACCAGGATCAGTCCGATCGCGACCGACAGCCACCGGTGGACGAGTGCCAGCGTCCGTGAGATACGAGAGGGGGGAGCGGGGAGGAAGGTGGTCGAGGACTGCATGGCTGGGCTGTGTGAATGGGCTTAGAACCCGGCGGGGGCCAACAGGGCCATCAGGGTGCACAGGCAGGTCAGCGCCGCGATGAGGGCGTAGGCACAACGGCCGCGGTGGCGTCGCGTCCACAATGAGTGGGCGCCGCTGAGGCAGGCAGCGGTGCCCGCCACCTGGGTGACCAGGGCGGCTCCGATGGTCAGTGGGCCCAGGGCGCCCGCTGCGGGGGCCAGGGCGTAGACGATGACGCATCTGAGTCCTGAGGCCCATAGCCCCAGCTTGACGGCGAGGATGTCGGCGCCGTCCAGGGCGGCTACAACCGGGAGCGCTTCAGGGTGAGGGCCGTTGTCAGCGTCACCGGTGCCTTCGTCTGATGACACATCAACATAATAAAAACCAGCAGCACTCTTCATACTGATAAATATGGTAATGGTCAGGATAAATTGCGTCAACGCTTTAGTGTGAGGCGGTGACGTGATGTCACGCAGGTGATTCTGTGCGAGAGTCTCCCCGGCCCGAGTGTGCTCCAGGAACCGGAGAAATAAGACGTCGCCTGCTGAGGGCGGTCCTGGAGCTATCGCAGCAGGGGCAGTGCGGAAAGGACGGTCAGCACGATGATGATCGGTTCGAAGACCCGCTGGTCCATGTGCTCGGCTAGCCGGCGGCCGGCCAGGGCCGAGATGGTGACGACCGGAGCGGTGATCGCGGTCAGTGGCAGCGTGGTGGCGTTGATCAGGCCGGCTGACAGCGAGAACGGCAGCTTGACGAGGTTGACCAGGAAGAAGAACCAGGCCGTCGTCCCCAGGAATGCCTTGACCGGGTAATGGCAGGCCAGGAAGTACATGGAGGTCACCGGGCCGCCGGCGTTGGCGGTCATCGTGGTGAAGCCGGCCAGGCTTCCGTAGGCCAGGCGGGCGAGGCCGCTGCCGGCTGTGTGGGTGGCGGGTGCTCCGGACGCCCCGCCCGTTCTCAGTGCCGGGGCGGGTGAGGGCGGTGCCTGGGCGGCCGGAGTGCCGTCGGGCCCACTCCAGCCGGCCGTGCGTCGCTGGAGGAGGGTGATGACGACCAGGAGCAGCAGCACGACGCCGATGAGGCGCCGGGTGGAGTCGTTGGAGGCCAGGTGCAGGAACAGGGCGCCGGCGCCGACTCCTGCCAGGACCGCCGGGACGAGCCTGCGCAGCATGTGGAAGTCGGCGTCGTGGCGGTAGCTCCACACGGCCAGCAGGTCACCGGTCATGAGCATGAGCAGGATGGCGCCGGTGGACTCCTTGGCCGGCAGGACCGCGGTGCACAGTGCCACGGCGATGGTGGCCGCCCCGGGCAGGGCGGTCTTGGCGATACCGCACAGGGCCGCGACGACCATGAGCAGGATCCAGGTGTTTGCGGTCAAGGTGGGGGGCACGAGCCTGCCTCGCAGCGTTGAGAAGGATGTGAAGGGTCGAGATTTGTCAGGACGTTTGCTCAGCCTAGCGGGTGGGTGCCGACGGCAAGGACCGGGTGGGGCGGGTTCCTTGCCGTCGGCGTCATGAAGCGCGTGCGGCGCGGCCGCTTGTCAGGGTCGCTCAGAGCCCGGCTGCGGCCTGAAGGAGGATGCGTGCGGAGATCTCTGGAGCCCCTCGACGTTGCCGTACTCGGCGTCCTCGTGCTCGATGTTGACGTTCATCTCCTGGTCGACCTCGGTGATGGTGGCCAGGAAGTCGGTCCAGTACTCGGTCTCGTGCTCCAGGTCGAGGGCGACGAACCGCCAGGCCGGGTCCTGGGGCCAGGAGTTGCACCAGCAGCCGTAGGCCACCGGGACCTTGCCCTCGGCCTCGGCCGGCACGTGGCCGAAGCCGGTGTCCAGGACCCCGCGATAGGCGGCGCCGGGGAGGATCCTGGTGTCCTTGGCGTGGACGTGTCCCACGAGGGAACCCAGGCGGTTGGTGGCCTCGATCGGGTCCATCTGCTGCCGGAAGCAGGTGGGAGGGACCCATGTTGACCTTGATGTGGGTCGCCCCGGTCTCCTCGATGAGTCCCTCGAAGAAGGGAGCGTTGAAGACCGGGTTGCGCGGGTGCAACTCGAGGCGGATGGGGTTTTTGTGGCACCAGGCCATGGGGGTGGAGGGGGCCACTCCGAAGTCGCACCAGTAGCGGCCGTCGAAGTGGTTGAACTCGCCCAGGTGGCCCTCGGCGACGAGCCGGGCGGCATCCTCGGTGAAGGGGAGGTGGGCGTTGGCGGTGGTGTGCAGATGGATCTGCGGCAGGCCCGGGTCGAAGACGGTGCCGACCTGGCGTCAGGCGTTGGCGCCGGTGGTGCCGGCCATTCCGGCGCCGATGACGGCGACCGATAGGGGTGTGGTGCTCATGGTTGTCTCGGGTGGCCTCTTCGACTGGTGGGTGGTTGATGGCGGATGGTGCCGCCATGAATTCACGCGCGTGAAGTTGTGATATCAGTCTGACTGGTCGGTCACGGTGATGTCAGTCGATCTTGCAATTTGTCCTGACAAAACCGGCCGTTCTGTGTGGCTGTGAGAAGGGGTGGGTGGTTGTTCTCGGTTGGGTTCTCAGGGCTCCGCCAAAAGTCGGAGGGTGGGGCGGTGGGCTGTTCGAGGGGTGAGTCGAGGAGGGAGTTGTTCCTTGAAGTCACGCGGATGTTTCATCGCCGTTAAGGTGCGACCTATGTAGGATCTATATAAAACGGAGTTGGTGGGGACTACTGGGATGGTGGTGCCTCACGCTCCCCGATCTTAAGGAACCCGACCATGAGCAAGATCGTCGTCATCGGCGCCAACCATGCCGGTACGGCCTGTGTCAAAACTATTCTGGGCAGCTACGGAGCGGACAACGAGGTTGTGGTCTTCGACCAGAACTCGAACATCTCCTTCCTCGGCTGCGGCATCGCCCTGTGGGTGGGGCAGCAGATCGACGGATCGGAGGGTCTGTTCTACTCCGACAAGGCCCAGCTCGAGGCCGCCGGTGCCACCGTCCACATGCGCACCGCCGTCGAGTCCGTTGACTTCGATGCCAAGGAGGTCCACGTCGTCGCCGACGGCGTGGCCCGCACTGAGAGCTACGACAAGCTCATCCTGGCCACCGGCTCCTCGCCGATCGTCCCATCGATCGCGGGCCTTGAGCTGGTCGAGGGAACCCGGGAGTTCAAGGCCACCCTGGACAACGTCCAGTTCATCAAGCTCTACCAGAACGCCGCTGAGATGGTGGACAAGCTCCAGGACGAGTCCATCAGGCGTATCGCCGTCATCGGCGCCGGGTACATCGGCGTTGAGCTCGCCGAGGCCTTCGAGCGCCTCGGGCGCGAGGTCACACTCATTGACGTCGCCCAGGTACCCCTCGAGGGCTACTACGACCCCGACTTCGGTGAGCGCATGCGCCAGACCCTCGCTGAGCACGGCATTCGGCTGGCCCTGGGGCAGAGGGCGGTCGCCGTCGAGGGTGACGGTCGCGTCGAGCGCCTGGTCACCGACAAGGAGACCTTCGACGTCGACATGGTCGTCGTCTCCACGGGCTTCCGCCCCAACAACGAGCTGGGCCGGGAGTCGCTCGAGCTCTTCGACAACGGCGCCTACCTCGTTGATCTCCACCAGCGCACCAGTCGCGAGGACGTCTACGCCATCGGCGACTGCGCCACCGTCCACGACAACGCCGCCGACGCCTCGAGCTACATCGCCCTGGCCACCAATGCCGTGCGCTCAGGTGTGGTGGCTGCCCACAACGCGTGCGGTACCGCGCTCGAGTCCGCCGGTGTCCAGGGCTCCAACGGCGTGTGCATCTACGACCTCAAGATGGTCTCCACCGGTCTGACCTCGGCCAAGGCCCGTGAGGCCGGCTACGACCCGGTGATCACCGAGTTTACCGACCTCCAGCGCCCGGAGTTCATGCAGATCCCGAACCACCCGGTGACCATCAAGATCGTCTTCGACCGCACCAGCCGCGTCCTCCTGGGCTGCCAGATGGCCTCTCAGGAGGACATCTCGATGATGATCCACACCTTCTCCCTGGCCATCCAGGAGAAGCTCACCATCGACAAGCTCGCCCTGCTGGACATCTTCTTCCTTCCGCACTTCAACAAGCCCTACAACTACGTCACGATGGCGGCGCTGACCGCTCCGAAGTGATCTCGGTCTGAGTTGAGGCGAATGCTGCACGGCCTCGTCCCGGGGGCGCCTTCAGCGTCCCAGGGACGAGGTCCGGGTGATGGGCTGTGGCTTCAGGATCACGCTGTGGGCCTCGCTCCCGGTGTCCGGTCCGTCGTCGGGCGTGAGTCCGGCGCGGCGGCGCACCAGGGCCACCGCGTGCTCGTCCAGGAGGTCCTCGGGCTGGTCGGAGCCGACCGTGACGAACAGGGCGAGGCTGCGCTGGGCGGCCGCCCGGCCCAGACAGGCGGCGATCTGTTCGAAGAAGGCATTGCTCAGGTTGGGCAGAACCAGACCGATGATGCTTGAGCGCTTCCGAGCCGGCGAGGAGGCTGAGACGTTGACCCGGTAGTCCAGGGAGGTCACGGAAGCAACGGGTCAGTGGTCGGCTGCATCATGAAGGGAGGAACGACGATGCCCCCGACCGGTGGAGGTCGGGAGCATCGTCGTGAGGCGTCAGCCGATGGGGGCGACCAGGAGGGGGGCCGGATCGATCTGTGACGTCTCAGGCCTTGAAGAGGGTCCCCTCAAGGTAGGCGCGCGCCTTGCGGGCGTACTCCAGGGGATTGGCGATGGCCGGGTCCTGCTCGGCCTCCACCAGGATCCAGTCGCGGTAGCCGTGGTCCACCAGGAACTTGTAAGGCACGGTGAAGTCGATCGTGCCGTCACCGGGGACGGTGAACATGCCGGCCAGGAAGGAGTCGAGGAAGGAGCGCTCAGCGGCCCGGGACTCCTCCATCTTCTCGGGGCGCACGTCCTTGAAGTGGATGTGCTTGACGCGGTCGATGGTGGCCTCCAGCAGTCCCATGACGTCGCCGTCACCCACATAGGCGTGGCCGGTGTCGAACAGGAGGGAGACCTTGGCCGGGTCGGTCAGCTCCATGAGGCGGATGGTCTCCTGCTTGGTCTGGATGATCGTGCCCAGGTGGTGGTGGTAGACGAGCTCGAGGCCGTGGGCGTGGGCGATGTCGCCCAGGCGGTTGAGGCCCTCGGCCAGAACCGGCCACTGCTCCTCGGTGAGCACCGGCTTGTTGGTGAAGATGCAGACGTCACGGATTCCCTGGACCGAGCCGGTCTGCTCGGAGACGACGACGCGGGTGGCGCCCAGGTACTCCAGGTAGGCGCAGGTGGCCTCGAAGTCGGGGGCGACGGCCTCGACGCCGTCGCGCAGGATGAAGGAGGAGAACCACTGGGCGACGATCCTGATGCCGCGGGCCTCTGCGGAGGCCTTGACCTCCTCCTTGGGCGGGAAGAAGCCGGCGCACTCGGTGCCGGCGAAGCCGGTGTCGGCCAGGTCGAGGAGCATGTCCTCCAGGGTGTTGAATGCGCCGACCTCGGGGATGTCGTCATTGCGCCAGGTGATGGGGTGCATGCCCCAGGAGATGCCGTGGGGGTCGCAGATTGCGGTTGCGGGGTCGAGGGTGAAGGACATCGTTGCTCCGTGTCTGGTTGGGCTGGTCTGGTTGGGGCCGGCCAGGAGTCTTGCTGGCGTGGTGATGGTCAGTGGTTGAGTGACGGACGATGAGCCCAAGGCCCTGCGCCGTCGACTCGCATCCGCCAATGGCGCGCTCCCGGGAGGGGTGCCGGCGTCGGTGCCGGGCGGTGGGTCCGTGCGTCGAACCTAGCAACAGGGCTTTGTCCTGACAAGCCTCAAATTTACCTCCCGGGAGCGCGTGTCGTTGGGGAGGGGTCAGGAATAGAGCCTCTCCATCTCGACCTCGATCTCCTCGAGGGACTTGTCCTTGGTCTCCGGCATGATCTTGAACAGAATGACGGCCACGACCAGGTTGAGCACGCCGTAGATGGCGTAGGTGATACCGCCGCCAAGAGTCTCCATCATGGACGGGAAGGTCCAGGTGATGATGGCGTTGGCGGTCCACATGCAGAAGATGGAGGTCCCATTCATGATGCCGCGGACGTTGGCCGGGAAGATCTCGCCCATCATCGTCCACACGATCGTGCCGTTGGAGGACTGCACGATGAGCATGAAGAGGGCCATGAGCCCCAGGATGAGGTAGGCGGCCCAGGCGGGCGGGGCGGTGTGGTCGGCCATGTGCGGGGCGATGAAGAATTGGAAGGTCGCGGCGATGCCCAGCAGGGTGACGCCCACGCCGATGGCGTCGCCGATGAGCACCTGACGGCGGCGGAACCTCAGGATGAGCCAGATTCCGATGGCCGAACCGATGACCGACATGACACCGTTGGCCACCTGTGCGGTGATGGAGCCCGAGGTCGACATGCCCGCGTACTCCAGCACCTTGGGGGCGTAGTACATGATGGTGTTGACGCCGGTGGTCTGGTTGATGACCGCCAGGAAGATACCGACCAGGAGCAGCTTGCGCAGCCAGGGCGTCGCTATGACGTGGCTGAAGCCCTTGCGCTGGGACTCCTCCTCCTTCTCATGCTGGCGGGCCTCGACCATCTCCATGATCTCATCCTCGATGGGGCCGTCTTTCTCGGGGACGCGCACGCGCTTGAGGGAGCCGATGGCGTCGTAGAGACGCTCCTTGGCCAGGTACCAGCGTGAGGACTCGGGCATGAGACGGATGCCGATCCACAGGGCCACGGCCGGGATGGAGCACAGGACGAGCATGTAGCGCCAGGCCTCACCGTTGCCGGCGCTGATACTGAGCTGGTCGAGGAAGGCGTGGTACTCGTCGCCGGTCATCGGGCCGCCCTTGGAGGTCTGGAGCTTGGTGATCTCATCGAAGACGTAGGTGCCGGGGGAGAAGTGCCCGCTGGGGTCGTTGGCGATGGTGATCCTCGGGCCGCCCTGGAGGGAGTTGATGATGGCGTTCATCGAGAAGGCGAGCAGCTGGCCGGTGACGATCATGAGCTGGTCGATGGCCACGATGGAGCCGCGGATGCGTTTGGGTGCCGTTTCTGCCAGGTAGACGGGAACCGTTGCGGAGGCGGCGCCGACGGCGAAACCCAGGACGACGCGGAAGGGGTACATGACCCACACGTTGGGGGCGATGGTGGTTCCGATCGCGCCGATGAAGAACAGGGCGGCCAGGACCGTGATGTTGTGTCGCCGGCCCCACCGGTCGGACATGAGCCCGCCCAGCAGCGCGCCCAAAGCGGCCCCGACCAGCAGGGTGCCTCCGATAGCACCTTCCTCGAAGGAGGTCAGCTGGAGGCCCTTGGCGGCGAATGGCATGTACATGTATGGCAGGGCGCCGGAGATGACGCCGGTGTCGTAGCCGAAGAGCAGTGAGCCGAGCGTGGCCACGGCGGCGATGGCGACGACGCCGCGGTGCCTGCCCGAGGCCGGGGTCTTGGCCACCGCCTCATTGAGCTCTTCTCTGGTCAGTCCACGCAGGGACGTCGTGACTCCCTGTGACATAGGGGGTCTCCTCTCAGGCCTGCGGCAACGGTGCCGCAGGATGGTCGTGATGGATGTGATGTGTGTCGGTGTGTGGGGTGGTAAAGAGGGGTGGCTCAGGAGTCGAAGGTAGTCCGGCCCTCGACACGGGGCACCTCGTGCCACTGGCCATCGGCGGCCGAGGCGACGACGGCCTCGTCAACCTCCGCGGCGCACCAGGCGTCGGCTGCCGACGGTGCGATCTGCTTGCCGGTGATGATGGATTCGATGAACTGCGCGGCCTCGATGGTCTTCATGTCGTCAAAGCCCATGGAGGTGCCGATGGCGGGCTGGAAGCGCTGCCACTGGCCCCACTGGGGGCCGGCCATGGCGCGGGTGTAGCCGTGGGAGGCGCCGCCGTCGAGCACGGGGCAGATCTCCAGCTCGTTAAGGCGCTCGAAGTTCCATCGGGCCGAGCCCTTCGTGCCGTAGACCTCGACGACGTACTCGGCGCGCGGTCCCACACTGACGCGGGAGGACTCCATGGTGCCCACAGTGCCGTTCTCGAAGCGCACGAGCATGGAGACGTAGTCCTCGTTCTCCACCGGGCCGACCTCGTCGCCGATCTCGAAGCCGGAGTGGCCGATCCCCATCTTGGTGGGGATGGGGCGCTCGGTGATGAAGGTGTCGGTGACCGCGGTGACCGAGGCGATGCGACCCACGATGTACTGGGCCAGGTCTGCCCCGTGGCTCATGAGGTCGGGTACGACGCCGGCCCCGGCCTTCTCCTTCGAGGCCCGCCAGGTCAGGGGGCCCAGGGGTGAGGAGTTGTAGTCGGCGATGAACCAGACGCGAACGTTGGTGATGCGGCCGAGGTCGCCACCCCGCACCAGGGAGCGCAGGTACTCGATCGCCGGGGTGTGGCGGTAGTTGAAGCCGACGGCGGTGGCCAGTTCGGCCTTCTCGGCGGCCCGGGCGATCTCACGGGACTGTGCGGCGCTGACCCCCATGGGCTTCTCGATCCAGAAGGGCTTGCCGGCCTTGATGGATGCCAGGGCCATCTCGTGGTGGAGGAAGTTGGGGGCGCAGATGGAGACCGCCTCCACCTCGGGGTCGGCCAGCAGCTCGCGGTAGTCGGCGTAGGCGCGTTCGAAGCCCAGGTTGTCCACCGCCTCCTGGCGTACCTGGTCCACCGGGTCGGCGGCTGCGATCAGACGTGGGACCACGCCCAGCTCGGGGAAGCGCTCGGCGATGGCACGGTAGCTGCGGGCATGAAGCCGTCCCATCCACCCCAGGGAGATGACTCCGATGCCCAGTATTCTCCTGTCGGTCATAAGGTTCCTTTCCGACAACACTGTCGGCTGCTGCGTGTGAGGAGGTGCGCCCGGAAGGCCCGGGAAGCCCCCGCCATTAATGGCGTCATCGGAAAATATCAGACCACCTTTGTCCTGACAAGATGAAAGGTGGATGTGAATCCCGACAGTGCGAGTCAGGGCCTTGGGCGGCACTGCTCGAGTGCTCTCCATCCGCATGTCGTCGCGGGTCGTGTGCCAGTCAACCGACTCTCTGCTGTAGCCGACAGGTAGGATAGCGTAGACCTATGAGTGGTCATCTATCTGCTGAAACGGCGTTGTCGGCTAAGATTGGGGAGAACGGTGCCCGCTGTCGGGTGCCGGGTCTTGCGCAACGTGCGGGATCGGTAGGCACAACGGTGTGGGAAGGGATACGTCTGCGGTGAAAGGACCTCGAGGACGCGACGGTCGGGTCACGATCAGGACCGTGGCCGAGCACGCCGGACGCTCCATCTCCACCGTCTCGGCGGCTCTCAACGGTTCCGACGGCGTCGCCGGGAAGACCCGCCAGGAGATCCTGCGCATCGCCGCCGAACTCGGCTACCAGGCTGACCCGCGCGCCCAGTTCCTGCGCCGCAGCCACACCGGGCTCATCGGCGCCAGCTTCGCCATCGGTCAGGCCTACCAGGGGCTCGTCGTGGATGGGCTCTACCAGGCCGCCTCTGCTTTGGGGCACGGCCTGGTCCTGGCTACCTCCACCCCACACCGTGACGTGGCCGATGGGCTGCGCTCCCTACTGCTGGAGCGCTGCGAGGGCATCATCCTCATCGATCCCGATATCTCCGTGGACGCCCTGGCCCACCTCGTGGACCGTACCCCGGCGGTGCTCATCGGCAGCAGCACCGAGCTGAGCGACGTCGACGAGATCCATTCCCGCGACGACGTCGGTATTCAGCTGCTCGTCGATCATCTGGTCGACACAGGGCGTCGTCATATCACCCATGTGGACGGCGGGCGGGAGACCGCTGCGAGGCGGAGGGTGAAGCGATTCGGTCAAGCGATGGAGCGGCACGGTCTGGGAGGTGGTGTGCGGGTGGTGCCCGGGGGAGGGGGTGAGGACAGTGGTGCGATGGCGGCCCGCCGCCTCATCGAGACCGGCGAGCTGCCCGAGGCATTGTTGTGCTTCAACGATCATTGCGCCGTCGGGGCTCTCATGGAGCTGCGTCGCCAGGGCGTGCGAGTGCCGCAGGACGTGGCCGTCACCGGCTACGACGGCATCCCGGTGACTGCGGCCTCGGCCTTCTCCCTGACCACGGTGCGCCAGGACGCCGGCCTCATCGCCGAGGTGGCGGTGCGGGCACTGCTGGCCCGCATGCACCCCGACCAGGACGGCCAGGACGGACGGATCCCGGCGGAGGTCGCCGGTGAGAACCGGCGCCTGGGAGGGCGTCTCTATCGAGTGGTACCCGACTTGGTCATTCGGGACACAACGGCCCGTGCTGCGTGAATCATCGGTGCCGGGATGAATGACCTCGCCGCGGGCTGTGCGTGGCGTACGGTGATGCCAACTGTGACGGCAGCTGTGAAACCAACTGTGAAACCAATACTGAAGGGGCTCAGGCCCCGCACACGGGACAGGAACCATGATCAACGGAGAACTCATCGACCTGGTCGCCGGCGACTACGAGGCGCGCATCGCCTCGTCGGGGGCCATGCTCGTCCATCTGCGTCGGCAGGGACGCGACCTCATCATGCCCTTCGACGCCGAGACCGCGCTGCCCGCCGGCTGGCAGGGCAAGACCTTGCTGCCGTGGGCCAACCGCATCGCCGGGGCCCGATATGACTACGGGGGAGCCGAGTACCTCGTGGCCTGCAACGAGCCGGCCAGCGGCTCGGCCCTCCATGGCCTGGCCGGCTGGATGGACTGGCAGGTCGCCGATGACGACCCCTCCGGCCCCGACGACGGCGCCCCCCGCAGTCAGGTGGTCCTCGAGCTGAGCCTGCTCGCCTCCTACGGCTACCCCTGGAGCCTGGAGGTCAGCGCTCTCTTCCAGCTCGACGCCGAGCACGGGCTGGGCGTCACGGTGACCGCCACCAATGTCGGCGCGGCCCGCCCCGCACCGCCGGTCCCGGGAGCTCTTGAGGTCGACGGTGAGCTCGCCTCCGCCCCCTACGGTGTCTCCTGCCACCCCTACCTGACGCGCTCGGTGCCTCTGGACGACTGCGTCCTGACCATCCCGGCGGCCGAGGTCCTCGACGTTGATGAGCATATGGCGCCCACGCACCGGCGCAGCGTTCAGGGCACCGACTGGGACTGGCGGGGCGGCCGGCTCGTCGGAACGACTCAGACGGACAACGCCTACACCTGCCTGCCCGAGGGCGTCTGGGAGGTGAGTCTGCGTGGTGGGCAGGGGGATCGCGCCGTCGTCATGAGCTCGGACACCCCCTGGGTGCAGGCCTACACCGCCGATGAGCTCTCCCGGCCGGGAGTGGCCATCGAGCCCATGACCTGCCCACCCAACGCCTTTAACAGCGGCGAGGGCCTCATCGCCCTGGCGGTGGGGCAGTCCCACTCCTTCACCTATCGCTTGCGCGAGGAGAATTAGGTCGTGTTGTGAAGGTACGAGGGTAGGGGTGATCTCGGAGCCGCGGCCGAGTGCCCGGTTCGTTGCGGACACCCCTGGGGCCTCGGATCCACCCGTTGGGAGTGGACCCGAGGCCCCGGTTTCGTGGGTGTGGTGCTGTCTGTCAGCCCTCGGCCGGTTTGGGGTCGCCGGCGGCGGGTTGGGTGCCGGCGGTGCAGGTGGCGCCTTCTGCTGGGATGGTCCCGTTGACGAGGAAGTCGATCGCGGCCGGCCTGGCGCAGGCGAAGGTGCCGTGCCCGTAGCCCTGGACGGTGAACAGGTGGCCGTTGTCCAGCTGACCGGCCAGACTCTGCGACCAGGAGTAAGGTGTTTGGATATCGCCGGTGATCCCGATGACGAGGATCGGGGCCGAGCCCTCAGCGCGGGTCTCCTGGGGCGGGGTCGTCCCCCGGTGCCCCCAGCCACGGCAGTAGGCCTCCGTACCGCTCGAGGTGCCGCCGAAGAAGGGGTGGGCCTTCCTCTCAGCGGCTGCCTGCGCGTCCCACTCGGAAGCGGTGGCGCCCGTGTCGGGATTGTCGTTGCAGATGACCGCGGTGAACATGATTTGTCGGTTGGCGGTGCTGTCCATCGCCTCGTCAGCCGTCTCCGGCGACAGTTCGGACAAGCTCTGCATCGCTTTGGCCATGAGGGTGCCGTCGTGGTTGATCATCGCCGGGGTGAGCATGGCGGTCAGTGCCTCCCAGTCCGGCTGTGCGACGGCGAGCTCCTGGATGATGACGGTGGCGTCCATTGTGTTGACGGTGGCGTCCATTGTGTTGACGGTGGTGTCGGAGTCCGGGGTGGTCAGCGGGTTCTTGTCCAGGCCGTCGACGAAGGCGGCCAGCTGGGCGACCGCCTCGTCCGTGGAGCCGGTCAGGGGGCAGGCGCTCTGGGCCCGGCAGTGCTCGACATACTGACGCAGAACACCTTCCTTGAAGGCTGTCGTCTCGGCTCCGCTCTCATCGGTCGATCGTTTCGAGGGGTCCATGGCCCCGTTCAGGACGATGCGTCCGACGCGGCCCGGGAAGAGGTCGGCGTAGAGGGCTCCGATGTAGGTGCCGTAGGAGGTGCCCAGGTAGTTCAGTCTTGCGTTGCCGTTGGTGGCGCGCAGGACGTCCAGGTCACGGGCGACGTCGCGGGCGCCGACGTGGTCGAGCAGCTCAGGGACCTGTGAGTGCTGGGCGCACCTGGCAGCATTGGACGCACCCCGGTCGAACTTCTCCTGGGGCGTCATGTTCTTGGACGTGACGTCCTCGATCCAGTTCGCCGGGTTGTTGGGGTCGTTGGGATTGGCCAGGTACTGCTTGATCTCGTCCTCGCTCCAGCAGGTGATCGGGGTGGACTGCCCCACTCCACGAGGGTCGAACCCGATCATGTCGTAACCTGTCCGGAGGCTCTCGGGCATGGAGGAAGGGTCCTTCATTGGCTCGATGCCGCTGAGGCCGGGGCCTCCGGGGTTGTTGAACAGGGAGCCGTGCTCGGCGTCGCCGTCGGAGGCGGGGAGCTTCTTCAGTGCGATGGTGATGGTTTGGCCGTCCGGGTGCTCATAATCCACCGGGACGGTGACGGTCCCGCACTTGAAGGAGGCGCTGTCCGGGCAGTCCTGCCAGTCGATGGTCTGGCTGTAGAAGCTCTCCAGCCCCTGGGGCGCATCACCCTGGGAACCAGCGGTGGAGCCGGTGGTGGCACTGCCGTCTGAGGTGCTGCCATCGGCGGAGCCGCCGTCGGTGGGGCTGGTGGTGCTGCCGTTGGTGGGGTTGCCGGCCGGGGTGCTGACCTGGTTGGTGGCTGTGGGTGCGGCGGCGTCGGTGGAGCCGTCTGATTGGCAGGCCGTCAGGGCGGTCGACAGCATCAGGACTGCCAGGGCCGCGCCTGCCTTCCGCGCGGCCAGGGATGTGGGTCTCATCAGGGGGTGACTCTCCTTGCGATGTCAGTGGTCGTTAAACAGTCGTTGAGTGGTCGTCGGTCGGTCTCCATGCCCGCCATAGCCGAGACGAGAGTGGTTTGCGGGCGGTGATGGGCCCCTGCCCGGCTCACACCGGCCGGTGGGCCCGGTCCGGGCCCCGCTCCCGCGGCGCCCGGACCCCTACAACGCTAACGACACAGCGCTGTAGGTTTCCTCAGCCGCCGGGCGGAATCGGAGAGTCGGTTCGCAACCTCCAGGTGGATGAGATTCGACCTTTCGGAGGAGACGGATGACGGGTGTTCTCCTCCTGAAGGAGGAGAACACCCGTCATGCCTTTGGCGACCGAAGAGGGCCGTGCCTTCACCACGGACATACGCAATAGGCCTCGGCGATCGCCGGCCTCTACATGTATCAGCTCAGGCGTACCGGCTGGCCGGAGTGGGCCGACTCCGTGGCGGCCTCGGCCAGGCGCAGGGCGGCGATGGCGTCGTCGATGCCGGTGGGAGGCGTGGTGCCGGCCTCGACGGCCTCGATGAAGGCGCTCAGCTCGATGCGGTAGGCGTCGGCGTAGCGCTCCAGGAAGAAGTCGAGGTAGGGCTCCTGAGCGTCAGTGACCTCGCCGTTGGACAGGCGCACCGTGGTGGCACGGATGTTCTCGGCGAACAGTGCGCCCTCGCGCCCCGAGGCCTCGAGGCGCTGGTCGTAGCCGGAGGAGCAGTGGCGATTGTTGATGATGGTGGCCACGGCGCCCGAGGCCGCCTTGAGGGTGACGACGGCGGCATCGAAGTCGCCAGTGCCCCTCAGGGCGGGGTCGAGGTTCTGCCCGGCGGCGTAGACCTCCTCGATCTCACCCAGGAAGAAGCGGGCGGTGTCGAAGTCGTGGATGGTCATGTCGCGGAAGATGCCGCCGGAGACCTTGATGTACTCCGCCGGTGGGGCGGCCGGGTCACGGCTGATGATGGTCAGCTGCTCGATGTCGCCGATCCTGCCGGCCTCGACCGCGGCGCGGGCGGCGGCGAAGCTGGGGTCGAAGCGGCGGTTGAAGCCGAACATGACGGGCGTCGTGACAGCGTCGAGCTCGGAGCGGGCCGCCTCGACGTCCTTCATGTCCAGGGCGATCGGCTTCTCGCACAGGACCGCCTTGCCGGTCTTGGCGGCGGCCAGCAGGTGGGGGATGTGCAGCGGCGTGGGCGAGCCGACGATGACGGCGTCGATCTCCGGGTCGGCGAAGACCTCCTCGGCCTCCTTGCAGGATCGGGCCCCGTAGGTGGCGGCGAGCCTCTCCGCGGCGTCCTCGAAGGGATCACAGACCAGTGCTAGCTGGGCCTGGGGGTGGGCGGAGATGGTCTTGGCGTGGACGTGGCCGATGCGGCCGGCGCCGATGACGGCGATGGAGAGCATCCTTGCTCCTTCTGCGTATGAGTACGTGTCTGTGCTGGTCGGTGGTGGTGAGTGGATCTCGGGGGAGGGCGGGTCGACGGCGCGGAACGTTCTGAACGTGTCGTGGACCCGCCCGGCGCGGCGGGCGCTGCTCTGATCGTCCGGGCCCCCACCGGGACCCGGACGATCCTCACTGGGGTCGATCAGGGCTGGGGCATGATGACGTCGCGCACCAGGGCGTCGAGGTCGGCGTCGGCCTGGAGGAACCCGCGCAGGGTGCGGCGGGTGGCACCGAAGGAGTCGAACTCCTTAGGCGTCATGCCGTCGGGCTCGTAGGCGCGCACGAACTCGGGGATGGACAGGAGCGTCTTCATGATCTCCGGGGCCACGGGCTCGTTGATGCGCTCAACGGCCTTGTAGCCGGAATCGTTGATGAGCTTCTGCCAGGCGAAGGGCGGGGAGACGACCAGGTCTCCACCGACCAGCTCGGACCACTGCAGCACGTTGCGGAAGGCGGCCGACAGCACGCGGGCGCGCAGACCCCGGACTTGGAACTCCTGGTAGGCGCGCTTGAGGGCGGCCACACCGCCCCACTCCAGGTGGCCGGGGTCGAGGAAGAGCTTGTCCCGCTTGGCCACGATCTTGAGCCAGTCGTCCAGGCGGCCGCCCATGAGGGTGACGACCGGGCCCATCGTGGAGACGTCCTTGCCCTCGGCCTCGCGGCGCTTGAGGCCTCGCTCGATGGCCTCACCGGTGGCCACGGCCTGGGGCACTGAGAAGGAGACCGTCACGTTGACCGACACACCCCGGTAGGTGGCCTCCTCGATGGCCTTGACGCCCACGGAGGTGGCGGGGATCTTGACGATGATGTTCTTGGCCAGGTTCGAGAACTCCTCGGCCTGGTCGGCCAGGGCCTTGGCGCTGCGGGCCAGACGCGGGTCGGTCTGCATGGACAGGCGGCCGTTGCGGCCCTTGTGCTCCTCGAAGATGGGCTCGAGCAGCTTGGCGGCCTCGATGCTCATCTCACGCACGACCTGCCAGCCGATCTCGGACTCGGTGGCCTCGGGCATCTCCTCGGCTAGCTCGGCGATGCGGGGGATCCACACGTCCTTACGCTGGTTGATGCAGGTGTAGGCGATGGTGGGGTTGCAGGTGGCGCCCACGCCGCCGAAGGAGATGGACTGGCGCAGCTCGTTGGGGTCGGCCGAGTCGTTCCACAGTGCGGTGGGCGTGTTGCGAGCGGCGTCGAGAAGGGGGCCGGGAGTGTATTCGATACTCATCTGTTCTGTGCTCTCTTTCGGGTTCATCCGCGCAGGCGTCCTTGCAGCCGCGGTCCGGTAGCCCCTATTGAAGTGTGTCCGGTTCCGTCTGTCAACCATTTGTCAGGACAAAGATTCCTGAGAGTCGCGGTGCTGCCTTCGCGGGAACCGGCGTCGGCCTCAAAGGTCAGCTCGAGAACAGGGAGGTTTCGAAGGTGTAGCGCGAGGCTCGGTAGATGTGCTGGCCGTACTCGATGACGCGCCCGGACTGGTCGTAGGTGATGCGGGTGGCGGTCAGCAGGGCGGCGCGACGGCGCTCGTGGAGCTGCTCGGCCTCGCGGGCGGTGGCGTTGCGGGCGCCGATGACCTGCTTGGCGGTGGTCGGGATGATGTCCTTGGCGCGCAGAAGGTCGTAGAGCCCTCCCGCTTCCAGTTCCTCGAGGGTGGGGGCGATGGAGGCCGGCATGAGGTTGGACAGGACCGCGATCGGCTCGCCGTCGGCGCAGCGGATGCGGGTGCAGGAGATGGTGGCGGTGCCCTCCTCCACCTCGAGGTGCTCGGCGTCCTCGGCGTCGGCCTCACGAGCGGTGTAGTCCAGGACGGTGGTGGAGGTCGTGTGGCCGGCCGCGGACAGGTCCGACAGGAGGCTGGTCAGCTGCATCGGCCGGTGGACGTGCATGGGGGAGACGATCGTTCCCACGCCCCGACGGCGTTTGACCAGACCGCGGTCCACCAGGTGTTGAAGGGCTTGGCGTGCTGTGGGGCGGGAGACCTCCAGGCGCTTGGCCATGGAGAGCTCGTCCTCGAGGCGGGTGCCGGCAGACAGTGTGCCGTCGAGGATGAGTGAGGCCAGGGGTTCGGAGATCTGTGTGTGCAGCGGTGTCTTGGAGGAGCGATCGATCGTGATGTCGAGGGCGAAGGGGGATGCTGAATCGGACATGAGATAAGCCTGTGCGTCAGACGTGATGATGGTTGAGCATACGGAGGGCGTGTGTCGATGTCACGCGCCATCGTCATAACGATTGTTTATATCGATGGTCGTATCGAGGGCGCAAGGCGGCCATCGGACGTCAAATGTTCTGACAAATGCTTGACCTGGGGTCTGCGGTGAGGCAGGCTTCGCTGTGACGCCCGGCGCGGGTCCCACTCCTGGAGTCCTGCGGGCCCCAAGGATGTGGAGACGCGATCACCGTGACGACAGCAGCAACAGCAAGAACTGAGACGAATGAGGTGGCTGAGGCGGTCGCGCCCAAGAGACTGCCCGGAGGCAGCGATCAGCTCGACGTGCTCACCATCGGGCGCTGTGGCATCGACATCTACCCTCTCCAGGTCGGCGTCGGGTTGGAGGACGTGGAGAGCTTCGGCAAGTTCCTTGGAGGTAGCCCCACCAACGTGGCCGTGGCCGCCGCCCGCTACGGGCACTGCTCTGCCGTCGTCACCGGTGTGGGCAACGACCCCTTCGGACGCTTCGTGCACACCGAGATGCGCCGCCTGGGAGTCGACGACCGTCACGTCGTCACCAAGGCCGCCTACAACACCCCGGTCACCTTCTGCGAGATCTTCCCACCGGATGACTTCCCCCTCTACTTCTACCGCGAGCCCTCGGCCCCGGACCTGGAGCTGACCTGGGACGACCTGCCGCTGGAGGCCATTCGCGACGCCTCCATCTTCTGGATCTCGGTGACCGGACTGAGCAAGGAGCCCTCGCGCTCGTCCCACCACGCGGCTCTGGGGGCCCGTGACCGGAAGCCCTTCACGATCGCCGACCTCGACTACCGCCCCATGTTCTGGAAGGACAAGGAGACGGCCCACCGCGAGGTCTCCAAGATCCTGCCCAAGGTCACCGTCGCCATCGGCAACCGTGAGGAGTGCGAGGTCGCTGTTGGCGAGAGCGAGCCCGAGCGGGCGGCCGACGCCCTCCTGGAGGCCGGTGTCGAACTGGCCATCGTCAAGCAGGGGCTTGAGGGGACGCTGGCCAAGACCCGCACCGAGCGGGTGGAGATGCCCGTGACGTCGGTGGACACGAAGAACGGCCTGGGTGCCGGAGACGCCTTCGGCGGGGCCATCTGCCACGGCCTGCTGTCGGGCTGGTCCCTGGAGAAGACCATCTTCGCGGCCTCAACCGCCGGCGCCATCGTCTCCTCGCGCCTGGAGTGTTCCACCGCCATGCCCACCGAGTCCGAGCTGCTCGCGCTCATGCGCTCCCGCCGCGACGAGGTGGCCCCGGGCCTGACGGACCTGTGAGGAGACCCTGATGAGCGCGACCCTCACTCCCGCCGCCTTCGGCACTGCTCCCGGCGGGGGTCCCAGGCCATTGACGGATGCCGTCACCGAGGTCCGGGCCACCGACCCCGGCCAGATCGGCTGGGCCTTGGCCCAGCGCCCCCGCGTCGGCCTGGCCGGCGTCGGACGCCTCATGGTCATCGCCTGCGACCACCCCGCTCGCGGAGCGCTCGGGGCGGGGGATAGGCCTCTGGCGATGGCCGACCGCGAGGACCTCCTCCAGCGCTGCGTGACGGCGCTGTCCCGTCCCGGCGTCAATGGCTTCCTCGGCACCGCCGAGATCATCGAGGACCTGGCGCTCCTGGGCGCCCTGGACGGCAAGCTCGTCTGGGGCTCCATGAACCGGATCGGCCTCCAGGGCGCCTCCTTCGAGATGGACGACCGCTTCGGCGCCTACGACGCCGAGGGCATCGAGGCCTCACACCTCGACGGCGGCAAGATGCTCACCCGCATCAACTACGCCGATCCCGGCAGCGCCTCCACTCTCCAGGCCAGCGCCAGGGCCATCGACTCCCTGTCCGAGCGCGGGCTGAACGCCATGATCGAGCCCTTCATCTCCAGCTGGGAGGACGGGCGCGCCGTCAACGACCTCAGCGAGGAGGCCGTCATTCGCTCCATCTGCGTCGCCCAGGCGCTGGGGCGCAGCTCGGCCCACACCTGGCTCAAGCTGCCCTGCGTGAGTGAGCCCGCCTCGATGCGGCGGGTCATGGCCTCCACATCCCTGCCCAGCCTCATCCTGGGTGGCGAGGTCTCCGCCGACCCCGAGGCCACCCGGGCCTCCTGGGCCGCGGCCCTCGAGCTTCCCAACGTCAGAGGCCTGGTCGTGGGCCGCTCCCTGCTCTATCCCCGCAACGACGACGTCGAGGCGGCCGTCGACGCCGCCGTCGCCCTGCTGTGAGCAGGCCGCAGGGCACGTGAGACCGCAGCCCGAGAGAAGCGCCTGAGTCGTGCGACAGCGTCGAACGGCTCCGACCCGATCCCACATACGAGACAATCCGTACGAACCACCTAGGAGTCGAAGGAGCACCACCATGGGTCACACCCACCGCCCCGCCCAGCCCGAGACGTCGAGCCAGTCCCGCTACGTCATCCGCGCTGGCGACCTCGCCCACGACAGCTACGAGCTCGACCTCACCCCCGAGCGTGCCGGCTGGGAGTGGTCCTCCCTGCGGGTGGTGGCACTCGCCCCCGGAAGGCCCCTGACCGTGCCCGCCGGTGAGCACGAGTACCTCGTCCTGCCCCTGTCCGGCGGCTGCGTCGTCGAGGCGAATGGTGAGACCTTCGAGGTCGCCGGGCGCCAGTCCGTCTTCACCGATATCACCGACTACGTCTACGTCCCCCGTCGCACCGAGGTGACCCTCACCAGTGCCGACGGCGCCCGCATCGCCCTTCCCGGCTCCAAGGCCACCACCGACAAGCCACTGCGCTACTGTCCGCGCTCCGAGGTCGGCACCGGTCTGCGCGGTGCCGGTCCCTCCTCGCGCCAGGTCAACAACTACGCCCTGGGCAACGACGTCGAGACCTCTCACCTGCTGGCCTGCGAGGTGCTCACTCCCGGGGGCAACTGGTCCTCCTACCCGCCCCACAAGCACGACGAGCACTCCGAGGTCGAGCGGGTCCTGGAGGAGATCTACTACTACCAGGTCCGCACCGGCGAGGGCGACGCCGAGGGCTTCGCGCTCCAGCGCATCTACCCCTCACCCGGCCACGACATCGACGTGTGCACCGAGGTGCGCGGCGGCGACGTCGTCGTCATGCCCTACGGCTACCACGGCCCCTCCGTGGCCGCCCCGGGCTACGACCTGTACTACCTCAACGTCATGGCCGGCCCCGCCGAGGACTCCGTGTGGCTCATGACCGACGACCCCCACCACACCTGGGTGCGCCAGACCTGGGAGGGGCAGCAGGTCGACCCGCGCCTGCCCATGACCCCCATGAACGACTAGCCGATCCGCCTTTCGACCGCCCCACCACCTGAGAAGAGCAGAGAAGAACCACGATGAGCAACGAAGCCTACGCCGGCACGATCCGCCTGACGGTCGCCCAGGCCACCATCCGTTTCCTGTCCAACCAGTACTCCGAGCGCGACGGCGTCGAGCAGCGCCTCATCGCCGGAGCCTTCGGCATCTTCGGCCACGGCAACGTGGCCGGCATCGGCCAGGCCCTCCTGCAGAACGAGATCGCCCGCGCCGACGGCGAGCAGGAGATGCCCTACATCATGCCCCGCAACGAGCAGGGGCAGGTGCACGCGGCGGCCGCCTTCGCCAAGACCACCAACCGCCTCCAGACCTACATGTGCACGGCCTCCATCGGCCCGGGCTCGCTCAACATGGTCACCGGAGCCGCCCTGGCCACCACCAACCGTCTACCGGTGCTGCTGCTCCCCTCCGACCAGTTCGCCACCCGCGTCCCCGACCCCGTGCTCCAGCAGCTGGAGGACCCCACCAGCCTGGACGTCAGCGTCAACGACGCCTTCCGGCCCGTCTCGCGCTTCTTCGACCGCATCAACCGCCCCGAGCAGCTCATCCCCTCGCTCCTGAACGCCATGCGCGTGCTCACCGACCCCGCCGAGACCGGCGCGGTCACCATCGCCATGCCCCAGGACGTCCAGGCCGAGGTCTTCGACTGGCCCGTGGAGCTCTTCCGCAAACGCGTGTGGCACGTGCGCCGTCCGGTGCCCGAGCCCGCCGCGCTTGAGCGCGCGGTTGCCCTCATCAAGGCCGCCAAGCGCCCCCTCATCATCGCCGGCGGAGGCGCCATCTACGCCGGTGCCAGCGAGGAGCTGCGCGCCCTGGCCACCGCCACCGGCATCCCGGTGGGCGACACTCAGGCCGGCAAGGGCGCCATCAACTTCGACCACCCCAGCGCCGTGGGTGGCGTGGGCTCCACCGGCTGCGACTCCGGCAACCACATCGCCGACAAGGCCGACCTCATCATCGGCGTGGGCACCCGCTACTCCGACTTCACCACGGCCTCCAAGACCCAGTTCAAGAACCCCGACGTGAAGTTCGTGAACATCAACGTCACCCCCTTCGACGCCGCCAAGGAGAGCGCGGAGATGGTGGTGGCCGACGCCCGCGAGGCCCTGGTCGCCCTGAGAGAGGCGCTCGCGGACCACCGCGTCGAGGCGGCCTACTCCGATGAGATCACCCGGGAGAAGCAGGCCTGGCTCAAGGCCACCGAGCGCTGCTACCACCTGGATCACGGGCCCCTTCCCGCTCAGACCGAGGTCTTCGGCGCCCTCAACGAGCTCATGGGGGAGGAGGACGTGGTCATCAACGCCGCCGGCTCCATGCCCGGTGACCTCCAGGCCCTGTGGCAGGCCCGCAGCCCGTTGCAGTACCACGTGGAGTACGCCTTCTCCTGCATGGGATACGAGGTGCCCGCCGCCATGGGGGTCAAACTCGCCCGGCCCGAGGCCGAGGTGGTCTCCATCGTCGGCGACGGCACCTACCAGATGCTCCCCATGGAACTGGCCACCGTGGTCCAGGAGAACATCAAGGTCATCTACGTCCTGCTGCAGAACTACGGCTTCTGCTCCATCGGTGCCCTCTCGGAGTCCCGCGGCTCCCAGCGCTTCGGCACCAAGTACCGCCGGCGCGGCGAAGGCAGCCACCTGGCCGACGAGCAGGTCATCGACGGCGTCGACATCGCCGCCAACGCCCGCTCCTGGGGACTGGACGTCCTCGAGGTCCACACCATCGAGGAGTTCAAGGAGGCCTACCGCAAGGCCGAGGCCTCCGACCGTCCCACGATGATTCACATCGAGACCGACCTCTACGGCCCCAACCCGCCCGGGTCGAGCTGGTGGGACGTCCCGGTCTCAGGCGTCTCCGCCCTGGAGTCCACCCAGCGCGCCTACGAGGACTACCAGCGCGACCGTAAGCCTCAGCGGCACTACCTGTAAGGCCACTCTGGAGGGATCGCAGGTAGGACGCGGAAACGGCGCGCAGTTCCTGAATCAACCGCAACGGCGGGGTCCACGGCAGTCAAGGCAGTGGACCCCGCCGTCCGCCTTGATGCGTGTACGTGGGCCTCTGGCTGAGACCTCGGGGCGTCGTCGGGGAGTTACAGGGGCATGGAAAGATAACGATGTGGTCAACGCCCCCATTATGTTCTGACAAAATAACGTTATCTGCCGCCTAGGACGTTAGGCTGCGGGTACATGCACGGCGCTGGGCGCCCGGCCGGCCCTCCACTGAGACCTTGGTCGGGGTTGTACCCGGTCGGCCCCATAGGCGGGGACGGGCCCGCGAAACCGACAATCAGGAGTCGATAACGATGAGAACGATCGCGCACTGGATCGACGGAAAGCCGTACGAGGGCTCGCCCATCGGCCGTTTCTCGGTCGAGAACCCTGGAACCGGTGAGGTTGAGGCGGAGCTGCTCCAGGCCTCCGACGCCGACCTCGACCACGCCGTCGAGGTTGCCCGCCGTGCCCAGAAGGAGTGGGCCAAGGTCTCCCTGGCCAAGCGCACGGAGATCATGTTCCGCATGCGCCAGCTCGTCCTGGACCACCAGGATGAGATGGCCAAGATGATCGTGGCCGAGCACGGCAAGAACTACTCCGATGCCGTCGGCGAGATCCAGCGCGGTCGCGAGACCCTCGATTTCGCCACCGCCATCAACGTGGCCCTCAAGGGTGAGTTCTCCTCCAGCATCTCCACCGGTGTGGACATCCACACCCTGCGCCAGCCGGTCGGCGTCGTCGCCGGCATCTGTCCCTTCAACTTCCCGGCAATGGTGCCCATGTGGATGCATCCCATCGCCATCGCCACCGGTAACGCATTCATCCTCAAGCCGGCCTCGGCCACGCCCTCGGCGGCACTGCTGACGGCCGAGCTCTACAAGGAGGCCGGCCTGCCCGACGGCGTCTTCAACGTCGTCTCCGGTAACCGCACCATGGTCTCCAAGGTCCTCGAGCACCCCGGCATCGACGCGATCTCCTTCGTCGGCTCCACCCCGGTGGCCCATATCGTCCAGAACACCGGCGTCACCCACGGCAAGCGCGTCCAGGCCCTGGGCGGGGCGAACAACCACGCCATCGTCATGCCCGACTCCGACCTGGACTTCGCCGCCCAGCACATCTCCGCCGCCGCCTTCGGGGCCGCCGGTGAGCGCTGCATGGCCCTGCCCGTCGTCGTGGCCGTGGGCGGCTGCGGTCCGGACCTGGCCCGTCGCGTCAAGGCTCACGCCGAGAGGATCAAGGTCGGCTACGGCATGGACGAGGGCATCGAGATGGGACCGGTCATCGACGCCAAGTCCAAGGAGTTCATTACCAGTCTCATCAACGATGCCGAGTCCCGCGGCGCCGAGATCGTCCTCGACGGTCGTCCACTGGTGATCCCCGGCCACGAGAAGGGGCACTTCCTCGGCCCGACCATCGTGGACAACGTGCCCCTGGAGTCCTCGCTCTACACCGAGGAGGTCTTCGGGCCGGTGCTCGCGATCGTCCACGCCGACACCTACGAGGAGGCCATCAAGCAGGTCAACTCCTCGCCCTTCGGCAACGGCGCGGCCATCTTCACCAACGACGGCGGCGTGGCCCGCCGCTTCGAGCTCGACGTGGAGGCCGGCATGGTCGGCATCAACGTGCCGATCCCGACGCCGGTGGCCTACTACTCCTTCGGTGGCTGGAAGGAGTCGCTCCTGGGTGACACCCACATCCACGGCCCCGAGGGTGTGCGGTTCTACACCCGCGCCAAGGCGGTCACCACCCGCTGGCCCTCGGAGAAGACCTACGCCGCGACCATGTCCTTCCAGCGCGAGGAGTAGGTGCGCTCGCTCCGCACCCATCGCCGCGGACGCACCGTAGGTCTCAAAGACTGATCCTGCAGGATGAGTCCGCGAGCCCTACGGTGCGTCCGCGCATTGCTGGGGGCGCGTCCTACTTCCACAGGTCTGCGACGGGACGCCAGCGGCGTGCGGCCGCGGGAGGGAAGAGTGTCATGACTCGGTGGCGCAGTGCGATGAGGTTTCTGAAATCGTCCCAGATGAAGCGCTCAGTGCGCCATCCCATCCTGACCAGTGCGTCATGGCGCTGCTTTTCCCTCCACAGATACTCAGACGACTTGTACTTCACCTGTCCGTCGAACTCCGCCAGCACCATGTACTTCGGCCATGCCTCTGTTCAGCAACCATCTCTTCAAGTCGACGTTGAACCGCTTCCATGCGCTGCTCGGATTCCTCGTGGTGGTAGCGTGATGGACGAGCGAGGCTGCGCACAGCCGAGTCGACGATGCAGATCGCCTCTCGTGCAGGCAGGTCGAAGGCGCAGTCCATAGCCGTGCGCAGCACGGTCGTCACCGGCAGGCCTGAGACCTCTGTGATGTCCTTCTTCTCCAAACTGCCCCGACGTCGTCGAAGAGAGGTGTTACGTCGCCCTCCAGGAGCCGGCGGAAGCGACATTCGGGTTCGGCGGGATCGAGAGGACATGGCAAGACTGATGTCGGGCTCGTGCTGCTGCACCCACAGGCCATGGACAAGCGCAGCAGACTCGTGACTCAAAGCAAGGGCCGAGGGGACCTGCATGCAGGCTGCGACACAGCGGGCCGGACTAAGCTGCTCGGCCGCTCTCCAAGGCTCCATTTCCCGTGTGCTGAGATCCGTGTAGAGGCCATGAGCGACCCTCACTGGATTGCGCATAAGGGGCGGAGGACCATTGCAGGCCAGTACGAGCGGAAGTCGGGGAGGTTCGGGGTAGGTCTCCATATCGCTAGGTTGATGCCCAGTCGTGTGATCGACCAGTGACGTTTCGAGCTCTGTGGGTAATGCAGGCTGTGGTGTCCCTGTGGCCACCGGCATCGATGCTGCCGAGGACACACGATAGAGATCGCGGACTGTGCCTCCGGGGTCAGTTCCCGAGACCTAAGGTACGTCCTCGGGCCGAAGGGAGGGGCTCTGAGACTCTGACGAGTGGTGGGGGCGCTAGAGATCAGACATCTTTGTTAGTACAAAGCCCTGGATACTTGGTTGACGGCGGCGTACAGTAGGTGTCGTATCCGAAACGATTCGGATACCGCCTCGCGAAGGAGACAACGATGTCCAAAGCCGTCAACACCAACGATCCCAAGTACTCCAAGCTCACCATCGGCGTCTGCCCTGACCAGTGGGGCGTCTGGTTCCCCGAGGACCCCAAGCAGATGGACCCCCGTCAGGCCTGGGAGGAGATGGCCGAGGCCGGCTTCGAGGTCATTGAGACCGGCCCCTTCGGCTACTTCCCGACCGATCCCAAGGAGCTCCAGAAGTGGTGCGACGAGTTCGGCATGAGGGTGGTGGCCGGTACCGGCTGGGGCATCCTGCACAAGCAGGAGGCCTGGGAGACCACGATCAAGACCTTCCGTGCCATCGCCGAGACCCACGCCGCCGTCGGCGCCGAGTACATCGTCCACCTGCCTCCGCTCTACCGCGATGACAAGACCTGGAAGTGGACCGACGACCGCGTCCTGTCCGACGACGCCTGGAAGCTCTACGTCGAGCACGCCAATGCCCTGGGGCAGATGCTCCTGGACGAGTACGGCCTCAAGATGGTCCTTCACCCCCACGGCGACTCCCACATCGAGACCCCCGAGGAGATCGCCCGCATCTTCGACGCCACCGACCCGACCTACGTCAACCTGTGCCTGGACTCCGGGCACGTCGTCTACGGCGGCGGGGACCCCGTCGAGCTGTGCCGGAAGTACCCCGAGCGCATCACCTACGTCCACATCAAGGCCTTCGATGAGGACATCACCCGTGAGGCCCACGAGAAGGACTGGCCCTTCGGCGAGGCCGTCACCAAGGGCGCCTCGGTCTGCCCGCCCGCCGGCCTGCCCGAGATGCACGAGTTCGTCGACGCCCTGGCAGCCCTGGACAAGCCGATCTACGCGATCTGCGAGCAGGACTGCTACCCCTGCGACCCGTCCTTCCCCAAGCAGAACGCCATCAACATGCGCACGTACCTGGCCGAGTGCGGCCTGGGCTTGGCCTGAGGCCTCCTGCCGCTCGATTCGGTCGACCCATCACTGACACCATCTCAACGAGGAGACACCTATGACTGCACGCATCGGACTCATCGGCGCCGGCGGTATGGGCCGCGCACACCTGGCCCGCATCGCGGGCGTCCTGTCCGGCGGCGAGATCGTCGCCGTGGCCGACATCAACTACGAGGCCGCGGTCTCGGCCGCGGAGCCATACGGCGCCAAGGCCTACGACAGCGCCGATGAGCTCATCAACGACCCGGACGTCGACGCCGTCCTCATCGCCACCTTCGGCAAGGTCCACGCCCCCGACGTCATCAAGGCCATTGAGGCCGGCAAGTACGTCCTGTGCGAGAAGCCCCTGGCCACCACCGCCGAGGACTGCATCGCCATCATGGAGGCCGAGCAGAAGGCCGGCAAGAAGCTCGTCACCGTGGGCTTCATGCGCCGCTTCGACGTCGCCTACAACGAGATGAAGAAGGTCTTTGACGACGGCGACAACGGCCAGGCCCTCTTGGTCCACAACCGTCACCGCAACCCCGCCGTGCCGGAGTCCTACACCTCGCGCATGGCCATCGACGACACGGCGATCCACGAGATCGACACGATGCGCTGGCTCCTGGGCGAGGAGATCGTCAAGGTGCGCGTCGAGCGGCCCAAGTCGACCACTCACCGTTTCGACCACCTCATCGACCCGGTCGTCGTCGTCATGTACACCGAGTCCGGCGTGCGCATCGACGACGAGGTCAACGTCAACCTGCAGTACGCCTACTCCATCGAGTGCGAGCTCGTGCTGGAGACCGCCGCGGTGAGGCTGGGAGACCAGGAGCGGATCCACGTCCGCGACATCCACGGCAACCGCAACGCCATGTGCCAGTCGCACATCGACCGCTTCGAGGACGCCTTCAACCGCGAGGTGTAGGAGTGGATCAACGCCGTGGCCCGCGATGAGCACACCGGCTCGACCTCCTGGGACGGCTACGCGGCCACCTCCGTGGTCGACGCGGCGGTCGCCTCGCTGGAGGATGAGTCCTCGCCGATGGTCGACGTCACGCTCATCACCAAGCCCGCCTTCTACGCCTGAAGCCTCCCGTCGTCGTCCTCGCCGTTGCAACCGTCTGTCGGTGCGTTCGCGATTGCTGCGTGTTCGCCAGCGTCCCGATGGCCTCATCGGATGGATGACGACGGGGGCCGCCCGCCATGTTCGTCCTGGGAGGTGTCCGGACCCGCCTCCTCGGGCGACGACTTGTCGGCGGCAGGGCGACGTGCTCCCGCCCTCACCACTTCCCTAGACGCAATTGTCATGACATTATGGGGGGTGTCGACACGGCCGTCGGCGCCCGAGAGGAGACCTCCTTGGTAGACATCGCTCTTGACCCCAACATGTACTACCGCACCATGCCCACGGTGCGCACGCTCTACAAGGCCGCAGAGCTGGGCTTCGAGCACGTCGAGCTCTCGCCCAGCGCTGACTTCCACTTCTGGCACCACCGTCCCGCTGCCGATGACGCCTTCGTGGCCGAGCTCAACAAGGCCCAGAAGGAGACGGGCGTCAAGGTGCGTACCCTCAACCCCGTCTTCAACTGGTCCTCGCCCGACGAGGAGGAGCGGCGCGCCCAGGTGTCCAACTGGCGGCGCCTGCTCGAGCTCGCCGACCAGCTCGACGTCCGGGAGATCACCTCGGAGTTCTCCGGGGACCGCAACCAGGCCCGCCGCAGCGAGGAGCAGTGGTTCCGCTCCATCGAGGAACTCATCACCGACTTCGAGCGCTACGGCATCCGGCTCAACATGGAGGCCCACCCCTACGACTTCGTCGAGCTTCACGACCCTGCCCTGAACCTCGTGCGCGCGGTCAACAAGGACTGGATCGGCTACGAGTTCTGCTGCCCTCACGCCTTCCACCTCTCCGACGGCGCCGGCGACGTTGAGCGCATGATCCGCTCCGCCCACGAGGCCGGAAAGCTGCGCGAGGTCCACATCGCCGACGGCTTCAACCACCGTGCCAACGACGGCAACCGCTACATCATCAACCCGCCCGGCGCCGACGTCACCGTCCACCAGCACAACGAGGTCGGCAACGGCGAGGTCGACTGGAACGCCGTCTTCTCCACGCTGCGCGACATCGGCTTCGACGGCGTGCTCTCCGTGTGCGTCTTCGGCTGGCACGAGCACGCCGATGACATCAACCGCCGAGTGCTGGCCCGGCTCCGCGAGGAGCTCGGCTGACCCTCATCGGTCCTCTCCGTCTACAGTGAGGACCGCCCACGCCGCCGGCTCCCGCTCCTGCGCTGCGGGGCGGTGGCCGGCGGGCCGTGACTCTCGGTCCACCCAGCAGCGACTTTTCGCCTCCGCCAACGACGGCGGACGACCCAAGGAGTTCCATCCATGTCCACACCATTGAATTCTGCGGCGCAGTACACGCCGGAGAAGATTCAGGAGCTGGTCGACCAGACCCCCGCCTCGGGTCCGAAGCGCTCGCTCGGACTCATCGCCCTGGTCGCCACCCTCGGCTCGCTGCTCTTCGGCTACGACACCGGAGTGATCTCGGCCGCGTTGCCGTATATGTACCTGCCTCACGACGCCAGCGGCCTTCAGATCAACTCGGTGGAGGAGGGGCTCGTAGGGACCTTCCTGTGCCTGGGCGCTGCACTGGGTGCCTCGGTCGGCGGCAAGCTTTCCGACAAGTACGGGCGTCGCCACAACATCACGCTCCTGGCCGCCGTCTTCTTCTTCGGCGCACTGGGGTGCACCTTCTCGCCGAACATCTGGATCCTCTACTTCTTCCGCATCGTCCTGGGCTTCGCCGTCGGCGGCGCCTCGGCGACGGTCCCGGTCTTCCTCGGTGAGACGGCCCCCAAGCGCATCCGCGGAACGCTCGTGGCCGTGGACCAGATGATGATCGTCTTCGGTCAGTTCCTCGCCTTCTCGATGAACGCGGTCCTGACCCAGATCCACGGTGGTCCGGAGGTCACCGTCGCCAAAGACGTCGTCAACAGTTCCGGCGAGGTTGTCACCAAAGCGGGCGAGACCGTTTCCTGGGAGTCGGTCCAGCACCTGGCCAACGTCGCCGTCGAGTCCGGTAACGGTACGACCTGGCGCTACATGCTTGTGCTGGCCTCGCTGCCGGCCATCGCGCTGTGGATCGGGATCCGTCTCATGCCGGAGTCCTCGCGCTGGTACGTCGCCAACTTGCGTATCGCCGAGGCCATCGGGGCCCTCAAGCGCGTGCGCGATGAGTCCAAGGACGGCCCCATTGCCGATGAGATCGACGAGATGCTCGAGGTCCAGCGCAAGGAGGCCAGCCAGGAGAAGTGGGGCCTGGCCCAGATCCTCGGCGTTAAGTGGACCCGGCACCTGCTCATCATCGGCATCATCCTGGGCCTGGCGGATCAGCTCACCGGTATCAACACGGCCATGTACTACACGCCCAAGGTGCTCTCCGCGGCAGGTCTGCCCATGAGCGACGCGATCTCCCTTAACGTTGTCTCCGGGTTCATCTCCTTCGTGGGATCGGCGGTCGGCCTGTGGCTGGTCACCAAGTTCGCCCGCCGGCACGTGGGCATCTACCAGGAGGCCAGCATCGTGGTCTCCCTGGGGCTCCTGGCCGCGGTCTTCTACTTCCTCATCCAGCCCTACCAGGACGCCGACGGCAACATCAAAGGCGCTCCCACCTTCGCTCCCTACCTGGTGCTGCTCATCGTCTCCCTGTTCGTCTTCGCCAAGCAGTCCGGAACAGTCACCTGGGTCCTCGTGGCGGAGATCTTCCCCGCCAAGGTTCGCGGCACGGCCATGGGGTTGGCTGTCGGTGCTCTGTGGATCGCCAACGCGATCGTCGCCCTGGTCTTCCCCATCATGATGGAGAAGCTCGGGGGAGCGGGCACCTACCTCATCTTCTGCCTCATCAACGTGTTCTCCCTCATCTTCTACACGAAGTACGTGCCCGAGACGAAGTACCACTCCTTGGAGGAGCTCGAGGTGCATTTCGAGAAGGAGTACAGCTGACTCACTCGGTCAGGGGGCTGAGACCGTGTTGAGCCGGTGACAGGCCGTCGGGTTGGAGGGCCCGCCAGGAACGGATTGAAGCCGATCGCTCGGTTCTGACACACTGTCTCAGTTCCCGTCCGATGTCGTCAGCGTCAGCTGATGCCGCATCTGAACAGACATCTACCCACAATGCCGCCCATGCCGCCCATGACGTACACGGTGACCGGTCCATGACCCCGCATCCGCCGCGCAGCGCGCCGCCCGCCCCGGCTCACCTCCGGTTGTACGCATGGGCGGCGGGTCTGTTCCTCGGGGCGCTCGAAGGGGCGCTGGCCGTCGTCGTCGCGGACGCCCGCGGCGGCGCGCTGGCGCAGGTCTGCGTCGTCGGTGCGGCCATGATTCTGGGGACCCTCGGCGGTCGACCGCTCGCCCGGTACCTGGGCCGCAGGAGAACCGGCCTGGTCATGGCTGTGTTTGCGGTGGTGGGTGCGGGGCTCACGGCCGGGCTCGGCGGCGCCCCCGCCCTCGTCGGGTCCGGGCTGGCGGGCCTGGCCGTGGGTGGGGTGCTCGTTGCCGCACCACTGATATGCCACGAGCTCTCTTTGCGCGGACACAAACGCCTCATGCCGCAGGCCATGGCTCTTGGCCCTGCCGGGGCGGGCATTGTGGTGCTGGCGGCCTGGTGGAGCCCTGCGAGAGCGCCGACCGCCTGGGCGGTGCTTGCGGGTGCCGCGTTGGTCTACCTGGTCTGCGCTCTGCGTCTGCCCGAGAGCCCGGTCTGGCTCGTACAACGGGACCGCGATGTGGAGGCCTTCGAGGCACTGCGCGGCTTGCACGGAACTCTGGAGGCCTCTGTGGCCATCGACTGGACCCGCCTGGATGCCGAGATGATGGTCGAGCAGCAGGCTCTGACCCCTGCGGACCTGCGAGTGCCCCAGGTGCGTGCCGCCGTGCTGACCGGCGCCGTCCTCATCATCGCCCAGGAGGCGCCCCTGGGGACAGCGGCCCTGGTCCTCGCTCCGCTGATCGCATCCGAGCTCGGGCTCGCATCCGCTGCGATTGCCGCGAGCGCCGCCACCTGGATGGGGCTGGCGCTCCTCGCCCTGGTGCTGGTGACCCGGGTTGAGCAGCTGCGCTTCCTGCGGGTGGTGCTGGGCGCTGTCGTCGCCGTCCTGGGGGCGACCTTCCTGGTCACCGGCATGACCCTTGGGGGTGCGGGCGGCGCTTGGACGATCATCATCTCCCTGACAGTCCTTGTCGCCAGCCAGTCGGTCCTGGTCCTGCCCGCCTGCCAGGGGGCGATCGACCCGCGGATCCCGCCCTGGCTGGTTGAGGCGCAGCGGCGCGCCTCAGCGACCGGAGGGGTCTTGGTGCGTGCCGGCGTCCTCCTCGCCTCACTGCTCATCGTGAGGTACCTCGGGACGCCCGCCCTGATCTGGGCGGCCTTCGCGTTGTCGGTGCTCAGCGTCGCCGTCGTGCTCTTGAGGCTGCCGCGCGAGCTCAAGGTCTAGGGGAGGGGTGAGCGCGAGGCGGTTCTGAGGGCAGCGCCCACGCATCCGACTTCAGACCTATGATTTGTCAGGACAAATATCGTATGGTGGGGGTGTGGCCGCAAGAAGCCACTCGGCGGCCCGACGTCGTCGACACCTGACAGAGAGGCACCTGAGCATGACGAGCAACGAGGCAGTCCAGGCCTCAGAGGCAACCGAGTCCATCCCTGAGACCATGAAGGCCGCGGTCCTGCGGGACCACGAGGTCGGACTGGAGATCGAGACCCTGCGTACTCCCCGGCCCAAGAACGGCGAGGTTCTTATCAAGGTGGCCGCCTGCGGACTGTGCCACTCCGACCTCCACGTCATCGGCGGCGCCATCGCCTTCCCACTGCCGGCGGTGCTCGGCCACGAGGTCTCCGGCACCGTTGTGGAGCTCGGCCCCGGAAATGAGCACACCGGTCTGGAGATCGGGCAGAAGGTGGCCGGGGGCTTCCTCATGCCCTGCGGTCAGTGCGATGCCTGCGCCGCGGGCCGCGACGAGCTGTGCGGCCCCTTCTTCGACCTCAACCGCCTCAAAGGCGTCCTCTACGACGGCACCACCCGCCTGAACACCCCCGACGGTGAGCCTGTGGCCATGTACTCCATGGGCGGGCTTGCTGAGTACGCGGTCGTCCCCTCCACCGCTGTGGCCCCCGTGCCCGAGAGCATCGACATGGTGCCGGCTGCCATCCTGGGCTGCGCCGCCATGACCGGTTACGGGGCCGTGCGCCGCGGCGCCGACCTGCGCTACGGGGAGACCGTCGCCGTGGTCGCCACCGGCGGCGTGGGCACCAATATCGTCCAGATCGCCCGCGCCTTCGGTGCCGGCCAGGTCATCGCCATCGACGTCGACGACGACAAGCTCGCCCCCATGCTCGACTACGGGGCCACCGCTGTGGTCAACTCCGTCACCCAGGACGCCCGCGAGGAGGTCTTCCGACTCACCGGTGGCAAGGGCGTGGACGTCTCCTTCGAGGCACTAGGCATCCCCGCCACCTGGACCACCGCCCTGGACGTCCTGGCCGACGGTGGCCGCATGGTCCCGATCGGCCTGGGGGCCGGCGTGCAGACCGCCGGCGTGGAGATCAACCGCACCGTGCGCCGCTCGCAGTCGATCCTCGGCTCCTACGGGGCGCGCACCCGCCAGGACCTGCCGGCCGTCGTCGACCTGGCCGACAAGGGCGTCATCAACTACCGCGACGTCGTCTCGCGGCGCCTGCCGCTTGAGGAGGCCGGCGCCGGCTACACCGCGCTGCGCAACCGCGAGATCCAGGGGCGCGCCGTCGTCGACATGGCGCTGTAGTCCCTCACTGCCGGAGTCCTCCCGCTCCGCCCCATGAATGCGTCTCCTGCTCGAGCCCTGACGGCTCGAGCAGGAGACGCCATGCGTGCCTTGAACCGGGGCGCAAGGTGCTGCCTGTCCGCATCTGCAGCAAAGGACTCTGTCAGCCCTTCGGGCCGCAAGCAGAACCGCGGAATCATGCGGTGTCCTTGTGGCGGTGTAAGCCTGGAGCCCGCGTTTGTGGCAGATTTGGACATCTCGGGCAAGTGCACCGTCGACCGCAGAGGGCGTCTGACTGACTATCGTGACCATCATAAGGAGCAAAGGAGCAGGAGACCCGATGCCCACTGATCTGGAGCGCACCTTGGAGCGCAACAAGGAGAACGTCAAGGCCTTCTACGACCTCATGTTCAACCAGTGCCGGCCGAGGGCGGCGCTGGAGCGCTACGCCGGCGACGAGTACCGGCAGCACAACACCCACGTGGCCGACGGCAAGGAGGCCTTCGTCGAGTACTTCGAGCGGATGGCCCGCGACTACCCCGGCAAGAGCGTGGAGTTCGTGCGTGCCTTCGCCGAGGGGGACTACGTCATCCTGCACTGCCACCAGCGGTGGCCGGGGTCGGATGACTATGCGGGTATCGACATCTTCCGTCTCGACGAGCACGGCCGGATCGTGGAGCACTGGGATGTGCTTCAGGTGATCCCGGAGACCTCCGCCAACGACAACGGCATGTTCTGATCGCGCTTGGGCGTCGGCGTGTCAGGTCGGCGTCACTGTCATTCGCCCTGACGTAGGGGGTCAGGCACGAGAAGAGGGGCGCCGCCTGTGCGGTGCCCCTCGGGTTGCCATGGCTGCGCGGGCTTCCTTGGCCGCGCAGCCTCGTTGTTCTGTGCCCTGCCGGGCTGGATCCGGGGCCTGCGTTGCTTGTGATGCGTGGTCCGGACCTGGTGGTGAGCTCGGATGGGCTCGTTGGAGACTTCTACGCTCAGCGGGCCTCGAGGAGGTTGATGCCGGTGTAAATGCCCACGCCCATGGTGATCGCTGCCAGGACGGAGGCTGCGAACATGATGGTCGGGACACCGGTGACGGCGCCGACAACGGCCAGGGCCATGACCGCGACCATGACGGCGATCATGGCGACGGCGAAGGTGAGGCGGTTGGCCTCGGCCTGCGTGGAGGTGGTGGTCGCCTGGGTGGCCGTGTCCGTGGTCTCGACGGTCTGGGTGGGGCGCTCGGTGATGGTGGCGGTCATGTGAGTGTTCCTCTCGATGTGTGTCGAGCAGGTCTGCCTGACTACCAGTCGTGCGTCCCTGCACGACGGTGTGCAGCCCGTGGGCCGGACGGAGGTTTGTCCGTCGAGTGGAACTCTAGGAAGGTCCCACCCAATTGTCTAGACAAAGGATCGTGATGTGTGTTGCGTGGGCGACTCGTGGATCACATGGGATCGCCAGGGTCGCTGTGACCCGGTCGCAGAAGTGTGTGGGTCAATATGGCGTCATAGAGAGCATTGCCGGTCCTGACGGGGGATCGGGAAGGTCTGTGGCGCAGTGGTTTTGATCTGGGGATGTGATCCGTGAGGTAAGGGCGCGATGCATCCCACTGGTCTAGTCCTGTTGTGAGGGGTGCTGAGGTGTGCGGCGTCGCCGAGCGGGGCTGTATGCGTGTCCGATCGTCTTCGTGGGCGGCTTCAGAAGGGTGTGACGGCAAGGCGGAAGGTGGTTGGCTACCGCCCCGGCTATCCTGTTCAGGTGACGACCAGCCAGCCCTTTTCCAGCGCCGTCGGCCCCGTCCTCGTGGTGGACTTCGGCGCCCAGTACGCCCAGCTCATCGCCCGCCGCGTGCGCGAGGCCGGTGTCTACTCCGAGATCGTGCCCCATTCCATGGATGCCGCCGCCATGCTGGACAAGCAGCCGGCGGCCATCATCCTCTCCGGTGGACCCTCCTCGGTCTACGCCGACGGCGCCCCTTGCGTTGATCGGGCCCTCTTCGATGCCGGAGTGCCGGTCCTGGGCATCTGCTACGGATTCCAGGCCATGGCCCAGGCCCTGGGCGGAACCGTCGGGCGCACCGGTACCCGCGAGTACGGACACACCCCCGTCCGCGTGGAGGGGGGCTCCTGCCTGTTCGATGGCACCCCGGACGACCAGGTGGTGTGGATGAGCCACGGTGACGCGGTTCAGGCCGCCCCCGAAGGCTTCACCGTCACCGCCTCCACATCCCAGACGCCGGTGGCCGCCTTCGAGAATCCGGGCCGTCGCCTCTACGGACTGCAGTGGCACCCCGAGGTCCTTCACTCCGAGCACGGGCAGGCCGCCCTGGTCAACTTCCTGCACAAGGAGGCGGGGCTGCCGGCCACCTGGACGCCGGACAACATCATCGACGAGCAGGTCGCCCGCATTCGCGAGCAGGTGGGTGATGCCCACGTCATCTGCGGCCTGAGTGGAGGAGTGGACTCCTCCGTGGCCGCCGCCCTCGTCCACCGCGCGATCGGTGACCAGCTCACCTGCATCTTCGTCGACCACGGTCTGCTGCGAGCCGGCGAGCGCGAGCAGGTGGAGCACGACTATGCCGAGGGCATGGGCATCCGCGTCATCACGGTCGACGAGACCGAGCGCTTCCTGAGCGCCCTGGCCGGCGTCACCGAGCCGGAGGCCAAGCGCAAGATCATCGGCCGGGAGTTCATCCGCTCCTTCGAGGTGGCCCAGCGCCGGGTGATCGAGGCCGTGGGCGCTGAGGGCGGTGAGATCCGCTTCCTGGTCCAGGGGACTCTGTATCCCGACGTCGTCGAGTCTGGCGGGGGAGAGGGTGCCGCCAACATCAAGAGTCACCATAATGTGGGCGGCCTGCCCGAGGACCTCGACTTCGAGCTCATTGAGCCGCTGCGCGAGCTGTTCAAGGACGAGGTGCGCGCCATCGGCCGTGAGCTCGGTGTGCCGGAGAAGATCGTCGCCCGACAGCCCTTCCCCGGACCGGGACTCGGCATTCGCGTCATCGGAGAGGTGACGGCCGAGAACCTGCGCGTCCTGCGGGCCGCCGACGCCATCGCCCGCGAGGAGCTCACCGCCGCCGGGCTCGACGATGAGATCTGGCAGTGCCCAGTGGTGCTGCTCGCCGGTGTGCGTTCCGTGGGGGTGCAGGGCGACGGGCGCACTTACGGTCACCCCATTGTTCTGCGGCCGGTGAGCAGTGAGGATGCCATGACCGCGGACTGGACCCGCCTGCCCTACGATGTCCTGGCGCGCATCTCCAACCGGATCACCAACTCCGTGCCGGAGGTCAACCGGGTTGTGCTCGACTGCACGAGCAAGCCCCCGGGCACCATCGAGTGGGAGTGACGGAGTCGTAGCGGCTGCCTGTCGTAACGGGCTCCGCCAGTTGACGCATTGCTGAGGGGCCTCACGCCTGTGGCGGTTGTATCGAGATCGACTTTCTCGCGGTAGGTATGTGACTGTATTGGAACGTTGAGTCGTGGGGACCTCCAATTCGAGTATTCGCTGATGGCGTTGCCTTGGCTACTATGGACGCTGCAGCAGATGCCGCTGCACTCGTTCGTCTCAGTTCTGCCTCAGTTCGACGCCTTGTCGAATATCAGGAGCCACAATGTCGTATCCTCCCCAATCCTTCCCGTCCCAGCAGTACCCGCCGCAAGGGCAGGCACCGATGCCGATGTATCAGCCACAGATGCCGATGTATCAGCCACCGATGAAGAAGGGGCACAACATCGTGGGCATCATTGCCCTGGTCATGGCAGTCATCGGGTTCATCTTCGCCTGCGTCCCCGGCGCGCTGATCATCGGCTGGGTCCTGCTGCCGATCTCCTTCATCATGGGACTGGTAGGTCTTTTCCGGAAGGGGGAAGTGCTCTGGCCTGCGATCACAGCCGTCATTGTGTCGGTGATCGGCACGATCGCCGGCGTCCTAGTCTTCCTGGCGCTGCTGGGAAGCGCTGTCGATGAGGCCACCTCCTCCACGAGTGCCGTCTCCGCTTCGGTGGCTCCCAGTGGAACGTCGTCGGATGCTCGAGGTTCGAGGTCCTCTGGGCAGGGAAAGACCCGTGAGAATCCTTATCCGCTTGGTACCGAGATCTCCGGAGAGGATTGGAAGGTCGTTGTCAACTCGGTCACCTTCAATGCCAATGATGCGGTTGCTGCGGCGAACCAGTTCAATGATCCGCCCGCTGCTGGAAAAGAATATATTCTCATCAACTACACCGCCACATACATCGGTGATAACTCGAACGGAGAACTTGCTCTCTTCGCTTCGGTGGACTATGTCACGGTTGATGGAATCACCATTGATGCAGCCGGATCGGCCGTCGTTGCTCCGGATGGCATCGACTTTATGAAGATTTTGCACAAGGGTGCAAGTGTTACCGGAAATATTGCCTACGAGGTTCCCTCGGACACGGCTCGTGATGGCGTCCTTGCAGTCACTCCGGGCGTGATGGCCGATACGGTCTTCGTTGCCGTGAAATAACAATGTCGGAGTGAAGACGCATGACGTGTTCCGGGGCCGGTTGCCGTCTGGCGACCGGCCCCGACGTCGCTCGTACGCTGGGGCAGGCGGGAGATCTGTCCCAGGATTGGTGGTGACGACAGCGATGTTGATGCGCTTCGACGACGGACCGCACATGAATGCGTCCAACGCACCGCCCGATGCCGAGCCACCGGAGACCGGAAGGTCTGCGCCGGCCTGCCCTCAACGCCTCCTGGTCTCCCGAGCCCGTGGCGACCTGGCTGGCTCCGGTCGTGCCGACCGCCCGGTGCACTCAGGCGGGACCGCCTGGGCGTTGACTGGTTTGAACGTCTCCGTGGGCCGGCTGGTCTCTCCAGCCGGCCCACGGAGACGTTACGCTCGTCTTAGAGTGACGATTGCGCCCGGGTGCGTCCAACGGCCATGGCGACGGCGAAGATCGCGACGGCGAACAGGGTGCAGATCCCGCAGTCGACGAGCAGGGGGTGGATGACGTCGGCGGACATCGAGGTGGCGGTGTACGCCCCTGAGATCGCCTGGGCCGCCCAGTACCCGGGGGTGAACTTGGAGACTTGGATGACGGCGTCGGGCAGCCACTCGGTGGGCACCCACGCCCCCGATAGGAAGGACATGGCCAAGCCACCGATATTGGCGACTGTGCTGGCCACGTTCTGGCCCAGGCCGACCTGCCCCAGGAGGAAGCCGAGCGAGACCGCAACGAGCATATAGGCGCCCAGGGCCGCACCGACGACTCCCAGCAGCGGGGCCGATGTCGTCACGGCGCTGGTTCCGAGTTTCGTGACTCCCAGCCCGAAGATCCACAGCCATCCGATCAGGCCGATCATGAGGCAGGCTCCCATGATCCCGAGGCTGCGGGATCTGCCGCTCACCGGTGCCGCGCTGAGGCGGGAACGGACTGACCGGTGCCCCAGCGATGTCATGAGCGTTGAGATCGTCACGATCGCGAAGGCCATGATCGGGTAGAAGGAGAACATGGCGTAGACGACGAGGCTGTGCGGCAGGGGGGTGGCGTCCTGGGCGATCCGCTCGGCAGGGGCGGAGTGGTTCATCGTTTCCTTGGCCAGAGTGACGGCACGAGCCGGATCATCGGTCAGCGTTGAGAGATACCCTGTGACCTGCCCCAGGTAGGAGTTGGTGCTCGCGTTCATCAGCGATCCTGCGGCCGATTCGTATCCGATGACCGTGTCCATCCGGGGAGGCTCGGCGCCTTGGCGAGTGGCCTCCTGGAGCCGCTGCCCGTATCCGGCCGGAATGATGAGGATGTAGCTGATGCGGTTCTGCGCGGTGGCGTCCTGAATGGCCTGCCTGGAGTCCTCCAGCGACTGAGCCTTGCCGACGGACTCGACGTAGTCCTTGATCCCCTGGGAGATCGTGGAGCCGTCGCGGTCGATGACGGCCACACTCGCCGTGGCTTCCTTGACCTGGCTGGATGTGTCCTCGGTCTGAGCGGCTCCCGCATTCAGGCCGAGCAGGGACAGGGCCATCAGGTAGATCAGGACGTACTTCCTGTGGGCTGCCACGATCTTCAGCGACGTCTTAAAGGTGCTCATGGTTCATCCTTCTGGCACGGATCAGGGCAATGGTGAGGAACAGGCAGGTCATGACCAGCAGGACTGCGCAGCTGTGGGCGAAGGGGGCCAGGGAGTCGTAGTAGAGCAGCCCGTAGAAGCATCGGGTGGCCTGCCACAGCGGGTTGGCTTGCACCAGCAGTGGGGCATGGAGTTCGACGGTGCTGGCCAGGGACTGGGCTGAGGGTCCGTAGAGGCCTGTGAACAGCGATAGGAAGCAGCTGATTGCTGCGACCATCCCGATCCCCATCTTGCCGAAGGTGCCCAGTGCGGCGCCTGCAGTGCTCGACATGAGGCCGGCCACCCCGATCGCCACCAGGCACAGGAACACGTGAGGCCCGAAGTCCACACCCACCACCGTGGCGATGAAGGCGAAGGCGATGAGCAGGCAGATCAGGACGCACACCCAGGAGGCCGCGAGCGTGGCGGTGAGGACCTTCCACCGCGGCAGGCCCGCCAGGGTTCGGCGGGCTCCCAGAGGGGAGGTGGCCATGATGCTCTGCACCGCGGTCATGGTGACGGTTGTGCCCATGCCGCTGGCGAAGGCCAGCAGCGCGAAGTAGTAGCGGGTCGCGGGTTTGACGGGAGACGGCGTCACTGAGATCGAGTGGGTGAAGGAGTGGTCGACCTGAAGGGAGGCCATCTGCTCCGGCGGAACCCCGGCCTCGATGGCGGTCTTGAACTCGGCCTGCCTCTGGGTGTAGGAGTCCATGACTACTCGGAGTACCCGAGTCGTCTCGGCCTCATTGCCCTCCTGAGTCACGTACAGCACGGGATCGCCGTCCTTGACAGCGAGATAACCGTTCGTGTCCCCCCGTTTCGCGGCGGCTTGGGCCTCGGAAGCGGTGGAGTAGGTGACCTTGGTGATGAGGCGGGGGTCGGCGTCGTCGGCGGAGATCTGCTCGACGACGGCATCCAGGCCGGGAGCCGCCCGGTAGGCCTCGTCCTGGACAACGCCGAAGCTGATGGGGGTGGCCTCGAAGTCCTTGTCCAGGTTGGCGAACATCGCCATGAACATGAGGGACATGATGATCGGGAAGCCGAGCGTCCACACGAGCAGGATACGATCGCGCAGGAGCCTGAGCACCTGGTAGGAGAAGACGGTCAGCATGTCAGGCCGCCTCGTCGCGTAGGGCCCGCCCGGTGATCTCCAGGAAGACGTCGTTGAGGGTCGGGGGCTCGGAGGTCACTCGGCCGCAGGTCGCTCCCGCCGCATTCAGTGCCCTCATGACGTCGGAGAGGTTGTGCGCCCCGGAAGTGCACTCAACGAGGACCTCGCCGTCCTGGTAGGTGACTGTACGCACGTGGTCCAGGCGACGCAGAGCCTCCAGGGCCTCCTCGCCCAACGGGACAGGGCCCGCGATCTCCACCCGGATGCGCTCACCGGTGCCGATCATGGCCTTGAGCTCGTCGGAGGTGCCGGAGGCGACCTGCTGGCCGCGGTCCATGATGACGATCCGGTCGCACAGCTGCTCCACCTCCTCCATGTAGTGGCTCGTGTAGAGGATGGTGGCGCCGTGCTCGTTGAGACGCTTGATGCCGTCCAGGATCGCGTTGCGGCTCTGCGGGTCGACGGCGACTGTGGGCTCGTCGAAGATGATGAGGTCGGGGCCGTGGGCGATCCCGCAGGCGATGTTGAGGCGGCGCAGCAGACCGCCGGAGAGCTTCTTGGGCTTGAACTTCACGAACTTCTCCAGGCCGACGAAGGCGATCGCCTCGGCCACCAGGCGGCGCCGCTCGGCGCGGTCGCGCACATAGAGGGCGCAGAAGGCGTCGATGTTCTCCGCCACGGTGAGCTCGTCGAAGACGGCCACTTCTTGGGGAACCACACCGATGCGGCGCTTGAGTCCATAAGCGGTGGGCGTCATCGGCTCGCCGAACACCCGGATAGAGCCCTTGTCGTAGGTGAGCAGCTGGAGAAGGCAGCTGATCGTCGTCGTCTTGCCCGAGCCGTTGGGGCCGAGCAGGCCCAGTACCCGGCCGCGCGGGATCCTTAGGGAGAGACCGTCCACCGCGACCAGCTCCCCGTAGCGCTTGACCAGGGAGCTGACCTCCACAGCAGGGCTGGTGTCCCCGATCCCGTCCTTGACTTCCATCTCAGTTCCTCTCTTCCCACCGGTGCCTCCCGGTTCATGACTCCCATGTTCCTGCGGGGGCGGTGGTGGTCAGAAGTGCCTGCCGTCATGACCTGGGCGGGTATCCATGACTTCTGTCATGAGCTTTGCGAAGCGGGGTCGGTGGACCGGTCCGCCGGACTCGGGACTGCTCGCCATCGTCGATAATCGAGGCGTGAAGGTTCTGGTCGACAAAGGAGTGCTGCTGTGCGGCTGCGTCCTGCTGGCCCTGCTGGTGGGGAGGGCGGATGCGGCCGTCGTGATCTGGCTGCTTGTTGCCGTGACCGCCAGTGGGCTGAGCATGATTGTGGATCAACGGCGGTGGGCCATCACCGTTCCGGTCATCTATCTCCTGCTGGGAGCGTTCACCGCGGCATCCGTATCAGGTGCGCCTCTGGTGGCCCACGACCTGGCCCGTCTCGCCGCGTCCGGGAGCCGGCAGGAGCGAGTGGTGGCGGTGGTCGGTGGTCTTCCGCTCGCGGTCGTCGTGGCCCGAAGGACGCCGGAAGTACCGGTGCTTGCGCTCGCTCTGACGATCTGTGCGCTAGCGGTTCTTCTCGCCCTGCGCACCACTCAGGAGGAGGCCACGCGCACCAGCCTTCATGCCGTGCGAGACGACCTGCGCGAGAAGGTCCTCATCCTGCAGGACACGAACGCTCAGCTGCTCCGGGCCCAGGACTACGAGTTGCGCGCCGCAGCCCTGTCCGAGCGCACCCGGATCGCCCGCGAGATCCATGATGGCGTCGGCCACCTCCTCACTCGCCTTCTGCTGCAGGTCAAGGCCCTCCAGGTCGTCCACCGTGACGAGCCGGGTGTCGTCACCGACCTCACCGCCCTGGATACGGGCCTCGATGAGGCCCTGGACTCCATGCGCCGCTCCGTCCACGCGCTGTCCGACGAGGGTGAGGAGCTGGCCACCTCCCTCAACCTCTTGGCCTCCCACAGCGGCATCGCCGCGGTGAGCGTCGACTGCTCCACCGACGTCGAGCCCCCGCCTGCGGTGGTGCGCTGCATCGTCGCCGTGGTGCGTGAGGCACTCACCAATGCCGCCCGCCACGGTCAGGCCCACTCGGCCCGGGTGACGGTCACTGACTACCCTGCGTTCTGGCAGGTCACGGTCGACAACGACGGTGTCGTCCCCGACGAGGACGACCCGGCCGTCGACGGCCGCGGGGGCTTGGGGCTGCGCTCCATGACCGAGCGGGTCGAGGCTCTGGGCGGCCGGGTGAGAATCACCCCGCGGCCGCGGTTCACGGTCTTCGCCACGATTCCCAAGGATGCAGCAGGCAGAGAAGGAAAGTCATGAAGGTCCTCATCGTCGACGACGACGCGCTCGTCGCCCAGGCCCTGTCCACGATCCTGTCGGTCGAGGCCGACATCGACGTCGTCGGTCTGGGCGGCTCGGGGCTCGAGGCCGTCGAGCGCTACCGGGAGCTGGCCCCGGACATCCTTCTCATGGATATCCAGATGCCCGACGGCGACGGGCTCAGCGCGGCCGAGCGGATTCTGGCTGAGGACGCAGGAGCGCGCATCGTCTTCCTGACCACCTTCTCCGACGACGAGTACATCGTGCGGGCCCTCAGGATGGGGTCGCGCGGCTACCTCATCAAGCAGGACGTCGCCCAGGTGGCTCCGGCGCTGCGGTCCGTCATGGCCGGAGTATGCGTCCTGGAGGGGGAGGTGCTCGAGCGCAGCGCCACCATGGGGCACAGCGCCGGGCCGCAGGTGAGCGGGGCGGATCGGGGCCGGGGGCGGCAGGACCTGCGGAGGACCGTCTTCGCCGCCCTGACCGACCGCGAGTACGAGGTGGTTGAGGCCGTGGCCGAGGGGCTGGACAACGCCGAAGTGGCGGTGCGGCTGTTCATGAGCGAGGGTACGGTGCGCAACCACATCAGCTCGATCCTGGCCAAGCTCGGCCTGCGCAACCGCACCCAGGTCGCAGTCATGTACTACCGCTCCGCACAGGCCGGGTGAGCCGGGGCATGACTGCCGAGGTGCGATGGGCTTATGAGGACGCCGATGCAGCGATCGCCGCAGGAACGGACAAGCGTTACCGAAGTATGGCTGACCTGCGCAACGACCTGGACCTGTGATGCTCCAGATCGTCATCTCGAACACGTGCAAGAAGAAGCTCGAACGGGCTAAGAAGTGCGGTCTTGATCGGGATGAGTTCTTCGCCGTCGTCAATGGCGTCCGTTGCCAGAACGGCTGGGCGCTGCTGAGGCGAGCTCCCCGGTGATGAGGCGGACGAGGTCGCGGCGAGCCCGATGCCCCTCAGGGGTGGGGAACATCGGGTAGACGTGGTTGAGCCCCTCACCGGCGTGCAGCGTCGAGTCGACCCCGGCCTCCAGGAGCTTGGCGTGGAAGAGCGCATTGTCCGGCAGGAAGATCTCCCGGGTTCCCACGAAGGTGGTCACCTTCTTCAGGCCCGACAGGTCGCCGTAGATGGGGGAGAGGTGCCAGTCGGTTGGCGGCGTGTCGCCTGCCCAGGACCGACCGATCTCAGTGAGGGGCTCGGGCGCCATGAGCGGGTCGGTGTCGACGTAGTCGGCGATCTGCGGGTTGGCATGGGTGACGTCGACCCACGGCGAGATGAGGACGAGCTCGTCGGGCTGGGTGTCGCCGGCCTCGGCCAGGGACAGGGCGATGACCGCCGCCAGGCCTCCGCCCGAGCTGTCACCCATGAGAACGATCCGCTTCCCCGGGTTCTCGGTGACCACGCGCCGATAGAGGTCCAGCACCAGTCGGTGCGCCTCCTGCCAGGTGTGGTGGGGCGTCAGCGGGTAGAGCGGCATGACGACGTCGGCCCCCGTCCTGCGGGCGAGGTGGTCGACGAACCAGGTGTGCGCCGTGACCGCCGTCGTGATGTAGCCGCCACCGTGGAGGTAGATGACGATGGTGTTCGACGGCGTCCGCGGGCGGAGGTGGTAGACGGGCATGCCGGAGTCCTCGCGCCGCTCCAGGTCGTAGAAGAGGCGTCCCCAGGCGGGGAAGGCGACGGCGCGGCGAGCCTCAGGGCGGCTGGCCAGATGGGCGATCCTCTTGGTGATCGACATGCGTGTGTGGACCATCTTGACCGGCCGGGTGCCGTACTCCGCCAGGGTCGCCGCGGCCGAGCGCCCGTAGCGCCTGCGTGAGTAGAGGCTGAAGGCCCCCACCGTCAGGCCGATACCGGCCACGCCGACGGCGATCCTGCTCCTGCTGACTCTTCTGGACGCCCTCATGATTCCTCCGCTCTGTGGGGCACCGAACGCTGTCCGAAGACACCCTCGGATCCAGCGCCCGTTTCGCCTATCGTAGGCAACAGAGCCCCGTGATGATGGGGAGGATCTTGACTGTTCACTCAATGCGGAGGCGCGCTCGTGGCGCCGCCGATGGCGTCGATCGTGACAAGGAGAGAACTCGACATGGAGACCTACGAGATCGACCACCTCGACATTGTTCGCGCTCTGGCTCCCGAGTGCATGGTGCTGCTGCGCTCCGACGGCGCCCTTCCCTTGACAGAACCGGGACAGATCGCCCTGTTCGGCTCCGGTGCGCGGCACACCGTCAAAGGCGGTACCGGCAGCGGCGACGTCAACTCCCGCCACGTCACCACCATCGAGGAGGGCCTGGAGGCGGCCGGCTTCACCATCGTCACCAGGCCGTGGTTGGAGGCCTACGACCGCGTCCGCAACCAGGCCCACGAGGACTTCATCGCCGGTATCAGGGCCGAGGCCGCCGAGCGCGGTGTCCCCGCCATTACCATCGGCATGGGGACTGTTATGCTCGAGCCGGAGTACACGATCCCCCTCGATGTCGAGGCCGGAACCGACCCGGGTACGGCTGTCTACGTCCTGGCCCGCTCCTCCGGGGAGGGCAGTGACCGCACCCCCGAGGCCGGTGACCTGAGGCTCACCGACACCGAGATCCGCGACATCCTCGCCCTGAACGGGCGCTTCGAGAGATTCCTCCTCGTCCTCAACGTAGGAGGTGTCGTCGACCTCAGCCCCCTCCAGGGTGTTACCAACATCCTTCTGCTCTCCCAGCTCGGCGCGACCATCGGCGACGCCTTCACCGATGTCCTCCTGGGCCGGGCCTACCCCTGCGGCAAGCTCGCCACCACCTGGGCCGCCTGGGATGGGGACGACCGGATCGGGGACTTCGGCGACCCGGACGACACCCACTACCGCGAGGGCGTTTACGTCGGCTACCGCTTCTACGACTCGGTCGGCAAGGAACCGCTCTTCCCCTTCGGATTCGGACTGGGCTACACGACCTTCGACATTGAAGCCCGCCGGGTGAGCCTCGACGGTGCCTGCGTGAGCATCGACGTCGATGTCACCAACACCGGTGCACGTCCCGGCAAGGAGACCGTCCAGGTCTACGCCGGTGTCCCGGCCGGCCGCCTCGACCAGCCGCTCCAGGCGCTGGCCGGTTTCACCAAGACCGACGAGATCGCCCCGGGGGAGAAGGCCTGCGTCACTGTGGATGTCGACCTGACCGACCTGGCCTCCTACGACGAGGCCACCCGTGCCACGGTCCTGGAGGCCGGCCGCTACCCGCTGCGGGTGGGAACCTCCAGCCGGCACCTGAGACCCGTCGCCGTCGTCGAGCTCTCCCAGGACGCGACCGTGCGACACCTGACCGGCGACCTGGGAGAACCCGGCTTCACCGACTGGAGACCCGAGGCTCCAGCGGTCCTCGACGTCCCGGCCGGCCTACCGGTACTCACCGTCGAGCCGGCCCATCTGCGCCGTTCGGATCGCGCCGAGTCCGATGAGCAGTCCGCGCCGGAGGGCTTCAGCGAGGCACTCGCCCTGGCCCGGGACCTGTCCGACGACGAGCTGATCCACACCGTCCTGGGCGACTACCGCAGCGGTGAGGAATCGGGTTCCATCGTCGGCGCCGCTTCCACCGCCGTCATCGGCGCAGCGGGCCAGACCACCACCCGGATCCCAGGGCTGCCCAGCATCATCATGGCCGACGGGCCCGCCGGCCTGCGCCTGGCCCCCACCTACGGTGTCGACGCCGAGGGCCCCTTCTCCCTGGGCGACTCCAGCCTGCCCGCCACCTTCCTCGAGCTCATGGACGACGCCGGACGCGAGGCCCTCGGCATCACAGACGCCCCCGAGTCCCGGGAGCCCACCGAGATCCGCGAGCAGTACACCACCGCCATCCCCATCGGCTCCGCGCTCGCCCAGTCCTGGAACCCGGCACTGGCGCAGCGCCTCGGCGACATCGTCGGAGCCGAGATGGAGCGCTTCGGCGTCCACCTCTGGCTCGCCCCCGCCTTCAACCTGCACCGCTGCGTCCTGTGCGGACGCAACTTCGAGTACCTCTCCGAGGATCCGCTTCTGGCCGGAGACATCGCTGCCGCCATCACCCGCGGCGTCCAGTCCCATCCGGGGCGGGGCGTCACCATCAAGCACCTGGCCTGCAACAACCAGGAGACCAACCGCCTCAACTCCAACAGCAACGTGAGCCCCCGCGCCCTGCGAGACCTCTACCTGCGCGCCTTCGAGATCTGCGTGCGCCAGGCCCGGCCCGCCGCCGTCATGACCTCCTACAACCTCATCAATGGCGTCCACACCTCCGAATCGGCCGAGCTGCTCGAGGTCATCCTGCGCCAGGAGTGGGGCTTCGACGGCCTGGTCATGACCGACTGGGTCGTCGACGGCATGACCCGCAGCGACATGAAGCACCCGCGCGCCACCGCAGCCGCCACCATCAAGGCCGGCAACGAGCTCTTCATGCCCGGAGGCGAACCGGACCGGGAGGACCTCCTGGCCGCCCTGCGCCGGGGCAGTGGAGGCTCTGGGCCGGACGATCGGACTGAGTCGGACGACGGCGGTGTGAGCCTGACGCGTACCGAGCTGGAGAAGCAGGCAGCCCGCGTCATCCGCATGGCCCGGAGGCTTGCTGACCCTGGAGACCGGATACCTGAAGGGAATGAGATCGGTCGCCCCTCAGACTAAGAGCGGGGGGTGGATCGGTGCAGCCGGTGTACGTGCTCACTTTGCGCGGAAAGCCGCTGGCGGGATGTGTGAGAACCTGCCGTTCAGACGGCCGACGTGACATGCTCGGGTCGAGCTGTCCCGAATCGTAAGGAGCCCTCCATGGCACTGACACCACAGGCTCGTGAGACCTTCACCCGGCTCTTTGGCGTGGAGCCTCAGTCGCACCCCACGGATCCCGAACTGTTCGACATCCTCCAGAACGGGATCTTCGACGAGGCCTTCTCCTCGGGCGTCCTCACCGACGTCGAGCGCGAGCTGCTCACCGTCACCGTCCTGACCTCCATGCAGACCCTCCCGCAGCTGCGGGCCCACGTGGGTGCCGCCCTCAACATCGGCGCCAGTCCGCTCCAGCTGCGCGAGACCATCTACCAGTGCGCCCCCTACATCGGCTTCCCCAAGACGCTTAACGCCATTGACATCGCCAACGGGGTCTTCGAGGCCAACGGCATCTCCCTGCCCCTGGAGAACGCCGGTACCGTTGACACCACCGACCCCAGTGCCCGTGAACGGGACGGTGCCGCCATCCAGACCCCGCTGTACGGCAACGAGGTCAAGGAGGTCTTCTCCGCCCTGCCCGAGCCCTTCGATGAGCTCGTACCCCACCTGCTGACCTCCTCGGCCTTCGGTGACTTCGCCACCCGCGGCGGGCTCGACGTCGCCCAGCGCGAGCTCATCAGCCTCGTTGCCATTGCCGCCATCGGCGCCACCACCCAGCTGCGCCCGCACGTGGCCGGCGCGATCCGGGCCGGCTCCTCCCGCCAGAAGGTGGCCGCCGCCCTGGTTCAGGTCATGCCTTACATCGGCGGCCCCTACGCCCTGTCCGGACTGGTCCTCGTGGCCCGCTACGACGAGAACGCCTCCTGGGAGGCCTACCGCTGAGAGACGCTTTCCTGGCCTCCAAAGCCTTCGGGTGCGTCGTCGGCTCTCCTATTCTCGTCGGCGGTAGCTACAGCGCCATTTGAGAGGGCGCCTCTGTGACCATCCCCTGTGGGGGAGGGGATACCTGTCCGGCGACCCGTCTACGATGGCCGCCGGGCCGATTCTCGTTGCCGGCCCCGCACAGCAAGGAGAGCACGTGACGTCGACGCAGCCCTACCTGTCACGGCAGGTCACCCTCACCGTCCAGGGGCAGAGGGTCGGGGGACTGGCCTACGTCCCGCGTGCGGCGTCGTCGGTCCCCGCACCACTGGTCGTCTGCTGCCACGGCATGGGGGGCTCCCACACCCGCGTCGCCCCCATGGCGCGGCGTTTCGCCGCCGCCGGGGCCGTGGCCATCTGCTTCGACTTCCGCGGGGGCGGCGGCAGCGCCAGCCAGGGCGAGACCACCGCGATGTCGGCCCTCACCGAGCTGGCCGACCTTGAGACCGTCCTCACCGCCCTCTGCGCGTGGCCGGAGGTGGATGCCTCCCGGGTCGCCCTGTTCGGACTGAGCCTGGGCGGGGCGGTCGCGGCGCTCGCGGCCGCCCGCCACCCGCAGCGGATTACCGCACTGGCCCTGTGGTACCCGGCGCTGAGACTGGGGGAGAACCTGCGTGCCGCCTTCCGCACCCTGGCGGCCGTGCCCGAGGAGTTCGACTGGGCGGGCACCCGCCTGGGACGCGCCTACGCCGTCGACGGCTGGAACCTGGAGATCGGGGCCGAGCTGGCCTCCTACCGTCGCCCCGTCCTCATCGTCCACGGGGAGCAGGACCGCTCCGTGCCCATCGAGGTCTCCCGGGCCGCCGTGCGCTCCCTGCCCGACGCCGAGCTCGTCACCATCCCCGGCGCCGCCCACGGCTTCGGCGACGCCAACTGGGAGGAGGCCATGCGCCGCACCATCGACTTCCTGGCCTGGAACGGTGTCCTGGAGGAGGACTGAGCCGCGCGGCTGGGCGTGGGGCTCGGAGACGTATTCCGTTTCCTGACGGCACTGGTGCCCGAATCGCCGGCACCGCAGAATTGACCGCATGAGCGCATACGAGACAGCGGACCTGACCAGCGTCAGCAAGACGATGCTGCTGACCCTTCACGCCAGGGCGGAGCACACGCTCTCCGACCGCCCGCGCTTCACGGACCCCGCCGCCGTCGAGCTCGTCTCCCGGCTCGACTACGACTTCACCATGGCGAGACAGGACCGGCTCATGGCCGACGGCGTCGTGCTGCGCACGCTCACGCTCGACCCGCTCGTGGCCGGGTACCTGGCCACTCATCCCGGCTGCACGGTGGTCAACATGGCCTGCGGGCTCGACACCCGCTTCCAACGTCTCGACGACGGGCACGTCACCTGGTACGACCTCGACCTCCCCGACGTCATCGAGCTGCGACGTCGGTTGCTCGATGACAGTGAGCGTCACCGCACGATCGCCGCCTCCGCCCTCGACCCCGACTGGCCCGACCAGCTGGGGGAGGGGAAGGCGGGCGGCAACGTGAGCAATGACGCGCTCGTCATCGTCGAGGGGCTGAGCATGTACCTCGAGCAGAACGAGATGCGCTCTCTCATGGAGATCATCGCTGCTCGGTTGCCCGGCGCAACGGTTCTCATCGAGGTCATGCCCCGCATGTTCCAGAAGTACGGCCGGGAGCGCTCGGTCGAGGACGCGGGGGTGCGCTACACCTACGGCTGTTCCAGCGCCGCCGAGTTCCGTCGCACGGTGGCACCCGGCTACACGCTGCTCCACGACGTCCCCTTCACCCGCACCGTCGCGCGCTACCACCCCCTGCTCGCGCCCCTGACGCGGATGCCGCTGGTGGACAGGCTCGCTGAGCGCATCGTGGTGCTGCGAGCGCCGGCCTGAGCGCTCGACTAGGTAGTGGCCTGTGCGCGCCCAGCTCAACGGGGACTTTCTGCGCGTGCGGGTGCACTTTCCCCCGGCCGGGGACATCCTGTGCGTAGGGGGACGGGAATCCCGTCCCCGACGGCGTCGAATGCCCCCGCCCGGAGCGGGATGCACCCGACCGCGTGGAATGTCCCCGGCCGTTAAGACATGTGGGATACCGAGAGGATCCGTGTGGGGAGGCGCAGGACAACCTGGCATGGGGCAGACGGACACGCGCGGACTTTTCGATCGCGCGTTCGGCTGTCGCCGTCGGGGTAGGGCTGGCAGCATCGGATCCGTGAGCGAGAACCACACCCAGTCCAGCCCCGCCAACCCGGACAACGTCGTCAACCCCCTCCTGCTCCAGGCCTTCGCCTGGGACCTGCCCGCCGACTCCACCCACTGGCGCCTCCTGGCGGACAACGCCGCCCTCCTGGCCGACTGCGGCGTGAGCTCGGCCTGGCTCCCACCCGCCTACAAGGGACAGGCCGGCGTGGAGGACGTCGGCTACGGTGTCTACGACACCTACGACCTGGGCGAGTTCGACCAGAAGGGCACCGTCCCCACCAAGTACGGCACCAAGGAGGACTACCTCGCCGCCATCGAGGCCCTGCACGCCGCGGGCATCAGCGTCGTGGCCGACATCGTCCTCAACCACCGCATGGGCGCCGACGACACCGAGGTTGTGCGCGCCACCCCGGTCGACCCCCACGACCGCATGCGCCCCATCGGCGAGACCGAGGATATCACCGCCTGGACCCGCTACACCTTCCCCGGGCGGGCCGGCGCCTACTCGGACTTCACCTGGGACTGGTCCTGCTTCCACGGCACTGACTGGGACGAGGCCCGCCGACTCAAGGGTGTGTGGCTCTTCGAGGGCAAGCAGTGGAACGAGAACGTCAACGACGAGCTTGGCAACTACGACTACCTCATGGGCTCCGACGTCTACGTCACCGACCCCGCCGTCAGCGCCGAGATGGACCGCTGGGGGCGCTGGTACGTGGAGACCACCGGCGTCGACGGCCTGCGCCTGGACGCCCTCAAGCACGTCGGCGCCGACTTCTTCGCCCGCTGGCTGCCCGAGCTGCGCCGCGCCACCGGACGCGCCCTGCCGGCCGTGGGCGAGTACTGGTCCCGCGACGTCGCCGAGCTGGAGGGCTACCTGGAGGCCGTCCCCTTCACGAGCCTGTTCGACGTCCCCCTCCACTTCCACCTGCACGCCGCCTCCACCTCCAACGGCGACGTCGACCTGTCCCGCCTCTTCGAGGGCACCCTCGTGGCCGCAGACCCGGCCCGCGCCGTCACCTTCGTGGAGAACCACGACACCCAGCCGGGCCAGTCGCTGGCCTCCACCATCGAGTCGTGGTTCAAGCCCTCGGCCTACGCCCTCATCCTCCTGCGCGAGGCCGGGACCCCCTGCGTCTTCTGGGGCGACCTGTTCGGCACCCCCGAGACCGGCGACCTGCCGGCCGTCACCGAGCTGCCGCTGCTCATGACCATGCGGCGCGCCCTGGCCCACGGCCCCCAGCACGACGCCCTCGACGAGCCCGACGTCGTCGGCTTCGCGCGCGAGGGTGACGACGCCCACCCCGGCTCCGGGCTCGCCGTCGTCCTGTCCGACCGTCGCGCCGGTACCAAACGAGTCCACGTCGGGGCCGGGCACGCCGGCGAGCAGTGGATCTGCGTCCTGGGCGGGCACGAGCCGGTCACCATCGGTGACGACGGCGACGTCGAGCTGCCCGTGTCCGACGGCGGCCTGAGCGTCTACGCCCCCGAGGTCGCCAAGCCGATCCTGGACAGCGCCGAGCAGCACCTCCTGCGCCAGCGCTGAGCCTCCCCGAGCCCCCGGAATGCCCAGCACCCCTTCGTCGTACCAGTATCACTCTCACTCATCGCACACCCTCCTCAGGTGCCACGAAGACCCTGTAGATGCGGTCTGATCAACAGCCCACAACCGGACACGAACGCTGCATCAAGTCAGGAGGAGGAGCTCGGGGTCTGGCCGATCTGCGCCACGTACTTCAAGGTGCTGTAGTCCTGTGCAGGGTAGTGGGGGCTGCGTCGTTGGTGGACTTTCTGCTTGTCAGACGTCGATTCGGCGCAGTAGCTCGGCCGGGGGCAGGGCGTCGTGCTCGATGTAGGCCCGGAAGACGGGGGCGGCCTGCTCGCCGGTGAAGACCTCTTCGGGGTGGACCTGGATGGTGAAGGGCTCGGGGCCTCCGTTGTCCCAGGACACCGTGACCCACGCCTCGGGGTCGGTCACGGGTTCGCGTGCCACCGCGTACTGCTCGTAGGAGTCGTCCTCGTGAGTCACACGGATCTCAATGGTCATCGCCTCAGTCGACCCGCCGCACTGGATATACGTTGCCCGCGCCGGAGACGAACGAGGAACATCATCAACATGTATTGCTCCCTCAGGTAGTGCCCAGACTAACATGGAAAAGTGCTTCACGCCATCCATGAACTTTGGACTGGATACGCGTCGGCTTACTCGACTGGCGAACTCTTGTGGGGTTTGCGGAAGAAAGAAAGTTTCAACCAGCCCATTTTTGCCATTTGTTTCATAGACAAAGCGTCTCATTGTTGTTTCTCAACTCTCTTCATTTGAACCTCTGTGATTTCGATGGTGCGTCCGTCGTCCAGTCTCACTCGGGCGGGGTTGTCTGGTGACACCATGTTATCAGCGGCTCGTTGGGTGCCGTGATACGGGGACTGGCCGCTCTTGACCTCCAGGCCGACCCAGGTGCCGTCCTCTCGTTGAATGAGCCGGTCGTAGTAGCGTCCCTGCGGCGCTCCATTAATATGAGCAAGATGTTTGTCCTCAATGACCTCACTCACCGAGACTCCGTCAGCGTCGAGATCATCAAGATATTCCTCTAGGCCTTTCGCTTCGCTCTGGTCGTACATGTGTGCTCCGGCGTTGCCGTCGGCGTAGCGGCCTTTGACGTCACGTCCGTCGCCGCGGTCAGCGCGTTCGTCTACTGGCCCGGGGCCCGGCTTGTCGGCACTCCTGGGTTTCTCGGTCGGGGTGTTGGCGCGTTGGGTGCCCCGGTGCGCGTTGTTGTGTGCCGCTTGTGATTCTGCGATGCTCTGGGGCCGGGTCCTGGCTGCTGAGTGTTCCGCGGCCCGGGCGGCCTTCGTCCCTGCTTCCTCCACGGCGGCCCGTCCGGTACTGCGTCCGGCCTTGGTGGCGTAGCCGGCGCCGTGGAGGGTTTTGCCGCCGGGGACGAGCGCGGCGGCGGTTAGGGCGGCGTCGGCGGCTATTTCGAGGCTGTTGTGGGTGGTCAGGTAGTGGTTGGTGGTGCCCCAGGGGTCGCGCATGAGGGTGGCGGTGGGGCGGGCGGCGTCCAGGACGGTGGCCAGGCCCAGGCCGGCTTCGAGGGCCAGGCCGAGGGTGCCTCCTGATAGGAGGACGGCGGCGGTGCCGATGAGGGCCAGGGCGGTCTTCTCGGTGGGGCTCATGGACTCCCAGAGGGCGCCGAGCAGGTCCAGGATGCCGGCGAGCCAGAAGGTGGGTGGCGGGTCGGTCAGGCGGTGGTCGAGGTCGGTCACCAGTGGGGGCACGACGGTGTAGATGACCCACGCTGCGGTCAGGAGTGCTGCGGCGGCCAGGGCGCTGGTGGCCCAGCGGTGGGGGCCGGCGTCGAGCTGACGGCGTGCAGCCAGGTCGCGGGCGATGCGGTGCTCGGCCCAGGCCTGGGCCAGCAGGCGGGGCCGACGCGCCGCCGCCGCTCTTGCCAGGGCGAGCCTGAGCCTGTGGGCCCCAGTCCTGGCGGCGGCTGCCGCCTCGGCGACGTCGGCGCCCCACCTGCCCACCACCCCGCCAGGCGGACCCCAGGATCCACCGGGCCCACTGCGGCCCGCTCCGGTGAGCGCATGGGTGTAGCCGCCCAGGCGCATCACCCGGGCATCCAGGAGGAGAGCGACGACGAGCATCACCAGGAGCATCCAGCCCCGGCCCTGCCCTGAGCCGGCCAGGGTGCTCGTGGTCCCCACGACCGGCCAGGGCGCCTCGTTGCTGGTGAGGCCCCAGGCCTTGACCACAGGCGCCACCCCGGCAAGCCAGCCACCGGCGGTGGACACCGCGTTCCTGGCCATATGGTCGACGATCGCCACCCACAAGGTCCCCAAGGGCAGGCCCAGGGCCGCGCAGCGCAGGCAGACGCCTACGGCAGGGTGATGGTGCCTGGCGCGCCACCACAGGTGCCGTGCCAGGCCGATGCTCACGGCCACCAGGCCGGTGACAACAGCGTGCCCCGCGTAGGAAACAGGGCCGGGGAACGCGTCGGACAACGGCCAAAGGCTGAAGGTGTGAGCGTGCATGCACTCGACGATTCCCGCAGGGTCCTCAGGACATATCGCCTTGGACAACTGAAACCCCGGGGTGTTTGCGACGATGTACATCAAGCGCCGGGCGACCTCCTCGACCGCCATGAAGCCCGCCCCGCAGGCCACCCCCAGGACGAGCCAGTCCTGAACGAGCAGCCGGCGCACCCGCCCCGGAGCGATGATGGCCACCAGACAGATGGGGACGAGCTTGGCCGGCTCCTCGACAGCGGCGGCGATCACCACCTGCGAGGCCGGCTGGTTCACACCGACTCCCGCCGCGGCGGCGACCTGGAAGGAGAACCACCCAACAGCCCCGGCCCACGGCATGGACAGAGCGAAGATACTCGAGGTCATGCCCCAGGAGACGGTCCTGCCCCGCGCCAGCCAGAAGCAGACCGCCACGATCCAGAAACAGCCGACCCAGGCCCCCAGCACCGTCCTGGCCACTGGCGATACGGCCAGCGCCACCACCACGACCAGCAGGCTCGCCCAGGTCAGCACTATCCGCACCCGCATCAGGACACGGAGGGCCCGAAACCTCATCAGGAAGCCACCCAAGCGCTCCCACCACTCCAGACGCACCGACGCCCCGCCCAGATTCACCGACAACCCGACCGGACGGACCGTGGAAGGAGACGCCGGCGCGGCAACCGGCACGGGCCCTGTCCCCGCCACCGACTGCGCAGATCTCGTCGCCGTCGCCTGTGCGGGCATCAGCCCGTACTGCCCCGAAGACACCGGGGCCGCCGCAGGGGAGGGCGGTACGGCGCCGGCCGGAACACCTCCCGACGGCGCCCGCCCACACCCCGACACCGCGACCGGCGTCGACCCGGCCGTGTGGGAGGAATCCGGCATGCGCCCGTAGGACAAGGCCGAGGCAGTCGGGTCTGCGGCTCCCGCCTGCGCCTGACCGGCCGGCGGGTCCGCGGACGGCATGACTCCGTACGATGCATCCGGCACAAAACCATAGCCACCAGCGCCCTGTGCCCCCGGGGCCGGGACGGCAGGCCGGTCAGCCGCGGCCCTCGCCTGAGGCTCAGGCGAGGGCCCTTCCGGCTCAGTCGGGCCTGGGCAGGTGCTTCCCGGTCGGTCGGGAGCGGTGGGTCGATCGGGCTCGGCAGGTCTTGCCCGAGGCTCAGGCGCGCTCCCGCACCACGAGTTCCCAGTGGTGTGCACCGGCTCAACCGGTTCCAGCGGGGCCGGTACCTCCGGTAAGACTGGCCCTAACTCTCCGGACGCATCCGGCACCACTCGCCCGGACCGGTCCGGCTCGGACGGCCCCGCAGCTGCATGCCTGCCCCTGACAGGCGCCGCCCACCAGGATCCACCACCCGAGCCCGGCACACCACCGTCACTGCTCAACGCCCACACCCTTTCTCACGCCCCCACATCATCCCACGCCGACACCATTTCGTTACCTCAAACGAAGAACAAACAGTGCTCGAGAAACACCACGCACTCCACTCTCGGGGCCGCGGCGGGGTGCTCGACCCGTCGCGGTCGTACCTTGTGTCGTGCGGTCGAGGGGTAGAGGGTGCGACCGCGCGACCTACCCTACGAACGCGCGGATGCTTCATCGCACTCTCGCAACAGGGCCTAGGCCGATGCGCTCGTTTCTGCGGGCAGCAGCCACGCCTTGTCGGACTCGATGGAGACGTGAACGGCCTGTCCCTCCTGGAAGAACTCGTCCTGGTGCGGATCGGCGACGACACAGACGATGGACCCGTACTCGGTCTCAACCTCGTACTCGACAGTCTCCCCGTAGAAGACGCGAGTAATGATCTGGCCCAGAGATCCCGAGATCGTCTGAGCCGGCTCGTGGGCGGCGGTCAGGCGCACGGACTCGGGCCGCACCATGAGCACGACATCCCGGCCATCGTCCAGCGCATCGGGATGGGCGGGAACCGTCGCCTCGGAACCGAGCACCCTCACCGTCGCGCGCTTTTGCTCTCCCGATGCCGTGTCCGGTCTCCCGGTGACCGTAGCCACAAGGAAATTGGCACGCCCCACGAAGTCGGCCACGAATACCGATGCTGGGTGCAAGTAGATCTCTGCGGGAGTATCGACCTGCTCAATATGGCCGGAGTTCATGACGACGATCCGGTCTGACATCGCCATCGCCTCGGACTGGTCATGTGTGACATAAACGGAGGTGATCCCCAGGCGCTTTTGCATGTGGCGGATCTCCAGGCGCATCTTGATTCGCAGTTTGGCGTCGAGATTCGACAACGGTTCATCGAAGAGCAGCACCTTGGGACGTACCACCATGGCGCGGGCCAGGGCGACACGCTGCTGCTGGCCGCCGGAGAGCTGGGAAGGCGCCCGTTTGGCCATCGCCGTCAGATTCATTGAGGTCAGGGCCACCTCGATGGCCTCGTCCATCTGCGCCGCCGACATCTTTTGCAGCTTGAGTCCGTAGGCGACATTGTCTCGCACTGACAGGTGGGGGAAGAGAGCGTAGGACTGGAAGACCATGGACATTGGGCGTCGGTTAGGTGGGACGACTGCCATGTTGTCGCCGTCAAGCATCACCTTTCCGGATGATGCGTCCTCGAATCCGGCTATCATCCGCAAGGTCGTGGTCTTACCGCAACCTGATGGTCCCAAGAGGGTAATGAACTCTCCGGGTTTGATATCAAGGTTGATGTGGTCGACGGCCGTCACCCCTCCGGTGCTGTCGCCGAAGATCTTGGTGAGTTCCACCAGGGAGAGGTGGCCGCTCTTGCTTGCGGCATTATTATCCTGGGAGGTCGGCTGAATATCAGTCTCTGCGTCAAGAGTCATGGTGGAGTCCTTTCTGGTCGGCCTCACAGGCCTGTGCGAGCCTGTGATGTCACCGAGGTGTCGCGGACGAGAAGATTGGTCATGCCGATGACGAGCATGACGATGATAATGAGAATGGTGCAGAAGGCGAAGGCATTTCCGAATCTCCCCGCATCAACCTCTGCGAGGATCTGGGAAGTCATGATCTTCGTTTTCGGAGTGGTAATGAAAATAATTGGAGAAAGTGTTGTCATGGAGCGGGCGAAGGCGTATGTGAGACCGGCGATGAATGCTGGTCTGATGAGTGGCATCGTCACCTTCATGAAGGTTTGGAGGCCTGATGCGCCCAGTGAGGTGGATGCCTCGTCGATCGATTTATCAATCTGCTGGAGGCTGGCGATCCCCGAGCGCTGTCCTGAGGGCATGGAGCGGGCCACGTAAACCATGATGATCGCGATGGCTCCACCGAAGACTGCGCTGCCCCCGGCCAGGGCGGGCATAAACATAAGATTGTTGTAGATGATCGGTTGATTGAAGGTGATGAGGTAGCCGATTCCCAGGACTGTGCCCGGCACCGACAGTCCGAGCATGCCTAGGAAGTCCATGACTCCGGCGCTGGCCTTGAGTCTCACGACGACGAGCCATGCCACGATCATTCCCAGGATGCCTGCGATCGGAGTGGCGATGAGGGCTAAGATAGTTGTGTCGATCATGGCATCGTTGCCAATTCCGGAAAGTACGTACTGGAAGTTCTTGAGCGTGAAGGTGTTGTCCACTCCCAGGATTTTGACGAAGGATCCCAGGATGACGGTTGCGTAGATTGAGACGATGAACAGTGCCAGGGCGACCGTCGCAACAGACAGGATGATTCGGGGTAGTAGAGCGCGGATTGGGCGGACTCTTCCGGTGGGCTTACCGGTGACGGTGACCGCCGAACTGCGGGAGGCCCAATAGCGTTGGAGGATGAACACCAGCAGTGCCGGTACGAGCAGCGCCAGGGAGTACGCGCTTCCGGCTGCTGTGTTGTACTCACCGTTGACGGCGATGTAGGCACGGGAGGCCAGAACGGTGAAGTCACCTCCAATGACCAGTGGATTCGCCAGGTCGGCGATCGCCTCGACGAAGAGCAGCAGGAAGGATGAGGCGAAACCGGGGATGAGCATCGGCAGGGTTACCGTGCGGAAGATCGTCCAGGGGGAGGCGCCCAGTGATGCAGCGGCCTCCTCCGTAGCCGGATCCAGGTTGCGGAGCATGCCGAGCATGTTCATGTAGGCGACGGGGAAGAAGGACAGGGAGAGCACCAGCGTCAGGCCCGGTAGACCGTAGATGTTCCACTGCTGGCCCAGCAGCTGGGTGGAGATGATCCCATTGCGTCCAAACAGTGTGATCGAGGCCGTGGCCACTGCGAAGGGCGGGGAGACGATCGGAATGAGGCAGATGAGATGAAGCAGGCGCTTACCGGGGATGTCCACGCGGGCCTGCACGTAGGCGAAGAAGAAACCGACGAGCGTGCCCACGGACCCGACGACGACGCCCAGCACGACGGTGTTGAGAGCGATTGTTCGGTTCGTCGTGGAGGTCAACAAGCTGGTGAGCACCTCTGAGCCGCTGTCGGAGAACGCCTGAGAGAGGATGGTGACCAGCGGAAGGAGGATGAGGCAGGTGAGGACGAGAGCGACGATGGTGACGATGCCGATGGTCACCGGGTCTCGTCGAACCTTCGTCGACCGCCGTGCCTTTGCCGGCGTTGACCCGGGAGCGTGGGAGGAGGGCAGTGTTGAGGCCGCGGAAGACATGGAGGACTCCGTTCGGGACAGGGGTCGCCTGTACGTGGGCAACCGTCGAGGATGAGGGGGTGTTCTGGGGCCGGCGGGCCCCAGAACACCGGGAGCGAGGATCCGTCACTCCTTCGGCTGGGCGGCGATCTCCTCGTCGAAGCGTTTGGTCAGCTCGGGCTTCGCCTCCGCTGCGGCCTTGAAGTCGTAGTCGATCAGTGTGACGTCGTCGAGCTTGACCATCTTGTCGCTGATCTTGGCGTCGGGATTGGTGGGAATCTGGTAGGAGCCCACGGTCTGTCCAACGTTCTGGGCATCGGCCGAGAGCGCCCAGTCGATGTATTTCTTGGCGGCATCGGAATGGGAGGACTTGGCCACCAGGGCCACGCCACCGACCTCGTAACCGGTGCCCTCCTTGGGGAAGGAGACCTGTAGATCGGACATCCCCTGCTCCTGATACTTCACGCAGTCGTGGGAGAAGACCAGGCCGACCCCCACCTCGCCGCGGCCGGCGATCTGGCCGGGGGCGGTGCCGGACTTGGTGTACTGCAGAACGTTGCCGTGCAGCTTCTTCATGTAGTCGAAGGCCTGGTCCTGGCCGCCCAGGCGAACATTCTGGGTCCACAAGGTGGTGAAGGCGGTTCCGGAGGTCGAGGGGTGCGCGGTGGAGACCTGGCCCTTGAGTGCAGGATTGAGCAGGTCGTCCCACGATGCCGGAGTATCCACGCCCAGCTTGCTCAAAACGGTCTTGTTGGAGCAGAAGCCCAGGGTCCCGACGTAGACGCCGGTCCACTTGTGGTCGGCGTCCTTGTACTTGTCGGGGATCTTGGCGGCGTTCGGGGAGTCGTAGGCCTCGATGAGGCCCTTGGCGGCGGCGGTGCCGTATCCGTCGGCCGGACCACCGTGCCAGACGTCGAACTCCGGGGAGTTCTTCGCCGAGTCCAGACGGGCGACGGCCTCCCCGGAGGACAGACGTACATAGGTGGCCTGGATGCCGGTCTGCTCAGTGAAGGTCTGGGTCCACTTCTGGCACAGGTCCTCCATGGCTCCGCAGGCGACGGTGATCGATTCACTCTTCGCCTTGTCGACGGCACAACCGGTCAAGGCCAGAGCGCTCGCGGTGGCGATGGCGAGCAGAGCCGGGAATAACCGCTTCCTCATGGGATTCTCCTTTGAATCAAGTGGGATCGAGAGACGGGAGGTCATCGGGCTCTCGCACGACACCCCGCTGGTCGCCTCATCATTCCTGGTGATGGGGACCGGCGGGGTGATGGTCAGTAACGGTTGGTAACGTCTCCGTTACCGTGGTGGGTCACTGTGATGAGAGACGGTGCGACTCCGCTCCGGGGTCCTCGCTCGTGCTCGGCGTGCCGCCCAGAGCACTCCGCTCCAGGCGGGGCATGGTGTATCCCTCTCCACGCACCGAGTGGATGTAGCGCCGCCCCTCCTCGCCCAGGGCTCGGCGCACCCGGTAGGCGGTCGTCTTGATCATGTCCTTGCCGCCGCTGCGGTCCTCGGTGCCCCACACCTGGCTGAGCAGATCCCGATAGGTGACGACTCGACCGATGTTGCGCGCCATGACCTCCAAAAACCTGACCTCGGTGTCGGTGATGTCCAGGGCCGAGCCGCGCAGGTGGACACGGTGCGAGGCGGTGTCGATGACCAGATCCCCATTGGTCAGGACCGGGGCGCGCTGACCGCGCCACCGACGTACGAGTGCCTGAGCCCTCAGCGTGAGCTCCCGAGGACTGAATGGCTTGGTGACGTAGTCGTCGGCCCCGGCCTCAAGGCCCCGGATCCGGTCCGGCTCATCCGACAGGGCGGTGATCATCATGATGGGCACCTCCGAGACGGCCCGGATCCGCTCAGCCACGGCCACCCCGGAGACGGCCGGAATCATGAGATCCAGAACCACCAGGTCGAAGGGGTGCTGTTTGAACAGGGACCAGGCCTGAGCGCCGTCGGCCGCGCAGACGACGACGAAACCCGCGGTCTCCAGGGTGAAACGCATGATCATGAGGATCTGCGGCTCGTCATCGACGACGAGGACCCTGGGTGCCCCTGATGATTCGCTGACGTCACTCACCGGTGGTCGCCTCCTCGCGATCGGGTTCCTGCCATGTGCGTGGAAGAGTGAGGAACACGGTCGTCCCTTTTCGGGAGATGGTATCGACCAGGACCTTCCCGCCATGGAGCTCGACGATGCGCTGGGTGATCATCATCCCCAGGCCGGTTCCCGGGCGCCGGGAGCCGCCGGTGGCGAAGGGGGTGAACAACAGGGCCCGGTCCTGCGGGGTCATGCCCGTGCCGTCGTCGGAGACGGACACGGTGATGGTCTCCTCGGACTCGGTGACGCGCACAAGAATGGACACGCCTTCGCCCGCGTGCCGGGCGGCGTTGTTCACGACATTGGTGACGGCCTGCCCCATCAGGCGGGGGTCGACCTGCATGCGCAGCGGTGCCCCGTGGTTGTCCATGCGGATGGAGGAGGTGTGCACCCGACGCAGCTGGGCGACGCACTCGCGCACGAGCTGACGCATCTCGACCCACTCCAGACGCAGGTTGAACAGGTCGGATTCCAGGCTGGCCTCGGCCAGGAGATCGGAGGCCATCTCGATGACCTGATTGGAGTTCTCAGCAATCGTTTGGACGAAGCGCTTCTGATCGGGATTGAGAGGGCCGGCGCTCTCGTCGAGGAGCAGCTCGGCGGCACCGCGAACCACGGTCAGGGGAGTGCGCAGTTCATGGGACAGTACGTTGGGGCGGCGCGTCCGCTCCTCATGAAAGGCGCGCAGGCGGGCGAGCTCCCCACGGGTGCGCTGAAGGGAACGTCGGGAACGGGTGAGAAGAACCGCGCAGACGATCAGGGCGAGAACAACTGCGCAGAGGGCCGCAGTCCACCACGTCATCGCCTGCTCACCTCCCAGTGTCTCAAGCGTCGTCCGCGCCGTCTGGGCGGACAGCGGTCAGCTAGCCTACTACCGGCGTCGGACACTGAGAGCGGCGCAGGCGGACCGACATGGTTTCAGTGGGCTGTGGCAGGCGCGTAAGGTGAGTGGTGTCGGCCGCACGCACCTGAGACGACCTTCCTGGAGGAGACATGCCCGTTTTCCACGCGCCCACCGACCAGAAGACCGACAAGACCGTTGCCGTGTTCATCGCGCCAGGATTGGAGGAGGTCGAGGCGCTGGCGACCGTGGACATCCTCTTCCGCGCCGGCATCCCGACGACGATGATCTCGGTGACATCCGGGCGGGCCGTCACCTCCTCCCACAACATCGTGATCACCTGCGACCTGACCCTGGGTGAGGCGGACCTGGCCGACTACGACATGCTCGTCCTGCCCGGCGGAATCCCCGGCACCCCCAACCTCAAGGCCGTCGAGCCGCTCATGGCCGCGGTCACCGAGCGCGTGCGCGCCGGCCGGCCGGTGGCCGCCATCTGCGCCGCCCCATCGATCCTGGCCGAGCTGGGCCTGCTCGAGGGCCGCCGGGCGACGGCGAACCCCGGTTTCGTGGATGTGCTCGCCGAGCACGGGGCGCGGGTCAGTCAGGCCGCCGTGGTGACCGACGGTCCCGTCATTACCTCGCGCGGCATGGGCACCGCCATCGACTTCGGCCTGGAGATCGTGCGCCACTACCTGGGCGAGGAGGCCGTCGACGACGTCAAGGCCAAGATCGTCCACCAGGGCTGAGCGTTCCGGCGGTTGCGCGGATTGTCCCCTCCGGCTCCCTCGCCTGCGTCAGTGAGGGCGGTCTCGTGCGTCGTTCCTCCGCTGTCCGTCGGGGCGGTGGGTGGGGCTGGGTGCCGTGAGTTCCTCTTGCGTGTCAGGCCCGCGCGGACGCACCTCAAGCCTGGCGTCCTCACGTCCGAGGCAGTCGGCGAGACTTGAGGTGCGTCCGCGCGTGGCGCAGGCGGTGGCATCAGGGCTTGGTGCTGCGGCGCCTCTTGGGGATGAGGGCGATGACGACGAGCAGGACCCCCAGCCCTGCCAGACAGGCGATCGCCGTCGCCGTGAAGTCGAAGCGCAGTCCCAGGCCCGCCGCGATGAGCAGTCCGCCTACGAGGAGCAGGAACGCCCCCCACAGGAGGGTGGAGCCCTTGAGGCCCTGAGGTGCCTGCGGCTGTTGATTCGTGCCGGGTATCGTTCCGGCGCTCCACACCGTGCCGGACGCCGATGATGCGGGCGCCGAGTCCGCCGATGCGCTGTGGCCCTGGTGGTCCTCTTGGCTCTTGCCGTCCCTGCCGAAGGGGTCGGTGTCGAAGTCCGTGGAGAAGCTGCTCGGGCTGGAGGCCGAGCTCAAGACCGGAGAGGGGACGACGTCGGTGGGCTCCATCGTCTCCGCCTCGGCAGCGGCTGTCTGGACGACGGCTGTCTGGCGGACGTCATTCGGTGTCTCCGGTATCTCCTCGGTACTCAGGTCGGTGCTCAGGACGTTGGTGGTGACGCTGTCGGATGCCGGGAGCGGCATGGTCAGCGGCCGGGTGTCTCCCGAGGCCGGCAGGAACGTCGTGGCGTCCTCCTTGGTGTCGTCGACAGCGTTTTCGCGAACGTCCTCCACGGCGTCCTCAGGTGATGTTGCGGACGAGTTGCTGCTCATTGTGAGGTCTCCTTGATATTGAGAGCCGGGCAACGCCCGGGAAGAGGTCTGGGTGGCTGAGGTGGACGTGGTGGTGACGGTCAGCCGGCATCCGTCGGCGCCTGAGACGGGGAGGGCGTGGTCTCTCCGGTGGGGTTCGCACTCGGCTCGGCGGCGGACTGCCCGGCCAGGGCCTTCTGCACGCAGGCGTCGTAAGAGGTGCGCTCCTTGGAAGTGAGATCGGACAGGTCGTGCCATGTGACGCCGCTACTGCGATCGTCGGCGTTCTCACTGGCGTGCGCGGAGCGGATGCAGGCCTCGGCGTTGTCGGCCGTAATGGCCTGGTGGGTCATGCCCGGAACCGGGAGGGAGCCGCGGTGGGCGTTGCCGCGCTCATCAGACCAGGAGCTGACGATCCACACGGATTCCTTGGCGTTGCCGTACCAGGAGACACCGTCGCTCAGCTCCTCGACGCTGATCGACCCGATGCTCACCGCGGCGTTGATCGTGATCGTCGGCCGCCCATCCTCTTTGCTGGGGGAGGTCAGGGTGGACTTGACGTTCAGGCCGCCGTTGACGTCGCTGTAGGTGGGGAAGGTCCTGCCGTTGACGTCGTAGGTGGTTGGGGCCTCATCGTCGTTGTCGTGATACATCTGCCTGTTGTTGACGGTCCAGGCCTGGGAGACCCGCGACTCGACCGAGCCCATGCCGACGTCGGCCTTGACCGTCACCGGCTGGTCGTCGTCGGTCTTGACGAGTAGGCGCCCGAGGTCCAGGTGGGCGTTGATCGTCGAGAGCCTGTCGGCCTCGTCGGCGGGCATACCGCGCAGGTCCAGGATGACGTTGCCGACGTTCTTGCTGTGAGTGACGCTGCCGCTGTTGGCCGACGATGACAGCTCCTTCCAGGTGACCGTGGTCGAGGTGAAGTTCGCTGACTCCGTGATAGTCCAGAAGGGCATGCGGGCCAGGTTCGTGGGGGTGACCGAGGCGACCACCAGAGCAGGTATCGCCAGGAGGAACAGAGCCGGCCAGCCCAGCACCGTCATCCAGCCGCCGTTGCGACGACGCAGACCACTGATGAGGATGCCCGCGCCCAGAAGGGCGACCAGGGTGCCGAGGAGGATGAACTGGCCCTGGAGCAGGCCGAGGTGGTGGTTCACCGTGGCGTACCAGACACTCGCCACGGCCAGAAGCCCCAACCCCAGAACAGCCAGTGACACCGAGGATCCGGGGCCGGGACGGCGGGGACGCGGCGGATGGACCGGCATAGGAGCCGGCTGATAGGGCTGGCGCGGACGGTTCTGCCAGGCCGGGCCGTTCACGGGCCGTTCGAAGGCTGAGGTGCTGGGGCCGAATGCGGGCGCAGCGCCGGCTGTCGAGGAGTCGGATGCTGTGGAGGTGGGGTGCGCTTGCCGGTCCTGGCCACCGGGCCGAGCTCCCGGAGCCTGCGCAGCGCTGTGCTGAGCGGTCTGCCAGGGCTGGGGTTTCTGTGGGCCCTGAGGGGTGTGCCGACCCTGGCGACGGTTCTGGGCGAAACGGAAGGCGCCGATCACGGCCAGCGCCGTCAGCCCCAGCCAGAAGAGCGTCCACACGGGGGCGGCGATGCCCGGGATGCCCCACAGACCGACGTACCAGCTGGGGATGAAGCCGTTGCCGAGGCTCGACATGCCGACAATCGTCGCACCGCAGGCACCGGCCAGACCGGCGCTGAAACGACCGGAGAGTGCCTCCTCCAGGTGAATGCGCCCGTCGGACTCCTCTGGCAGGAGCGCCCAGGCCACGCCGTACAGGACCAGCCCGACGCCGGAGAAGATCGTCAGGACCACTAACACGCAGCGCACCAGGACAGGATCCAGGCCGAAGCGATAGGCGATGCCGCCGGCCACGCCGGCGATCCAACGGTCGTTCATGCGCAGCAGGCCCGAGCCGCGCAGGGAGTTGAAGAAACCGCGGGTCGAGCCGCCCTGGGTGCCGGGCTGAGGAGGCCTGTACTGCTGGTAGGAGGGGGTGGGACCGGGCTGCGGTCCGGCAGTACCGGAGGAGTTGGGAGAGTTGGAGGATGCGGAGTCGGCGGCCGAGTCGTCGCCGTGTGGCGGGGGAGTGGGCATGTCGTTCATGCCTTCAATTCTTCGCGACCGTGTCCTCCTCCACTATCAGGGGGTCCCCTGAAAGAACCCGGATTGTCCCCCCAATTCTCCTCGGGGAAGGCCGGTTCTGCCCCCTGACGTGCCACGATGGTGCCATGACGACAGCTCAGCAGTGGGATGCGCAGCCGAGGGCGGCCGCTACCGGACCGGGGCACCCATGGAACCCTCCGCGCCCCCCGCAGCGGCCTCCTCTGCGTCGCCTGCCCCGCCACCTGGGGCCGGCCCCGGCAGACCTGCCCGACCACGCCGCCGGGCTGCGCAGACCGGCCCGCATCGCCGGGGTCTGTGCGGGACTGAGCCTCCACTTGGGCCTGCCGGTGCGCTACGTTCGTGTGGCGATGATCGTCCTCGCCTTCGGGGGAGGCGCTGGAGCCTTCCTCTACGCCCTGCTGTGGGCGACCCTCCCCGGGGAGAGCACCATGGCAGGACCCGAGCAGGGCTCGCCGGTGTCCCGGGCTCGCCTCATCAACCGTCCCAAGGGCAGTGGGGGCAGTGAGGGTATCGACGGTCCCAATGACGGCTCCGTCTCCGGTCTGTCTCAGACGGTCATCGACGGCGGCTGCCTCCTCCTGACGGCCCTCCTCCTGGCCGCGTGGCGCTTCGGCCTGCTCAACCGGATCGGCGTCGTCGGGATCGTCGTCGTCATCATCGCAGGGGCGGCCCTGGCCTGGTCCCAGATGGACAGCCTCGTCGGTCCGGAGCGCAACCTGGGCGCCATGCTGAGGGTTGCGGGCGGGGTGGGCCTGGCCGTCGTCGGCATCCTGGTGTGGGTGGCCGCGGACAGCTCGCCCTTCAAGCTCGTCTCCGGGCTCATCACCGGAGGGGCGCTCGTGGCGGGCGTCGGTGTGGTTCTGGTTCCTTTGTGGCTGCGGACCAACCGGGCACTGGCTGACACCCGCGCCGCCGAGATCCGCGAGGCCGAGCGCGCCGACATCGCCGCCCACCTGCATGACTCCGTCCTTCAGACCCTCACTCTCATCCGCAAGCGTGCCGACGAGCCCGAGGCGGTCGCCCGCCTGGCCCGCTCCCAGGAGCGCGAGCTGCGCGCCTGGCTCTACACCGACCGCCCCGAGCCGGGCACCTCCGTGGCCGATGCCTTCGCCGATCTGGTCGGTGAGATTGAGGATCGCCACGGGGTGGCCGTCGATGTCGTCTGCGTCGGCGATCGCGTCCCCGACCGCGACACCGAGGTCATCGTCGCCGCCACCCGAGAGGCCCTGTCTAACGCCGTGCGCCACGGGACTCCACCGGTCTCGCTCTACGTCGAGGCCAGTGCCCAGCGCCTCGAGGTGTTCGTGCGCGACCGCGGCCCCGGATTCGACACCAAGACCATAGCTGAGGACCGTCACGGCGTGCGCGAGTCCATCATCGCCCGTATGGAGCGCCACGGCGGCAGCGCCCGGGTGCGCCGCATGGAGCCGGGCACGGAGGTGGCCCTGTCGCTTCCTGCCTGTCCTGCCTGAATCCTGCTGAATCTTGCCTGAGTTCAGCCTGAGTCCGTCTATCGTTGGCACCGTCACACCCTCATCCCGCAAGCCCCCTCACCTCACACCACCGACGTCACCTCAGGAAGGTCTCATGGCTGCCATATCCGCCGGTACCCCGTCAGACAATCGGCCGCCTGTTTCGGCGCCCGGCCCCTTGCGGGTCCTGGTCGTCGACGACCACGCCCTGGTTCGCTCCGGGGTGCGCTCCGAGCTGACCGCCCACGCCCCCGACCTGGACGTCGTCGCCGAGGCCGAGGACGTCGAGGGCGCCGTCGCCGCTGTCCATGCCCTGCGGCCCGACGTCGTCCTGCTCGATGTGCACCTGCCCGGCGGCAACGGTGGAGGAGGTGCCGAGGTCGTCGTCTCCTGCCACGACGTCCCCGAGACGCGCTTCCTGGCCCTGAGCGTCTCGGACGCCAGCGACGACGTCGTCGGCGTCATCCGGGCGGGCGCTCGCGGCTACGTCACCAAGGCCATCTCCACGGAGGACCTGGCCCAGGCCGTGCGGCGTGTGGCCGCCGGCGACGCCGCCTTCTCCCCGCGCCTGGCCGGCTTCGTCCTGGACGCCTTCGGCGCCGGAGTGGGCGAGGCGGCAGTGGCCGACACCGAGCTCGACCGCCTCTCGGCCCGCGAGCGGGAGGTCATGCGCCTCATCGCTCGCGGATACACCTACAAGGAGTGCGCCTCCGAGCTGTTCATCTCGGTCAAGACCGTCGAGACCCACGTCTCGGCCGTGCTGCGCAAGCTCCAACTGTCCAACCGCAACGAGCTCGCCCGCTGGGCGGTGGCTCGCCGCATTGTGTAGGCCGGTCCCAGTCGGGTCGGGTGCGGGCGAAGGAATGCCACGGCAGGTGACGGTCTGGCATCGCGTCTGGGGCCACACCGGGCACTGTCCCGCCGCCGGTCCGATCCGTGGCAGGATGCGGGGCGTGAGCCACTCCCCGCAGCCCTCCGCGAGCACCGCTCATCCCCGCCCCGACCCCATCCGACCGGCCTGCGAGCACCTGCGTGCCGGTGGGCTCGTCATCCTGCCCACGGACACCGTCTACGGCATCGGGTGCGATGCCGCCAACGCCGGAGCGGTTGAGCGGCTGCTGGCCGTCAAGGGGCGAGGGCGCCGGATGCCTCCGCCGGTGCTCGTGGCCGACCCCGCCGACCTGACGGGGGTTGTCGCCCAGGTGCCGGGCGCGGCGCGCGCGCTCATGGACGCCTTCTGGCCCGGGCCGCTGACCCTCGTCCTTGATGTCGATGAGACCCTGACCTGGGATCTGGGGGAGACCAGGGGCACCATCGCCGTGCGCATGCCGGCCCATGAGCTCGCCCTGAGCCTCCTGCGCCGCAGCGGCCCGCTGGCCGTCACCTCCGCCAATCCCACCGGTGCGCCGCCCGCTACCGACGCCGACTCCGCTCGGGCCGCCTTCCCCGGACGGGTCCGGGC
>NZ_CAUROW010000006.1:0-83897 GCF_963526355.1 uncultured Actinomyces sp. | reverse complement strand
GCCCCGCCTCATGCTCGGGCGGTGGTGCCCTGACCGTGGCGCCTACTTCAGGCGCTGCGGACGGGTATCACCGCCGTTGGTCCGGGCCCGGTCCGCGGGAATGTCCGCGAACCCTCCCAACCCGTTGGTGCCGTAGGTGCGGTCCACCGAGGTGGTGTCCCCGGAGATGTTGATCTTCACCGTCGGGGCCAGCGAGCCCCCACGCACCGGGTTGCCATCCTTGTTGCCGCCGATGGAGTCGATGAAGGACTCCACCAGACCGCCGGGCATCACGTAGTGCGAGTAGGACTGGAAGGTGTACGGGCTCTGGTTGAAGTCCGGTGAGTAGGGCTTACCCGGGCTGAAGTTGAGGTTGATCGGGTTGCCCAGTGCGATACCCGTGCCCTGGTTGAGCGGCTTGTAGTCACTTCGCAGCCCGTCGCCCACGAACCCGTAGACGCCCTCGGGGCCCTGGAGCCCGTCGGCGTAGGTCTCCCGGTGCGAGATCGTGAACAGGTAGTACTTGCCGTCCTGGAAGTAGATCTGGGGCCGCTCGGTCTGATCGTTGACGCAGTTACCGCTCAATAGCGGCGGCAGGTACTCCCACTGGGTCATCGCCTTGTTCTTAGCCCGGGCCAGCCCCACGTTGGCCAGCTGGTAGTGGCCGCCGCGCTGGTTGACCGACTCGACCGTCTCCGCCTTGGGATCGCCCTTCTCATAGCCGAGATCCTCCTCGGTGCATGTGGCCAGGGCGGTGTTCTGACCGGCCTTGGCCGCCGCATCGACGTACTGCTGTTCACGCACGAACGCCGAGTTGCCCTCGAAGACCATGTACTCGTTGGGGTCGGAGGGGTTGTTCTGGTCACGGAAGGTGAAGGGGTCGCGGAAGTTCACACCCGGGTTCTGCTCGCGGGTCTGGTAGTACTTGCCGTCCGGGACGAGCAGCTGGTGCTGGGTGCGGAATCCGGTGAGCCACACGCCGTTCTCATCGGCGTGGATGCGTCCCTCGGACTGCACGATCCGCGGGTCGTAGGGTTTGGAGGAACCGTTGTCGTCCTGGCCGTAACCGCCGTCTCCGCTGCCGCCGGTGGTGGTGTTGTAGAAGGCCACCGAGGTGTAGAACATACGGATCTTGTTGTCCTCCATGAGGCGGGCCGAACCGGACCACTCGGTCTGGGCCGTGAAGCTCTGGTCCTCGAAGATCGAGCCGGAGGCGCCGTCGGGGAAGACGTGCCCGCCGTAGATCCAGCCGCCGTTGGAGCTGTTCGCGCCGTCGGCCGAGGAGGTCTGTGTGCCGGCCTTGCGATAGAAGAAGCCCAGGCGCGCGTGGGTGTGACGGTCGTCGAAGGTGTAACCGGCGTGCCGGTCGGCCACCAGGGAGAAGGCGATCTCCCAGCCGTTGTAGGAGATCTGGTGGGCGGCCTCATCGGTCAGCGTCCAGGTGTCCCACACCCACACGTCGTCGCTCGTGGTCGGGAAGCCGTTGGAGATCTCCGGCATCGTGTACTGCTCGGGCATCGAGCTGGCGCCCGACGGCGCGTTGGGGTCGGAGACCCGTTGAATCTGCATGGCGTCGGCGCGGGTCCACTTGGCGGTGTAGTTCTCCTCGACCCCGTGGGCCGCACCGGTGTGCTTGGTGGCGTTGGCCCAGCCGGGGTTGTCGGCCTTGAATCCGTTCGCGTCCTGCGCCGCAACGCCGGCAGCTGCCTGCTCGGCCTTCTGATCGCCCTGCGCCGCCTGACCCTGATCGGCCGGGGCCTGCCCGGCCCGCTGACCTGCCCCTGCCTCGGGAGCCGCCTCGGAAGAGGCACTGGGGGCGGGGGAGGGGGTCTCATCGGCGAGCGCGGTGGTTCCGGTCCCGGCCACCAGGAGTCCAAGTGCCAGCGCCGCTGCCAGTCGTCTGCGACGGGCGCGGAACGAAGTGTGTGTCACGGTCATTGTCCGTACTGTCCTTAACTCATGAGGGATGAGGGTGTCAGTGCGCCGTGAGCCGTTGTCATCAGGTCTCCCAGTCCCTACCTTAGGGGAACCTGAAGATTGCGGAACAGGCCTTTGGACCAACCGTCCAGTTTCGGGTGCTCCCACCGAAGACTCATTCCCCGCGCTTCCAGAGGATGTCGAGGTTCCTGGTCGCTCCGGTGATATACCCCACATGCCTCGATGTCAACTGGCCGGTTAGTATTACTTCTGTTCTCCGTGAGCTGTCCGGTCTCCCGAGCCTGTCGGTTCAGGTGGTCGTCCGACGTCGGGCGGCCCTGTATCTAACGGAGATCCTGTGAGTACCTTTCCCATCCGTCTGCGACGGTTCATCGCACCAACAACTGTTCTTCTGGCTGCACTCGCCCTCGGTGCGGCCCCCTCAGTGGCGGCCGCACCGACGCCGAATACGGCGGGGCAGTCCACCACCTCCCTGCGTGACTCCTCCACGGTGAGCCCCCAGTCCCTCGCCCAGATGGTCGCCGGGCCCAACGCAACCGTCACCAACGCGACCGTCTCCGGCAAGGACGTTCAGATCGGCTCCGTCAAGGGCCTGCCGGGTGACGGCAACGCCATCACCGAGGGGGTCGCTCTGACCACCGGTTCCCTCATCGACCCCGACCCCACCGCCGACTCCGACGTCGACTTCACCCGCTCCGCGGTCCTGGGGCCCAACGACGCCCTCGACACCACTGGAGACCTCGGCGCCGTCGAGGACCCTGCGGGCCTGGCGCAGATGGCCGGCATCGACGTCTACGATGAGGCCGTCCTGGAGTTCGACGTCACCGCCACCAGCTCCAACGTCGTCCTCTACTACAGCCTCGGCTCCGAGGAGTATGCCGGCGCTACCGAGGCGACCCCGGCGGCCTGGCAGTCCCGCGGCTACAAGGACCCGCTGAGCATCCAGGTCAACGGCACCGAGTGCGCCTACGTGCCCGGCTCCCAGACGGCCGTGAGTGCGGCCTCCGTCAACGAGTCCTCGAATGCCGACTACTACACCGCCAACGTCTCTGGCCACAAACCGGGCCAGATCCCGGTCGAGTTCAACGGCTACACCTCGGCCCTTCCCTGCCAGGCCGCGGTCACCCCGGGGCAGACGGTGCACATACGCGTTGCCATCGCCGACGCGCAGGACGGCCAGCTCGACTCCACCATCCTCCTGCGCACTCAGGGGCTGGGCTTCACCGACAAGCAGATCACCGATCCCTGCACCGCCAAGGCCGGCGCCTGCGACGTCCCCGGCACCGACAACGGGTCCGACGGCTCGAACAACGGCAACGGGTCCAACAACGGCAACGATAGCGGCTCGACTGCGCCCCCCGGCCAGGGGGCTCCGGGTACCACCAACCACAGTGCCGCCTCGCCCACCGCGGGAACCAGGAACACCGTGGCCGGCCTGCCACTGACCGGTACCCAGGCACTCGCCCTGGGCGCCATCGCCCTGCTGCTCCTGACCGGCGGAGGAGCGGCGCTCGTGCTGCGTCGTCGTCGCATGACCGGCTCCGAGGCCGGCTGAGGTCCTGAGACTGTTGTGAGACATCATGCGGGGGCGGATGAGGATAACTTCATCCGCCCCCTCATGTCATGTCTCAGGCCTGGCTCCGCAGACGGCGATGCTGTGAGACAGGTGGTGTCGGGACGATGTCAGTCCAGGTCCTGCCTGGAGGCGCGGCGCGCCGCGATCTCCTTGGCCAGCATGAAGCAACCGAGGATGCACAGCGGCATGGAGGCCAGCCACAGGACGATGGCAATGCGGTCGAGGGGCCGCGTCAGGGCCAGGACGGGCAAGAAGGCTCCCAGGACAGCGAGAGCCGCCCACCACGGGGCGCGGTTCCCGCTGCGGGACTGCGGGACGTTGTCGGCATTCACGGCTCGCTCCTCTCATCCAGAGATCTCGAACCGACGGCTCTCCAGGCAACCGGCGCGCAGATCAGTGACGGTCGTCGAGCGCACCGAGGCCCACCGTGGTCCACGTGCTAGCCACGATATCAGCCGGGCCACGGCGTCCGGCTCACCCTGGGCCATGACCTCGACGTCGCCGTCGGGCAGGTTGCGGACCTGTCCCACCACGCCCAGCTCCTGGGCGGTGTAGGCGCAGTGGTAGCGAAAACCCACCCCCTGGACCGTGCCCTGGACCAGGACGTGAACGGTTCTTACGCGCGTGCCGGCCTCGCTCATGGTCCTATCGTCTCAGGCTCAGGACCGACCGCGTAGTCTTGCCGCCATGCGTATCGCCACCGTCAACGTCAATGGCATCCGTGCCGCCGCCCGCAAAGGCATGGGGGAGTGGCTCACGGCCTCGGCCCCGGACATTCTTCTGCTCCAGGAGGTCCGCGCCGACGAGCAGATCGCGGCCGACCTCCTGCCCGGCTACGAGTCCGCCATCTGGCCCTGCCGCATCAAGGGGCGCGCCGGCGTGGGCGTCGCCGTACGTGCTGGAGGCCCCGCCACCCTCGGCGAGCTGCGCCATGGCGTGGCGGCGCCCGGAACCGAGGAGCCCGACGTCGACTCCGGCCGCTGGCTCGAAGCCGACCTGACCCTCACAGGGCTTGACGGCGTCGAGCGGCTCACCGTCATCTCCGCCTACCTCCACTCCGGACAGCTCGGCACCGAGAAGATGGACCAGAAGTACGCCCACCTCGAGCTCGTCGACGCCCGCATGGCCGACCTCCTGGCCGCTGCCCGCGACGGCGGACTCCAGGTCCTCATGGCCGGCGATCTCAACGTGGTGCGCTCCGAGCGCGACATCAAGAACTGGAAGCCCAACCACAACAAGATCGCCGGCGTCATGGACGAGGAGATCGCCCACCTGGAGGGCTGGTTCTCCTCCGGCTGGGTGGACGCCTCGCGTCACCTCGTGGGGGAGGCGGAGCAGGGGCCGTACACGTGGTGGTCCCAGCGCGGCAAGGCCTTCGACAACAACGCCGGCTGGAGGATCGACTACCAGGTCATCACCCCCGCCCTGGCCGAGCGGGCCCGCAGCGTCAGCGTGGACCGGGCGCCCGATTACGCCTCCCGCTGGTCCGACCACGCCCCGCTCGTCATTGAGTACAGATGAGTATCTCTGAGGACTGACGGGTATTGGAATGGGCGGGGGCCGGGGGCGTCTGAGCGCTCCCGGCCCCCGTAGGCCCTTTTGTGTCAGTAGCGGATCGCGTCGATCGGCCGGATGCGGGTGGCCACGATCGCCGGGATGATGCCCGCCAGGGCGCCGACGACGGTGGCCGCGGCGAGACCGATGACGGCGGCCACCATGGGGAAGGAGGACACCGTGGGGGCTTCAGGAAAGTTCATGAGGTCAGCCCACGGCAGGAAGCGCAATGCCGCGATGGCGAGCCCGATGCCGACGATGCCGGCGACCATCGTGGCCACCACTGACTCCAGCATGATGGAGAAGAAGATGCGCCGGCTCGTGGCCCCGAAGGAGCGTCGCACCCCGATCTCGTGGATGCGCTGGCGCACGGTCACCAACGAGATGTTGACCAGGCTCAGGGCGCCCAGGACCATGACGAGCGCGCCGGCCATGGTGGCCCCTGTGGTGAAGGAGTCCGCGCTGAAGGCTCCGCTGCTCGAGAGGTTGTCCGAGGCCTGGGTCGAGCCCTGGCCGAAGCGCGCGTCCAGGTCCTTCTTGGCCAGGTTCGCCAGCTCCTTGGCGCCGCTCTTGCCGGCCCAGACCTCCAGCGTGGGGGCGGGCCGGTCGGCGTCCTTGGGCAGCCACTGCTCGTAGGAGGTGTTGAGGGCGAATGCGTTGACTGGCTGCTTGCAGGGCAGGTCCTTGTCCTGCTCGGCGTCGCCGGTGCAGCCGAGGAGCTTCAGGTTCTCCGGCTTGAGCACCCCGACGATCGTGAAGGAGGTCTGCACGGGCGAGAAGGAGTTGATGGTGATCGGCCCGGTGAACTTCTCGATTCCCATCTCATCGAGGAAGCCCTGGGTGACGACCAGGCTCGGGGAGAGGTCGTCCTCGTCCTGCGCGGTGAACCAGCGCCCCTGGGCAACGGCCTTGTGATGCATGAGCCCGTAGCTCAGGCTCACGGTCTGGGTGGTGACGGACCGAGCCCCTTCGGGGAAGGAGAACCGGACGTTGGAGGTGTAGGTCGTCGCCCAGGAGGAGACCTCGTTGCGTTCGACGAAGCCGTTCATCGCCTCCGAGATCCTCGCGGAGGTGGCGGCGCTGGTGGTGGTGCTCGCACCACCGGCCGAGCCTCCGGAGGAGCCGGATCCCGCCGAGCCCCCACCGCTGCCTCCGCTATTGCCGGCACCGCCGCCGGGGGTGGCGCTCGCCTCGGCGTCGGGGGCGTCGTCGGCCTGGACGGCCTGGCTCAGACCCTTGCCGGTGGGGCTGACATTGATCGTGACCGTACCCGGTCGGCCGCCGTACTGCTCCATGGCCTTGTTCATGGTGTTGACGGTGATCTGCCCCACGGCGATGACGAAGGCCATGGTCGCCACCGCCGCAGCCACGCCCACCAGGGACAGCAGGATCCGGAGCTTGCCAATGCGCAGCTGGGCCCAGGCCTCGACGATGGCGCCGAAGAATCCGGTGAGAATGCTGTTCATGAGACTCCTTCATGAATGGCCGGGGCGGTCGGGAAGGGGGAGGTCGGAGGGACGACCACCTCGCCGAACTCCTCCAGGCTGCCGACCTGCCTGCGGGTGACGGAGATCGGGGTGAGAACGCCGTGATCGAGCCGGTACTGCGTGTGGGCGCGGCCGGCCACGGCCAGGTCGTGGGTGATGATGATGAGGGCGGCGCCGTTCTCGGCGCACTGGCGCTCCAGGAGCGTCATGACCGAGTTACCGGTGTCGACGTCGAGGGCGCCGGTGGGCTCATCGGCGAGGATGATGCTGGGGCGGCGGGCCAGGGCCCGGGCGATGGCCACTCTCTGCTGCTCACCGCCCGACAGGCGCCCGATGGGCGAGCCCACCCGATTTCCCAGACCCACGGCCTCGAGCAGCTCGACCGCCCGTGACCTGCGGGTCCAGAAGGCCTTGCCGGTGTCGTACAGGAGCGGGGCGGCCACGTTCTCGGTGGTGCTCAGTCCCGGGATGAGGTTGAAGGACTGGAAGACGAAGCCGAAGGTCCGACCCCGCAGATGGGCGCGGCGGCTCTCGCCGAGCCGGGAGGTGTCGGTGCCGACCAGTGTGTAGGAACCCGACGTCGGTTGGTCGATCAGCCCCAGGATGTTGAGCAGCGTCGACTTCCCCGTTCCCGAGCGCCCCACGATGGCCACGTGCTCGCCGGGGGAGACGCTCAGGTTGATGCCGGTGAGGATCTCCAGCGGCGGGGAGTCCGGAACGGTGAAGGTGCGAGTGATCTCCCGTAGCTCCAGCAGCCCGCTCACAGGATCTCCTTACCGTTGGAGTCGTAGCAGGCGGAGTTGTCCTGCTCGCAGGTGTCCGGTGTCCCGGTGCGTTGCGTGTCCTTGTTGGGCACGAACTGGAGGATCTTCTGATCCGCCTTGAGGCCGTCGGTGACCTGGATGTTCGTACCATCCGTGATTCCCAGCGTCACGGCGGTCTTGACCGCCTTGGAGGCGTCTCCGGAATCGGGTACCAGCCACACGAAGCCAGAGCCGATCTTGCCCTCCACGGCGGTGGCCGGTACCAGCAGGGTGTCGGAGGCACTGCCCGCGTCGACACTGATGGTGGTCGACATGCCGGCGAAGACCTTCTGGTCCGCGGGCACCGCGCAGCGTATCTCCACGCTGGTGCCGTCTGCGGAGGTGGTCGTCTGCCCCTCCCCACCGGCGGTTGTCGAGGCGGCGGTCTTGGTGCCGATCTTGAGGTTGCTGCACTGGAACGGGGACGGGCCGCCCTCCATCGTCAGAGTCGCAGTGGTGGGGGCGTTGGTGAGCCGGTACTGCTGGGCGGCGCTGACGGTGCCGGTGGCCGAGTAGGACGAGGGGGCGATCGTGGCCACGACCACGCCGACTCCGGTGTCCTGCTGCTTGATGACCTTGGGGGTCACGGTGCCGCTGACGGGCGCATAGATCGTGGACCAGGTGACCTTGTCCGCCACCGGGGTCTGGGTGACATTGCCCTGCTCATCGGTCCTGGTGATCGGGGACTGGGGCTCGGAGTGCTTGATGGAGAGCAGCGGTTCGCCGGCGCTGACCTGCTGATCCTTCTCCACGGCGACGGAGTCGACCACCCCGGCCAGGTCCGCCTGGACGTCGACCGAGGCGTCCTGGACGACGCGGCCCTTGATCTCGACCGTGTTGGCGATGGTGCCGGTGGTGACGGAGACCGTCTTGACGCTGGCGGAGTAGCCGGGGGTGATGTCCGCGGTGGCCTCGGTCTTCTGTGAGGGGAAGAAGGCGATCTTCACCAGGGCGGCGGCGACGATCACCGCGATCAAGACCTTGAGGGTGGGCCAGACGAAGCGCTTCACGGCGTCCTCCATGATGACAACGAGAATCGGAACCGGAGCGGAAGACACCGCATTCCCGGATAATGCACTCCGAGGCTACGGTGGCGACGTTCGGTCGAGCCTCATCCCTCAGGAGGATTACTGAGAGCCCTCTCCAACCGAAGTAGGAGAGGGCTGGGCCCCGGAAGGCGACTGAACGATTGAGTAAGGGGTGAGCGCAGCGCGACTCAGACGAGACGGCCGGCCGGCGCGGCCGGGACCGCGTTCAGGAAGGCCGGCGGGTTGAAGCCCTCGCGTGCGTAGGCCTCGGCGACAGCGACGGCCACGTCGTGGACGGCGTCGGCATTCACCAGGGCGATCGCCGAGCCGCCGAACCCGCCTCCGGTCATGCGCGCTCCGTGGGCGCCGGCGGCCCGAGCCGCCTCCACGGCCACGTCCAGCTCGGGGCAGGTGCACTCGTAGTCCACGCGCAGCGACTCGTGAGAGGCGTTCATGAGCTCTCCCGCCGTGGCGAGCTTCTCCCCGCACAGGGGGCGCCCGTCCTGCAGGAGCTCCACCAGTCGGCGGGTGCGGTCGATCTCGGAGACCACGTGGCGGGTGCGTTTGACCAGCTCGTCGGCCTCTGCGGGGTTCCCGCCGTCGGTCAGGCGCTCCAGGGCGGCGGGCAGGTCCTCGATTGCGATGTCCGCCAGGAGCTCGACGCCCAGGATCTGGGCTGCGCGCTCGCAGGCGGCTCGCCTGGCACCGTACTGACCGTCGTCCAGGGAGTGCTTGGCCTTGGTGTCGATGACCAGCAGGGCCAGGTCCTCGGCGGCCAGGTCGAAGGGCACGTGGTCCACCGAGCCGTCGCGGCAGTCCAGCTCCAGGGCGTGGCCCTCGCGGCAGCGCAGGGAGGCCGACTGGTCCATGCCGCCGGTGGGGGCTCCGGCCATCTCGTTCTCCGTGCGCACGCAGTTGGTCGCCAGGCGGGCGCGTCCGGCGTCGTTGGGCTCCTCAGGCGTGCCGGCCAGCCCGAGACCTGCGACCTCGTCGATGGCCACGGCCGCCGAGCACTCCAGGGCCGCGGAGGAGGACAGCCCGCCTCCCAGGGGCACGCAGGAGACGAGGGCGGCGTCGAAACCGGGCAGGTTCTCGAACCCGTCGCGCTCCAGCGCCCAGGCGACACCGGCGATGTAAGCGGCCCAGTGCGCCACTTCGCCGGGGGTCCCCTTGGGACCGATCGTGTCGAGGTCCATGACATCGACCTTCTCCCGGGTCTGGGGGGAGACCAGGCGCACAATGCGGTCGTCACGGCGTCGCAGCGCCAAGTGCGCCCGGTGGGGCAGGGCGATGGGGAGGGCCAGGCCGCCGTTGTAGTCGGTGTGCTCGCCGATGATGTTGACTCTCCCGGGTGCGTACCACACGCCGTCGGGTTCGGCCTCGAAGGTCTCGCGGAACAGGGTGGTGGCGGCCTCGGCGCCCCCCTGGGGGCTCATGGCGGGAGCGAAGACGGGAGCATCGTTGGTCATCGTGGTCTCCTGTAGTGGGTTGTTCGAATGTGTTGAGCAGATGAGGGTCGGGGGCGGGAGGCGGCTGGGCTCAGGGGGCGATAGTCACACGTGTGCCGGCCTGCCGGAGGGTCTCGACGGTGCCGGCGTCGGGCTCGGTATCGGTCACCAGGACCCCGATGTCCCGGGTGGCGCAGAAGGACCGCAGCCCCAGGACGCCCCACTTGGAGGAGTCCAGTGTGGCCACGACCGTGCGCCCCGCGGCGACGAGCGCCTGGTTGGCGGAGGCCTCCAGCAGGTTGGGGGTCATGAGGCCGGCCTCGGGGGTGAATCCGTGGGCGCCCAGGAAGACCCATTCCACGCGCATCGTGCGCAGCGCGTCGATGGCCACCGGCCCCACCAGGGCGTTCGACGGCGTGCGCTCACCCCCGGTGATCACCACCGTGGGGGCATCGCGGTTCTCGGCGCGGGCGGCATCGGCGGCGTCGAAGAGCACCTGCGCGGCGGGCAGCGAGTTCGTGATGACGGTCAGGGTGGGGAAGTGCTCCAGCTCGGTCAGCGCCTGGGCGAGCGCCAGGGTGGTCGTACCGGCCGACAGCGCCAGGGAGTCCCCGGGGCGAACCATGTCGGCCGCGGCCTGGCCGATGCGTCGCTTGGCGTCCAGATTGAGGGTGGACTTGGCGGTGAAGCGCGGCTCGAGGGTGGTGGGGCCGGCGGCCACCGCGCCGCCGTGAACGCGCTCGACCAGTCCCTGGGCGACGAGCCCGGTGATGTCGCGGCGCACGGTCATCTCCGAGATCCCCAGCTCCTCGACGATGTCGGCTACGCGTATGCCGCCGGTGGCCGCGACCCGCTCCAGGATGTGCTCCTGACGCTGTCGGGCGAGCATGGGCGCCGGACGGGACGAGCCGACGGTGGAGGAGGCTGAGGGGCCGGGCTGCATGGGGCCAGTGTGCCAGACCTGGACGTCGAAAACACCATGTCCGCACGTTCTCGCACAGAGTCGCACAGATTGGGTGGTAGTAGTTCATATTTCATCCGCTCGGTCAGTCGTGGCAGACTTATCCCGTTTGTGCGACGCCCCCGGGCTGGGACGTGGGGGTGTGACGCGGTAGTGTGTCCAGGTGGTCCTCAGGACTTCCGCTCGTCCTGACGCACGACCATGTTTCGGTGTTTCAGTCGACCGTCCCGTAGGAGTTCAGGAGCCATGCAGATCCCCGCACCAGGCGCGTACCAGTGCGTCATCGGTGTGGCCATCGCCCTGCCCCCTCACTATGCCGCCCAGGTGCGGTCAGTGCGGGAGGCCGCCGGAGACCCGCTGGCCGAGGTCGTCCCGCCTCACATCACCCTGCTTCCCCCCACGGCTGTGGACATTGAGTCGCTGGATGACGTGATGCGTCACCTGCGTAGTGTGGCCGCCGGGACGCAGCCCTTCGATGTGCGTCTCGACGAGGTCGGCACCTTCCGGCCCGTCAGCCCGGTGGTCTACCTCGGACTGCGCAGCGGCGCCCAGGAGTGTGACCGTCTTCAGGAACGGGTCCGTGACCGCCGCGGGCCCCTGGCCAGGTCCTTGAGCTTCCCATTCCACCCGCACGTGACCCTGGCTCATGAGGTCGCCGACGACGGCCTCGACATCGCAGCGAGAAAGGGGGCGGGGCTGGCCATGGACTTCACCGTCACCAAGCTCCACCTCTACCGCCACCTCGGTGGTCGCTCCGGTCGTTGTGACCGGAGCGGCGGGTCCGATGCTGTGCGCGGCTGGGAGGTGGCCGCCGTCTTCGCCTTCGGGGGCTCACTCGTATCTGGTGTCTCCGAGGTCTCCGTCGGGACTGAGATGCCCGCCGCGCCGGCGTCCCCGACGACTCCCGTGGTGTCGATGTGATCGACCGCGCCAAAGCCTTGCTGGCTGCTGTGCGGCGCACGCGGGTGGGGCGGGCCCTGGTCCGTTACGGCACGGCTCGCGGAGCGCTCATGGCCGGGGGGATCGCCTACACCGGCCTGTTCTCGATCTTCGCGGTGCTCGTCATCGGGATGAACCTGCTCATGGCGATGCTCGGCAACCGCCCCACCTTCCGCGCCGCTGTCGTCGACTCGGTCAACTCCCTGCTGCCCGGCGTCATCGACTCCGGCAAAGGTCAGGGGCTGGTCTCCGTGAGCCAGCTGTCCCTCAGCTCGGCGCTCAACCTGGGCTCCGTGGTGGCGGCCGGGGCGCTCGTCTACTCGGTCATCAGTCTCATGGGAACCCTCAAGATCGCGCTGCGCGCCATGTTCGGCCTGGTCAACCCCGTGATGCGGCCGGTGCTGGGGCAGCTGGCGAATATCGCCGGATTCTTCGTCATCGTGGCCGGGGTGCTGGTGACCGCCGTCGCCTCAGTGGCGACGACGACGCTGTCGGGCCATGTGGGACGAGCCCTCGGCCTGCCGGAGTCACTGACCGGGACCGGAACGTGGCTGGCGACGCTCCTGGTCTCCTTCATCATCGACGCCGGCATCCTGGCGCTCCTGGTCTCCATGTGCGGCATCCGCCCGCCTTGGCGCGATCTGGCACTGGGCTGCATGCTGGGCGCCCTTGCACTCGGTGTACTGCGCCAGGTGGGCACCGGTGCGGTCGGCTCGGTGGCGCGCAACCCGGTCCTGGCCTCCTTCGCCGCCATCGCCGTCCTCGTCCTGTGGCTGCACCTGACCAGCCGCATCGTCCTGCTCATGGCGGCCTGGATAGCCAACCCGCCGCTGCCCCGCGACGTCGACCACCCCGACGAGGTCCACGACAGCGAGCGCCCCAACTATGTGACGCTCTCCGTACCCGAGACCCTGGCCTGGCCCCGCCAGTCCATCACCGGCAGCCTCGAGGCGGACCCGACGGCGCACCCCAACTACGTTCCTCCGGTGCCGATCCCCTGAGCCGGAGTGAGGCGGAGGCGGGGCCGACGTGACGAACAGGCCCTGCCGGGACGGTAGCCTGTTCCGGTGACTGACACTCCTGGTAACCCCGGCGGCTCCACTCAGGCCGCGCATCCCAGCGGCTCGAGTCCCTCCGCCGGCTCGGCCCCGGCTATCCACGCCATCATCCCCGCCGGGGGCGCGGGCACCCGGCTGTGGCCGCTCAGCCGGCGCAGGCGTCCCAAGTTCCTCCTCGACCTCACCGGGGCCGGCCGCAGCCTCCTGCAGGACACCGTTGCGCGCTTGGCTCCCCTGGCCGCGACGACGACGGTGGTCACAGGCGCCGCCCATATCGCCGTCGTGGCCGACCAGCTCCCGCAGGTCCCACGCGACAACCTCCTGGCCGAGCCCTCCCCGCGCGACTCCATGGCGGCCATCGGCCTGGCCGCCGCCGTCATCGCCCGCCGTCACGGGCGAGGCGCCGTCGTCGGCTCCTTCGCCGCCGACCACACGGTGGCCGACCGAACCGCCTTCGCCGATGCCGTGCGCCAGGCCGCCCTCCTGGCCGAGCAGGGCTGGGTGGTCACCATCGGGATCGAGGCCACTGGCCCCTCAACTGCCTTCGGCTACATCCACGCCGGGGACCCCACTGACATGCCCGGCGCTCCCGATGGGCGTAGGGTCCTGGGCTTCACCGAAAAGCCCGACGCCGACACCGCCGCCGCCTACCTGGCCACCGGCGACTACCGCTGGAACGCCGGAATGTTCGTGGTCCGCGCCGGCGTGCTCCTGGACCACCTGGCCGAGCTCAGGCCCCAGCTGGCGGCCGGCATCGAGGACATCGCCGCGGCCTGGGACACCCCCGAGCGCGAGGAGGTCCTGGCCGAGCGCTGGCCGGCCCTGGAGAAGATCGCCATCGACCACGCCATCGCCGAACCAGTGGCCGCCGCAGGGGGAGTGGCCACCGTGCCGGTCTCCATGGGGTGGAATGACGTCGGCGGCTTCGACGCTCTCATCGGGCTCGTCGCCCCTCGCAACGAGGGGCCGGCGACCGGAGCCGGGGTGCTCGACAATATCAATGGTGCTGATGGCGCTGAAGCCGTTGACGGCTCAGCTCCCGAGGCCCCTCGGGCCGACGTCCGGGCGATCGGCTCCGACGGCGCCCTCATCGCCTCCACGTCCGGACGCACGGTGGTGCTGCTGGGCATGCCGGGCGCCGTCGTCATCGACACGCCTGACGCTCTCCTGGTCACCACGTCCGAGCACGCCCAAGACGTCAAGGGCGTCGTTGACGCCCTGAGTGGCGCTGGGCGCGAGGACCTGCTTTAGCGTCCTCGCCGGTCCGGGAGCCACAGGTCCGAGGCTTCCGAGGCCTCTGAAGGGCCCGATGCCGGGAGAAGGGATCCTCCCGGTGTCGCGCCCGATGCGGAGAAACTGAGGTGGTCGCGGGCCGCCCTGGTGGATCTTTTGGTGCTAAAAAGGTATTTAAATCACATATTTTCGCCTATCCTTGGAAACCGGACGTGCAACTTGCCGCACGCGAGAACCACGGAGGTTTCCATGAAGAAGGCCTGCTCCGCGATGATGCTCGGTGCGACCCTGGTCCTGGTCCTGACCTCCTGCGGGACGCCGCCGACGCAGCGGCCCACCCGCAACCTGGAGGAGGACAAGGACTTCACCGCCTGCATGCTCTCCGACGAGGGCGGCTTCGACGACCACTCCTTCAACGAGTCCGGCAAGAAGGGCCTGGACCGGGTCGGTAAGGAGCTGGGAGTCAAGACCATCGCCGTGCAGTCGGAGAGCTCTGCCGACTACGCCACCAACATCTACGCGCTCATCCAGCAGAACTGCAAGCTCGTCATCGGTGTCGGCTTCAACATCGCCGCGGACCTGACCGAGTCCGCCAAGGCCAATCCCGACATCCAGTTCGCCCTCATCGACGCCTCCTTCATCGACGCCGACGGGCAGCCCGCCTCCCTGCCCAACGCTAAACCGCTGCTGTTCAAGACGGCCGAGGCCGCCTACCTGGCCGGCTACGCCGCCGCCGGCACCTCTCAGACCGGGGTGGTGGGCACCTATGGCGGCAAACCGCTGCCCACCGTCCAGATCTTCATGGACGGCTTCGCCAAGGGCGTGGCCAGGTACAACGAGGACACCGGAGCCGCCGTCCAGGTCAAGGGCTGGGACACCACCACCGGCAAGGGCGGGTCCTTCGTCGGCAACTTCTCCGACGCCGCCAAGGGCCAGGCCATCACCGAGCAGTTCATCTCCCAGGGCGCCGACATCGTCATGCCCGTGGCCGGCCCCGTCGGTCAGGGGACGCTGTCCACCGTCAAGCAGAGGAACGCCGCCGGCGGCGCCAACTCCGTCATCTGGGTCGACTCCGACGGCTACACCTCCACTGGTGACGGCTCCATCATCATGACCTCGGTAGTCAAGGAGATCGGCAACTCGGTGTTCGACACCGTCAAGGACGCCTCTGAGGGCAGGTTCTCCGCCGATCCCTACATCGGCACCCTCAAGAACCAGGGGGTGACCGTCGCCCCCTTCCACGACTTCGACTCCAGCGTGCCCGAATCGGTCAAGGCGCGGATTGAGGAGCTGCGCACCCAGATCAGTGACGGAACCCTTGACGTCTCGACCCCCTATGACCCCTCCTGAGCGCCCCCTAGGGCCTTGTTCCAGAGCCTCCACCGCCACCCGGAAGCGAGCCTGTTGTGAAGCTTGAGCTGCGCGGGATCACGAAGGCCTTCGGGCCGCTCGTGGCCAACGACCGCATCGACCTGACCGTCGAGCCCGGCCAGATCCACGCCCTCCTGGGCGAGAACGGCGCGGGCAAGTCCACACTCATGAACGTCCTCTACGGCCTCTACCAGCCCGACGCGGGCAGGATCCTCATCGACGACGAGCCCGTGACCTTCTCCGGGCCGGGCGACGCCGTGGCCGCCGGCATCGGCATGGTCCACCAGCACTTCATGCTCGTGCCCGTCTTCACCGTGGCCGAGTCCGTCACCCTGGGCTACGAGCCAGTCGGGCCGATGGGGATCATCGACGCCGGCGCCGCCGCGGCCAAGGTCACCGAGATCTCCCGCCGCTTCGGCTTCGACGTCGACCCCAACGCCCTCATCGAGGACCTGCCCGTCGGCGTCCAGCAGCGCGTGGAGATCATCAAGGCTCTGGCCAGAGACGCCAAGGTCCTCATCCTCGACGAGCCCACCGCCGTACTCACCCCGCAGGAGACCGACGAGCTCATCACCATCATGCGCGAGCTCAAGGCCGCCGGCACCTCGATCGTCTTCATCACCCACAAACTGCGCGAGATCCGCGAGGTCGCTGACACCATCACCGTCATCCGGCGCGGCCGAGTCGTCGGCGCAGCCGAGCCCACCGCCTCGGCTGCCGAGCTAGCCGGCCTCATGGTCGGCCACGACGTCTCCCTCACCGTGGACAAGCCCCCGGCCGAGGCCGGCCATGAGGCCCTGACCCTGAGCGGCGTCAGCATCATCGAGGACGGCACCGTCCTGCTCGACGACGTCGACCTGCACGTGCGCGCCGGCGAAATCCTCGCCATCGCGGGAGTCCAGGGCAACGGGCAGACCGAGCTGAGCGAGGTGATCCTCGGGCTGCGCCCGCCCACCGCCGGCGCCATCTCCTTCGACGGCCACGACGTCACCCGCCACGGGGTACGCCGTAGGCTGCGCTCCGGGCTCGGCTTCGTCCCCGAGGACCGCTCCACCGACGGCATGGTCGCCGAGCTCTCCGTCGCCGAGAACATGGTCCTGGACCGCTACGACGATCCCGCCCTGGGGCGGGGACCATCGCTGTCGCCGGCCCGCGTGCGCGAGGCGGCCCACCGGATGCGTGAGGAGTTCGACGTGCGCGTCACCGACGTCGACGACGCCATCTCGACCCTCTCGGGCGGCAACCAGCAGAAGGCCATCCTCGCCCGCGAGCTCTCCCGGCCCCTCAAGGTCCTCGTCGCCTCGCAGCCCACCCGTGGCCTGGACGTGGGCTCCATCGAGTTCGTCCACCAGCGCCTCGTCGCCGAGCGCGACACCGGCACCGCCGTCCTCATCATCTCCTCCGAGCTCGACGAGATCTACGCCCTGGCCGACCGGATCGCCGTCATGTACCGCGGACGGATCATCGGCACCGTCCCCGCAGACACCGCCCGCGACGCCCTGGGCCTCATGATGGCCGGCACTCCCGCCGAGCAGGCCCTCGACCCTCAGGAGCAGCCACGATGAGTACTCCCACCACCGGCTCCAGCACCGAACCGACACCGAGGAGCCACTCCGAGGACTGTCCCGAGCGCAGCCCCGGCGGCCAGTCGGCTCTGCTGCGGCAGGTCGCCTCCTCACCTGCCGTCGTCGGGCTGCTCGCGATCCTGACCGCCCTGTTCCTCAGCTCGATCCTCATCCTCGCGGCCGACGCCGAGGTGCGCTACACGGCCGGCTACCTCCTCAACCGCCCCGGTGACTTCCTCCACGCCGCCGGATCCACGCTGAGCGAGGCCTACAGCTCGCTGTTGCGCGGCTCGGTCCTGGACTGGCGGGCCACCACGGGCGTGCGCATGATCCGCCCCATCACCGACACCCTGACGAATGCCACCCCGCTCATCATCGCCGGGCTCGGTATGGCAGTGGCCTTCCGGGCGGGCCTGTTCAACATCGGCGGCCAGGGGCAGATGATCCTCGGGGCGATCACGGCCTGCTACGTGGGTATCGCCTGGAACCTGCCGCCAGTGGCCCACCTGCTCGTGGCCGTCGTCGGGGCTGCCCTGGGAGGCCTGGTCTGGGGCGGCATCGCCGGCGTCCTCAAGGCCCGTACCGGAGCCAACGAGGTCATCGTGACGATCATGCTCAACTCGATCGCCGCTCACCTGCTGTCACAGGTGCTCAGCCTCAAGACCTTCAACGGGGAGGGGGAGACCGGCAACCGCAAGTCGCTGGCCGTGGTCGAGACCGCCCAGTACCCCTCGCTGGCCGGTTCCTCCTTCCGCCTCCACGCCGGTTTCCTCCTGGCCCTGCTGGTCGCCGCGGCGGTGTGGTGGCTCATGGAGCGCTCCCGCCTCGGCTTCCAGCTGCGGGCCACCGGTCTGAACGCCGACGCCGCCCGAACCGCCGGCATGAGCGTGCCCTGGGTGACGAGCCTGGTCATGATGATCTCCGGTGCCCTGTGCGGGCTGGCCGCCAGCGCGCCGGTCCTGGGAACCCAGAAGAGCATGGACGAGTCCGTTGTGGGAACCATCGGCTTCGACGCCATCACGGTGGCTCTGCTGGGGCGCTCCCGGCCCGTGGGCACTGTCCTGGCCGGGCTGCTCTTCGGCGCCCTGCGCGCCGGCGGTACCGCCATGCAGGCGGCCCCGGGCACCCACATCAAGATCGTCCTGGTCCTGCAGTCCACGATCGTGCTGTTCATCGCCGCGCCGCCTCTGGTCCGGGCCGTCTTCCGGCTCCCGGAGCGCGGGAGTCGCCGCGGTGGCGCCGATCCGTCCTCCGCCTCTGTCCCGGCCGCAGTTCCGGCCACTGCCACCGTGAAGGAGGCCTGAGTCATGGCAGCACCATCCGAGTCAACCGCTTCAGCCGGGTCAACCACCGCTGCTTCGACCGCTCCCACCCCCGCGGCCGTCGAGCCCATGAACCTCAAGATCCCGCTCACCGGCGTTGTGGTGCTCCTCCTCCAGGGGCTCATGGCACTGAGCGCCCGCGGCACGACCACCTTCGGCCTCACCGCCTCCTCCGACATCTTCCGCCTCGGTGACCCCGCGCTCAACGCGCGCCTGGTCATCCTCGCCGCTGCCGCCATCATCGCCGCGGCCACGGCCGTCGCCTTCAACAGTGTTCGGCGTCGCAACAGGATCCCGGCCTGGGTCGCTGTCCTCATCGGCGTCGGATTCGTCATCGCCTTCCTGTCCTGGGTCGGCGCCGGACGCAACGGTGTCATCCCCCTGGTGACCATCCTGTCCTCCGCACTGGGGCTGAGCGTCCCGCTCGTCTACGGCTCGCTCGCCGGGATCATCGGGGAGCGCTCGGGCACCATCAACATCGCCATTGAGGGCCAGCTCCTGGGCGGGGCCTTCCTGGGCTCCGTCGTCGCCTCGGCCTGCTCCAGCCCGTGGGCGGGGCTCGTGACCGCGCCCTTGGCCGGAGTCCTCGTAGCTCTCCTACTGGCCCTGTTCGGACTGCGCTACCGGGTCAACCAGATCGTCGTCGGCGTCGTCCTCAACGTCCTGGTCTCGGGCCTCACCGGCTTCCTGTTCTCCACCTTCCTGTCCTCCAGCCCCAGCCTCAACCAGGCACTGCGTCTGCCAGCGCTGGCGGTGCCCCTCCTGTCGCGGATCCCGGTCATCGGACCGGTCCTCTTCCGCCAGACAGTGCTCGTCTACCTCATGTACGCCGCCGTGGCGATCCTGTCCTACATGCTCTTCCGCTCCCGCTGGGGGCTGCGGCTACGGGCCTGCGGCGAGCATCCCAAGGCCGCCGACACCGTCGGCATCAAGGTGATGCGCACCCGCGTGGCCAACCTCGCCCTGGCCGGGGCACTGGCGGGGCTGGGCGGCGCCTTCTTCACCATCGGCTCGGGCCTGTCCTTCGACAACGACATGACCGCCGGCAACGGCTATATCGCACTGGCCGCCATGATTCTGGGCGCCTGGCGGCCCCTGGGCTCCCTGGGGGCGGCCCTGCTCTTCGGCTTCGCCACCTCCGTGGCCCAGACCCTGCCGGTCATCGGCAGCTCGGTCTCACCCGACATCATCTCCATGATCCCCTACATCGTCACGATCCTGGCGGTGGCCGGATTCGTGGGCAAGGTGCGCGCCCCCGCCGCCGAGGGGGTGCCCTACCCGTGAGCAGCATCGCGCCCACCGATCTGACCGACGCCCACTGGCAGGCCCTGCACGAGCTCGCCGTGGAGGCCATGACCCACGCCTACGCCCCCTACTCCCGCTTCAAGGTCGGTGCCGCCGCCCTGGTCGACGACGGCCGACTCGTCTCGGGATGCAACGTGGAGAACGCCGGCTACGGCGTCACCCTGTGCGCCGAGTGCGGGCTCGTCTCCGAGCTCATCCGTACCGGAGGAGGGCGCCTGGTCGCCTTCGCCTGCGTGGACGCCCACGGCCGGGCCTGTGCGCCGTGCGGGCGCTGCCGCCAGCTCCTGAGCGAGCACGCCGCCGACGATATGGTGCTGGCCATGCCCTCGGGGATGATGAGCATCGACGAGGTCCTGCCCGACCGCTTCTCCGCCGACGACGTCGAGCGCGTCGTCGGCCCGCAGAGCTAGGGCCGGCTGACCAGCAGCCACAGATGGAGGAGAGTCCCGTGACCGTTCCCGCCACGCCCGCCGTCGAGCCCTTCGACGCCGTCGACGTCATCGCCGCCAAGCGCGACGGCGCCGCTCTGACCGACGCCCAGATCGACTGGGTCGTGGAGGCCTACACCCGCGGCGCCGTCGCCGAGGAGCAGATGAGCGCCCTGGCCATGGCCATCTACCTGCGCGGCATGAGCCGGGCCGAGATCACCCGCTGGACCGACGCCATGATCGCCTCCGGGGAGCGCATGGACTTCTCGGGTCTGACCCGCCCCACGGCGGACAAGCACTCCACCGGGGGAGTGGGCGACAAGATCACCCTGCCGCTGGCGCCGCTCGTGGCCGTCTTCGGCGTGAGCGTCCCCCAGCTGTCCGGACGCGGACTGGGGCACACCGGCGGGACCCTGGACAAGATGGAGTCCATCCCCGGCTGGCGGGCCGACCTCACGGGCGAGGAGATCCTGGCGATGCTCGATGCCGACGGCCCCGGCGCCGTCATATGCGCCGCCGGGGCGGGCCTGGCCCCCGCCGACAAGCGCCTCTACGCCCTGCGCGACACCACCGCCACCGTCTCCTGCGTCCCCCTCATCGCCTCCTCGATCATGTCCAAGAAGATCGCCGAGGGGACCGGCGCCCTCGTCCTGGACGTCAAGGTCGGCTCGGGCGCCTTCATGAAGGAGATCGACCAGGCCCGCGAGCTCGCCTCCACCATGGTGGCCCTGGGCACCGATGCCGGCGTGACCACCCGCGCGCTGCTCACCGACATGTCCACCCCGCTCGGGCTCACCGCCGGTAACGCCCTCGAGGTCGCCGAGTCCCTCGAGGTGCTCGCCGGCGGGGGACCGGATGACGTCGTCGACCTCACCGTGGCCCTGGCCCTGGAGATGTGCGCCGCCGCCGGCAGACCCGTCGAGGAGGACCAGGCCCGAGCCGCCCTGGCCGACGGACGCGCCATGGACGTCTGGCGCGACATGGTCTCCCGCCAGGCAGGTGACCCGGACGCCCCCCTGCCCCTCGCCCCGGAGACCGAGACCGTCACCGCCCCGGCCGACGGGGTCCTCACCACCCTGGACGCCCTCGCCGTCGGGGTGGCCGCCTGGCGCCTCGGGGCCGGGCGGGCCCGCAAGGAGGACCCGGTCCAGGCCGTCGCCGGCGTCACCATGCACGCCAAACCGGGCGACGAGGTGCGCGCCGGCCAACCACTGCTCACCCTGCACACCGCCTCGCCTGCGCGCTTCACCCGCGCCCGGGAGGCGCTCGCCGGCGGCATCGTCATCTCCCAGGCCGGATCGCCGGAGGCGGCCGACGCCGTGGCCCGCCGTGAGCGAGGCGTCGTCCTGGAGCGCATCGGATGACCACACCCCGGCAGGTGGAGCCTGCCATCGTCGCCCGCGCCGTCAACTCCCGGCTGCGGGTAGGCCGCCTCACCCAGGCGGGCCAGGCCATCACCCTGACCCAGACCGACGCCACCACCTGCGGGCCCACCTGCCTCCTGGCCGCCCGCCTGCTCCTGGAACCCGGCGAGCGCGCAGCGGTGACGGACGACCTCGCCCAGGAGATGACCGCCTCGCAGCCCGGCCGGGAGGGCAAGCACTTGGCCTCCCTCCTGTCCCGCCACCAGCTGCGGATCCAGCGGGCCATGAATGTCCGCGGCCTGGGGATCCTGCCCTGGCCGAAGGCGCTCGGATCCACCCCCTGGTCCGTGGCCCGGCAGATGACTGAGGTCGCGAGCACCTGCACCCCGGGCGGCGGGCGCCGTCGTTACACGGTGAGGTGGGTGAGCGACCACGGCCCCGCCTGGGGCAGTGAGGTCGCCTCGATCCGTGAGGCGCTGGCAGGCGGGCTCCCGGTCATCCTGGTCACTGGCGGTCCGCTCGTCCTCGACGACGACGCCGAGGGCGAGCCCACTGCGAGGGCGAGGCTGCGTGCGTCCCTGGCGCGCACCCCGGCCGTGCCCCGCCACTACGTCCTGGCCCTGCCCTGGCGGACCATCGGGCAGGACGACCCCGGTGAGGGGAGTGCGCACATCTATGAGCCCTCCAGCGGCTCCGTGCGCCCCCTCGACCTGACCGCCCCACGCGATCCGCGCCGACCCGGCCCCCGCGAGCTCGGCAACTGGCCCCGCGTCCTCGCCGTCATCGCGCCCGAGAGGTTGAGAACCAGACACGCTGATCTACGTTCCGGTGAGGGTGGTGCCTGATGACGACTGCTGGCCATGATGTGGATCCCCGGGATGCTCAGCGAGCCCTGGCGATCATGATCCTCGCTGTCGGAGTACTCGGGGCGGTGACGATCCTGTCGGTTCCCTTCGCCATCGGCCTGTACGGTCTGCGCGGATTATGGATCCCGGCGGTTCTCCTCATCCCGCTCGCCCTGCAGGGGTGGGGGCTTGGTGTTCTCCGCCGGGTCGAGTCATCTTTGCCCAGATGAAACCGGTCGGGCCATGATGTCGTGATAGCCCACCAGGAAGGACCCCACATGACCACGCGCGCCCGGATCGCCCGCCTCATCGACCACACCCTCCTCAAGCCCGAGGCAACCGCCGCCCAGGTAAATGCGCTCATCGCCGAGGCCGCGGACCTGGGCACCTACAGCGTGTGCGTCTCCCCGAGCCTCCTGCCGCTGGAGGTTCCCGACGACCTGCACGTGGCTACCGTCTGCGGCTTCCCCTCCGGCGCCCACGCCACCGCCGTCAAGGCTGCTGAGGCCGCAGACGCCCTGGCTAAGGGGGCCGAGGAGATCGACATGGTTGTCAACCTCCGCCTCGTCAAGGAAGGAGACGTCGACGCCGTCGAGGCCGATATTCGCGGCGTGCGCGAGGCCTGCCCGGGCGCCGTCCTCAAGGTCATCATCGAGTCCGCCGCCCTCACCGACGGTGAGATCGTCTCCACCTGCCGCGCCGCCGAGGCCGCCGGAGCCGACTTCGTCAAGACCTCCACCGGCTTCCACCCCGCCGGCGGAGCCTCCGCCCACGCCGTCGCCCTCATGCGCAGCGCCGTGGGAGACCGTCTCGGCGTCAAGGCCTCCGGCGGTATCCGCACCGCCGCCGACGCCCTGGCCATGGTCGAGGCCGGTGCCAACCGCCTGGGCCTGTCCGCCTCCGCCACCGTCCTTGATGGCTTGAGCGGCTGAGGCGTCCGTGTCCCACTGAGTCCCGCCGACGGACCCGACATCGCTGTCGGGCCCGCGCTCGCACGTGTCGGTGACCGCGTCAGTAGGTGCGGGGCGGCCGGAGGTGACAAGGTCGGGCTTGTCCTGCGTTCTGGTCCCGGTTGGGGACGTACTTTCCGCGTGGAGACCGTGTTCTGTTGAAGATGGCTGGGGGCAGTCGTCTTGGATGGAAGTACGTCCCCAGCACGAAACGCAGGTCCCATCCGTCCTCATCGCGGCCTCGTCACCCACGTGACGCGATCTCCGAGAAGGATCGCCTCGATTTGCAAAGTTTCGGGTACCCGAAACTATACTCGGTGCCATGAGAACCATCCCCACTATGAGTCGCCGCAGCGTCGCGGCGCTCGCCTGCCTCGCTCTGTCCCTTCCGGCCCTGGCGGCCTGCGGTCGTAGCACGACATCCGCCGACGCTCCGGGAACGGTCAAGGCGGTCGCCTCCACCACCCAGATCTGCGACTACATCACCCAGCTCGCCACAGGAGAGGTCGGAGAGGATGCCTCCAGCGACCTCTCCTTCGAGCGCACCGGCGCGGACGGCAAGACCCAGCACTTCGGCGCCGACGCCGCCAAGGCCACGTCCCACCTCAAGCTCACCTGCCTGCTGGCCCCCAACGCCTCGGCGCATGAGCACGACATGACCACGCCCCAGTCCAAGGCCCTGTCCGAGGCGGACCTCTTCTTCGTCTCCGGCGTCGACCTGGAGCACTTCCTCGACTCCGCCGTCGACTCCACCGGCTTCAAGGGCACCATGGTGGTGACCTCCGGCGTTCTTGGGGCCGCCGACGTCGATGATTTGAAGGCCCAGCAGAAGAAGGAGGAATCCAAGCCCTACAAGGTCGATCGGGGCAGCACCAAGGTCGAGGTCGCCACGTGGCCCTTCCCCCCGGAGGAGGGTGAGAACGAGCCGGAGTTCCGCTTCGACCCGCACGTGTGGACCTCGCCGAAGAATGCCATCGTCCAGGTCACCAACATCGGTGCTGCCCTCGAGAAGGCCGCACCCGACCACGCCGGCGTCTTCCACAGCCACGTGGACGCCTACGTGGCCAAGCTCAACTCGCTCGACCAGTGGGCTGCCACATCGCTCGACTCGGTGCCCCAGGACAAGCGGGTCCTGTTCACCAGCCACGACGCCTTCGGTTACTTCAGCAACGAGTTCGGCGTGAAGTTCGAGGGCGCCGCCCTGTCCGACTTCAACGCCCAGCAGGACGCCACTGCGGACAAGATCCGTCAGACCGCCGACAAGGTCAAGGCCTCCGGCGCCGTGGCCATCTTCGCCGAGAACTCCAACAACCCCAAGTCCGTCCAGAAGGTCGCCGAGGTCGCCGGAGTCAAGGCGGTCATTGGTGACGAGGCCCTCTACGGAGACTCCCTGGGCACCCCCGGATCCGACGGCGAGACCTACATCGGATCCATCCTCCACAACGTCTCCAACCTCACCAAGGCATGGGGCGGCACGGTCACCGAGATCCCCGCGGACCTGGCCCAGTGGACCCCCAAGGCGTCGGACGTCAAATGACTCCATTGCGTGATCGCACCCCAACTCGGGCCGGCTCCTCATCCGGGGAGCCGGACGAACCGGTCGTCGTCCTTGAGAACGCCTCCTTCTCCTACGGTGCCTCCACAGTGCTCACCGGTGTCAACGGCCAGGTCCCGGCCGGACGGGCCCTGGCGCTCGTCGGACCCAACGGCTCAGGGAAGACCACCCTCATGCGTGCCCTGCTCGGCATGGTCAGTGTCAGTGCCGGGAGGGTGCGGGTCAATGGGGCGGCACCGGGGCGCGCACCGCGGGGGTCGGTCGCATACGTGCCTCAGGTCAGTGATCTCGACCCCACCTTTCCCGTCACCGTGCGGGAGGTGGTCCAGATGGGCATGTACTCCCAGCTCGGTCTCCTGCGGCGTCCCGGTGCCCAGACCCGTCGTCGAGCGCTTGAGGCCCTTGAGAGCGTCGGGCTGGCCGACCGCGCCGACAAGCGCTTCGGCACCTTGTCCGGCGGCCAGCAGCAGCGAGTCCTCGTGGCCCGCTGCGTGGCCGCCCGACCCCGCCTCATCCTCCTCGACGAGCCCTTCAACGGTCTGGACCAGCCCAACCGCGAGGCGCTGCTGTCCATCATCGCCGACCTCAAGGAGCAGGGCATCTCCCTGATCATCTCCACCCACGACCTCGTCCTGGCCCAGGAGACCTGCGAGCAGGCCGCCCTCCTGGCCGGACGGCAGATCGCTTTCGGCCCGCGCGACGAGGTCCTCGTGGCCCGCTACATCGACGAGGCCTACGGCGGTCACGGCACCACCCGACTGCTGGGCCTGCGCTCCGAGGCCGAGGTGGGGGAGTCATCGTGAGTGGCTTCATGACGCTCTTCAGTCAGGCCCTCGAGCAGTTGCGCCTGGCGGCCGTCAACGTCCCGGGCATCACGCCCCTTGCTGACGCCCCTTTCCTCTTCCGCCCCCTGGTGATGGTGGTGCTCCTGGGCATCGTCGCCGGCGTCATTGGCGTCATCATCAACCTGCGCAGTGCCGAGTTCAGTGCTGAGGCCATGGTTCACGCCGTCTTCCCGGGGATCGTCGCCGGTGCCGTCTACTGGGGGATTGACTCGATCATCCCGGCCGCCTCCGTCGTCGCCATCGTCGCGGCGCTGGTCCTGACGGTCGTCTCCCACCGCTCACACCGCAACGAGGCGTCCGAGGCCGGAACCGCCGTCGTTCTCACCAGCTTCTTCTCCATCGGGCTCATCCTGTCCCTGGCCAAGGGTGACATGTCCGGACAGCTCGAGGCCCTCATGTTCGGCCGCCTCCTGGAGGTGACCGACCAGCGTCTCGCTCAGGCCTTCATCGTGTGCGCCATCGCGCTCCTGCTCATCATGGCGACCTGGAAGGAGCAGATCGCCTACGCCTTCGACCGCGCCGGGGCCCGCGCCTCGGGCCTGCGTCTCCTCGTGCTCGACCTGGTCCTCAACACCGCTATCGCGGCTGCCGTCGTCTCGGCGTCGACGGCGGTGGGAACCCTCCTCGTCATCGGCTACCTCGTGATTCCTGGAGCCACCGGCCGGATCCTCGCCTCCCGGGTGCGCTCCATGGTCGCGGTCGCGGTCGCCGTCGGCGTGGGCGGCGGATATCTCGGCATGCTGCTCATGGCCATGCCGGAGACCCTGGATCGGCCGGTCTCCCCGCAGGCCGGCGTAGCCCTGGTGATGACAGGAATCCTCTTCCTCGTTGTGGGCGCCGTCGGCCTGCGCGAGCGGATCGGCAGGATGCGCCGGAGGGCCGGGAACGGGACGACGACGCTCAGCACGGCGCAGAGCCTCGAGACGACGTCGAAGGACATGGTTTCACAGGGGGAGCAGGCATGAACGTCGGGCTCGATATCCTCCTCCTGCCCATCATCGAGGTCGGCCTCATGGGGCTGCTCGCCGGACTCGTGGGCGCGATCGCCCTCGTCCACCGGCGGATCTTCTTCACCGAGTCACTCACGCACGCCACCTTCCCAGGTGCGATCGTCGGCGTCGTCGTTGCCGCCTGGTTCTCGCAAGCGGTCCTCGGTCGGCGTGCCGACTTCAACCTTCTGTCCACCCTGGTGCTGGTAGGGGCCGCCCTCATGTGCATGCCGATGATCTGGCTCATGCGGCGCCTTTCCCAGGTTCCTGGGGTGTCGTCTCAGTCGGCCGCCGGCGTCGTCCTCACCTTCGGCTTCGCCCTGGGCTACTTCCTCAACAAGTGGTTCTCCCCGTTACCCCTCAAGGTTGACTCCTTCTTGGCCGGATCCGTGCTCAACGTCGGCCGTGTGGACGTCGTCGCCGTTGGTGTCGTCCTGGTGCTGACAGTGCTCGTGCTCCTGGTTGCCGGGCGGTTCCTCACCTTCTACAGCTTCGACCCACTGGGCTACCGCGCCAGCGGCCTGCACCCCGCCTGGGCTGAGGCCACCGTCATGCTCATGATCACCTTGACCATCGTCATGCTGGTACCGGCTGTCGGCACAATCCTGCCCATCGCCCTCATCGCCGCGCCTGCGGCTGCACTGGCTCCCTGGACTCGCACGATGCGTCAGCTGCTACTGACGGCGCCCGTCCTTGGGGCGGTAACGTCCCTTGCTGGTCTGTGGGGCGCCGTGCGGCTGAACCTGTCGGCGGGCGGAGTCATTGCGGTAGCCTCCGGGGCGGTTTATCTGGTCTCAGCCGTGGTCCACTGGGGCGCGATGAGCAGAGTTCGAACGCGGCTCCCGTTCCGGCGCTGAACTCGCCGAATCCGTGCGCTCCGCCGGCGCCGGTGCGAAGACCGTGGTGAGGGCATTGTGCGTGCGGTGCCGTGTCACCGGCTTGTCCCGGTGTTGAGCCGCCGTGCCGCTGGGGGGCGCCTGCCGGGGCGCCGACGCTCTCACTGGTGACGAGCATGCGGCGGATCTCCCGGCGTCCCTGGGTGCTGTAGTGAGCCGGTCGACGTGGTGAAGGGGGATGTCGGCCCGGGTGCTGATGGCGGTCCAGGACGACAGGGACTCCACCCGGCCGGAGAACCGGAGACTTTGAGGCGCCCTCACTCCCACGCCGCCCACCCCCTGGGACTCGCCCCTCTCTTCGACCAGGCCCCACCACCCCTCTCGCAAGACCCCTCCAACAAGGAGGAACCGGAGAACGGCGTAAGAGCCCGGAGGACCCGGCTCAGGCCATGATCCCCAAGATGCCGCGCAGATCCTCCTTGATGGCCTTCAGGCGCTCAGCGGCCGCCGCGCGCACCTCGGCCACCGGTGTGTCGCCGACCGGCAGGATCACCTCGCAATAGCACTTGAGCTTCGGCTCGGTCCCGGAAGGGCGCACGACCACACGGTCGTCCGAGGCTGTCACCCACACCAGACCGTTCGTGGGAGGCAGCGCACCGCCATTTCCGTCCGAGACGCCGTCGAGCAGGTCCACCGTCGTGGTCACCGGGGAGCCGGCGAGCTTGGCCGGAGCCCCGCCTGAGCGCAGGCGCTCCATGGTCGCGGTGATGATGCCGAGGTCCTCGACCCTCATGCTCAACGGGCTTGTGGCGTGCAGGCCGTGCTCGCGGGCCAGCCGGTCGAGCAGGTCCTGCAGCGTCCGTCCCTGCTGCTTGAGTACGGAGGTCAGTACCGCCAGCCTCGCCGAGGCCGAGATGCCGTCCTTGTCCCGCACCGCGGCGGGATCCACGCAGTACCCCAGTGCCTCCTCGTAGCCGAAGACCAGGCTCGGCTCCCGGCTGATCCACTTGAAGCCCGTCAAGGTACGTCGGAACCCGAGTCCGTGGGACTGGGCGATCCGGCGCAGCAGCCGGGAGGAGACCACCGAGCAGGCCAGGACCCCGTTGCCGGCGAAAGCCGCCAGCTCGGCGGCCTGCTCGCCCAGGAGCGCACCGACCTCATCTCCGGTCAGCTGACGCCAACCACCGGGGGCATCCGCGTCCGGGATCGCGGCGGAGCAGCGATCGGCATCGGGGTCGTTGGCGATCACCAGGTCCGCCTCGACCTCGCGCGCCTTGTCCAGTGCCAGGTCCAGAGCCCCGGGCTCCTCCGGGTTGGGGAAGGCGACCGTCGGGAAGTCCGGGTCTGGCTCGAACTGCTCAGTCACCTCGACGACGTCGGTGAAGCCGACCTGGGCAAGCACCTCCCGGCAGATGGTCCCGCCTACGCCGTGCATCGCCGTCAGCACGATCCTCACCGGGGCCGGGGCCTTCATCCGCACCGCCTGAGCGGCCCGCTCGATGTACTCCTCGCGGATGGCCGGGTCGACGGTCTCCCAGCCCGATTGCGGGCGCGGTACCGAGGCGATCGGTCCGACGGCATCGATAGCCGCAGAGATCTGTGCGTCATAGGGGGGAACGATCTGGGCTCCCTGGCCCGAGTCGGTCACGGCCCGTCCCCCCAGGTAGACCTTGTAGCCGTTGTCCTGGGGAGGGTTGTGCGATGCGGTCACCATGACGCCGGCGTCGGCCTCCAGACGCCGTAGCGCGAAGGCGAGCACCGGGGTGGGGCAGTGCGACTCGAAGAGGATGGCCCGCCCGCCCGCACCCGTGACCACTGCCGCTGTGTCTCGTGCGAACTGCTCGGAGTTGTGACGGGCGTCGTAACCAATGACGACGCTGAACCCCTCCCCAAGACGGTCCTTGAGATAGGTCGAAAGGCCTGCAGCCGCCCGAATGACGACGACCCGATTCATCCGGTTGGGGCCACCGCCCAGGCGACCGCGCAAACCTGCAGTACCGAAGGCGAGCGTGGCGCTGAAGGCGTCGCTGATGGCTGCACGCGCCTCCTCGGCCTGTTTGCCATGAGCGCCGGCAGCGGTCAGGAGCTCGGTGAGCTCGGCGCGGGTAACGGGATCCGGATCGTCCTGGATCCAGGCGTTCACGGCAGCGTCGTCGTACACGTCTACAGGGTCTCGAGGGTCTCGGGTCATATCTGCGACGGTACCGCGATAAAAGTACTGAAAGTGCTCACAATGACTCTCCTCACGGGTGTTTCCAAACACAAGGACAATCCAGTCACGATAACCGTGGAGCGCACATGGAATAAGCTAACTTGAATTAAATGTGAAATATGATTCGAGACTGTTTTCGAAATGTAAGACATCCGATGAATGTGGGCGACATGAGGTCGACGTGAAAAGTGCCTGGTTGGGGCGTCCCGCCTCCAGTGTCCTCGGATAATGACTTCCTCATCCACCTCATGCGCGCCCGAGGGGGCAGGGATCGGCCCCAAGTGCGGATGGACCGACGTCGCCGGCTTCTCTGCGGCGGGGGTCCCCGCAGTCAACCTCGGCCCCGGCGACCCGATGCTCTGCCACACCGACGACGAGCCCCGTCCCGTTGACCAGAACGACGCCGTTACCTCTCTGCCCTGCGGGGCTGGCCGGCCTGAGCCGGTCATCGCGTCCACCCGCATTCACCGCGTGTCGCTCCCGATTCGGTCGGTGCTTCTCCGCGTTGGCTGATTTAGGGAATCATGGCCGCATGAGTACACGTGAGTTCTACCGCAAAGGGCCAGTGGTGCTGCGCGGCACCCAGATCCCCACCCAGACCACCGACGCCCGGTTGCTGAGCAGCGCCGCCGACGCCGACTGGCTCCATGCTGACCCGTGGCGGGTCATGCGCATTCAGGCCGAGTTCGTTGAGGGCTTCGGCGCCCTGGCCGAGTTGGGGCCGGCCGTCAGCGTCTTCGGCTCGGCTCGTACCAAGCCCCAGGACCCTACCTACCAGGTGGCGGTGGACGTCGGTGCCGGGCTGGCCCGCGCCGGCTACGCCGTCATCACCGGCGGTGGTCCGGGCATGATGGAGGCCGCCAATCGCGGCTGCCACGAGGCCGGCGGAATCTCGGTGGGCCTCGGCATCGAGCTGCCCCACGAGCAGGGCATGAACGACTATGTCGACCTCGGGATCAACTTCCGTTACTTCTTCGCCCGCAAGACCATGTTCGTCAAGTACTCCGACGGCTTCGTCGTCATGCCCGGCGGCATGGGGACCCTGGACGAGCTCTTCGAGGCCCTCACCCTGGTTCAGACCCAGAAGATCTCCTCCTTCCCCATCGCGCTGGTGGACAGCGGCTACTGGGACGGGCTGCTTGAATGGGTGCGCACCACCATGATCGAGCGCGGGATGATCTCCGCCTCCGACCCCGACCTGCTTCACGTCATCGACGGCGCCGAGGAGGCGGTGGACTACGTGGTGGATGCCGCCCGCCGGCTGCGCAATGGGCGCGGAGACGGGTGAAGAGGCGGGTGAGTCGTGTCGTGGCGGACGTATCCTCGAATGTTGCACCTTGAATGTCGTAGAATATGACAGGTCGCGCGGCGATGTGTCCGCGCAGCACTGACGAAAGGTGAGCACATGGCTGCCATGAAGCCCCGGACCGGAGACGGCCCTCTCGAAGTCGTCAAGGAAGGCCGCGCCATCATCATGCGGGTTCCGCTTGAAGGCGGCGGTCGACTCGTCCTCGAGATCACGGCCGACGAGGTCAAGGAGCTTGGAGAAGCCCTGGCCAACGCCAAGATCTGATCGATCCAAGACGGCCCGGGTCATGGGCCGGTCCCGTGTGGGGCTCGGTGTCGAGGAACCGAGGACCGGGTCATCCAGCCCACCGAAGAGAGGGTCGGACCCGCATTGGGTTCGACCCTTCTTCCTTCCCTCATTCGTTCTGTCTCGGTCCTGTCGCGTCTGACGGCTCGCTATCAGGTCTGGCGAACGGAGATGAGCAGCCCGTCCCCGACGGGAAGCAGCGTCGTCAGCAGCGCTTTGGAGGCGCGCAGCGCCTTGCCGAGCTCGCGGGCGGCCACTGTGGTGACGTCGCGGCGAGCCGGATCGGCTACGTGGTCGTTCCACAGGGCTCGAGTGACGGCCAGGACCCCGCCGGGGCGCAGCATCCGCAAGGCGTTGGAGGCCAGGAGAATCGCCTCCTCCGGAGCGACGTCCAGCACCACCATGTCATAGGAGCGGGCCGCCATCCGAGGCATGACGTCGGAGGCCCGCCCCTGGATGATGCGGGTGCGCGACGAGGGATAGCCGGCTCCGTCGAAGGCGCGCCGGGCCTCGCGCTGGAGCTCGGGCTCGACGTCGATCGTGGTGAGGACCCCGTCGGAGCCCATTCCGCCCAACAGCCACAGGCCTGAGACTCCGGTGCCGGTACCCACCTCGGCCACCGACTTGGCCCCTACCGAGGCGGCAAGCATCCGCAGTGCCGCGCCGGTCCCCGAGGACACTGGCGTGATGCCGAGCTCAAGCCCACGTATGCGGGCCTGGGCTGTGGCCTCGTCCTCCGCGGTGAAGTCCTCCGTGTAGGACCAGCTCAGCGTCTTGTCCGCACTCACAGTGAGCCTTTCTTCTGCTGCTGGGCGCCAGGTGCGTCCCTTGCGCAACATTGTTCCAGGTGTTCGGCCGGATAGGGGGAACGGTACGTCTCCGGGTGAGTCCGCCGGTAGGCGAACCGATGCGGAGCCGACAGCGCAAGACTCCCTATACTGAGCGACGTGTTCGGCATCTCTGGATCTGAGTTCCTCGTCATCATCCTGGTGGCGGTGATCGTGGTGGGGCCGCAGCGCTTGCCCGAGTACACCCGCAAGCTCACGCAGATGGTGCGTCAGCTCAGAGTGTTCCTGGACAACGCGCGCAGCCAGATCGCCGAGGAGGTCGGCCCCGAGATGGCGGACCTCGACCTGTCCAGCCTCGATCCACGTCAGTACGACCCCCGCAAGATCGTGCGCGACGCCCTGGGGGAGGACATCGACGCCATCCGCGAGGACCTGACTCACCCCTTCAAATCCGTCGGCTCGGCTGCCAAGGAGGTCTCTGACGACGCCGCCCAGGCCGTCAACGACGTCATCAAGCACGACAGGGCCAACTCGTTGAGCAAACAGGTCGAGGCCAAGCGGGCCGAGCAGCTGGCTGAGAACGGCGCTGAGACCGCGAAGAGTACCGAGAACCCGGAGAGTTCCGAGAGCACTGAGAGCGTCGAGGGTGCCGAGAGCCCGGAGAGCGTCGAGGGTGCCGAGAGCCCGGAGAGCGCCGAGGGTGCCGAGAGCCCGGAGAGCGCCGAGCAGTCCGCAGGCTCCACCCCGCGGGGAGTGCTCCAGCAGGAGGATGACACCGAGCCCGAGGCTCAGTCCGAGTCGCCCGAGGCGGCTGACGGGTCTGATGAGGCCGAACCGGAGAAGGCCGAGGCAGAGCAGTCCGTGGAGACTGACGAAGCCGAGGGGAGCGACGATGCCGGTCAGCCGGAGTCCACTGAGCGTCCGGTCGAGCCGGGGCCGGTGGAGGTCCCGGCAAGCCTGGTCGAGCCTGTGGCCAGTGCCTCCGGCGAGGATGCGGGGGACGCCGCCACGACGGGTGATGACTCCCGCACCCGCGTGCGTCCTCTGTCACCGCGCGACATCGTGCGCGCCGCCAACGCCGCCGCGCGCACCCGCGCCGAGGCTGCGCGCGTCGCCGTCGACTTCTGAACCTCATCGAGTCGGGCGGATTTCGCGTAGTCCGACGGTATTTCTGGCCGGCTACGCGAAGGCCGGTCTTGGCGAGAGCGCGGCGAGAGAGCCGGGCGGGGCCGGCTCAGGCCGGAGTGACCCCCAGACTCTTACCCGCCAGGCCGCGGGCACGATGGGTGAGGCGCTGGGCCACCGCGGACAGCTCCAGGGCCGCGGGGGCGTCGGCGGCCGGCTCTCCGTTATCGGCCACGACGGCGGGGCGGCCGGTGTCGGAGCCCTCGCGCAGACGGATGTCCAGCGGCAGCTGGGCCAGCAACGGCACCTCGTAGCCGAGGGTCTCGCTCAGGGATGCACTGACGATCGCGCCCCCGCCGGAGCCGAAGATCTCCAGGCGCGAGCCGTCGGGCTGAGGCATGTAGGACATGTTCTCGATGACGCCCACCACCTTCTGGTGCGTCTGGGCGGCGATGAGTCCGGTGCGCTCAGCGACCTCGGCGGCGGCCGTCTGCGGGGTGGTGACCACGAGGATCTCGGCGTTCGGCAGTAACTGGGCCACGGAGATCGTCACGTCGCCGGTCCCGGGAGGCAGGTCCAGCAGCAGGACGTCCAGGTCGCCCCAGAACACGTCGGAGAGGAACTGCTGGACGGCGCGGTGCAGCATGGGGCCACGCCAGACGACAGGCTGCTTGTCCTCCACGAACATGCCGATGGAGATGACCTTCACCCCATGGGCCACGGGCGGCACGATCATGCCGTCGAGCTGAGTGGGTACCTGGTCCACCCCGAGCATGCGGGGGATGGAGAAGCCGTAGATGTCGGCGTCGACGACGCCCACGCTTAGGCCCTGGGCGGCCATGGCGGCGGCCAGGTTCGCGGTCACCGAGGACTTGCCGACCCCGCCCTTGCCGGAGGTGACGGCGTAGACCCGGGTGAGATTGCCCGGCTGGGTGAAGGGAACCACCGGTTCGGCGGCCCCTCCGCGCAGGCGGCGTCGCAGCTCGGCCTTCTGCTCGTCGTTCATGACGCCGAGGCTCACCTGCACGTCGGTGACGCCCTCGACGGAGCCGACCTCGCGCCGGGTGTCGGCGGTGATCGTGTCCTTCAGAGGGCACCCGGCCACGGTCAGGAGCACCTCGACACTGACCACGCCGTCCTCAGCGATATCAACCGAGGAGACCATACCTAGGTCGGTGACGGGGCGGCGCAGCTCGGGATCGATGACCCGGTCCAGCGCCTCCATGACGGCGTCATGAGTCGGTAGCGGCATGGCCTCATCCTAGAGGTGGTAGTCGGCGCCTCGACAGGTGGTGCGTCCCACGTGGGGGCGGGAGACGGTCCTCAGTGAGTGGCGTGCTGCTCCTGAGCGGTGCCGGGCTCGTCGTCGCCGCTGTCCTGGAACTCGGCGATCTCCTCTCGGGTGAGGCGCTCCTCGGCGAGGATCTCGCTGAGCATGTCACGTAGTTCGCTGCGCACGAAGTCGCGGGTGGCGACGTCGTTCATGGCCAGGCGCAGGGCGGCGATCTCCCGGGTGAGGAACTCGGTGTCCTCCAGGTTGCGCTGGGCGCGCTGGCGGTCCTGCTCGGCGGTGACGCGGTCTCGGTCGTCCTGCCGGTTCTGAGCCAGCATGATGAGGGGAGCCGAGTAGGAGGCCTGGGTGGAGAAGGCCAGGTTGAGCAGGATGAAGGGGTAGGGGTCCCATGCCCGCTGCACCTTGGCCAGAACGAGGTTCGCCACGATCCAGGCGATGACGAAGATCGACATGTAGAGCACAAACTGGGGCGAGCCCATGAAGCGGGCGGTCGCCTCGGCGAAGCGGCCGAACCCGTCGGAGCGGGAGGCTCGGGCGGGGTGGGTCCTGCGCAGCCACCGCAGGCGGTTGTCGGGCAGCGGCTGGTCGAGCTGGTCAGGCATTGGCTCCCCTCTCGATCGTCTCGTCGGTGACGGCCTCATCAGCCACGCGCCAGTCGTCGGGCATGAGGTGGTCCAGGACGTCGTCGACGCTGACGGCGCCCAGCAGGCGTCCGGCGTCGTCGAGGACCGGTAGGGCCGTCAGGTTGTAGGTGGCCAGCAGGCGGGTGACGGTACCGATGGAGTCCTCGGCTCGCACGGAGTCGACGTCGGTGTCCACGATCGACCCGACCAGTCGCTGGGGGCGCTCACGCAGTGTCCGCTGGAAGTGGACCATGCCCAGGAACTTGCCGGTGGGCGACTCCAGGGGAGGTCGGCACACGAAGCCGATGGCGGCTAGGGCCGGGGGGATCTCGGCCTTGCGGGACTGGGCCAGGAAGGTCGCCACCGTCGCCTCGGGGGGCAGGATGATCGGCTCGGTGGTCATGAGGCCACCGGCGGTGTAGTCGTCGTAGGCCATGAGGCGGCGCACGTCCTCGGCCTCCTCAGGCTCCATGAGGCCCAGGAGCTCGGTGGCCTTGAGCTGGGGGAGGTCGGCGACCAGATCGGCGGCGTCGTCGGGCTGCATGGCGTCCAGGACGTCGGCGGCGCGCCCGGCCTCCAGACGGGACAGGAGCGCGACGGCGTCCTCGTTGCCGAGCTCCTCCAGGACGTCGGCCAGGCGCTCGTCGGTCAGCTCGGCGGCCACGCGCATCTGGCTGTCCTGGGGCAGGTCCCGCATGACGTCCGCCAGGTCGGCGGGCTTGAGGTCCTCCAGGGTGGCCAGCAGTGCGGTGGCTCCCTGCTGGTCGGCGCTGGCGGCCAGGCCGCTGACCTCGTCGGGGCGTACCGTGAAGGTCTCCCCGCGGCGCAGGCCCAGCGGCCCGGTGGAGGCCCGCTGGACGAACAGACGAGTCACCTTCCAGTCCATGCCGCGGTCGCGCTCGATGGCCACGTCCCGTACGGTGACGGTCCCGGAGCCGTCGCGCATCGTGACCACCCGGTCCAGCAGCTCACCGACGACGAGGGTCTCCACGTGCCGCTGAGTGAAACGGCGGATGTTCATCAGTCCGGTGGTGATGACGGCACCGGGCTCGATCGCGGTGATCCGGGACAGGGGCAGGAAGACGCGGCGCCGGCTGGAGACCTCGATGACGAATCCGACCGCCCGCGGCTCCCCGCGCATCTGCAGCAGGACGACGACGTCATGGACCTTGCCCACCGCATCGCCCAGGGGGTCGAAGACGGAGGTACCGATGAGGCGGGCCACAAAAACCCTGCTGGTCGTGCGCGTCCTGGTGTTCTCCACAAGCCAAGCCTATGCGCCTGAGGCGTGAATGCCTGCCGATGGGTCTGTACCGCGTGCCCGCCCGTGCGACGATAACCCCTATGAGTGCCAATCCGAGCCCGCTGTCCTCCCTGACCTCGCCCGGCGGTGGTGTCATGCCTCAGGGGGAGGAGGTGGCCTCCTTCGCAACCTATCCCGAGGCGCAGAGGGCGGTCGACGCCCTGTCGGACCAGGGCTTCCCGGTCCAGCACCTGGCGATCATCGGCACCGACCTCCGCCAGGTCGAGCGCATCACCGGGCGCATGAGCTGGGGACGTGCGGCGATGTCGGGGGCCATGAGCGGTCTGTGGATCGGGGTCTTCTTCGGTCTCATCATATCGGTGGCAGGCAGCAACGGGCCCCGGCTCAGTTTCTGGGTCTGTGTCCTGCTGGGAGTGCTGTGGGGCATCGTTTTCCAGCTCTTCAGCTATGCCCTGACGCGCGGGCGGCGCGACTTCACCTCGATCAGCCAGGTCGTGGCCTCGCGCTACTCGATCATCGCCGCCCAGGAGGTCCATGAGGCCGCCCAGGCACTGACTGATGTTCCGGGCAACCTTTCGCGTGGGGGAGAGGCCCAGCGACGGTCCCAGGAGCGTCGTCGGGCACGGGAGGAGGTCTCCGGGCCGACGGCCTTCGGCTCCCGTCCTGACGAGCAGCCCCGCTTCGGGGTGCGTCTGCCGCAGGCCGGCAGCAGCGCCCACGGCACGATCTCCGACGCAGCGCCCGACATCGCCCCGGGGCCTCGGTCGGATGCTCCTGCCGTCCCCGAGGACTATGACCCGTTCCTGCGCCTTTCACGACGGGAGGATCAGACGGGGGCGGGCGGTACGACGGCGTCGCGGGATTCCGATGACGTCGCCGGCTCCGGTGGGAATGACTGACGTCGACTGACGAGCACTGAGGGACAAGGGAATTCAGTGATGAGTATTCCGGTGGGACTGTCGACCGCCAGTGTGGTTCCCGGCAGCGTTCCCGACACCTTCGCGATTGCCCAGGAACTGGGCTACGACGGCGTCGAGATCATGGTCTGGGGTGAGAAGGCCTCTCAGGACGCCATCCGCCTGGCGGCTCTGGTGGAGAAGCACGAGCAGCCGGTGCTGGCGGTCCATGCCCCCACGCTGCTGGTGACCCGTGGGGTCTTTGGAGCCGATCCGTGGGACAAGGTGGACCGTTCCATCGAGCTGGCCCACTACCTCGAGGCGCCCACCGTGGTGCTGCACCCGCCCTTCTTCTGGCAGACCCGCTACGCGCGTTCCTTCGTCGCCGGTGTCGCGCAGCGCGAGGCCACCACTGGCATCCACCTGGCGGTGGAGAACATGTTCACCTGGAGACCCCGTCACGCCCACTCCACCCGTGACTTCCAGGCCTACTCACCCACCTGGGACCCGGTGGGGCAGGGCTACAAGTCGGTGACGCTGGACATCTCCCACGCCGCTACCTCCGGCTCCGACGCGCTGGCCATGGCCCGCTCCCTGGGGCCCACCCTGCGCCACCTCCACCTGACCGACGGCGTACCCGGGCCTCTGGACGACCACCTGCTTCCAGGGCAGGGCAACCAGGACTGTGCCGGAGTCCTCAGGCACTTGGTGGCCACCGGCTTCGGGGCCGGCGGGGGACAAGTGGTCGTCGAGGTGACTACCAGGTCGATGACGTCCGCACAGCGCCTTGAGGGGCTCGCCAGTGCGCTCGCCTTCGCCCGCGAGCACCTGGAGGGCGGGGAACCGGCCCACATCCCCGAGCCGACCCGCAAGCGCTACCGCCGCAGTTGAGGCCTGCTGCTAGCAGTAGGCGGCCTCGTGCTCGAGGTGCGAGACGGGCTCGAGCTGGAGGGTCGTGTGCTGGATCCTGACCGGGAAGTGCTCGGCCACGCAGTTCTGGAGCCGGTCGAGGATCTCCTCGGTATGACCATCGCGCAGGCACTCGTCCCGGACGACGACGTGCGCGGTCAGCACCGGCAACCCCGAGGCCACCGTCCAGGCGTGCAGGTCGTGGACCTCCTCGACGTGGTCGATGCCCAGCATGTGGGTGCGCACCTGCGCCAGGTCCAGCTCCTTGGGCGTGAAGTCCATGAGGACGGCCAGGGCCGAACGCAGCAGCGTCACGGCCCGGGGCAGGATGAGGGCGGCGATGATGAGGGAGACCACGGCGTCGGCTCGGGCCCAGCCGGTGCGGGCCACCACCGCGGCTGCGACGATGACGCCCACGGACCCCAGCGCGTCGTTGAGGACCTCGAGGAGGGCGGCCCTCATGTTGAGGTTGTCGCTGTTGCTCGTGTGCCCGCCGGAGAGGACCAGCAGTGCGATGACGTTGGCGACCAGTCCGATGACTCCCATGACGAGCATGCCGGAGGCCTCGACCTGCGGGGCCACCAGCAGGTTGTGAATCGCCTTGAAGGCCACGAAGACGCCGACGACGGCGAGCATGCCCGCCTGGAGTGCGGCCCCGATGACCTCGGCGCGACGCATGCCCCAGGTGGAACGGTCCGTGGCAGGTAGGCCCGACAGATGTGCGGCGATCAGGGCCATGACAAGGCCGACGACGTCGGTGAGCATGTGCCCGGCGTCGGCCAGGAGAGCCAGCGACCCGGTGAGAAGAGCCGTGACGATCTCGGCCGTCAGAACAGTGACTGACAGGCACAGGGCGACCAGGAGCCGGCCGTGCGAGGCGCCGGTCCCGTGGTTGTGGGAGTGCCCGTGAGGGTCCTCAAGGGCGGCGGGGGAGTGGCCGTGGTGCTCGTGGCCGTTCAAGGCGCTCATAGCGGTTCCCGATCCTGGCCGGTGGATGAGTCGGCGATGACGGCGGCCAAGGACTCGGTAGCGGCCAGCACCTTCTCGATGGCCTCGGGGTACTCGATCCGGCTGACGTTGGCCCGCCCGTGGGAGTGACTGGAGATGAGGCCCGCGCTGCGCAGGATTGCCAGGTGCTGGGAGACGGTCGACTGGGCCAGACCCAGGTGCTCGGTCAGCTCCACCACCCGGTGCTCGCCGCCGTGGAGGTGGCGCAGGATCGCCAGGCGTGTGGCGTCCCCCAGGACGTCGAGCAGGGAGGCCACGGTGGATGCCTCGTGCACGGCGCCGTGGTCTTGAGGGCGGTCCTCGGGGAGTAAACCATGTTTCATCGTCATGTGACGATGCTATTTGTGAATGCCGATGATATGCAAGGGGGTGGGGGACCCGCTTCTCGCGGGCTCGTCCCAGATGACGGGCCGGGTCGGCTTCTCAGTGGTCACCGGTCCGGCCCGCATGAACGCGTGTCAGGCGAAGTGCTCAGCCGATGAGCCCACTCACCCAGGCCTCGACCTCCTCAACGGTGCGGGGCACGTCCTGGGTCAGACGCTCCACGCCGCCGTCCTCGCGCACGACGACGTCGTCCTCGATGCGCACGCCGGTGCCTCGCATCTCGGCGGGCACCAGCAGGTCGTCCTCGCGGAAGTACAGGCCCGGTTCGATGGTGAAGCACATGCCTGGCCTGAGCTCGGCATCCATGTACATCTCGCGGCGCGCCTGGGCGCAGTCATGGACGTCCAGGCCCAGGTGGTGACTGGTCCCGTGGACCATCCAACGCCTGTGGTACTGGCCCTCGGGCGCCAGTGAGTCGGCGGCGCCCACCCCTGCGGGCAGCATCCCCCACTCCTCCAGGCGGGCGGCGATCACCTCCATGGCGGCGGCGTGGACGTCCTTGAAGCGGCAGCCCGGCGTGCCCGCACGGGCGAAGGCGGCATCGGCGGCGTCGAGGACCGCCTGGTAGATCTTGCGCTGAGCCTCGGTGAATCGACCGTCGACCGGGATCGTGCGGGTGACGTCGGCGGTGTAGAGGGAGTCGACCTCGACGCCGGCGTCCACCAGGACCAGTTGACCGGGCTCGACGGCGCCGTCGTTGTTGATCCAGTGCAGGGTGTTGGCGTGGTTACCGGCCGCGGCGATCGTGTCGTAGCCCAGGCCATTGCCCTCCTCACGTGCCTTGGCCCCGAAGGCCCCCTCCAGGACCCGCTCGCCGCGCCAGTGACCGCGGGCCCGCGGGATGGAGCGGATGAGGTCGTCGAAGCCGGCCTTGGTGGCGGCGACGGCGGCACGCAGCTGATCGATCTCCCAGGGGTCCTTGACCAGGCGCAGCTCGCTGGTGGCCTCGGCCAGGCCGGCGTCCACCTCGGCGGCGGCCTCGCCGGTCTCCAGCCCGACCTGCTGGCGGGTGGTGGTCACCAGAGCGGTGACGGTCTCGTCAGCCTCGGCGACGACGCGCAGCTGGACCGCGCCGGGACCGGCGTCCTTGGCCAGGGCGTCAGGAAGGGAGTCGATGTGGGCGCAGCGTATGCCGGTGGACGACTCGACCTCCTCCAGAGAGGGGCGCACGCCCACCCACAGCTCGCCGTAACGGGGATCGCCGTAGAACTCCTGGCTGGAGCGCGAGGCCCGAGGTCGGAAGTAGAGGACCGCCTCATGCGTCGGGGCGGCACCACCCACGTCAACGGTGTTGTCCGGGGAGTCCGCGTCCTGGGCCGGCGAGGTGAGTGGGTCCAGGACGAGCACGGCGTCGGGCTCGAAGTCCGTGCCGGTGCCGGCCATGTGGGCGAAGGCGCTGTGGGGTCGGAAGCGGTAGTCGCAGTCGTTGTTGCGGACCTTGAGCGCACCCGCGGGCAGGACGAGGCGCTCGCCGGGGAAGAGCCTTCCGAGGGCCTCACGTCGGGCCGCCGCCCAGGGGGCCGCCTCGCTGCGGGAGGGCAGACCCTCGGGGCGAGGGCCCCAGCCTGAGCCGATGAAGTCTCTGAAGGCCTGGTTGTCGGGCTGGCGGGACCGGTTGGAGCCGCGCGCCGCCAAGGACTGGGGGGCCTCCGGAGAGGAGGAGGCTTCGTCGGATGGGTTGCCGTCTGCTGAGGAGGTCGATGTCATAGCAGCATCATCCCACCGTCGAGCCCCTTCGGGTGGGGAGGAGACGGCGTCGAGACCATCGACGTGGATCAATCCTGTTCATCGACGGGGAAGCGCACTCCCACCTGACGGCGAGCCTCCTCCAGCGTGGCTATCGCCGCCACTGAGTTGCTCAGCGGGTGCAGCGCGGACTCCCTCGCTCCGGTGCGCACCAGGCGGCAGACCTCAGCCAGCTCGTGGGCTAGCTGGTGGCCGGGCTGCTGGGCGCCGCGCTCGACCGACAGATCCTCGCGCACTTGTGCGCCCTCACCCGTGCTCCTGCCCGCGGCCGGCCCGCGCAGCTCGATTCGCTCAGGCCACTGGCAGTCATCGATGGCCACGACGTCATGGTCAGAGGCGAAGGTCGACTCCGTTCCTGGGGACGTCTTGGAGTGCAGGCAGACGACCTCCAGCCCAGCGTGCTCGCCGGAGTCATAGGACAGGATGACCGTGCCCCGCACGTCGACACCGGAGTCCAGCAGCTCCCCCGTGGCCGTCACCCGATCCGGCTCCCCGAACAGGTGGATGGCCAGGTTGACCGGGTAGATGCCCAGGTCCATGAGGGAGCCGCCACCCAGGGCCGGATCGAAGGCCGGCGGCAGCCGGCCGGCCCGGTAGGCCTCCATCCGCGAGGAGTACTGCTCCTTGGACAGCACCACCCGGTGCAGCGCTCCCAGCCGCGCCAGCACCTCGTGCAACCGTGCCACGCCGGGCTCGAAGGCGGATAGCCACCCCTCCATGAGGAAGCGGTCGGCTCGCCTGGCGGCCTTCACCATCACGTGGGCCTGGGCGGCCGTCAGCGCGAAGGGCTTCTCCACCAGGACGTGGAAACCGGCCTCCAGCGCCGCGATCGTATGCTCCGTGTGCAGGGAGTTGGGCGAGCCCACGTAGACGACGTCGAGCGGGGCTCTCGAGCCCGGGCCGTGGGCGGCGAGCATCTCCTCGAGCGAGGCGTGGGCGTGGGGAATCCCGTGCTCCTGGGCGAAGGCGGAGGCGCGCTCGCGGCGGGCGGAGGTGACGGCCACGATCTGGGCGGCCGGCTGCCGGGCCGTGGCCTCGGCGAACCATCGAGCGATGAAACCGGCCCCGATCACCCCGAAGCGGATCGGGGCGTCGTCGGCGTGCTGCGTGGTGGGTGCGGTACTTGTCGTGCGGCTCAGATCGCTCATACCGTCCAGTCTCCCACGCGTCCTTACACTGTCACGGTGCGCATCGATCCCCACACCCACTCGGCCTGCTCCGACGGCACCGACTCTCCCGCCGAGCTCATGGCCCAGGCGGCCGGGGCCGGTCTCGACGTCGTCGGGCTGACCGACCACGACACCATGGCCGGCTGGGACGAGGCGGCCTCGGCCGTCCCCGCCACCGGTGTCGCCCTCCTGCGCGGAACCGAGATCTCCTGCGCCGCCGACGGCATCACGCTCCACCTGCTGTCCTATCTGCACCGGGGCGACGACCCGAACCTGGTCGAGTCCTTCGCCCACGCCCGCACCTCACGGGACACCCGCGCCCAGCGGATGGTCGAGCGCCTTGGCGAGGACTTCCCGATCACCTGGGAGGACGTCGTGGCCCAGTCGTCCGGAGCCCATACGATCGGCCGGCCCCACATCGCTGATGCCCTCGTGGCGGCCGGGTCCTTCCCCGACCGCAACGCGGCTTTCGCCGGTCCACTGGCGACTGGATCGCCCTACTACGTCATCCACTGGGCACTGGACCCGGTCGAGGCCTGTCGCCTGGTGCGCGCTGCCGGAGGGGTCCCGGTGGCCGCCCACCCGCGTGCCTCTGCGCGCCAGCGCCGCCTCGTGCCCGACAAGACCTTCGCCGAGATGGCTGAGGCCGGACTGGCCGCCCTCGAAATGAACCACCGCGACCACGGCCCCGAGGAGCGGGAGCAGGTGCGCGCCCTGGCCCAGTGCCTGAACCTGGGGTTGTCGGGGGCCTCGGACTACCACGGCGCGGGCAAGCCCAACCGCTTGGGGGAGAACCTCATGCCCCCCGAGCTCTTGGAGCAGATCGTCGACGAGGGCGCCCTCGACCTCGTCAAACCCTGAGTCGTGCCCCGACTCTTGCCCACAACCGGTGATAGAAAGCCGCTATGCAGTCCGTCTTCGAGCCCACGGTCTTCGCCACGACCTTCACGACGCTCCTGGTCATCCAGGACCCGTTGGGCGCCATTCCGATCTTTCTGTCCCTGACCTCACGGCAGACCCCCGCCGAGCGCACCGCCTCCGCACGCCAGGCCACCGTGGTCTCTTTCGGTGTCATCCTCCTGTTCGCGGTCTTCGGCCGCTACATCCTCAAGTTCCTGGGCATCTCGGTGCCCGCTCTGCAGGTGGCCGGTGGGCTGCTCCTGCTGCTGGTGGCCCTCGAGCTGCTGACCGACAAGGTCGATGAGAGTCCTGACCCCGACGCCGTCTCCTCCAACGCCGCCCTGGTCCCCCTGGGCACGCCTCTGCTGGCCGGTCCGGGCGCGATTGTCGCGGCCATGGTCGCGGTGGACGCCACCGGTGGCGGCGTGGCCGGATGGGTCTCGGTGACGGCCGCGATCATCGGCACGCACATCGCCATCTGGGGCGCTTTGCGCTTCTCCCTGGGGCTCAACCGGGTGCTGGGCACCTCCGGCATCCGGATCCTCACCCGGGTCATGGGACTTCTCCTGGCGGCGATCGCCGTCCAGATCATGGCCGACGGCGTCTTCGCCTTCCTGGCGATCCGCCTCTAGTCCGGATGATCCGGGCCGACTGAGCGGACTGACGCCGACTCGGACTCGTCGGCGCCCGCGCTCACCCGCCCCTACTCGCTGGTGGACCCGTCGACGGGACGGCCGCCGCGGGTGCGCTTGCGGGTACGTTTGCGTCGCGGTTTCACCTCATCGTCGATCGAGCGTCGAGAGAGCTTGCTGCGCTGCTCCCGGCCGCCTCCGCCGTTCCTGTCGCCACGGCCTCGACGGCCGCGGCCGCCACGCCCGCCCTGCCCGTTGGACTGCTTGCGACCGCGTTTGCCGGTCTCGCCCAGGTCCTCGATCTCCTCGGCGTCCAGGCCCTCCAGGGTGCGCTTGTGGCGGGGGAGACGACCGGTGACCTTCTCGGGGATCGACAGATCGGAGAAGAGGTGCTCGCTGGTGTGGTAGGTCTCCACCGGCTCCTTGATGGGCAGGCCCAGGGCCTTGGCGATGATCCGCCAGCGCGGCACGTCGTCCCAGTCCACGAAGGTGACCGCCGTGCCGGAGTTGCCGGCGCGGCCGGTGCGCCCGATGCGGTGGACGTAGATCTTCTCGTCCTCGGGGCACTGGTAGTTGATGACGTGGGTGACGTCGTCGACGTCGATACCGCGGGCGGCCACGTCGGTGGCCACGAGTACGTCCACCTTGCCGTTGCGCAGGGCGCGCAGGGCCTGTTCCCGGGCCCCCTGACCGAGGTCGCCGTGGAGAGCGGCGGTGGCGAAGCCTCGTGAGCGCAGGTCGTCGGCCACCCGGGCCGCCGTGCGCTTGGTACGCGTGAAGATGATGGTGCGTCCGCGTCCCTCGGCCTGGAGGATTCGTGAGACGACCTCCACCTTGTTCATTGAGTGGGTGCGGTAGACGACCTGCTGGACCGTCTGGACCGTCATCCCCTCATCGCCCGGGTCCTGGGCGCGGATGTGGGTGGGGCGGGTCATGTAGCGGCGCGCCAGGGCGACCACCGCGCCGGGCATGGTGGCGCTGAAGAGCATCGTGTGGCGGTCGGTACGGGTGCGGGCCAGGATCTTCTCCACGTCGGGCAGGAAGCCCAGGTCCAGCATCTCGTCGGCCTCGTCCAGGACGACGGTGGTCACGTGGGCCAGGTCCAGCACACCGCGGTCCATGAGGTCGATGAGACGGCCGGGCGTTCCCACGACGACCTCGGCTCCCCGCTCGAGGTCCTCGATCTGGGGCTCGTAGGCGCGTCCGCCGTAGACCTGGACGATACGCACGGTGCGCTTCGCGGCAGCCGTGGTCAGCTCCTCGGCGACCTGCTTGGCGAGCTCGCGGGTGGGCAGGATGACCAGACCCTGGGGGCTGCCGGAGGCGGGATCCTCGTCCCAGCCCTCCTCCCCGGGGCCCAGGGTGTCCATGAGCAGGGGGATGCCGAAGCCCAGGGTCTTGCCGGTACCGGTCTTGGCCTGACCGATGATGTCCTGCCCCTCCAGGGCCACCGGCAGGGTGAGGGCCTGGATGGGGAAGGGGTGGGTGATGCCCTTGGCATCCAGGGCCTCGCAGATCTCCGGCTCGACGCCGAAGTCGGCGAAGGTCTTGCGGGTCAGGTCGGTCGAGTCGCCCTCGTCAGTGATGTCGGGAGTGGCCTCGTCCAGGACCGGGGCGTGGGCGCCTGCCGTCTCGATGATTCCGGATACTGTGGCGCCAGGAATGGAGCCTGCGCTGTCGGTGGTGATCTGCTCGTCTGTGGAATTGTTGCTGGGCTCGACGGCGTCGGCCCCGTGCTGCTCGTTGCTCACGAGGTTCCTTGTCTTCTGGTCAGGTTGTTCCGATCCGGCGCAGCTGTCGCTCGCGCGCACATCGGGTGCGCTGCGTGGGCGTTGGCGCCGTCGGGTGCGGCAGCCGATCGTGAGTCAATAAGCTGAGTCCATCTGACGACCGGGCAACCGTGGACGCCGCCAGCGTAGCGGGAAAACGTCCCGATGGCGCCTCTGGGCGAGGAAACGCGCCATGTGCGTGGTTGATGTCACGGCGCTGCGTCGCCGTGAGGAGGACCTGGCTACGATTGGGGGCATGACTCAGATGCCGACGCCGTCACCGCAGCCCAGCGTCCCCACCCCGATGCGGGTTGGCCCCCACGAGCTGTCCGTCGTCGGAATCGTCGCCGTCTCCCGGACGGCGGCCTGCACGCGCTACGCCAAGGACGCCGACCGGGCCCCGCGGATGAACGCCCGGGTCGACCTGCTGCGCATGAGCGCCTGGGAGGTCGAGTCCTTCGACCGCGTGGTGGCGCTGGCGTCAGTGCGCGGCATCGACGCGACCGGGGCGGCTGAGCGCTTCACGGATGTGCTCGGTGACTTCGACGAGCGACTGCGCCCCCTGGACTGGGCTGAGCGCCTGGTCAAGACCTACATTGCTTTCGGGCTGCTCATCGACTTCGGCATGGCGCTGAGCGACTCTCTGACAGAGCCTCTGCGCAGTGGGCTTATCGATGAGCTGGGCCAGGATCCGATCCGTTCTTACGCCATCGCTGAGCTTGACACGGTTATCGCCGCCGACCCGCAGCTGGCCGCGCGTCTGGGCCTGTGGAGCAGACGCGTCGTTGGTGAGGAGATCGGGACCTTCCAGAGGCTGCTCGCCCAGTTCCCCGAGCTGCTTGGAACCACTGCCCCTGAGCGGCTGCATGCGGTTCTGTCCCAGGGCGCGGTCTCCCGGATGAAGGGTTTGGGTCTGAGGGTTTAGCCACCTAGCACTTTTATGTGACGTATCTGACATAAGGGGTGCTGTCTGTAGTAGCGACGTGACATAACTGGGGTGCTGCCGGGTAAAGTGTCGGCAACCAAGTCTTAATACCCGCCGCGAGAACCCGGGGTTCTTGGCGCTGAAGGAGTTCCCATGAAGCGAAGTGTGTGGATGAGCGCGTCCGCCGCCGTTGCTCTATCCGTTGTCCCTGTTGGTACAGCTGCGGCGGATGAGGGTTCTGGCCCCATTTCGGCGGCCGAGCAGGCGACATCCCCCTCCAGTGACGCCAAGGCCGATTTGCCTGCCGACCCTGAGCCCAAGACGCCTGCTCCCGCCGTTCCCGATCCCCGAGGCGAGACGCCCGCTCCCATCCCGGACCCTGTCCCCTCCCTTGATCCGGTCCCCATCTCGGTTGCCGGTGACGATGCCAGCGGGACCGACCAGCAGAACTCCGACACCGACACCGACAGCGCTGCCGCGCAGCAGAACAATTCGGCGGATCCCGATGAGCAGGGCCAGGGTGGCCAGGACGCCGTCTCCGGCTCTGATGACGATCCTGTGCAGCAGGAACCTCAGATCGGGGGGCCTCAGGGGGCCGAGGAGGCTCCCGCCGCGCCCGAGGAGGCGCCTGCCCAGGGGGTCACTGCTGTTTCACGCGAGCAGGCCTCCGTGTCGCACCGGGGTGGTGCCAACCGCTCGGCCCTGGCGCAGACTGGTGCTGGAACAACCGCTGCCTGGATGGCTCTGGGGACCGGCGCCGCGGGTGCTGCCATGCTCATGGTGCGCCGTCGGCTGGCGTACTGATCCTGTATCGGTCCTTCATGTTGAGAAGGGGGCTGGTCCATGGATGACCGGATGCTCGACGGGGGCAGGGTGCTGTGGTTCATCGGCGATAGCCCCGAGCGCGCCCGAGAGGCTCTCGCCGCTGGTCACGCCTGGACGCCTGAGCAGCGTGCGCAGCTCGAACGGATCGCTTCGTCGGCAGGGGGTGCCCCTCAGCCCGCCGAGGGCCCGCCTGTGCATGAGCAGGCGTCCCTACCGCAGCCTGTTCAACCCTACGGGACTCCTGGGGGTGTCTTCGCCCCGGACGGCGCCGATGCGGGCGGCCACGGCACTGACCGCGAAACTGAAGCCGGCTTCGGCGCGACACAGGCCCAACTGCGGCTGGTTGGCGCCACCGATCCTCCTCAGCCGCAGACGGTCACGCCGACGCAGCCGCAGCCGCAGGGCTTCCGGCTTCAACCGCTGCCTACCGTGACGCAGATACAGGCGGACCAAGGGGGTGTCGAGTTCTCGGGCGGTGGTTCGCGTCGCGGGTGGGTGCTGCCGGTGGTTGCTGTTGGTGCTCTCGTGCTCGGGCTGGCGGGAGGTGTTCTGGGAGGGCACTGGCTCTGGCCCGGCAAGACATCGGCAGCCCCCGCCGCGTCCGCAGCGGCCCCTGTGGTCGCGAACTCCACGTCATTGCGCGCCGGTAGCGGATCCTTCGTCTGCTCCTCGAATGGTACTGGAGTCTCCTGCTGGGGGGCCGATGCTCAGGCCAACACTCAGGGCGCACGCGTCTCGCCGACGGCGGTGCCCGGGCTTGAGAAGGTCAAGGTCTCCGCGCTGAGCGTGGGTAAGGGTTTTGCCGTTGCTGTGGACGATTCGGGCGTCGTCTACGCCTGGGGGGCCAATGAGGTCGGTCAGCTCGGCAAGAAGACCGACGATGCCCTCGTCAACCAGGCGCTTCAGGTCGGCAAGCTTCCAGCGACTCCCACTGAACTGGTATCGGGTTACGAGCACACCTGCGCGCTGTCGAAGGGTGCCGTCTGGTGCTTCGGCTCCAACCGTTACGGCCAGGTCAACGGGACTGTTTCGGACTCCCCGTCCGGACTGGTGCAGGTCGACAAGGTCGAGGGGGCGACCCGGATCGGCACATCGGGCTACGACACGTGGGCCACGGTCGATGAGGGGACCTGGACCTGGGGGAATAACTCCTGGGGGCAGGCCGACCCCTCGCAGAGTGTCGTCAATCTGGCGCCGACTCTCATTCCCGCGGAAGGATGATGCCGGTCTCGGAAGTCGATGGCATCGCGGCGCCACGCGTAGGAAGGGGTCCGGCCTCATTCAATGAGGCCGGACCCCTCGCGGCTTTGGTGCTCGTTCTACTTGTCGCCCTTGAGGTGCTCGACCGCGCCCTTAATGGCGTCCTTGGCGTCCTCGGCGACCTCCTTGATCTTGCCCTCGGCGTGCTGAAGCTTGCCCTCGGTCTCCGTCTCCTTGCTGCCGGTGACCTTGCCCGCAGCCTCCTTGGCCTTGCCAGCGATCCTGTCGAAGGTTCCGTTGTCACTCATGAGAGCTCCTTTCCATGATGTGTCTCCGGGAGGAGACAAAAGCGGACATTCCAACCCTACAGACTGCCGTCTGACACACAACTCAATATCCAATGTGAGTTTCTATATATTATGAGAATGATATGGAGGTTGCTTTATTCTCTCACGTGGGGATCACATCGAGAGTCTCATGACTGCGGCTGCTTCGCGGTGATGGCCTTACACTGCATCTCGAGCCTCTCACAAGGTCCAGTAACCGCTCCCCATCGGGCGTCTCCTCTCACGGCGCCCCTGTTTTCCGACACCGAGGTCGATCGCCCATGAGCAGCAGTACACCGGCGAAGTCCCCCTCCGCCTCCCGCGTCGAGAACGCCGGTCTTGACGTCATCGTCGAGTCCGATCGCAAAGGTCGGCCCAGCGACCTTTTCATGCCCTGGTTCGCCGCCAACATCTCCGTCCTGGGACTGTCGTGGGGCGCCTGGGTTCTCGGTTTCGGTCTGTCCTTCTGGCAGGCGGTCGTGGCCGGCGGTGTCGGCGTCGTCCTCTCGTTCCTCCTGTGCGGTGTCATCGCCGTCCTGGGTAAGCGGGGCAGTGCCCCTACCCTGGCTCTGTCCCGAGCCGCCTTCGGCTACAACGGCAACCGGCTGTCGGCCGCCCTGTCCTGGGTCCTCACCGTGGGCTGGGAGACGGTCCTGTGCGTCTCGGCCACCCTGGCCTCGGCGACGGTGCTCCAGGCCCTGGGATGGCACAACCGGCTCGGTGCCCAGATCCTGGGCTTCCTGCTCACCGTCGGCCTGGCGGCCAGCGCCGGAATCCTCGGTTTCGAGGCCATCATGAAGGTGCAGACCTGGATCACCTGGGCCACCGGTGTCCTCACGGTCATCTACCTCGTGCTCGTCGCGCCCCAGATCAGTCTTCGTGCGCTCCTGGCACTGCCCTCCGGTGGACCGGCGGCCTTCATCGGTGCCCTGGTCATGGTGGCCACCGGCTTCGGCCTGGGCTGGGTCAACGCCGCCGCCGACTACTCCCGCTATCTGCCCCGCAAGGCCTCGACGGCGGGCGTCATCGGCTGGACGACGCTGGGCTCGGCCCTGCCGTGCGTCGTCCTCGTCTTCTTCGGCATCCTCCTGGTGGGCTCTGACGCCTCCCTCGGAGAAGCCATCAACGCCGACCCCATAGGGGCCCTCACCACGATCCTACCCACCTGGTTCCTCGTCCCCTTCGCGATCGTCGCCATCCTGGGGCTGGCCGGCGGCATCATCATGGACTTGTACTCGTCGGGCCTGTCCCTGCTGGCCACCGGCCTGCCCGTACGCCGTCATGTGGCCACCTCGATCGATGCCACCATCATGACCGTGGGCACCATCGCCGTCATCTTCGGCGCCGACGACTTCCTTGGTCCCTTCCAGGGGTTTCTCACCACCCTCGGGGTCGTCATCGCTGCATGGGCCGGTGTCATGGTCGCTGAGGTCATCTTGCGCCGCCACGACTACGATGAGGAGGCCCTCTTCACGCCCGACGGCGTCTACGGCTCGGTCAACTGGGAGGCGATCGGCCTGGTGGCCGTCGGCTCCGTCGTCGGCTGGGGGCTGGTGGTCAACTCGGCCGCCTCCTGGCTGTCATGGCAGGGGTACCTGCTTGGGCCGCTGGGCGGTCGCGAGGGCACCTGGGCAGGTGCCAACCTCGGCGTGCTGATCGCCCTGCTCATCGGGCTGCTCGGGCATCTCGCCCTGGGACGGGGACGGGTGGTTCGGCAGGAGGCACGCTCGTGATCGACGCCGCCGGTATCCGCGACCCGGCCGCCCGGTCCGAGCGCATGGCGGCCCTGTGTACTTCCGCGGGTCCCGATGGCCCGGGAACGGACCTGGAAGGGGCCCATCAGATCGCCCGACGCACCGGTGCACCTCGTCATGACCTCCTCGTGGTCCTGGGCTCCGGTACGGCCGGCGCCCTGGCCGGCTGGGGCGAGCCGGCGACGAGCCTGCCCCTGTCGGACCTGCCCGGGGTGCTCTCCCCGGTTGCACCCGGCCAGAAGGACCGCCTCGACTCTTATGTCGTCGGCCGTGGCCGACAGGAGACCGAGCAGGAGGGTGAGGGAGAACAACGCGTGCTCGTGGCCCATGGGCGCACCCACCTCTACGAGGGGCATGGTCCCGGTCCGGTGGTCGCCCTGGCCCGTATCGCCGCCGCTGCTGGTGTGCGCTGCGCCGTCCTGGTCAATGCCGGGGGCTGCCTGCGCGACTGGGGGATCGGTGAGGTCATGACGATCACCGACCATCTCAACCTCACCGGCTTCTCGCCACTGACCGGCCCGGTCTTCACGGATGTGCGCGGAGCGTGGGACGCCGAGCTCGCCCGGGTGCTGGGGGCTGTGACCGACCGGTCCGGCGTCTATGCCGCCCTGCGCGGCCCGGAGTACCAGACCATGGCGGAGAGCCGGATGCTGGGGGCCCTCGGCGCCGACTGTGTGGGCATGTCCACCGTCATGGAGGCTATCGCCCTGCACCAGCTGGGCGTGCGTGTGGCCGGCATGAGCGTCGTCTCCGACCTGTCCTTCGCGCAGGTGCCCACCGACCCCGATGAGGTCGTCCGCCTCGCGACCGCCGCGCACGCGACGATCGCCACCGGCATCCGGGCGGTGCTGTCGGCGACGTCGTAGGCGGTCGGACTTGTACTGCGGCGTCGGAGCCCAGGTCGGGTAGATTGCCGAGCGGATTCGTCACGGTGCGGAACGGCATCGGGATACGTGGCAGCGGTTGCGTGCCGGCTGTCGGGCCTATATCGACTGCGCCGTCGAGGGCCCCATCATTACCAGCTGGTCTTCGGGGACACTCCGATCACCGAACCGGATCCCGGGTTGGAGGAGGCTGTTGACGACGCCATGGCCGCCGTCGGTGAGCTCGTCGCTCAGGCCCAGGATGCCGGTCTGCTGCGCCCCGGTCCGACTCGTGAGATTGCCACCATCGTCTGGGTCCTGCTTCATGGGTTGGCCGCTCTGCGGATCACCGGTCATCTCCATGGGCCCAGGACCATCGACGGAGGTGAGCATCTCGTGGACCTGCTCGATTGGGTTCTGGAACAGCTCCGGCCATCATGAGTCGCCGCCGTAACGACGCCGTCGGCCGGTAGCGATCTGAGACACGTCTGGGACGCCCGTCCTCGCATGTCAGGGACCATGAGCGCCTACCCTTGCACCTATGACAACTGATGCAAAGACGCCCAACCAGGCTGTCACGACCCGCACCGAATCCGACTCCATGGGCACCATCGAGGTGGACGCCAACCGGTACTGGGGGGCCCAGACCGAGCGGAGCCTGCACAACTTCGACATCGGCCGCGAGACCTTCGTGTGGGGCCGCCCCATGATCAAGGCCCTGGGAATCCTCAAGAAGTCCGCCGCCCTGGCCAACGCCGAGCTCGGCGAGCTGCCCACCGACATCGCCGACCTCATTGCCAAGGCCGGCGACGAGGTCATCGCCGGTGACCTCGACGCCGAGTTCCCGCTCGTGGTCTTCCAGACCGGCTCGGGCACCCAGTCCAACATGAACTCCAACGAGGTCATCTCCAACCGCGCCATCGAGCTGGCCGGCGGTGAGCGCGGCTCCAAGACCCCGGTCCACCCCAACGACCACGTCAACCGCGGCCAGTCCTCCAACGACACCTTCCCCACGGCCATGCACATCGCCGTTGTCAACGAGCTGGCCGCCATGTACCCGCGCGTCCAACAGCTGCGCGACACCCTGGACGCCAAGGCCAGGGCCTACACCGACGTCGTCATGGTGGGTCGCACCCACCTGCAGGACGCCACCCCCATCACCCTGGGCCAGGTCATCAGCGGCTGGGTTGCCCAGATCGACTTCGCCCTCGACGGCATCCGCTACGCCGACTCCCGCGCCCGCGAACTCGCCATCGGCGGCACCGCCGTCGGCACCGGTCTCAACGCCCACCCGAGGTTCGGGGTCCTGTGCGCGGCCAAGATCAGTGAGGAGACCGGCATTGAGTTCACCCAGGCGGACAACCTCTTCGCCGCCCTGGGCGCCCACGACGCCCTGGTCCAGGTCTCCGGTGCCCTGCGGGTCCTGGCTGACGCCCTCATGAAGATCGCCAACGACGTGCGCTGGTACGCCTCCGGCCCCCGCAACGGCATCGGCGAGCTCATCATCCCCGAGAACGAGCCCGGCAGCTCGATCATGCCCGGAAAGGTCAACCCCACCCAGTGCGAGGCCATGACCATGGTGGCGACGAAGGTCTTCGGCAACGACGCCACCGTCGGCTTCGCCGGATCCCAGGGCAACTTCCAGCTCAACGTCTTCAAGCCGGTCATGGCCTGGTGCGTCCTGGAGTCCATCCAACTCCTGGGTGACGCCTGCGTCTCCTTCGACACCAACTGCGCCTACGGCATCGAGCCCAACACCGAGCGGATCGAGGCCAACCTGGAGACCAACCTCATGCAGGTCACCGCCCTCAACCGCCACATCGGCTACGACAAGGCCTCCAAGATCGCCAAGAATGCCCACCACAAAGGACTGTCCCTGCGCGAGTCCGCCCTGGAGCTCGGTTTCGTCACCGCCGAGGAGTTCGACAGGTGGGTCGTTCCCATGGACATGACCCACCCCAGCGCCGCTGAGGACTGAGTCCAGGCTTGTCCGCCCGCTGACGACGGCGCTGCCGGCCTCCGTATAAGGTTGGCAGCGCCGTCCGTTGTACGGGCAATGGGGTCGGTGCTCTGTCGCGCTCATCATCAGCCGGGTACCGATTCACAGGAATGCCACAGGTGCGCCTTGGGGCCTGCCTGGCCTTACAGTGATGTGCTAGTCGCGTATGACGACGCGTGAACGAGGCACGCGACTGACTGTGCCGGAGGGGAGCGCCATGAACCTGCCACGACGTACCATTTTGACTGCCCTGCCCACTGCGGCGGGACTTCTGGGCCTGGGCGCCTGCTCGGGCGGAGGAGCCGCCTCGCAGGATTCCGCCGCATCGACGTCGCAGGCCGCCACTGACCCGAAGCTGGCGCTGGATAATGCCGCCTGGCGCTACGACGCCACCGGTGATGTCTACTACCAGCTGGGCCTGAGCTACGTGGCCACGCCACAGGCCTCCGACTACGAGACCCTGGGCATCTACGTGCCCGGTGCCTACCTCACCGGAACTGACAACGGCAACGGCACCTACACCGCCACGGTCAACGACTCCGGCGCCGTCGGCGGCTTCACCGCTGCCACCGCACCGACCGTCTTCCCGGTCAACACCCCGGGCTACTCCGCTCAGAGGCCGCCCACCGAGTACTCCTACGACATCATCAAGGCCTACATGGAGGCCGGCCTCATCTACGTCCACGCCGGCCTTCGCGGCAAGGACTCCAACTCCCAGACCTATTCCGGCAACGCGCCCTGGGGAGTCACCGACCTCAAGGCCGCCGTGCGCTACCGGCGCTACAACGCGTCCTCCGTCCCAGGCGATGCCACCAAGGTCTACGTCTTCGGGCACAGCGGGGGAGGGGCTCAGAGCGCCATCGTCGGGGCCTCGGGCGACAGCGGACTGTTCGCCCCCTACCTGGCGGCCCTGGGGGCAGCCACCACTGGTACCAGTGGCAAGGCCCTGTCCGACGCCGTTGCCGGAGCCATGTGCTGGTGCCCCATCACCACCTTGGACAGCGCCAACGCCGCCTACGAGTGGAACATGGGCCAGTTCACCTCCTCCGGCACTCGTGCCGAGGGCACCTGGACGAGGGCCTACTCCCAGGACCTCGCGGCCGCCTTCCCCACCTACCTCAATGAGTTGAAGCTGACCGATTCGGACGGCAAGCCCTTGAGCCTGGAGAGCTCTTCGAAGGGCACCTACCTGGCCGGCTCCTACTACGACCACCTCATGGCGGTCATCCAGACGTCTCTCAACGACTTCCTGGCGGCCACGACCTTCCCCTACACGCCCTCGTCCACTGAGATGGCCGGAATGGGACCTGCTGGCGGTGGTGCCCCCGACGGCGGGACGCCCCCTGAGGGCGGCGGGCCGGACAGTCAGTCCGGCGGTGGGACCACCACCTACAACACGGTGGAGGAGTACATCGCCTCTCTCAACTCCTCCTCGCAGTGGGTCACCTACGACGCCTCCACCAATACCGCGACGATCACCGGCCTCGAGGGATTTGTCACCTCTCAGAAGAACGCCTCCAAGGACGTGGGGGCCTTCGACGGCGTCGACCGTGCCCAGACCGAGAACCTCGTCATGGGCTCGGGCGAGAGCAAGCTGCACTTCTCCTCCTTGAGCCGAGAGGTCATCTCCGAGGGGCAGTCGAAGTACTCCGCCCTCAGCGGCTGGAGTGATGACTACGGCGTCGCCGCGTACGAGAAGGACCTTGCTACGAAGGACTCGGTCGGCACCGACATGGCCACGCGCGTGTCGATGTACGACCCCCTCTACTACCTCACCCAGGACTCCAGGGGGCGTGGCACTTCGACCATCGCCCCGGCCTGGCGCATCCGCACCGGTATCACCCAGGGCGACACGGCCTCCACCGTGGAGGTCAACCTCGCCCTGGCGCTCCAACAGGCCGGAGCCGGCAACGTCGACTTCGCCACCATCTGGGGCCAGGGGCACACGATGGCCGAGCTGACCGGCTCCGGTGAGGAGAACTTCATCGCCTGGGTGATCAAGCAGGCCTCCTCCTGAGCATGGGAGGTTCCGGGGATCATCCCGGAATAGCGACGGCGGTGGGGCGGTTGAGGTTCCGGTTTCTGCCCGTCCTCATGAATCGAGCGCTCATGCTGACTGCTGCCATGGTCTTCGCTGTCCTGGCCTCCGCCCTCCACGTCCTCATCTTCTACATGGAGTCCATTGCCTGGGAGGGGACTCTGGCCCGAAGGACCTTCGGTGGCACGGTCGAGGAGGCCAGACCGCACGCCTTCTACGCCTTCAACCAGGGCTTCTACAACCTCTTCCTGGCCCTCCAGGCGATCATCGGGGTCGTCCTCACAGCCCTGGGGCACACGGCGATCGGGGTCGCCCTGATGCTGGCCGGGACCGGAGCCATGCTGGCGGCCGCCGTGGTCCTGGCCCTGGCCTCGACGCCCCATCGCAGCGCAGCGGCCAAACAGGGGGCGCTCCCGCTGATGGTCGTTTCCTGCACCATCGTGGCGCTCCTGGGCTGAGCCAACTGGCTGCGAGCAGCCAGCCGCAGCTGCTCACGATTAGTCGCACAGCACGACGTCGACCCCGGCCTCCTGCAGCTCCTCGAGGGTGTCGGGGGCGATCTGGCTCGTTGTCAGCAGCACGTCGAGGTCCTCGATGCGCCCGAACCGGTAGGTGCTGGTTTGGGTGATCTTGCTCGGCGCGGTCGGCAGAACGCGTCGGGTGGAGGAGGCCATGATGGCGCGCTTGACCATAGCGTCGTCGGACTCCATGACGGTCAGGCCCTCACGAGTGGACACGGCGCAGGTGGATAGGACCGCGATGTCGGCCCGGAACGCGCGCACCGCCTCGACTGCCTCGGCGGAGAACAGGGAAAGGGACTCCGGATCAACCGGGCCGCCCGCGATGGTCACTGCGGCTCCGCGCACGGAGGCCACTGCCGCACCGGCGCCCAGCGACAGGCACAGGACCCGGATGTCGCGGCCGGCGAGCTGCTCGGCCACCATCTCGCAGGTGGTTCCGGAGTCGATGATGACCGCCTCCCCGTCCTCTATGAGCTCGGCGGTGGCCTGAGCCAGGCGGCGCTTGATCTCTACATCCTGCCTGCGACGCATGGAGGCCGGCCGGGCGGCCCCACGGCGCGGTGCGCGCAAAGCCCCACCGTGGACTCGGGTCACCAGGCCCTCATGGGCCAGCTCGGCCAGGTCCCGGCGGATGGTGATGACCGAGACCCCGGTCAGCCGGGACAGCGCCTGCACACTGTGGACCGTGGTGGGGCTCAGGGCGCGCAGTATCGTGCGGCGCCTCTCGTGAGGACTGTCAGGCATGCTTCCTCCGCATCGGCAGCGATGAGGTGATCGTTTTGCTGGAAAACGGGCAATGACAATGATCGTATGGTCTCCTATGGTTGATGTCAACGGAGCAACGTTCAGTTAAACCGTTGAGTTAGCAGGAGAAAATCGCTGTTGAAGGGAATGATCGTACGGTCATCTCTGGTCATTAGCAGTGATTCCGCACCGTCAGGAAGGAAACGATCATGCCGTATCTCGACCACGTTGCCATCTGGGTCGCCGACCTCGACGACGCCCGAGACTTCTACTCCCACTGGTTCGACGGGCACGCCAACGGTCTCTACGAGAACCCGAAGACCGGCCTGCGCACCCATGTCCTACACTTCGCCGAGACTCCCGCGGACGAGCGGGGGACCCGCCTGGAGATCATGACCCGTCCGGAGCTCGCCGAGCGGCGAGAGGCCGACGCGCTGGGCTGGGCTCACGTCTCCTTCGGCCTGCCCGGGCGCAATGACGTCGACCGCCTGGCCTCCAACATGTCCGAGGCCGGCGTGCCGGTCATCGACGGACCTCGTGAGACCGGTGACGGTTACTATGAGGCCACCGTGCTCGACCCCGAGGGAAACCGTGTCGAGCTCGTCGCCTCCGACTACTCCGACGACGTCGCCCTGCGCCCTACCTTCTGAGCCGGAGAGGCCGCAATAGTACTCAGTATTCCCAGATACTCTCCAGTGGAGCTGCGTCTGACGGCGTGGCCCCACCATGTGGCTGGGCGGGACTGCGTGTCTATATGGCCTCTACACGTCGTGCACCTCGACGGACACACCTGCCTCCTGCAGGCCCGTCAGTGTTTCCGGGTCGATGTCGGTCGTTGTCAGCAGGGTGTCCAGGTCGCTCAGCTCGCCGAAGCCGTATGTGGAGGAACGTGTCAGCTTGCGTGGTGGAGCGGGCATGAGACACCGGGATGACGAACCGATGATGGCCGCCTTGAGGACGGCGTCGTGATCCTCGGTGCAGGTCAGGCCGCTTTGCGCGGAGGCGGCGCAGGCGCCCAGGACGGCGACGTCGGCGCGGAAACGGCGCACGGCGTCGACTGCGGTCGTCGTCAGCATCGCCAGCGTGTCGGTCTCGACGATCCCTCCGGGAACGGTGACGATCGGGCCGGGCGTGGATGCCAGTGCCACTGCGGCCGACAGTGACAGGCACAGGACCCGGATGTCGCGGCCGGCGAGCTGCTCGGCCACCATCTCGCAGGTGGTTCCGTTGTCGATGATGACGCTCTCCCCATCGTCAACAAGTGCTGCCGTGGCCCGGGCCAGCACCCTCTTGGCCTCCAGGTCCTCGCCGCGGCGCAAGGAGATCGGCTGGCTGGCCCCGCGCCGGGGTGCGCGCAGCGCACCTCCATGGACGCGGGTGACGAGACCCTCGTGGGTGAGCTCCGCCAGGTCGCGACGAATCGTCACCCCGGAGACGCCGGCGAGTCGCGACAGGGCGTTCACGCTCATGACCGCTGTCGTGCTCAGGCTCTTGAGGATCTGCCGCTGACGACTGGTGGGGGAGAAGGTGCTCACGGATGATCACTTTACGTTAAAATGAAGATTCCAGATGATCATATGGTCTCCTACAGTAGTGGGCGTCGACAGAGATCGGCGCAGAATTCGTTGACGTGGCAGCGATTTACTGAGGAGTCAACATGATCGGAAATGCTCTCAACCGTGTTGCCAGTGCCGTCGACGCAGCCTACTCCCGGTGGCTGGAGGGCGTGCTGGGGCGCACTGCAGGACCTGCGGCAAGCCCCTATGCGCAAGGCATTCAGGCCCTGATCAAGGGCGACTTCCGAGTCGACGACGCCGTGTCCCTGGCGGCCTGAGCGCGTCGACTCAGTCCCAGGGCAGACCGACTAGCTTGCCCACGTGGCGTCCCAAGGCCATGTCCTCGTGCGCCTGGGCGATGTCGGCCAGAGGGTAGGAATGGACGGGCAGGAGATCGAGATCGCCCGACTCAATCCGGTCCAGAATCCGCTGAAGCACCTCTGCCGGCAGGTCCTGGGCCTGGCCGGAGTAGGTGGTCAGACGTACCCCGTTGGGGATCCAGTCCATCGGGTAGAAGTCAGAGATCGTCCACGAGTCAGACAGCATCCCGGAGAAGCAGACCGTTCCGTGAACCGCCGTCGCCGCCAGCGAGTCCTGCAGCGTCGGCACGCCGACCAGTTCAAGGACGGCGTGAACCCCACTCGGCTCTGCCTCGCGCAGCCGCGGAGCGACCTTTCCGTCGTCCAGGAGTGGGATGGCGCCTCGTGAGCGCAGTAGCTCCAGCCCGGCCTCGCGGCGGGAGGTCGCATAGACCCGGCAGCCCATGTCGGTTGCGAGCGCGGCCGTGGTCAGTCCGAGCGCCGAGGTACCTCCGCGTACGAGCAGGCTCTGCCCCGGCTGGAGATCCAGGCCTGTGGTCAGGGCTCCGTAGGCCGTCTGTAGTGTCTCGGGCACCGAGCCGATGACCTCCCAGGGCAGGCTGGAGCGGAAGGTGATGATCTGCGTGCGCGGTACGATGACGTACTGGGCGTATCCACCGTCGAAGACCCGTCCCATCCCGCCCATCATCGTGACCGCCTGGGTGCCGGGTGCCAGGATGCCCCCGGGGTCCAGGTCGATAACCCCGGAGGCCTCGATCCCCAGGATGCGAGGGAAGGTCATCCCCTCAGCCATGCCGTGCACGGAGTGGTACTCGCTGCGGTTGAGGCCAAAGGCCATGACCTTCAAACGCACCCAACCCTCGGGTGGGGCGGGAACCGGGAGCTCGACGACGTGGAGGTTGCTGATGCTCCCCGGTTCGCTGAGCCGGGCCGCCAGCATAGTTGGGGGAGTAGTGGCGTCAATCGTGTCCGGCATGTCTGCGCCTCCAGGGGACGGGTGGTGTGTACCTGGGTATTTGCTTTCAATCCTGCACCAATCGCCTTGGTAAAGCCTGCCTTCCTCCGGTTCAGCAGGTAATGGCTGGTATCGTTGCGGCACACCATACGGTCGTGCTGTCAGCGGCCAGGAGAGGACATCCGGCACCTTCTATGAGCAGCACCATTACCTTCGATGACGTCACCAAGTCGTACCCGGCTGGGAGGGGCACTGGATCCGGTTCTCCCGCCGTCGACTCCTTCTCGGCCCGCATCGAGGCCGGCACCACCACCGTCCTGCTGGGTTCATCGGGCTGCGGCAAGACCACCCTGCTGCGCATGGTCAACCGCATGGTGGAGCCATCCAGCGGTCGGGTTCTCATCGACGACGAGGACGTCGCCACCCGCGACGCCGTCGCCCTGCGCCGCTCCATCGGCTACGTCATGCAGAATGCGGGGCTGCTGCCTCACCGACGCGTCATCGACAACATCAGCCTGGTACCCAGCCTTCAACGCGTGGGACGCCATGACTCCCGGCAGCGGGCCCTCGAGCTCATGGACCTGCTCGACCTCGACCGCGACCTGGCCGGGCGCTACCCCCACCAGCTCTCCGGTGGCCAGGCCCAGCGCGTCGGCGTGGCCCGGGCCCTGGCCGCTGATCCGGGTGTGCTCCTCATGGACGAACCCTTCGGCGCCGTCGATCCCCTCGTGCGCCGCGACCTCCAGCGCGAGATGGTCCGCATCCAGGCCGAGCTGGACAAGACGATCATCTTCGTCACCCACGACGTCGACGAGGCCCTCGCCCTGGGCGACGAGATCATCCTTCTGCGTGAAGGCGCCCAGGTAGCCCAGCGCGGCAGCGGCCCCCAGCTGCTGGCCGACCCGGCCGACGACTTCGTCGCCCGCTTCCTCGGCCTCGACGACGCCGCACGCCAGCTGAGGCTCAAGGACGTCGCCGAGTCCCGCATCGTCCTGGACCGGGCCGGCCGCGCCGTCGGGCGTCTGGCCGACGAGTCCTCCGCGGAGGCGGAGGAACGGGCATGAGCTGGGTCCTGGCCAACCTGTCCACCATCGCCGGGCACCTGCTGGCCCACCTGCTCCAGGCGGTTCCCGCGATCATCGCCTCCTTCGTCCTGGCGATCCCCATCGCCCGGCTGGCCCGCACCGCCCGCCCGCTGCGCGCCGTGTTGGTGACCGGCTCCTCGCTGCTCTACGCCGTCCCGTCCCTGGCCCTGTTCGTCATCCTCCCCATCATCCTGGCCACCGGCATCCGCGACCCGCTCAACGTCATCGTGGCACTGACCCTTTACGGGCTGGCGCTCCTGGTGCCGACCACCGCCGACGCGCTCGACGCCGTTGACGCACGCGTCCTGGATGCCGCAGCGGCCATGGGTATGGGGCGCATCCGCTGCTTCCTCACCGTCGAGCTGCCGCTGGCGGGCCCCGCCATCCTCACGGGCCTGCGCGTGGTGACGGTCTCGACGATCTCACTGACCACTGTCGGGGCGGTCCTCGGTGTGCGCAGCCTCGGCTGGCTCTTCACCGACGGCTTCCAGCGCGGCATCACCGCTGAGATCGTCACCGGCCTGGTGTCCACCGCGGCCCTGGCCCTCGTCCTGGACGGGCTCGTCCTCGCTCTGGGGCGACTGTGTCTGCCCTGGACCTGGAAGCGCGCCGGCGCCGCCGGAGCGGCCGTTGCCGAAGCCGGTGCAGCCGCCTCACAGAACCAGGAGGTCAAGGCGTGAGGTTCGTCCTGGCCGCGCTGGCCTACATCGCCGATCCCGCTCACTGGAACGGGGCCATGGGGATCGGTTCACTGCTGGGACAGCATGTTCTCTACTCCCTGGCCGGTGTCCTCATCGCCGCCCTCATCGGGGTCCCCGCCGGCTGGTGGGTAGGGCACACCGGGCGCGGGCGCGCCTGGGTGCAGCCGCTCAGTGGAGCGGCCCGCTCCCTGCCCACCCTCGGCCTCATCACGTTGTTCGGCCTTGTGCTCGGGGTCGGCCTGAGCGCTCCCATGATCGCCTTCGTCGTCCTGGCCCTGCCCAGTGTCTTGGCCGGAGCCATGAGCGGCGTGCGGGCGGCCTCTGCCATGGCCGTCGACGGCGCCCGGGCCAGCGGCATGAGCGAGCTCCAGATCCTGGGACGGGTGGAGATCCCCTTAGGGGCGCCGCTGCTCGTCGGCGGGCTGCGCTCGGCCAGCCTCCAGGTCATCTCCACCGCCACGCTGGCCGCCTACACCGGCGCCGGCGGGCTCGGCAGACTCATGTTCCTGGGCCTCAAGACCCAGGACTACGTCATGATGCTCGCCTCAGCGCTCCTGGTCATCGCCCTCGCCCTGGCCTCCGAGGCCCTCTTCGCCCTCATCCAATGGGGTGTCACGCCCCCGGGCGCCCGGCAGCACCGGAAGGAATCAGCATGACCGCACAGTCCAACCAGCGCTCCGGCAGGCAGCTGACGCGACGCGGCCTGCTGGCCGGTGTCGGCACGGCCACCGGCCTGCTCGCCCTGAGCGCCTGCTCCGACACCGACCCCTTCGCCGTCGACCGGGCCTCAGGAGGTTACTCCGGCGGTCCGATCATCATCGGCAGTCAGCAGTACTACTCCAACGAGATCATCGCCGAGCTCTACGCCCAGATGATGGAGAAGGCCGGTCTCACCGTCACCCGCGAGTACCAGATCGGTCAGCGCGAGGTCTACCTGCCCGAGCTCGAGGCCGGCAAGATCCACGTCATCCCCGAGTACGGCGGCAACCTGCTGGAGTACTACAGCAAGACCTCCGCCTCAGTCAACCCCACCGCCGCGACCGCCACCGCGCCCGCCTCCCGCACCGCCAGCGATACCGCCTCCATCCAGGACACCCTGCTGAGGACCCTGCCGCACTCGCTGACCGTCCTGAACCCGGCCGAGGCGACGGACCAGGACTCCCTGACCGTCACCAAGGCCACCGCCCAGGCCCACTCCCTGACCTCCATCGGCGACCTGGCCTCACTGGGGCGGTCCGTCACGATCGCCGCGAACTCGGAGTTCACCACCCGCCCCTACGGTCCCAAGGGCCTCAAGGCCGTCTACGGCGTCGACGCCTCCGTCACGCCGGTGGAGGACTCCGGCGGACCGCTGACCGTCAAGGCGCTCACCGACGGCACCGTCGATGTCGCCGACATCTACTCCTCTGATCCCGCCATCGGGGTCAAGGACCTCGTCATCCTCTCCGACCCCCAGATGCTCATCCTCCCGCAGAACGTCACCCCGCTGGTGTCGGCCTCCCTGCCGGCCATCGCGGCCACAGCCATCAATCGGGTTTCGGCCTTGTTGACCCCCGACGAGCTGCGCTCCCTCAACCAGCGCTCCACCGGCGAGAAGCTCAGCTCCAAGGTCATCGCCACCGACTGGCTCACCTCCAAGAAGCTGCTCTGAGCGGCGAGCGGCCCGCGGTGCTCGGAGTCTCAGTGATGGCAGAGAGCGTGCGCGAAGACAGTTAGTGATCTCTTTCATGCAGTCACTCTCTATTGGAAAGCGAGTCTCTGTGAGAGAGTTCAGGTGTTCGTTTACCAACACCAAGGAGCTCTCATGTCCGTCCCCTCCATCTCCATCATCGGCGTCGGCAACATCGGATCAGCTGTCGCAGGTCTGGCGGTCAAGGCCGGCGCCAGCACTCAGGTCCTGGTGCGCGACACCTCCAAGGTCACTGGCCTGTCGGGCGTCGACGTCGCCGAGATCGGCTCGCCCCTGACCGGTGACATCGTCGTCCTCGCCCTGCCCTACGCCGCCATCGACGACGTCATCGCCGCCTACGGCGCGCAGGCCTTCGCCGGCAAGGTCGTCGTCGACCCGACCAACCCCCTGGACTTCACCACCCTCGACTCTCTCGTACCGGCCGGTAGCTCTGCGAGCGCCGAGCTCGCAGTGAAGCTCCCGGACGCCCAGGTGGTCAAGGCCTTCAACACCGTCTTCGCCGCCGTCCTGGCGAGCGGCACCATCGGCGCTCGCCCGGCCACTGTTCTGGCTGCTGCCGACTCCGCGGAGGCCAAGGCGAGCCTGCGCTCGTTCGTCGAGGCCGCCGGACTGACGTGGGCCGACGCCGGCGAGCTCAAGCGGGCGGAGCGTCTGGAGGCACTCGGGGCGCTGGGCATCGCCCTGGGTGTCACCGAGCAGATCGGTTGGACAGGGGGGCTCGCCGTCGTCGCTGAGTGAGATGCACGGTCCGCGGGTAGCCTGTCACCCATGTCCGTCGTCGGCCGCTCACACGTGTGGGCGCCCGACGACGAATCAGCGACCAAGCACATGAGGAGACACCGTGGCCGACACTGAGCAGCCGACCGGCACGCAGCAGGCGGGGGAGATGGCGCCCAACCCCTATAGCCGCAGCTGCCCCTCACGCCGTCTGCTCAAGTCTCTCGGCGACCTGTGGACCGTGCTCGTCGTCGGGGCGCTTCACGAAGCGGACCAGCCACAACGATTCAAGGAGATATCGGTCCGAGTCGACGGCATCTCCACCAAGATGCTCACCCAGACCCTCAGGGGACTTGAGCGCGATGGACTCATCGAGCGCCATCAGTACCCTGAGATCCCACCGCGAGTGACCTACGAGCTCACTGACTCAGGCAAGGGGCTGGCGGAGGCGCTCGCCCAGGTCGAGGCCTGGGCCACCGACCACCTCAGCGCTGTCAGCCAGGCCCGGGCGCGCTACGACGCCGACCACTGAGCCTCCACGAAACGCTCGCCGAGAGCGTTTCGCGCGCGTCTAGAGGTGCCGCCAGGTCTCCACACGCCAGCGCGCGTCCCCGGATGCGGGGCGCCACTGGCCCTGTGGGTCGGACAGGGACTGATCAATGGCCCACTCCTGAGTGCTGATCCCGGGCGCTCGCACCAGCGCCGAGTCGGGCAGGCCGCGCTCGCGGGCCCGCTCGGTGGCGTCCAGGTCCAGGACGCTGACGACGAGCATATCGGGCAGGCCATCGGCCAGTGCCTGCTCGTAGACACTGCCGCCACCGATGACCCACAGGCGGGGCAGCCCGGCAGCATCCCCCTCACGAGGATCGTGCCCCAGCTCCGCGGCCAGGCCCCGCGCCGCCACCGAGAGCCCCTCGCGCAGCGAGCCGGCACGGATCGCCCCCTCGGCCTGCCAAGACCGGTCACGGGTGAGGACCACGTTGCGCCGACCGGGCAGGGCGCCGGCCAATGACTCCCAGGTGGTGCGTCCCATGACCAGCCCGCAGCCCATGGTCGTGGCCTTGAAGTGGGCGAAGTCCGCCGGCACGCGCCACAGCATGCCGCCATCGGCCCCCAGGACGCCGGTGACGTCCTGGGCCCAGATCATTCCCAGGCCGCTCATACCGCGACCGGGGCCTTGATCGTGGGATGGTGCTCGTATCCCTGGGAGGCGTCAATGTCGTCCATCTCGTAGGCGTCGATGGAGGCGGCACGCTCCAGGCGCAGCGTCGGGAAAGTGTACGCGCTCGGTACCCGGGAGAGCTGGGTGCGAACCTGCTCGACGTGGTTGTCGTAGATGTGGCAGTCCCCGCCGGTCCAGATGAGTTCACCTGGTTCCAGGCCCGCCTGCTGGGCGAGCATGTGGGTGAGCAGCGCGTAGGAGGCGATGTTGAAGGGCACCCCCAGGAACAGGTCAGCGCTGCGCTGGTAGATCTGCAGGCTCAGGCGGCCATCGGACACGTAGCACTGGAAGAAGGCGTGACAGGGTGACAGGGCCATAGAGCCCAGATCGGAGACGTTCCAAGCCGAGACCAGCATGCGCCGCGAGTCCGGGTCGGTGCGCAGCGTGTTGATGAGCCCAGTGATCTGGTCGATGGCGCCCCCGTCCCGGGCGGGCCAGGAGCGCCACTGGGAACCGTAGACCGGCCCCAGCTCGCCGGAGTCATCGGCCCACTCGTCCCAGATCGTGATGCCCCGCTCCTGGAGCCAGCGCACGTTCGTGTCCCCGCGCAGGAACCACAGCAGCTCGCCCTTGACGGCCTTCATGGCCACGAACTTGGTGGTGATGCGCGGAAAGCCCTGTCCCAGGTCGTAGCGCAGCTGGCGAGCGAAGAGAGAACGCGTCCCGGTACCCGTGCGGTCCGACTTCGGGGCGCCGTTGATCAGGACGTCCGCCAGGAGGTTCTCGTAGGCGGCGTCGACGTCCGGTGGGGGGGCGAGCCTCATCTGCGCCAGCGCCGGGTACTGGGCGGCCGACGGCGACGGCTCACTCGCGTTGCCGACACCGCTCATGCGTCGATCACCTCGACACGGGAGTTGTCGACGTAGCCGCCTACAAGGAGCTGGGGTCCCAGTGCCGCCTGCGCCCCCTCAATGACCTGGTTGGCCAGTGCCCGGCCTCCGGACCAGCCGATGGCGGCCCCGATCCCGAAAGGGATGAGGCGCCCCAGTGCCAGCGCCCCGCCCTTGGCGGCCGAGCGCTTGGCCACCCGCTTGATGAGATGGGCATTGATCGACTTCACCGAGGGCAGGGGCATCTGCATGAGCACCTGCGCCGCCCAGAACATCGTGGACAGGCCCAGTTGGCCCTGAACCGCATCGGAGCCCTCCTTGCCCAGGAGGGCGGAGAGAACCAGGGCCCGACGGCGCTCGGTGTCGACGACATGGACTCCCTGGATCTCCGCGACGGTGAGAACGTACGTGACGGCCGAGGCGATGAAGGCGGCGCTCTGGCCGACTGTCAGAGCGGCGGCCGCTCCCGTGCTGATGGCCGGTATGGCCGCGGAGGCCCCGACGGCACCCGATGAGAGCCCCGCGTCCCGCCGGAAGCGGGAGGCAGCCATCTCGACGAGTTCGGCGGCGTCGGCCCCGGGGCGGTCCCGGCGCATCCGTGCGACGCGCTCCTCGATGCGGGCGGCTGGGATGGAGATGGCCTTGTCGATGGCACGTTCCAGCGCGGTGGAGCGCCCAGAGCGGGAGGTGTTCACGATTGTCTCCTCACGTGAGTATCGCAGGGGACGGAGGTGTAGGTCCTGGTGAACCTGGTGGCCGAGGCCTGGTGCTCAGTCCTCGTCAGGGTCGACGATCGCCGTCGTGTAGGTGGCGCCGTGCTCGATGGTGTGACCGACGGTGCAGTGACGGTCGACGGCGCTCGCGACCCGTTGGCTGAGCAGTTCGCGCTGGTCGGCATCGAGCGAGGACAGGTCGGTGACGATCTCGACCTGAAAGGACTCGTAGCGCTCCTCGGCGTCGTTCTTGACCGATGAGCAGCCCACCGTGGCCTCGAAATCGTCCCCCAGGGCCTTGGCCAGACGATGGTCGGCGGACAGGGTGTTGCACGTCGCCAGGGCGATCTTCATCAACTCGCCGGGGGAGAACTCGCCCGGGCCCATGCCGATGCGCACCTCGGCACCTGCGGAGTTACGACCAACGTACTGGCGGGTTCCCGTGCGCTCGGCCCACACGGCGCTGGGGGCGGAGACAGATGTGCTTGATGTACTCATGGCCTGATCGTGCCACGAATCGAGGCCGGAGCCGGCGCTTGCCCCGGTGGGCAGGCCCGTGCTGCGCCACTGGCGGACAGGGACGCAGCACGGGAATAACAGCGCCTGGCGACGTAGCGCACGGTGAGTGACTGAGGCGCGATGAAGAAGCGGATCAGCGCTCGGCGAGCCAGGCGGCGGCGCGGCGCTCCTCGTCTGCCACGACCCGGCCCACCATGCTCATCGCCTTCTCCTCAATGGTCTTGCCCACCAGGGGCACAGTGACCTTGAGGTCGACGTCGACGGTGACGGTGGTGGTCTCATCGGTGCCGTCGGCGGCCGGAGCCATGGTGGAGGTCGCGCTGACCTTGACCGGGGCACCCTTAACCGTGACGTCGTAGCCGCCGGAACGCGAGCCGTCGTCCTTCGGTTCGCCCCAGGACTCGGCCACGGTGAAGGACACCGCCGAGCGCACGAACCGCGAAGCAACCGAGGGCAGTTGAGAGGGCTGGACGCTCCCGGAGATGGTGGACACGAATCCCTGACCGCGTTGGGCGACGTCGACCGAGACGTCATCGAGTCCGGCCCGGGCGACCCGCTCCTCCTGGTACGCGGGGGTGGCGAGCATCTGGGCGGTGCGGGCGGGGGCGGCGGGATAGGAGATGGTGATGGTCTTCCTCATGGCGTGATCCTGCCACGTCTTACCGGGGCGGGTCACATTCGGGTCTCGTTTGCTCAGAGGACCCGCTGGGAAGTCGGATTGAGGGTGGTGCTACGCGCTGACATGTCCTGGCCGGCAATCAGCCGGCTCAACGAGCCGGGTCCGCTCACTGCGGATAACCTTGAGAGGTGCCTAATCTTCTGCCTAACGCCCTGAGAGACGCAGTCGACCTTGCTGAGGCCGACCTCGACTGGATCCACCAACTGGTGGCCGACTGGCAGCTGATCGCGGATCTGTCCACCTCCGACCTGGTCCTGTGGGTGCGTACCCGGGCAGGGCGCTTCATTGCCGCCGTGCACACCCGCCCATCGGGCGGCACCACGGTCCACCTGGAGGACGTCATCGGGCGGCGCATGCCGGCCTCGCGTGAGGCCATGGCCACGGAGTCACTGTCCACCGCTCAGATCCAGGACGCCGCCGAGCCCTACTGGACCGGGACCGCTGCGGTTCAGGAGGAGTACATCCCCGTGGTTCATGCGGGTACGCCGATCGCTGTCGTCACCAGAGAGACCTCGGTGGGTGTCATCCGTGGAGGGCGCATCGTTGATCGGGAGATGGAGGAGATCGCCGACGTCCTGTGTCGAATGACTGCTGCCGGCGACTTCCCCATCCAGGGCGCCGGTACCACGATCCGACATGGCACCCCACGTGTGGCCGACGGCGTTCTGCGCCTGGACGAGGAGGGTCGGATCATCTACGTCAGCCCCAACGGGCGCTCCTGCTTCCACCGCCTGGGCATCAAGGGCGAGTTGGAGGGGATTCAGCTGGCGGAGGCCGTCACCTCGATCATTCCCGCTCGCACGCCCGTAGATGAGACCCTGGCGGTGGTTCTCATGGGACGCCAGGCATGGCTCACGGAAGTTGAAGTCGGAGGAGTGTTCCTGTCGGTGCGCTCCATCCCTCTGACGTTGGGGGGGCACCGCTCCGGGGCAGCGCTCCTGGTCCGGGACGTCACCGAGGTTCGTCGTCGTGAGCAGGTCCTGCTCAACAAGGACGCCACCATCCGGGAGGTTCACCACCGGGTTAAGAACAACTTGCAGACCGTCTCAGCGCTGCTGCGTATGCAGGCGCGCCGAGCCTCGAACGAGGAGACCCGCCAGGCCCTGTCCGAGGCCGAGCGGAGGGTGACCACGATCGCCACTGTTCATGATGCCCTGAGCCACAACGTTAATGAGCAGGTGGATTTCGACGACGTCTTTTCCTCCATCCTGCGCATGGCTGCGGTCGTGGCCTCGCCGACCGGTCAGGTCAGCACCGCGCTGGAGGGCTCCTTCGGTGTCGTTGACGCCGATACCGCCCAGGCTCTCGCCACTGTTCTGGCCGAGCTGGTCACCAACGCCGTCGAGCACGGACTCGATGGGCGCGATGGCCGGGTGATGGTCAACGCCCTCCGTGACGAGGACCGGCTCGAGGTCCACGTCACGGACAATGGTGCTGGGCTGGCTCCGGACACCCTCATGACCGGGCTGGGCACGCGTATCGTGACCACGCTCGTGCGCGGGGAACTGCGGGGGAGTATCGACTGGCAGCCTCTGAGCGGGGGAGGGACCGATGTCGTTATTCATGCTCGTCTCAACCAAGGGACTGTCAGAGGCGAGTCTTGATGCCCGCGAAGCCGACCTTTCGAGGACAGTCGATCTGTCAAGCACGCTGGAACTGGAAAAGCGGCGTTCGCACGATTAGCCGTGCGAACGCCGCGGTGTTAAAATGTTGCTCACTTTTCAGGACGACCTGCGGGCGCGAGCTGCGCGACGCTTGAGGGAACGACGTTCGTCCTCGCTCATGCCTCCCCAGACACCGGCGTCCTGGCCGTTCTCCAGTGCCCACTTCAGGCAGGTGTCCACCACCTCGCAACGGCCGCACACTTCCTTCGCCTTAGCGATCTGAGCGATGGCGGGACCGGTGTTTCCCACGGGGAAGAAGAGCTCCGGGTCAACGGTGAGACATGCGGCTTGGCTGCGCCAATCCATAAGGGCCCCCTTCAAGGTCATCGGTCACGCGGCTATCACCTGCCCGGCCTGTCAGGGCTCGGCGACCACGTCTGAGAACAACTTTCACATGGCGGGGGGCGGTGGGCAAGACCTCGATCGTGAGACCTGTGACGATAGTCTGTCGTGATCCTCACAGGATGTTGGAATGTTGAGGTAACGCTGCATTCCTTTATCGAGAACGCTTGTTAAACAGTGTGTTCACTAGGGTTTTCGTCATCGTCGATCGTGGGGTGCGGCAGTATGATCTGAATCGGTAGACACGTTCCGCGATAGACGAGGACCCCGCGTCCCGGGACCGTCATCGCCCGCGGATCGGTGGCCGCTCTCAGAGACATTCCTGCGGCCTGGTCGGCATGTCGCAGTCCGGGCCACAGCACGACGAGCGCCTCGCGCTCGCGCAGCGTTGATATCGCGCCTCGGAAGGTGGCAGCGACCTTCTCCGTCGAGGCTGAGGCCAGGACCACCTCTGATCGCGCCAACGCTGCCTCCACCTGGCTGATGGTGGCGGGATCCGCCAGGTCCAGGTCGTCGACGACGAGACTGACCGTAGGGAGTGCCTGAACCAGTGCCCGCAGTGCCGTGGAACGTCCCGAGCCGGCTGGACCCACGACCAGGACACTGGCGCGTGCTGGCAGTGTGATGGGGAGGGCTGCGTCCCCGCCCACCGCCCAGGTGCCGTCCGGGACGTCGGCCCAGGTGATCCGTGCCGGCAGCGGTTCAAGCCGGAGCGTCGGGCGGTGGCCACAGTCGGATCCCGGCGGGAGCCCCTCGCGGAGCACTATCTGGCAGGCGGTTGTGGCCGCCCCGTCCAGGATGACGCCTCGCCCCGGCAGACCACCGGTGAGGACTCCGCGTGGCAGACCTGCCAACGCGGCCTGGGCGCTGGTGGCTGCGCCCAGGATCAGCCTCAGGCCCACGGAGCCGGCCCAGCGGGAAGTGGATGCGGCCAGTGGTGCGGTCAGCAGCAGGGGCATACCCGTGGCCGTTGCGGTACGGATGACGGTCTCGAGCATCGCGTTGCCCTGACCGGGGCCCAGCACCTCATCAACGGCAGGGATGAGTGCATCAACGTTATCAAGGCACATCAGGTCCCCACCCAGGCGCCCGCCGGCCGCGAGCCCCCACAACCGGGCCAGCCGTCGCGGGTCCTCCGCGCTGACGACGGTGCCCACTCCAGGATGCGTGAGGAGTCTGCGCACACTCGAGACGGCGCCCGTGGCCTCGCTGGAGCCGCTAGTAGTCGGGGGAGTGATTCCGCACAGGTGCACCCCACGCCCTGACCGCAGTGCCGCCGTCGCAGCTGACACCACGAGTGTGGACCGGCCCGTCCCCGGAGCCCCGAGCACGAGCAGCGGACGCGTGACCTGCCAATGCCACAGACCCAGGGTCTGCCGGCGGGGAAGATCGGTCAACGCGAGGAGAATCCGTTCTCCCGCTTCACCCTGATTGGAGCATGCTCGATCAGCCTGGTCGTCCGCGCCCCGACTTCGTACCATCTCGATCGCTCTGTCCTCATCGACGACAGAAGGCAGAGCAGGCGCCCATGGACGCCACGGGGAGGCATGGCCCTTGGCGGCACGTGAGACGAGGTCGACGACACCCTGAACATCGTTCGCGGAGCCGCACCAAGGGGCTTGTAACACCTGGGTATCGAGTATCCGCGAGTCGGGATCGGCTCCGCCGGCTCCGCTGACCATGACCCGTCCGGGGTGGCGGTCGAGTCGGACGGCTCCGTCGTGTCCCAGGACGTCTCTGGAGTCTGCTGCGTCAAGTACTCGCAGGCACACCCGCAAAGAGGTGTTGGCACGGATTGAGGGGGAGATGGCGCCCTGAGGGCGCTGTGTGGCCAGAATGAGGTGGATCCCCAGACTGCGTCCCTGAGCCGCAATACGAACCAGCGCCTCCAGGACCTCGGCGTGGTCTCCTACCAACGTTGCGAACTCGTCAACTGCCACTACCAGATGAGGGACGACGACCTGAGGCGGGAGAGAGGCGACGTCCTTGGCGCCGTGTGTGGCCAGGATCTTCTCGCGTCGGTGCACCTCGGTCTCCAAGGAGGACAGCGCCCGCTGGGTGCCGGCCGGATCCAGGTCGGTGAGCACTCCGGCCGTGTGCGGCAGTCCGGCAAGGGGACCGAAGGCAGCCCCTCCCTTGTAGTCGACCAGAACCATGGTCAGGCGGTCCGGTGGGTGCCTCAGAGCCAGTTGCATCAGCCAGGAGATGAGTAGCTCGGACTTCCCTGCCCCCGTCGTCCCGGCCAGCAGGGCATGTGGACCATCTGCGACCAGATCGGCACTGACCTGTCCCTGTGACCCCACGCCAAGGACCGCGGACAGTGACGGTGCTCCGCAGGCCAGTGAGCGCGTCTCCTTCTCCCACCGTGCCCGCAGCTCCTGGGCGTCGAGGTCGTCGGTGACCTCATCGAACCGGACCAGATCGGGTACCTCTTCGAGGTGTGACGATGTTCCGGTCCGAGCTGTGATCCTGGATCGGCACAGATGGCGAACCGCATCCCACCAGACGGGCGAGCACGACGGGGCCCCGGCCGGAGCTGGGCGCACGCTCAGCGCCTGAGGCGGAATCTGATCATTGGAGCAGGTCAGTACTTGAGCGGTACGAGGGCGCGCCCGTGGACCCCAGAAGAGCTGAACCCCGCATGTTCCCCTGCTCCTGCCGGACCGACCTTCGACCCGGCCATCCAGCAGGTTGTCCAGCTCAGTGAGTTGGACCTCGTCGCGGGCCAGGAGCTGCGCGCACCACCACGTCAGGGCATTCTCAGCGTTCTTGCCCACCAGGGCCAGGCTCTCCCCGTCGGTAAGCGAGAGGATGTGTCGTCTCCGGCGTTCGGAGGTCCAGGCGGCCAGGGTCTCACGCGCTCCCGATGTCATCGCCGAGCCTTCGGATCCGATCACTTCCGGGGGTTTCAGCACGGCGGAGCGCGCTGCCAGAGCCAGCAGCATGGTTGAGGGGTCCGGCTGTCCGCGTCTCCAGCCCGGTTGGCCCCCTCTGCGGTGCGGGCCGCCGCACCACTGAGATCCGCCAGTGGTGCGGCCGCCTCGATTCCGTTGCAGGAACGGAGCCAGCCGCATCATCGTCATGGCGAGCATCGGCGCCACCATGACGATCCCCATGGCACCACGGTTCCTGGTTGTGAGCGCTATCGCCGCCGAGCCGGCCATGACCAGGACACAGACCAGCGACCCCACTAATGACCAGGCTAAGGAAGATGCCGACGGAGGAGCCGGGACCACCAGATTGGCCGGGCGTCTGCGCAGCTCAAGCACGCTGTCTCCCAGACGCAGCAGCGTCCCCTCCCTCAGCCTGATCTCCCTGCGTAGGCGCAGCCATATTCCCAAGTGCCAGTAGCGGTAGGTGCCGTTGGTCGATCCGTAGTCCTGGGCCAGAATCCGGCGACCCTGCTGCCGCAGGCGCAGGTGGCGGCGTGAGACCGAAGGATCACTCAGTACCTGATTTCGGCCCAGAACGGTGCCGTTCCCGACAGCCAGGACCAGGCCGCGGTCGGGCCCGTACAGCACCGTGAGAAACCAGCGACCGGACAGAGCGGCAACTGCCGCCCCTGCTGCCGCCGCTCCGGCCGATCGAGGGGCGGAGGAGGACGGGTCATGCTCCGGGACGAGCTGGCGAAGGTCTAAGACGTCTGCGGCGGTAGTCACATGCCCAGAATCGCCGGTTGAGTCACCGAAGGCGCTTGATGGCCACATCGGGTGTGGACAACTTCGCTGTTTCAGTCCGATTCCCTTGACTGTGTTCGCCCGGAGAACGTTGAGATGTCTCGGTGCGCTCAGGCGTACGCCTCGCGTGTCCCGTCCGGGACATCTGAAACCGTTTTGAGTTCGCTTGAGGAAGGATGGCCTCATGACCAATACCGATGCTTCCTACGGCCCTACTCGTGACCCGGAAGGGCCGACGTCGTCGGAACCCGTCCATGGCCCAGCGGCCCTGAGCGCCATCCCTGTCAGTGCCAGGGAACGCTGGGGCGAGCTGGTACGTGATATCGAGGCCGCCCGCGACGCCTACTACAACGCGATCGATGTCGAGAGCCCTTTGTCTGACGCCGACTACGACGCCCTCTACCGTGAGCTCGAGGGGCTGGAGACCGTCCATCCTCTTTTGGCCCGGGCCGGGTCGCCAACCCGCAGCGTGGGTGGCCGCGCCGTCACCGACTTCGCCCCGGCCCTCCATCACGAGCGCATGTACTCGCTCCAGGACGTCTTCTCCCTCGATGAGGTCCAGGAGTGGGTCGATCGCATGGTGGCCGAAACCGGGATCGTTGATGACGAGCTCGCCATGACTGCCGAGGTCAAGATCGATGGGCTGGCCGTGGCACTGACCTATGAGGACGGGATCCTCACCCGGGCCGCGACTCGCGGCGACGGCACTACCGGCGAGGATGTCACCGGCAACGTGCGCACCATCGCCTCCGTCCCCTTGGTGCTGGCCGGAGATGCTCATCCCTCGCTGCTCGAGGTGCGTGGCGAGGTCTACTTCCCCACCCAGGAGTTCGAGGCCTTCAACGAGGACCGCCGCACTCGCAACGTGCAGCGGCAGGCCGACGGCGTCTCCCTTCTGCAGGTCTTCGCCAATCCCCGTAACGCGGCTGCGGGCTCTCTGCGCCAGAAGAATCCGGCCGTCACCGCCTCCCGACCGCTGGCGATGATCGCCCATGGGGTCGGCGCGATCACTCCGGCACCGGGGGAGGAGCTTCCCGCCCGGCAGCACGAGTGGTACGAGCTCCTGGCCGGCTGGGGCCTTCCGGTGTCCCCTTACAACGCCGTGGTGAAGGGACGGACCCAGCGCGAGGCCTATATCGAGCGCTACGCCACTCACCGTCACGACCTCATCCACGAGATCGATGGCATCGTCTTCAAGCTCGATGATCGCTCCCTTCAACGCCGCCTCGGCCACACCTCCCGGGTACCGCGCTGGGCCACGGCCTACAAGTACCCCCCCGAGGAGGTTCGCACCCGGCTGCTGGACATCGCCGTCCAGGTGGGGCGTACCGGACGCGTCACCCCCTTCGGCATGATGGAACCGGTCCTGGTCTCCGGCTCTACGGTGGCTCGAGCCACCCTCCACAATGCCACCGAGGTGGCGCGCAAGGGCGTGCGCATCGGTGACATGGTCATTGTGCGCAAGGCCGGCGATGTCATCCCCGAGATCCTGGGACCGGTTGCGGATCTGCGCGATGGCACCGAGCGGGGCTTTGTCATGCCGGCGCACTGCCCCTCCTGCGGTACCGAGCTGGCACCGGCCAAGGAGGGCGATGTCGATCTGCGCTGTCCCAACACCCGTTCCTGCCCCGCCCAGCTGACCGAGCGGATCGCCCACATCGGCTCTCGGGGCGCACTGGATATTGAGGGCCTGGGTGATGAGGCCGCCGGCGCCCTCACCCGGCCCGACGCCGGACGCCCAGAGGCGCTGGCCGCGCTCGCGGCGGGCAAGAGCCTGGAGACGGAACGCGGACGGCTCAGTCTGCCTGCGGGCGAACTCGCTTCGCTGCATGCCTCCCAGCGTGTGGAGGCGGCCGAGGAGGTGCTGAGGCGGGCTGGGATCGCTGAGCAGAACCCGGCGCTCACCGGTGAGGCCGCGCTGTTCGAGCTGACCGAGGAGGACCTGCGTGAGGTCTTCGTGTGGCGCCCGGTCTCCCGACGCGGGGTTCCTACCGGTGACTGGCGCCTGAGCCGGTTCTTCTGGACCAAGCAGACCTACGACGCAGACGGCGGGGTCAAGAGGGAAACGGTCCCTGGCAAGAACGCGACCGCTATGCTCTCCCAGCTCCGGGACGCCCGTACCCGGCCTCTGTGGCGTGTCCTGGTGGCTCTGTCTGTGCGGCACGTCGGTCCGACTGCTGCCCGGGCCCTGGCCACGCGCTTCAGGTCCTTGGAGGCTCTGCGCCGGGCTGACGTCGACGAGCTGGCCGAGGTTGACGGCGTTGGGCCCACGATTGCCGAGTCCTGGGCGCGGTGGCGCGACGTCGACTGGCATCGCGAGATCCTCAGCCGTTGGGAGGCGGCGGGGGTCTGCACCCGGGAGGAGGACTCGGACCAGAAGGGGGAGCCGGCGCGGACCCTCGAGGGGCTGACTGTCGTCGTCACCGGTTCTCTTGAGAGATTCACTAGGGACAGTGCCAGGGAGGCCATTGTCTCGCGAGGGGGGAAGGCCTCAGGGAGCGTGTCGAAGAAGACGAGTTTCGTCGTCGTCGGGGACAAGGCCGGCTCCAAGGAGGCCAAGGCCCGGGAACTGGGACTGCCGATCCTTGACGAGGACGGCTTCGAGGCGCTGCTGGACGGAGGACCGCAGGCGGTGCCCTGAGGATTCATTGACTGGGGCGGGGCCTCCTATTCAGGAGGCCCCGCCCCAGTCGTCATTCAACCGATTCCGGCTCAGTAGTGGCTCTGGACCACGGTGTTCGTATCGACCCACTGATAGATCCACTGCGCCTCGGAGATCGGCATGTTGACGCAGCCGTGGGACCCGGAGTAGCCGAAGCTCGAGCGCCATCCCGCGCCGTGGAAGGCGTACCCGCTGTAGAAGTAGCTTACCCACGGGACATCCTCGGTGACGTAGGGAGTGCCGTCGGCGTTCTCACCCCGCATGGTCTGGACCTCGTGCTGCAGGTACACCTTGTAGGTTCCGGTGACGGTCGGGGTCTCGGGGGCCCCGTCGACAATGGAGACTGGGCCGTGTACGACGGTCGCGCCCTCGTAGGCGGTCACCGTCTTGTTCGCCAGGTTGAGGTCGACCCATTTCTCACCCGGAGCGGCCTGATAGACCAGGTTCTCCGCGCCATCGGCGATGGTGCGCTCCTTCCATTCGGCCTTGACCGTTGTCGTCTCGAAGGCGCCGGTATAGGCCTTGTCACTGCCGAGAGACTGAGTGATTGATGCGGCGACCGCGTCAGTATTGCTGACGGTCTTGCCGTCCTTGGCCTCGGTGGGAGTGGAGACTACCTGGCCACTGGCATTGACGTTGCGTTGACCGGTGACGGGATCGACCTTGGCCACTTCGGCTTGCGCCTGGACCCACTGCGAGACCTTCGCGGAGTCCACTGCGATGGTTGGGACGGAGTCGGCCGAATTGGTCACCGTGATCCATGAGGCCTTGTCCGTGTCCTCCGCCGTGTAGGAGTGCTCGTCCATGGTGATGGTGACGTCCTGAGCGACCCAGTTGTTGGCCTTGTCGGCGACCTTCTGAGCATCGGAGTCCGAGACCTTCGGGTCGGCGTTTTTCATGGTCAGCGACACCGAGGAGGAGCTCAGGGAAGTGGCGGCCTTCTCAGCGGCCTGCCCCAGGGTGTCCGCATCCAGAGAGGCGCCTTCGGAGGCGCTGGTGGTGGTGAAGGTGGCACCGTCGTCGCCGAGGATCACGGTAGCGTTGCGGGCCTTGGCGCGGTCTTCGGGGATGAGGGAGGTCGCATAGGCCTCCACCGTGGTCTTGTCGGTAGAGGCGACTACTGGGATCTCTTCCTTGGAGACCAGGGCTCGGAGTTTCTCGCCGAGCGTTTCGCCCCGGGCCATGACGGCGTCGGCGGTGGCCTTCGCGTCCACTGCGGTCCCCAGGTCCGTCAGGGAGGCACTTGCCGTGACGTCTCCCGAGATGTCGACCTTGGCGTTGTTCGCAAGGTTCTCAATAGTGGATACCACCTCCTCGCGGCTCTGACCCGAGACGTCGGTGCCGGCGACTGTGGTTCCGGGCACGGCGCGACCGTCGTAGTGGGAGGCGTATGCATACCCGCCGGCACCAACAACGCCCAGCAGGAGGAGGGCTGCGGCTGCGACGCCCAACGGCCAGCGCCGACGGTGCTCGGGCTCGTCCATGTTGGTGAACTCGTCCGGGTGCGTGGAGGTCGTGAAGGCGGAGACGGCGCCAGTGGAGGAGACGGTGCTATCAGCGCCTGGGATGCCGGTTTGGTGCAACTCGTTGTCGATTCCCAGCGCGGCGGCCGCAGCCGGGGCGACCATCTCGAACTCCTCGGTGCCACTGCCACCCGGTCCGGTGTTCATGCCGCTTGCGGCGGCGCTGTTGGAGTGCTCGTGCGGCGTTATGCCGTTCGCAGCAGCCTGGATGACAGACTGACGACGCACACCCGAGGACTCTCCATCGGGTGTGCTGTGCACAGGGGCGTTGCTCGGTGAGGCTTCTCCCTGATGCTGAGCACCAGTGGGGGAAGTGTTGCTGCTCATGCGTCCTCGTCCCTCGACCTGTTGCTCCGTGCTATGCGGAACCCGGCCGAAATCCAGTTGTCCGTCCGACCTCCGGTGTCCCGATGTCCTGGAGGTCTGTTCCAAAGGGCTGTCCTGAGCCCGTTCCCGGAGACAGGCGGCAACCCGGTGTGCACCATGACATCCGCGAAATGGGGGGATGTCAATCATCCTCGGGGATGATGTGTTGTGAGATCGCACGAATCCGATCTTCGGCCTCATATTCCACAGGAATCCAGGTGCTTGGGAGCATATTCCGCCTTGTCGTGCTGGCTCGTCCATGGGGACCATTCCCCGTTCTCTGCCCTTGTCGACTCGTCGACGCGGTCGGTCGGCTCCGGCGTTCTGAGGCTCGAAGGACGCGGCAGTCGCTGGGACTGATCCGACAGTGGCCGGTCGGATCCGGTTAGACTCCACATCATGTCTGCTATTTCCACTGACGAGGTCGCACGGGTTGCGGCGCTGGCCCGGGTGGCTCTCAACGAGGAGGAGGTGACGCGTCTGGCCGGAGAGCTGGATGCGGTCGCCTCCTCCTTCGCCCGGGTTACCAGCGTGGTCTCGCCCGACCTTCCGGCCACTTCCCACCCCGTGCCCCTAAGCAACGTCCTGCGCGAGGACGTCCCGGCTCCCACTCTCGACGTCGATGAGCTTCTGGCCGGAGCACCGGCCTGCGAGGACTCCATGTTCCTCGTGCCACAGATCCTGGGGGAGGGCTCCGCCTCATGAGCAGTACTCACACCACCGGGCTGGCTGGCCTCATCAGGAGCAGTGCCGCTGATCAGGCGGCGGCCCTGGCGGCCCGGGAGGTCTCCTCCCGCGACCTCACCCAGGCCCACCTGGACCGTATCTCCGCCGTCGACGGCGCCGTGGGGGCCTTCCTCGATGTCGACGCCGAGCGCGCCCTGAGCCAGGCCGACGCCGCCGACACCGCCCGCAAGGAGGGCCGGACGACCAACGAGCTGACCGGTGTGCCGGTGGCCGTCAAGGACCTCATCGTCACTCGCGGTCAGGTCACCACCGCCGCCTCTCGGATCCTTGAGGGCTGGGTGCCGCCCTACGACGCCACCCTCGTGCGCAACCTGCGCGCCGCCCACACCCCGATCCTGGGCAAGACCAATCTCGACGAGTTCGCCATGGGTGGCTCCACCGAGCACTCCGCCTTCGGGCGCACCGCCAATCCCTGGGACCTCGGGCGCATCCCCGGAGGTTCCTCGGGCGGCTCCGCGGCCGCCGTCGGCGCCTATGAGGCCCCCGTGGCCGTCGGCACCGACACCGGAGGCTCGATCCGCCAGCCCGCGGCCGTGACCGGGACGGTCGGCGTCAAGCCGACCTACGGCACGGTCTCGCGCTTCGGCGTCATCGCCATGGCCTCCTCCCTCGACACGCCCGGCCCCATGGCCCGTACGGTGCTGGATGCAGCACTGCTCCACGACGTCATCGCCTCCCACGACCCGCTGGACTCGACCTCGCTGTCGGATGCACCGCGAGGCATGGCGGCAGTCGTGCGCGCCGCTCAGAAGGGGCGGGACCTGACCGGTCTGCGGGTCGGCGTCATCTCCGAGCTCGACGGGGGTGAGGGCTATCACGACGGCGTCGTGAGCTCCTTCCACGCCGCTCTGAAGCTGCTCGAGGCAGCGGGCGCGCAGGTGGAGACCGTGTCCCTGCCGCACCTGGAGTACGCGCTGGACGCCTACTACCTCATCATGCCGGCCGAGGCCTCCTCCAACCTGGCCCGGTACGACGGGATGCGCTACGGACTGCGGGTCGAGCCGACGTCGGGTCCCGTCACCGCCGAGACCGTCATGGCGGCCACCCGCGGGGCGGGTTTCGGTGACGAGGTCAAGCGCCGCATCATCCTGGGCACGCATGTGCTGTCGGCCGGCTACTACGACGCCTACTACGGCGCGGCCCAGAAGGTGCGCACCTTGGTGCAGCGCGACTTCGCCGCCGCCTGGGACAAGGCGGACGTCCTTGTCTCGCCCACCGCTCCGGTGACGGCCTACCGCTTCGGGGAGAAGGACGACCCGTTGGCGATGTACAAGCTGGACGTGACCACGATTCCGGCCAACCTCGCCGGGGTTCCCGGCATGAGCCTGCCCTCGGGCCTGAGTGACGACGGGCTGCCGGTGGGCTTCCAGATCCTGGCGCCGCAGCGAGCCGACGACCGGCTCTACCGCGCCGGAGCCGTGCTGGAGGCAGCGCTGGAGGAGACATGGGGAGCGCCGCTGCTGTCTCGCGCGCCCGAGCTGGAGGAGACACGATGAGTGACACGCTGATGGACTTCGACGAGGCCGTTCGCCGCTACGACCCGGTCCTGGGGCTCGAGGTGCACGTCGAGCTGGGGACCGCCACCAAGATGTTCGACGCCGCCCCCAACGTCTTCGGCGCTCAGCCCAACACGATGGTGACCCCCACGTCAGTGGGGCTCCCCGGCGCGCTGCCGGTGGTCAACGCCCGTGGAGTGGAGTACGCCATCCGCATCGGACTGGCCCTGGGGTGTGAGATCGCCGAGTCCTGCCGCTTCGCCCGGAAGAATTACTTCTACCCGGACCTGTCCAAAGACTTCCAGACCTCACAGTCCGATGAGCCCATCGCCTACGACGGCGCCCTGGAGATCGAGCTGGAGGACGGCTCCTTTTTCACCATCCCGATCGAACGGGCTCATATGGAGGAGGACGCCGGTAAGAACACCCACATCGGAGGCGCCGACGGCCGCATCGAGGGCGCCAGCCACTCCCTGGTGGACTACAACCGTGCCGGTGTTCCGCTGGTGGAGATCGTCACTCGCCCCATCGAGGGCGCCGGCGGCAGGGCGCCTCAGGTCGCGGCCGCCTACGTGCGTACTCTGCGCGACATCTTCCGGGCGCTGGGTGTCTCCGAGGCGCGTATGGAGCGTGGCAACGTGCGCGCCGATGTCAATGTCTCCCTGCGTGAGTCGCCCGACGCGCCGCTGGGCACCCGCACCGAGACCAAGAACGTCAACACCTTCCGCGGTATCGAGCAGGTCGTCCGTTACGAGATCCAGCGCCAGGCCGCTATCCTGGCCGCCGGGGGAGAGGTGCTTCAGGAGACCCGTCACGGTCAGGCCGATGGCACCACCCGCGCCGGTCGCGTCAAGTCCGACGCCGACGACTACCGCTACTTCCCCGAGCCGGACCTTGTGCCGGTGGCGCCCAGCCGGGAGTGGGTTGAGAAGATCCGTGAGAGGTTGCCTGAGATGCCCGCGGCCAAGCGCCGTCGCCTCAAGGCCGAGTGGGGTCTGAGCGATACCGAGATGCGCGACGTCGTCAACGCTGGGGCTCTGGAGCTCATCGAGGCCACGACCGCAGCGGGAACCACTGGCCAAGCCGCCCGTAAGTGGTGGATGGGTGAGCTCTCTCGCACGGCCAAGGAGCAGGGGACCGCCTTGGAGGACATGGCCGTCACACCCGAGCAGATCGCCGAGTTGCAGACCCTGGTCGACTCCGGGCGTCTCACTGACAAGCTGGCCCGCCAGGTCCTTGAGGGGGTTCTGGCCGGAGAGGGTGACCCCGAGGCCGTGGCCGCCGCTCGAGGCCTGGAGGTCGTCTCCGATGACTCCGCCCTGCTGGCGGCCGTGGATGAGGCCCTGGCGGCGAATCCGGACGTTGCCGACAAGATCCGCGGTGGCAAGGTGCAAGCGGCCGGTGCCATCGTCGGTGCCGTCATGAAGGCGACTCGCGGCCAGGCGGACGCCAAGCGCGTGCGTGAATTGGTCATGGAGCGTGTCCAAGGCTGAGACCGGCTCGACGCACTGAGTCGACCGTCCGCCATACCGGTTCCCTCGCACTGAGGGAGACTGATCTCGCCCGGCCCGTTCCTCATGGCTGCCGCCAGGGGGCGGGCCGGGTCTTTGTCGTCGGGAGCTTCAGAGGAGACGGGAGACTGGATGCCTCTTCGTGTGAGACTCCTCCCAACAACGGGTGTCATGCTCGTGAGCGAGCATGGACGTCTCACTATCCGGTCGACTTAGGACCGTCATTTGGCTAGTAGATGACCGATGGGGGATAGGCTCAGAGCACTTCATCTCAAGCCCCCGCCTGTCCCACAAGGAGTGCCCATGGTTCAGCCCAGTCCCAGTTACACCGTCGCTCTGTACCTCGAGGTGCCCGCCTCCCAGAAGGCGGTGGCCCGTCTGGTCGACACCGCCACTGCGACTGGCGCCATCGTCACCGGCGTCGATGTGGCCGACGCCGATGGTGACAAGCTCACCGTCAACCTCACCGCCGATACCCGCGACTCCAAGCACCGCAACGAGCTCGTCGCCAAGCTCGAGGAGATCGACGGCGTCGTCGTTCGCAATGTCGGCGACTCGACCTTCCTGACCCACGTTGGCGGCAAGATCGAGGTGGCCGGCAAGTACCCGATCCACAACCGTCGTGACCTGGCCCGCGTCTACACCCCCGGAGTAGCCCGCGTCTGCAAGGCCATCTACGACCACCCCGAGCGCGCTCGGATACTCACCATCAAGAAGAACACCGTAGCCGTTGTCACCGACGGAACCGCGGTCCTGGGCATGGGGGACATCGGCCCGTCCGCCGCCATGCCCGTCATGGAGGGCAAGGCCGTCCTGTTCAAGCAGTTCGGTAACGTCGACGCCTGGCCGGTGGCCTTGGACACCAAGGATCCAGAGGAGATCATTTCCATCGTCAAGGCCATTGCTCCTGCCTACGGAGGCATCAACCTGGAGGACATCGCCGCACCCAAGTGCTTCGACATTGAGGCTCGCCTGCGCGAGGAGCTCGACATCCCCGTCTTCCACGACGACCAGCACGGTACCGCCATCGTGACCCTGGCCGCCCTCATCAACGCCCTGAAGATCGTGGACAAGAAGATCGAGGACGTGCGCATCGTCCTGTCCGGCGTCGGTGCGGCAGGCAACGCCATCGCCAGGCTGCTCATGGCGCACGGCGCCACCGACATCGTTGGTTACGGGCGCACCGGAGCCCTGTCCTCAGCGGACACCGAGGGCATGAATGAGCACCGCAAGTGGCTCGCGGAGCACACCAACCCGCGCCAAGTGACCGGCTCTCTCAAGGACGGCCTCAAGGGAGCCGACGTCTTCATCGGCGTCTCATCAGGCAACCTGCTCGAGCCCAAGGACCTCGCGGTCATGAACGACGGTGCCATCGTCTTCGCCATGGCGAACCCGATTCCCGAGGTCGACCCGATCGGTGCCGCCGACTACGCCACTGTCGTGGCGACCGGACGCTCGGACTTCCCCAACCAGATCAACAACGTCTTGGCCTTCCCTGGGCTCTTCCGTGGTCTGCTGGACTCCGGCATCACTGACATCTCCACTGAGTTGCTGCGAGCCGCCTCAACCGGTATCGCTTCGGTGATTGCCGACGACAAGATCAGTCCCGTGCACATCATCCCCGGAGCCTTTGACACCCGAGTCGCCGATGCCGTGGCCAAGGCCGTGCGTCAGTTCGCCGAAGCGGAGTGAGCAGAGTGCTCCGCCTGACGTGAGAAGGGACGGGCGGCATCACACGGGCTGTGGCGGCTCCCGTTCATCTTGCTGGGTTTAATGCCTGATCCGATGCTGAGGGTCTGGGGCGTCGCATCGGTGAAATCAGCGCAGTTAGGAAGCGCCGACCAGGCGAGTCCGTAGGTTACAGGGGCAGGTAGATTGACAATGTGGGTCCTGCGGCGACGATGAACAAGACTGCCGACACGATTAAAACCAGCGATAATTAGAATAATTATCATGGTGTATCGAATGTGAGGGAGTAAGGAGGTTTATTCATAGGGGTGTTTAAGGGGGGTGTGTCGCTGAGTAAGGTGGCGGC
>NZ_CAUROW010000005.1:0-87020 GCF_963526355.1 uncultured Actinomyces sp. | reverse complement strand
CGGCGCCGCCGCCGTGAGAGGGCGGTGTCCTAGGCCACTAAACGATGGGGGCAATGATTGTCCGACGACCGCGAACGGCCACCGAACCCTCGTACCCCCAGCCGGATTCGAACCGGCGCCGCCGCCGTGAGAGGGCGGTGTCCTAGGCCACTAAACGATGGGGGCAATGATTGTCCGACGACCGCGAACGGCCACCGAACCCTCGTACCCCCAGCCGGATTCGAACCGGCGCCGCCGCCGTGAGAGGGCGGTGTCCTAGGCCACTAAACGATGGGGGCAATAGATCAGCAGATAATAGCAGATCCGCTGGGGTACCAGGACTCGAACCTAGAATAACTGAACCAGAATCAGTCGTGTTGCCAATTACACCATACCCCAAAGGGCTTCACCTCGGACGCCATACGGCCGAAGCAGCGGGCAGTAATCTACACGCCCGCCCCAGCCCTTCCAAATCGTCAAGGCGTGACTACAGACACACACCACCCCGGATGGGCGCCTGCGGTCTCGCACGCGGGATGAACCCGAGAGTCACGAGTCACCCAAGCTGATTCCTCAGGGCCCGGAGCCTGGCAAGGGTCGAGTCGGCCCCCAGGATCTCCATGGACTCGAACAAGGGCGGGGAGACCTGTCGCCCGGTGACTGCGACACGCAGAGGGCCATAGGCGAGACGCGGCTTGATCCCTTCTCCGTCTGGCATTGCTCGCCCCTCGACGATCGCGCTCCTCAACACCTCTTCCAAATGGCTCTTATTCCACTGCTCGGCGCCGAGCCCCTCCAAGGCATGAATACCGGCATCCAAGACATCGACCGCCGAATCCTTGAGTCTGGCTCCAGCCCTGTCATCGATGCCGAGATCGTCATCGGACACGAAGAGGAAGGCAAGCATGTCACGACACTCGCGCAGCAACTGGATCCGGGTCTGGATAAGGGGCGCAGCCGCATCAAGGATCCTCTGCTCCCGCCCCGAGAGCCTGTCGAAGGAGGCCGCCGAGACCAGCGGCCGCTGTGCGGTCTCACCGGTCGGGTCGGGGTAGACATCGGCGAGGTAGGGCACCAGCCGGTCCCGAAAGTCGGCCCCTTCCAGCGCCCGCACCTGCTCGGCGTTGATGGCCTCACACTTCTTGGGGTCGAAGCGGGCCGGGTTGGGGTTGACGTCGTGGACGTCGAAGGCCTCGATCATCTCTGCGGCGGAGAAGACGTCACGGTCGGCGCTCAGCGACCAGCCCAGCAGAGCCAGATAGTTGAGAAGACCCTCGGGGATCATGCCGCGGTAACGGTGGATGAGGAGGTTGGACTGGGGGTCACGCTTGGACAGCTTCCGGTTGCCCTCACCCATGACGTAGGGCAGGTGGCCGAACTCGGGCATCACCCGGGCCCGACCGATGTCCATAAGAGCACGGTAGAGCACCACCTGACGCGGTGTGGAGGACAACAGGTCCTCACCGCGCAGCACATGGGTGATGCCCATGGCAGCGTCATCGACGGGATTGACCAGCGTGTAGAGAGGCTCCCCGCCCGCGCGCACGACGACGTAGTCCGGCACGCTGCCCGCCTTGAAGGTGATGGGACCGCGAACCAGGTCGGTGAAGGTGATGTCCTCATCCGGCATCCGCATCCGCAGGACGGGCAGACGTCCCTCGGCCCGGAAGGACTCCCTCTGCTCCTGGGTCAAGTTGCGGTCGAAGCCGTCATAACCGAGCTTGGGGTCCTCACCACGCTCACGGTGACGGGCCTCGATCTCCTCAGGGGTGGAGAAGGACTCGTACAGGTAGCCCGCCTCCAGCAGCTCGGCGGCCACCTGCTTGTACAGGTCCATGCGCTGGGACTGACGGTAGGGCTCATGAGGACCGCCCTTGCCCACGCCCTCGTCCCAGTCCAGCCCCAGCCAGGTCAGGGAGTCCAGGATGTCGTCGAAGGATTCCTCGGAGTCGCGAGCGGCGTCAGTGTCCTCGATCCGGAAGACGAAGGTGCCACCGGTATGACGGGCGTATGCCCAGTTGAACAGACAGGTGCGCACCATACCCACGTGAGGGGTTCCCGTGGGTGAGGGACAGAAACGTACGCGCACGGACGATGAGCCCTGCTCCGGGACGCCGGACGCAGCTGCGGGCTCAGGACGGAAGACGGATGAGTGATCACTGAGTTCAGGCATGATGAAGTCAGGATAACCCCCTGAGGCAATAGGGAGCAGGGTCGGGAGCCTCCCATGGGGAGTCCCCCGGCCCTGCCACGCCATACAGATCATCCGAGACGCACCCGGTTCATCGGAGGCACACCCAGTGGCGTCCGGCGATGACGTGCCGCCCGGTCAGTACTCGTCTCCGGGATGCTGCATCGAGATATGCACGTGGTCCATGTGGTTGTCAGTGGGTGTGGCACGCTTCTTCATCAGCCTCCACCCCTCACTGGACCTGGCGATGTTGTAGATCTTCTGATGGTGAATGACGTAGAGCACCTCAAGCGACCCGGCGTTGGCCTTCGCCCACTCCGACACCTTCTGACGCTCCGAGTCAGGTCCCCAGCAATCGAGTGCGTTGCCCGTGGAGTGATCCGATTTGCTGTCCGCCGTCTTATAAGTGTTGCACTGGATCTCCGGGAACTCCTGAGAGATCTTGTCCTTGAGCCACTGCGCACGAGGCGTGTAGCCGCCGTTGGCACCCATCGCACCGGGGTAGGGATTCGTCAGGTCCCCCGATGCCGGTGGCTCCTGGGTACCGCCTGAGGAGCCGGTGTCGCCGATGAGGTGGGAGGCGTTCTGGTTCTTCAGCTCGGCGCTGAGGTTGGCCGACTCACCCGCAGGGATGGTCTGACTGGCCCCCTGGTAGTTGGAGTTGTAGTAAACCGTCACCGGCTTGTCACTGCGGTTGGCGACCGAGGCCGCCTGGTTCTTCATGCACTCACCCGCACCCTTGCCCGAGCCCTTGAACTCGTAGCACTTCGGCTGCGACTCCCCATAGCTTCCGACCGACGAGGAGAAGTCGGACACCGCCCCCTGCTGATTGCTGTTGTAGTAGAAGCAGACCTCACCCGAGTCACAGGCACCGTCACGCTCCGCCGCACCAGCATCCGACGCCGGCACCGCAAACACCCCCACAGCCAGAACCAACACGGAGACCCCCGTGGAAAAACGCCGAGTAAGCTGGCCAGACATCATATGTTTCCTTTCTTGGATGTCCATGAATATCGTCATTCACTTGAGAACCGTCAGCCAGGCAGGCCCGTCACTCCCTTTGAACGCAGGAAGTTGAAGGGGTGGACGTATTTGTCGTCGACCTTCACCTCGAAATGGAGGTGAGTTCCCGAGGAGTTGCCCTGGTTCCCAATGGGGAACAGGTCCTGTCCTGCCTGGACCTGTACCCCGGGCTTGATGTCCTTCGGAAGGTCACGGGCATAGAAGTGCGCGTAGCCCATCTCGACACCGCCACCACAGTCAATCCTCAAGAAGTTCGACGAGCCTTTTACACCATGAGCATTGTCATCGGCATACTTCGGGTGGATATCGACACTCTTAACCGTTCCCGTGCAGGCGGACTTGGCAGTGCGAAACCCGACGGTGTCAATACCCGGGTGGTACCCCCCACCGGAGTACCTCGGGTAACCGGCAGTGATCCGCGCGTCGGAGGGTACGGGGCTGGCCCACTGTTCAGACACCGGGGCAGGTGAGCCGCCTGAGGAGCCGGTGTCGCCGATGAGGTGGGAGGCGTTCTGGTTCTTCAGCTCGGCGCTGAGGTTGGCCGACTCACCCGCAGGGATGGTCTGACTGGCCCCCTGGTAGTTGGAGTTGTAGTAAACCGTCACCGGCTTGTCACTGCGGTTGGCGACCGAGGCCGCCTGGTTCTTCATGCACTCACCCGCACCCTTGCCCGAGCCCTTGAACTCGTAGCACTTCGGCTGCGACTCCCCATAGCTTCCGACCGACGAGGAGAAGTCGGACACCGCCCCCTGCTGATTGCTGTTGTAGTAGAAGCAGACCTCACCCGAGTCACAGGCACCGTCACGCTCCGCCGCACCAGCATCCGACGCCGGCACCGCAAACACCCCCACAGCCAGAACCAACACGGAGACCCCCGTGGAAAAACGCCGACCCGACAAAGAACTCATAGAAAATTCTTCCCTTCCTTAGTTGGAACAAATAGACGATCGTATACTGTCACCGGATCCGACACCGCACACCGGCACCATGCATAACCTTGCGCAAGAGCTGTTCTCGACAAGGCAACTCACAGGCGACCTGGGTGCCATCCCATCCTGCCACTTTCGTCGACATGTCGCTACCGTTCGGTCGATCAATAATCGACTGACATCCATCTCCGCACCCACCACACCACCCCGAGCAGCGGGCAGCCACCACCGAGTCCGCCGGCGGTTCCCCCGATGGCCAGGACGGAAAGAGCGACGACAAGAAGGGCGGATCCGGCGACCACAAGACCGCCGTCCCCGGCGACAAGAACGGCAAGTAGGGGCTCAGGCAGGTCGCCCAAGGACACCTGATAGCCCCGTCGACTCTCCTCAAGTTGATACGCACTCGCACGCATCTGCCTGGGTGGGGGCCTTAGGGAACGCTCCTAGAATCCCATCCATGGTTGTCTCCTTTTCCGACAGTTCGGGCTCCATCGTCCAGATCTTCGACTCCCTAACCCCGCAGCAGATGCGTGAACGCGGGTCACTGAAGTGGTCGCAGTACCCCGGCGACGTCATCGGAGCCTGGGTCGCTGAGATGGATCTGGGGACCGCCCCCGCAGTTGAGGAAGCGATTCACCGGGCGGTGCACACAGGCCTTCTGGGATACATGCCGCCCTCGGTCTCTCGGGAAGTGCGTGAGGAGACGGCTCGCTACCAGCGGGAGACCTTCGGTTGGCAGGTGGAGGCCGAGCAGGTGAGCCTCCTGCCGGATGTGCTCTCGTCACTGAGCGTGATCATCGCCGTCCACACCCGCGAGGGCTCGCCGATCATCGTCCCCACCCCGGCCTACATGCCTTTCCTCGAGATTCCTGGTCGCAATGGTCGCGACTGCGTCGAGGTCCCCTCCGTGTACGGGACACAGGACGGTTCACCTCGCTGGATGCTGGATCTCGACGGCGTCGAGTCCGCCATGGCCGCAGGGGCCGGGCTGTTCGTCCTGTGCAATCCTTGGAACCCGGTGGGGCGGGTGCTCACTACCGCCGAGCTCGACGCCGTCGCAGCGCTGTCCTCGGTTTACGGGGTGCCGGTCTTCGCCGATGAGATCCACGCACCTCTGGTACTCGACGAGCACCTGTCCCACGTTTCCTACGCCTCTCGTCCGGGCGCTGACCCGGATCTGACGTTCACGGCGACGGCCGCCTCCAAGGGGTGGAACATTCCGGGACTGAAGTGCGCCCAACTCATCGCCTCGGGTCGTGCCCGTACTCGGTGGGACGCCGATGCGCGCAGTGCCCACCTCCAGGCTGAGGCCTCCGTCATCGGGGCCATGGCCACGATCGCAGCCCTGCGCGAGGGGCAGGAGTGGCTGAGCGAGGTTCGCACCTATATCCGCGCCAACCGGGAACTGGTGGGCGATGTTCTGGCCGGCGTGGAGGGCATAGACGTAACGCTCCCAGAGGCGACCTACCTGGCCTGGCTGGACTGCCGAGGTCTGGGGCTGGAGAGACCGGCTCACTTGTTCCGCAAGGAGGCCGGAGTCGCGATGAACGAGGGAGTGACCTTCGGAGCCGCCTGGTCAGGGTTCTGCCGCCTCAACCTGGCGACGGGACGGAACATCGAGGAGGAGACCGTTCGCCGTATAGGTTGCACGGCCCGTCGTCTATCCCGGGCGACGCCCTGATCCCGAACATGCCGAGGCCGACGTCGTCGGCTCAGCGACGTACCACCGGGTTGGAGAAGGAGCCGATGCCCGCGACCTCGACCTCGACGCGCTGTCCAGCCCGGATCTCACCGACTCCCGCCGGTGTGCCGGTGAGGATGACGTCACCGGGAAGGAGTGTGAAGATCGTTGAGATATAGGAGACCAGTTCCGGGACTGTGCGGATCATGTCGCCGGTACAGCCCTCCTGGACGAGGCGGCCGTCGAGTCGAGCACGGACTACCGCATCATCAGGCGAGAAGACAGGGATGCGGCCGGGCTCAGGAACCTCGATCCACGGGCCCAGGGGGCAGGAGGTATCGAAGGCCTTGGCCCGCACCCACTGCGGCTCGGCGCGCTGTCGGTCGCGGGCCGAGACGTCGTTGGCGACCGTGTAGCCCAGAATGACATCGTCGGCGTGGTCAGCAGGGATGTCCTTGGCAAGGGTCTTGATGACGACGGCCAGCTCGGCCTCGTAATGGACCTCGTCGCTCCACGACGGCAGGACGATCGGAGCATCCGGGCCGATGACGGAGGTATTGGGCTTGAGGAAGACGATCGGCTCGCGCGAGGGCTCGCACCCTCCCATTTCGGCGATGTGGTCCGGGTAGTTCTTCCCGATCCCTACCACCTTGGAGCGAGGGATGACCGGGGACAGGAGCCGGGCCTCGCGCAGCTCGACGACCTCTCCGGTGGCCTCGGGCAGGGAGTAGAGGGGGTCTCCCTTAAGGACCAGGAGGTGCCCCTCGGAGTCGCCCGATGCGACCTCGCCGTCGGGCAACCCTTGAACGACGCCGTAGCGGGGCTCGTCACCGGTGGAGAATCGTGCGATCTTCATGGGCGCCAGCCTAACGCGGTCCGGATCAGCTGCCCGACGCATCCTCCAGTGCAGCGCGACGCTCCATAACGGCAGCGTGTGCGGGACCGTCGGCGGCCCAGATCCCTCCGGGGAGCTCGCCGGGCAAGTAGGGGTTGTCGGTGGCGACGAACCGGATCTCCTCCTTCTCGCCGGCCTGGACGGCTCGGCGCTGAGCCTCCCAGTCGCGCAGGGCGCCGAGGGCCCAGCCCCCTAGCAGGAGGATGGAGACCATGTTGATGACGGTCATCGCACCCATGACCAGGTCAGAGAGGTTCCATACGAAGGTGAGGGTGGACAAGGACCCGACGGCCGTGGCCACGATGATCATGGCCCGCAGGGCATAGTGCTTGTGCTGCTTGCCCTGAAGGAAGTCCATGTTGACCTGGGCATAGGTGTAGTTGCCCAGAAGGGAGGAGTAGGCGAAGACGAAGATGATGATAGCCATGAGGTACTGCGCCCAACCGCCGAGCACATAGCTGACGGAGGCCGAGGTCAGGGTATTGGCGGCAGCATTCGCGGTTTCCGGGTCGGCTTGAGCGGCCACCGGGTCGTAGACCCCGGAGAGCAGGACGATGAGGGCAGTGACGGTGCACACCACGATCGTGTCGACGAAGACGCCCAGGGACTGAACGAATCCCTGCTGCACGGGGTGAGAGACGGTGGCTGTGGCCGCAATGTTGGGAACCGATCCCTCACCGGCCTCGTTGGAGAACAGGCCCCGCTTGACTCCGTTGAGCGCTGCAGCGAACAGCCCGCCGGCGGTTCCGGCAAAGGCCTGGTCGAGTCCGAAGGCACCCTCGAAGATGGAAATGATGGCGCCTGGGATCGCGCTGGCGTGCAGCACCAGGATGGCCAAGGCGATCAGGGCGTAGACCACCGTCATGATCGGCACGAGCCACTCAGAGATGGCAGCAACAGACTTGATGCCCTTGAAGATGATCGGCGTGGTGATGACGACCAGGCCGATAGCGGTCAGCCAGGGCTCGACGTGGAAGGTGCTCTTCATGGTAGCCGCGATGGTGTTGGCCTGGGTGGCCTCATAGGCGAAGCCGAAGACAAAGGTGATGACCACCGCGAACACCCGGGCAGCGGGCTTGGATCCCAGGCCACGCTGGATGTAGTAGGCCGGGCCTCCGCGGAAGGAGCCGTCGGGGTGCGTGACCTTGTACAGCTGGGCGAGGGTGGCCTCAATGAAGCCGGTGGCCATGCCCACCAGCGCAACGATCCACATCCAGAACACGGCGCCGGGACCACCCATGGTGATGGCGATGGCCACACCCACGATGTTGCCGGTGCCGACTCGGGACGCCAACCCGACAGCAAAGGCTTGGAAGGAGGAGATCCCGCCCTCGTTACCACCGCGGGAGGAGGTGATGGCCCGCACCATATGGGGGAACAGACGCAGCTGCACCGCTCCGGTACGCAAGGTGAAGTAGAGACCGCCCAGAATGAGCAGCCAGGCGAGCAGGTAGAGGAACAAGTAGCCGGAGGCCTTGTCCAGGATATCCGCACCAGCGGTGAAAAAGGACTCGAGCGAGCCGGTCCAGCCGTCGTCTCCGCTGGAAGCGGCGCTGTTCATGGGAGCCGGAACCGGATGCACGTGAGAACCTCCATAGGGGTGGGATGAGGACGCAGGCCTGGCAGACGATGTGCGGTCAGGGCAGGGATACGTACGAGCACCTCGCCCGTCCCGCCTCGAAGTGGGGCGACGCACCGTATTCTCGAAGGCTACTGACAGAGTGTTTCGATTCGGTGACGACACCGATCTACTGGCTGATTGGATTCTCCCAGGCTCCTGGGGGAAGAGCAGCGGGTAGATAGGCGGAGTCTCCGTAGAAGGACGGCCGGTCGCCATCCGGCGTCGGATCGCGCCGGAGAGCTTCCCAGTCCTGTAGCGCCCCGGCAATCCACCGGCTCAGAGCCACGAGCGCGACGAGGTTGATGATGGCGCCAGCTCCCAGGAGCACGTCCGCCAGGGTCCACACGGTGGTCAGCTGCTGCACACTTCCCACTCCGGCGCAAATGACAGCGCCGATCTGGAGCGCACGTGAGACCCAGGGGCGGTCGGAGAGGTAGTCCAGGCAGACCTGGGCATAGGAGAATGCCCCAATGATAGTGGTGTAGGCCAAGACGACAACGAGCAGGGCCATGGGCCAGCGGCTCCACTCCCCCACCAGGTGAGCGATGGCATCCTGGGTCAGGGTTCCCGCAGCCCCCTTGGCAGTCCTTCCGGGCTGGAAGACGTCTACGCCGGCGACCAGGATCGCCAGTGCTGTTGCGGTGCACACGAACAGGGTGTCCACCACAACTCCGAAGGCCTGGATGAATCCCTGCTGGACCGGGTGCCTCACAGTGGCTGAGCCCGCGGCACAGGCGGCCCCGCCCAGCCCCGCCTCGTTGGAGAAAAGGCCACGACGCACACCATTGAGCAGCGCTGCGGTCACTCCCCCGGCAAGCCCCCCCAGGCCCTGGCGCAGGCCGAAGGCTCCTTCGATGATGGATCGCAGCGCATCCCAGGCCTGGACGGGGTGGGTGACGAGGATGGCCAGGACTAGAACCAGGTAGGCCAGTGCCATGAGCGGGGCCAGGTACTCGGCCACTCGCGCCATGGCGCGCAGACCCCCCAGGAGAACCGGCGCAGTCAACGCTACGACGAGTACGGCTCCCAGACTCGGCGACAGTCCGCCGGCCCCCTGGAGGGAGGCGGTGATGGCGTTGGCCTGCACCATGGGCATGACCAGGCCGTTGGCAATGAGGAAGACGACGGCGAATACTGAGCCCAGGATCGGTAGTCGCAGTCCGCGGGAGATGTAGTAGGCGGGGCCACCTCGGAAGGAGCCATCCGGGCGACGTACCTTGAACAACTGGGCAAGCGTCGCTTCACTGAAGGCGGTGGCAGTTCCGAGAATCGCGACGAGCCACATCCACAGGACAGCTCCGGGGCCACCCATGATGAGCGCCAGGGCCACCCCGACGATGTTGCCGGTTCCCACTCGACAGGCCAGTCCGACGGCGAAAGCCTGGAAGGAAGTTATCCCACCGTGGCGTCCATCGCGGGAGCCTGCCACCGAGACGGCGATAGCACCGGTATGCCGCAGTTGAACACCCCGAGTCCTGATGGTGAAGAAGATGCCGGCTCCGACCAGGACCCACATGAGCACCCAGGAGTAGAGCAGATCGGAGGTGGAGGACAGAACCGCATCGATCTGGTCCGTCCAGGAAGTGTGCGCTGTTGGAGGCAATGCAATCAGCCCCGCCTTACTGCATCGTCGGGCTCCCAGACGCCGGGAACCACGTCTCCGGGCAGGAGGGAGTTGCCATGACCAACGAAGGTCGGCTCGGTGATGCCCTGGGCTCGCTGGGCCTCGAAGTCTCGCAGGGCTCCGATGACCCAAGGGGCCAGGCGGACGATGACAACGAGGTTGAGCACGCCCAGGAGTCCCAGGGCAATGTCGGTCAGGGCCCAGACGATGGGCAGGGTCAGGACGGTACCGCCGAAGGCCGCGGCGGTCAGGAGGATTCCGAAGATCTGCTCAGCCCGGCGCTCTCCACCCAAGAAGTTGACATTGACCTGGGCGTAGGAGTAACAGCCCAGCACGGTGGAGAAGACCAGGACGAAGATGAGCACCACCATGGGCCAGGTGGTCCATGTGCCCAGATGCTCGGCGACGGCCTGCTGAGTGAGAATCGCGCCGACCAGGGAGTCGTCACCCGGATGGTAGGTGTCGGTGGTCAGCAGGATGAGCAGGCCGGTGGCCGTGCACACGAGGATGGTGTCGACGAAGACGCCAAAGGACTGGATGAGCCCCTGGCGCACGGGGTGGGCGACGGTCGCGGTGCCGGCGGCGTTCGGGACCGTACCAAGGCCGGCTTCATTGGAGAACAGCCCACGGCGCACACCGTTGAGCAGCGCTGCGAGGATTCCTCCGGCGGCGCCGAAGAAGGCCTGGTTGAGGCCGAAGGCCCCCTCAAAGATACTCAGGAGAACCTCGAAAAGCTTGTCTGCGTTGAGGACGATGACCACCACGGCCATGAGCACGTAGGCCAGAGCCATGACGGGGGCGAGCCACTCCGCGACGCGGGCCACGAGCCGGACTCCTCCCAGGACCACGGGCGCGGTCAGCAGGACGAGGAAGACCCCGACCACCCAGCCCGAGACGCTGGGAACAGTGGCCGTGATGACCTGTGCCAATGAGTTCGTCTGCACCATGACCACAGTGACGCCGACCGAGACGATGCACATGGCGGCGAAGATCCTGCCCCACAGAGCCGATCCTAAACCGTTCTTGATGTAGTAAGCGGGTCCCCCGCGGAAGGTGAAGTCCCGACCGCGCTCCTTGAAGATCTGGGCGAGTGTGGACTCCACGAAACTGGTCGCCATTCCGATGAGCGCTACGACCCACATCCAAAACAGGGAGCCGGGACCACCGGCCACAACGGCCAGGGCGACGCCGGCAATATTGCCGATGCCAACTCGGGCGGCCAGTCCCACGGCGAAGGCCTGGAAGGAGGAGATGCCCCCTTGTGCGCCTGAGCGTGACCCGGACAACGAGTTGACCATGGTGCCGAAGTGACGCAACTGGACCAGCTGGGTACGCGTGGTCAGGTAGAGGCCGGCCAGAATGAGCAAGGCGGCAAGAAGATAGGTATAGAAGAAGTCGTCGACGGAGTTGAGCAGGTTCTCAACGTGGGTGAGGTTCATGCGTCGGCTCCTGTCGAGGCGGCGGGTTGACTGCGGGCCGGGGTGGCCGCGATAACGCCGGAGGTCTGGCTCGATTCATCGGCGCCGACGACGGAGCTCTCACCTGCCCAGACGTCACCAGGGAGATCTCCGGGCAGGTGCGGGTTATCGATACCGATGAAGACGGGGGTGTCTCGGCCCTGCTCGCGTTGGGCGTCCCAGTCCCTGAGCGCACCCACGCCCCACCGAGCAAGCCAGATGAGGGCGACCAGATTGGTCAGGGTCATGATGGCCATGGTGATGTCAACAGTGTTCCACACCACTGTCAAAGTGGCGAGTGCACCCAGGCCGGTGGAGGCCACCGAGACCAGTCTGGGCAGCCACCGCCATACGGGCCGCTCGGAGATGAAGGTCATGGAGACCTCGGAGTAGGTGGCCGCGGCAATGATGGAGGAGAAGGCCAGGACGAAGATGACGATGGTCATGGGCACGGCCGTCCATCCGCCGAGGGAGGCGGCGACGGCGTCGGAGGTCAGGGTACTGGCGGCCTCCGGGGTCAGGCTGCCGGCCTCGACAAGCGCGGGGCTGTAGACGCCGGAAACGAGGATGATGAAGGCAGTCGCGGTACACACAACGATAGTGTCGACGAAGACACCGAGGGACTGGATGAGTCCTTGCTGGACGGGGTGGGCGACGGTGGCAGTGGCGGCTGCGAAGGGGGCGGTGCCCTGTCCGGCCTCGTTGGAGAACAGGCCGCGACGGGTTCCGTTGGTCAGGGCGGCGATGATGCCTCCGGTCACCCCTCCGGCGAAGGGGTAGGGGCCGAAAGCCGAACCCACGATGGTGGCCAGGATGCCCGGAAGCTGGTTGATGTGGAGGCCGACGATGATGATGGCCATGACCACGTAGACCAGGGCCATGATGGGCGCCATCCACTCGGTGACGCGGGCGACCCGTCGTACCCCGCCGAGGATGACGAGGGCAGCCAGCCCCACCAGGACCGCAGCGGCGATGCTCGGGGGCAGGTCCAGCGGGGAGCCCGGGCCGATGACGCCGGCGACGGCGTTGGACTGAACCATGATGATGGAGAAGCCGCAGGTGAAGATCGTCAGCCCCGCGAAGACGACGCCGAGGGTCCGGCTACGCAGTCCTCGCGCCATGTAGTAGGCGGGACCGCCACGGAAGGAGCCGTCAGTGTGGCGGACCTTGAACATCTGGGCCAGTGTCGCCTCGAAGAAGGCGGTAGCCATACCGACCAGAGCGACGACCCACATCCAGAAGATCGCACCGGGCCCACCCAGGATGAGGGCCGCTGCGACGCCGAAGACGTTACCGATGCCTACGCGGGCGGCCAGGGAGATCGTGAAGGCTTGGAAGGAGGAGATGCCCCCCTGTGCACCAGAGCGTGATCCGGCCACCTGACGGAACATGTCCGGCAGTCGTCGCAACTGGACGGCACGGGTGCGGACGGTCAGCAGGATCCCGGTACCGACGAGCACCCACATGGTGATGTGAAGCGTGATCCAGTCCGAGACCGCCGCGAGCTGGGCAGCGAGAGCATCCATGGGAGAATCTGCCTTTCACGGTGTCGCAGCATATGGGGACGGCCCGCATGCTCTCATGAATCGGCGCCCGGAACATAGTGCACCCCCTTATGACACGGGCGTAAGGGGGTGCACTATTCTCCTGGGACGGCGACTGGACGGAGGGTGAGGCCTCAGCATGCCACGGGCCCGGCTGCATCCCCTCCGCACCCACGTGAGACGATGACGCCGTGACCTCCCAGACTGCTCCGGCCCTCAACGCGATGCTCGACGCCCTCATCCCGGTTGATGATCCCGAGCACGTCCCCGAGCCCGAGGAGGTCTACCTGGCCTTCTCGGACTGGGCGGAGACGACCGGCCGCCCCCTCTACTCGCACCAGGACGAGGCGCTGTCGGAGATTCTTGAGGGCCGCCACGTCATCGCCGCCACCCCGACAGGTTCGGGCAAGTCGATGATCGCGCTGGCCGCCCACACCGTCTCCCTGGCCCGCGGGGGGCGCTCCTACTACACGGCCCCCCTCAAGGCCCTGGTCAGTGAGAAATTCTTCGAGCTGGTGGGTCTGTTCGGGGCGGACAACGTCGGAATGGTCACCGGGGACACTTCCATCAACGCCGCCGCCCCGATCATCTGCTGCACCGCGGAGATCCTGGCCAACCAGTCCCTGCGCGAGGGCCAGGACATGGACGTGGACTGCGTCATCATGGACGAGTTCCACTACTACGCCGACCCGCAGCGCGGCTGGGCCTGGCAGGTGCCCCTGTTGGAGCTGCCCCAGGCACAGATGGTGCTGCTGTCGGCCACGCTGGGCGATGTCTCCTTCTTCGTGCGGGACCTGCGCGAGCGCACGGGCCGCGAGGTCGCCGTCGTCGACGACGCCGTGAGGCCGGTTCCCCTGGAGATGGAGTACGTCGTCGAGCCGATCGGTGAGCTGCTTCAGCGCCTGGTGGGGCAGGACAAGGCTCCGGTCTACGTCGTCCACTTCTCCCAGAAGGAGGCGGTCGAGCGGGCGACCTCCCTGCTGAGCGTGGACCTGGTGCCCAAGTCCCGTAAGGCCGAGATGGTGGAGGCGCTCGGCAACTTCCGCTTCGGGGGTGGTTTCGGGGCCACGCTCTCCCGGCTGCTGCGCGCCGGTATCGGCGTGCACCATGCGGGCATGCTGCCGCGCTACCGGCGGCTGGTGGAGCGCCTGGCCCGCGAGGGCCTGCTGTCCGTCATCTGTGGCACGGACACGCTCGGGGTGGGCATCAACGTGCCGATCCGCTCGGTGGCCATGACCTCGCTGGTGAAGTTCGACGGATCCAAGGAGCGCCACCTCACCGCTCGCGAGTTCCACCAGATCGCCGGACGGGCCGGGCGCGCCGGCTTCGACACCCACGGCTACGTCGTCGTCCAGGCCCCCGAGCACGTCATCGAGAACGCCAAGGCGCTGGCCAAGGCCGGCGACGATGAGCGCAAGCGCCGCAAGATCGTGCGCAAGAAGGCCCCCGAGGGGCGCGTCAACTGGACGGACAAGACCTTCGAGCGGCTGCGCGACGCGGCCCCGGAGACGTTGACCAGCCAGTTCCAGGTCACCACCACCATGGTGCTGAACCTCATGGAGCGCGCCGGCGACCCGGTGGCGGCGATGGCGGGCCTCCTGGAGCGCGCCCACGACCCCGAGGCCCAGCGGCGCCGACACGTGCGCCGCGCCTTGGAGATCTACCTGTCCCTGCGCACGGCGGGGGTCCTCACACACGTCTCCAGCGCGCAGGCCGCCGCCGACGGGCGTCCCAGGCTCCGGCTGGCCGTGGACCTGCCGACCGACTTCGCCCTCAATCAGCCCCTGGCGCCCTTCGCCCTGGCGGCCATGGACCTGCTGAACGTCGAGGCACCGGAGCACACGGTCGACGTCGTCAGCGTCGTCGAGGCCACATTGGACGACCCGCGACCACTGCTCTACGCTCAACAGCGCGCCGCTCGCGGTGAGACGATCGCCGCGATGAAGGCCGAGGGCATGGACTACGAGGAGCGCATGGCCGCTCTGGAGGAGGTCACCTGGCCCCAGCCGTTGGCCGAGCTGCTCACTCCTGCCCTGGAGATGTACAAGCAGGCCAACCCGTGGATCGCCGAGCACGAGCTGGCGCCGAAGTCGGTGGTGCGCGAGATGGTGGAGAACGCGATGACCTTCTCCGACCTCATCTCGCGCTATGACCTGGGACGCAGCGAGGGCGTGGTGCTGCGCTACCTCACCGACGCCTACCGGGCGCTGCGCCAGGTCGTGCCCGAGGAGCACCGCACACCCGAGGTCACCGATCTCATCGACTGGTTGGGGGCGCTCGTGCGAGCTGTCGACTCCTCCCTGCTCGACGAGTGGGAGGCTCTCGGCCGGGCCCAGGCGGGCAAGGCGGGCGAGATGGCCGGCCTGCTGGAGGGCGACCGTTCCGGCGCGGAGGACTCGGCCGGGGTCGAGCGGGCCTTCGGTGCAGGCGAGGACGGGACGGTCGCCTTCACTCGCAACCGTCACGCCTTCCGGGTCGCGGTGCGGCGGGAGATGTTCCGGCGCGTGGAGCTCATGGCGCGCGACGACGTCGAGGCCCTGGGCCGTCTGGACGCACCCTCCGGCTGGGGCGAGGACCGCTGGGACGAGGTGCTGGGGCGTTACTGGGACGAGTACGACTGGATCGGCACGGATACCTCGGCCCGGGCAATGTCTCTGGCCCCGCTCGACGAGACCCCCGACGAGACGGCACTGGCGGCCGCCGGTGTCAGCGAGCGCCTGCGCGAGGCCCTGGAGGCCTCGCGCAGGCAGGTGTGGCTGGCCACGCAGGTCCTGGAGGACCCCGATGGCGACCACGACTGGCGACTGACAGCGCTGGTGGACCTGGCCGAGTGCGACCGGGACGAGCGCGCGGTCATCCACCTGCTGTCCGTGGGCCCGCAGCAGGGTTAACCAGCCTCGTTGGCATCCGTGTCAGGTTTCACCGGCTGGCGCAGGATGGTCTTCATCCTCTCCGGCACCACGCGCCTGGGGTCGCTGAGGTAGATCTCGTGGTGGGGACCGTTCCAGGTGAGCCCGAGACTCGGCATGACCTCGTCGTTCAGTCGCGCCAGAGTGGGGGCCTCGTCGTCGTAGGCGCCCATGTGGAGGATCTGCAGCGATCTTCCCTCGCTCAGGGGGAACTCCTTGAGGGCGGAGACGGGAAGGTCGGGCTTCTTACGCGCCGCCTGCGCCAGCCCCTCGGCGATGTCCTGCGATGAGACCGCGTCGGGCAGGGGGATCATCATGGTCCAGTCCCACTCCCCCTTGTCGCGGGCGACGAAGGCGGAGTTGCCGGCACTCGTCCACAGCCCCTCGAGAGGACCGACGACGAAGTCGTCGCCGGTTCTTTTCTTCAGCACGGCGCGGATCGCGTAGGCGCCTGCGTAGAGCGCCTGGATCGCGGTGGCGTAGGTCGGTGAGGTATTGGGATCGCCGTGGCCGTCGATGGCCAGGTAGGTCATGGCCGGTACGTCCACCTCCGTGAAGTCGATTCGCCCCGGCAGGTACAGGTCCTTGCGGTCCTTCTTGATGTCAATCCTCATCGCTGCCTGCTTTCTTGAGAAGGGTGCGGGTCCAGACGAGATCCGCTTCCTGGCGCAGGATCTCGTAGTCGAAGATGGCCAGGGCATGCTCCTCATCAACCCGAGCACGCAGCCCGCGCAGCTCATCGAGCCTATCGAGGAGTGCCTCAGCGCGCTGCGCCAGCGCCGCCACGAGCTCGGGTTCATCGAGCCGGGCATAGGCATTGAGCGCCGGGAGTACACCGGCGGCGGGCGGAGCCGGAGCGAGAACACGCTCACCGGCGGCCTTCCTCAGCTCATGGCGCCCGGCGTCGGTCACGCGGAAGACGGTGCGCCGACCCTCGGAGCCGTCATCGGGCTCGAGGAGCCCCCGTTCCGACAGGCGCTTGAGGAGGTAGTAGACGGAGGAGAAGGCCAGGGATGTCCACTGGCGGTAGCCTCGCCGCTCGATGACCCGGTCGAGGTCGTAGCCGTGCCGCGGCTGCTCGGCAATGAGGGAGAGGACAACGATGTCGGCATCAGAGGACATGTTGTTACTCTAGCACTAGAGTAATGACGGGCAAGCCAGTGCCCGACTGCTGCCTCGGGTGATCGACTCGGAAGGTAACGGGGCTATGCGTCCACCGCGCGGGCAAGCTCACGGATCTGGGCCGGGCGGGTGCGGCAGCAGCCCCCGATGAGTCGGACGCCGGAAGCGATCCAAGAGGGCGCCAGCGCCGCGGCTCCGCTCCTACCCTCTCCGGCCCGCCAGCTCTTGGCCACCGGGTCGTAGAGATCACCGGCATTGGGATAGGCCACCAGCGGCTTGGAGGTGCACGCGCGTAGTACTGGAAGCGCCCGGTCGACAACATCGGGGGCCACGCAGTTGACCCCGACGGCCACCACAGTTTCCTCCCGCGCGGCCCAGGCCACCGCCTCGTCCAGCGGGGTGCCGTCGGCCAGGCGGGCGCCGTCGGACCGCACCTGGAAGGAGACCCAGCACTCAGCCTGAGGAGCGAGGCCCTTCACCATGGCGAGGAGCGCCTGAGCCTCGTCCAGACGCGGAAGCGTCTCCAGGGCGAACAGGTCAATCCCCTCCCCCACCAGCACCTCAATGCGAGGCCTGTGGACCTCCAGGAAACCGGAGTCCTCTGGAATGTTGATGTCGTAAGCACCGGTGTACTCACTTCCGTCAGCCAGGTAGGCGCCATAAGGTCCGAGCCCTCCGGCTACGAGCACCGACTCCTCGGGGTGCTCCTTGCCGAAGCGACGGGCTGCATCCTCGGCTAAACGGACGCCGGCTGCGATGACCTCTCGTGCGGCTACAGCGTCACACCCGGACCGGATCAGTGCCGGGAGCGTTGCCTGGTAGGTGTTGGTGGTGATCACGCGAGCACCGGCACCCAGATAGTCAGTGTGGACCTCGCGTACGACGTCGGGCGCTGCGGTGAGCGCAAGCGCCGACCACAGTGCGTTGCGGGTGTCGACCCCACGGGCGTCGAGCTCGGTACCCATCGCCCCGTCCAGAACGACCGGGCCTCGCGCCAGTAGATCAGCCAACCGAGCCGGCTCACGCCCCAAGGACGTGGCGGATACCGAGAACGTTCGCATTGCGACACGGTATCGGATAGTTTCAAGATGGGACCGGTAGCACCTCAACCACAGGCCCGGCCGCGTATCCCCGTGGACCCACCCCCATCGGCGGCCTCATCCGCCACCCTCGGTCCCGACACGGCAGCCTTCCGCCTACTCATTGTCCTCAACCTCGAGCAGCACAACGACCCGGCGATCACCAGCATCCTCCTGACGGTCCGTCACCTGGACCATTGGGGCATCAACCGCCGTATCGCCTCTGAAACCTCTCAACAAGCCCGATGCCGAGGAGGCCTGAGAGATCGCGGCAGAAGGCGGCGCAGAACCGACGCTACCCGGGCGGTGACGACGCGCCCGGCCACCACCTGCGGCAGCCGGGCGCAGAGCGTGGGCGTGCTGACCGGTCTCGGCGGTGGTGCAGGGCAGCCGGCCGAGCGGATCAGGAACTGCGTTCTCCATCCAGAACGTACTTCTCCCGCAGACGACTTCGTCCCGACCCCAGTCATCTGCGGGAGAACACAGTTCTCACGGGAAAAGTACGTCTCGCCACCCGCTACGCCACGCGACGCGGCCTCTTAGCGGGTCTCGACGATCTGCTTGCCGAAGGGAAAGCAGGTGACGGGGATCAGCTTGATGTTCGCCACCGCCAGCGGGATCCCGATGATAGTGATGGCCTGCATGGCAGCAGTGACGACGTGGCCGATCGCCAGCCAGAGGCCGGCGATGAGGAACCAGATGATGTTACTGATCCCGCTCATGACGCCGGCTCCGGGTGCGGGAACCACTTCACGTCCGAAGGGCCACAGCACGTAGGCGGCGATGCGGAAGGATGCAACGCCTGCGGGGATCGTGATGATGAGGAGGCAGGCGAGCAGACCGAAGACGATGTAACCGAGGAAGAGCCAGAACCCGCCGAAGACGACCCAGATGATGTTGAGCAGCGTGCGCATGGCACTTATCTACCACACGCAGCCACCCAAGCCCTTCGCGCTTCTCTCCAGTCACCAGAGGATGCGCTGAGCGATGGCATCGGCGAAGTTGTCCAGCGCCTCCGGGGCGGCCCCCAGGTAGAGACCCGCATCGATCAGTGAGACCTCCATGAGGTAGAAGCCGCCCCGACCATCTCCGACGACGTCCACACGGTTGAACAGGAGCTGGATGTCGCGGCCGGAGACCTCCTTGATGAGCGCATGAATGGCCTTACGCACGCGCTCGCCCCAGAGCCACTCCTGTTCGCTGGGCTCCCGCGCGGTCACGATCTCCTCGTGGATCTGGTCGGTCGATTTGAAGGACGGGTGAAGCATCGGGGCCTTCTCCACTGCATGGGAGAGCACCCCGTTGAAGTAGACCAGTGAGACCTCTCCCTTGCGGTCGACCTCCTCGAGGTAGCGCTGAACCATGACAGTGCGCCCACGACGCAGGTGGTGCATGGCGTCATTGATCGCCGCCGAACGGGAGGAGGCGTCGGTGGCGGTGTAGCGCCCTGTGCCGCGCCCGCCCGAGGAGACGGCCGGCTTGACGACGAAGTCACCATGCGCCGGGAAGCGGGTGTGGACCTGGTGCTTGGAGTATCCGGCCTCCGGCTCCAACCAGGTCGTCGGGATCATGGGTACCTCCCACTCGCTCAGTCGAGTGAGGTAGTGCTTGTCCGAGTTCCAGGCGACGACGTCGGGATGGTTGGCCAGTCTGGGAACCGAGCGGGCCCACTGAAGGAAGCCGGAGTAGTTGCCCTTGGTGGCGTAATCACGGACGCTGCGCAGCACGACAGTGCCGGACTGGTCCCAGTTGACGTCGGGATCGTTCCACACGGCGACTCTCGGCTCGATACCACGTGCACGCAGAGCGTCGGGCAAGCCTCGGTCATCGTCGTCAAGGTCCGGGAAGTCTGCACAGGTCGCCAGCGTCACGATCGGGTCGCTCATACGGCCCACGCTACCGCGCACAACGTCACAAGGAGAGCCTCAGGCGTGTGACGCTGAACCGTACCGCCACCAGCCCAAAGAAGGAAGTACCTCTCACCCGGCAGGGACAGGGGCGGGGTACGGCTCAGCCCGTCACGACTGCATTGCACCGGCCCTCCAAGCCGGACGCGCCCGTGTCCTCGCGCACGCACGGGTGGCACAATGCTGAGGTGACCCCCGAACCCCGCAAGCCTCTCGCAACCGCCAATCAACGCTACTGGGCATCGATGACCGCCATCGTCGTTGCGACGATTCTCGTCGCGGGCCTGTTGGGAGGAACGATCACGCTACTCACCGATACTCGTGCGGATCGCAGCAGCCTGTGGGGAGGCATAGTGATGGCTCTGGTCATGCTGGCGGGCTGGACCCTCGCAGCTCGTGTACGCGATCGCAAGAGACTGGGCCTCCCCCTGTGGCGGCACCTCGATGAGAAGCAGGCGGCCACCTTGAAGCAGTACCACCAGTGGTCGCGCACCGGCCGTATCGAGGACCCCGAGAACCGGTCGTCGCACTGACCCATGACCGGCATAGAGCGACACCTCCCATCAGGCCGGAGCACCACACATCCCTGAGATTTGCCACACAATGGGGCGGTTTCATGGATTCAGGCTGGACGGACCCATCCTCCATCCGTAGAGTATTCCTCCGTCGCCCGGCGAAACACATCAAATGACATCGTTGTGGTGAAGCACCGCTAGCTCAATTGGCAGAGCAGCTGACTCTTAATCAGCGGGTTCAGGGTTCAAGTCCCTGGCGGTGTACGAGTCTCCCAGCCCATCAGGCTGGAGGACGCGGCCACCAAGGCCGAGCACCGCTAGCTCAATTGGCAGAGCAGCTGACTCTTAATCAGCGGGTTCAGGGTTCAAGTCCCTGGCGGTGTACCACGAGGGGCAGATCCAGCCTCCGGAGAGACCCCGGAGGCACTGCAACGGGAGCAGCTCGGCGGCGCAGATAGCCTCCACTTCCGGCATGAGCCTGAGAGATAGTCGAGACCCAGTGCTTCACCGGTTGTCGCTCTTCTTCGTGAGTACCACCCGCGGCCCGACGAAGCCGCTACAGCGGCAGATCATGCGGTGCGCCGATTCTCAGGCGATCGCCTGCCGCCCCATCCATTGCTGCCCGTCTCACACGGGCAGACGACGTTGAAGGAAGTTGAGGGATACGTATGACACACGACATTCACACCACGTCCACGCCGACCACTGAGCCCGCAGCCATCAGTGCCGAGGCCCGTGAGGAGGCTGATCGCGAGCTCTTCGCTGCGCGTGCCGAGCTCGCCTCCCTTGGGGCAGCAGCCTCCCCCTCTCGTCTCGAGCGCGCGCTGGAACGTCTGGAAGCGGCGCAGAGGGCATCCCAGCGGCCATTCCACCGGGCCGCCTGATCAGCGCAAGGCCATGCTGCCGTCGTGGTCAACGTTCGTCAGATCACGAAAGTAAGTCACCGAATCCCCTGCCGCAGGCACCGGAGACGATGCGAGGATGAGCGCATACACCCAGGATCCCGAGGAGGACCCATGCCCCAGCTCGCCACCGGTGACCGCGCCCCAGAGTTCACCCTGCCCGACCAGGACGGACGTACCGTGACTCTTCACGACCTGTGCACCAGCACGGACGAGGGCGTCATCGTCTACTTCTACCCCAAGGCCTGCACTCCGGGCTGCACCAAGGAGGCGTGCGACTTCAGGGACTCCTTGAAGGCGCTGAAGGAGGCCGGCTACACCGTCGTCGGGATTTCCCCTGATCCCGTGGCCGCTCAAGCCAAGTTCTCCAGCCGCCACGATCTGCCCTTCCCCCTGCTGTCGGACGCCGACCATGCCGTCATGGAGGCCTGGGGCGTGTGGGGCGAGAAGAAGAACTACGGCAAAGTCTACACCGGCGTCATCCGCTCGACCGTGGTGGTGGGACCCGACGGCACCGTGACACTTGCCCAGTACAACGTGCGAGCCACCGGTCACGTCAAGCGGCTGCGCGCCGCACTGGGCGTGGACTGAGTGGACTGATATGAGCACAGCAGCGGTCGCCGCATTCTGCTATCCGGGACTTGGGTCGGTAGACTGGGCGCCGCACAGCGCGAGTGGCGGAATTGGTAGACGCCCCAGGTTTAGGTCCTGGTGCCTTCGGGCGTGAGGGTTCGAGTCCCTTCTCGCGCACAAACCTCGGATCCCGACGTCGTCGGACCTCCGCAGCACAGATGAGCGGTGGGGCTAATGCCGTCGCTCAACTCCTGCCGGTATCTGCCTGAGGGCCGCCGTAGCATTGGTGAGCCTGCAGGGGAACCGCAAGCAGGCCCTCCCTGCCAGCTTCCTGCGCACCAGAAGACAGACACGCCCTTCCCTGAGAGTCCCCCGATCCGCAACATCGTTGACCTGCCGGCTCAGCCAGGGGGTGGCGGAGGCGCGGCCGCCCCTCTGCCGCCCCATCAAGCAGGGGAACACAATCCCTTCTACACCCATTCCAGACCTGACAGACTCCACAGAACCCGCAAAGAAACTGAAGAGGTCATTCAGCCAGGAACTCCGCTTCGATCGATGCGCTCATGCGGACATCCTCCGGCGTGAACTGGTAGGTGTCAGAAGACTCCTTCCCACGTCCCACCCCTGCGCGGCCCCGCCCGATCACAGCACTCGATGCCCCACCAGCCGTATTCTTCTCCAGAAGTCCCTTATCCGCAACAGTCTTAACGGAACTGACGTGCAGGCCGAGAGCAGAAGCATACTGTTCCGCCTTGTCTTTTGCTGAGCGGACCACCTTTTGACGCAGCCAGGTCTCGAGCTCCTTCTTGCGATGCTCAGTGACCGACCACTCTATCCCCCAAACACTCACTTCTTTAAGCGCCAGCACGGAGTTCATCCACGCCCCCATGCGGGAGAAGTCGCAGAACTTCACCTTCACACGGACTGCTTCGGAGAATTCGACGCCGTCATCATTCTTCCATGACCACGTGCTGGCTCCCGATACGGCGAACCATGTAACAGGACCTTCTTGCTTATCATGCAATGACTCTATCTGCGCCCGCACCTCGCTCAGCACGTCAGACACTTGAGCATGCACATGTTCACGGTTCAGCCCTGTGCTCTTCACACTCAGGTGGACCGTGGCCCGCTGAGGCGGTTCGTAGTGATCGATATATTCCCTGACGAAGATGTTCGTCGCCATACTGAGATTCCTCCTGTCAAGAACAATGATCTCAAAGAGGCGTTGGCCTCTCGAATGGCCTACTGCTCGTGCTGGACGACCTCGAAGCCGAGGACCTCCACGCTCATGCCCCGACGCCTGTCGTCCTCGTGCCCGCCGGCGGGCCGCGCGGACTGCCACCGCTCGTAGTCCTCGCGCGTGTCCCACCGGGTCACCACGAAGTAGCGGTCCTCACCGACGACCGGGCGCAGCAGCTCGAAGCCCTGAAAGCCCTGCGAGGCGTCAACGCCCCGTTTACGTGCGGCGAAGCGCCTCTCGATCTCGGCCTCGGCACCCTCAGGGAAGGTCAGCGCAGTGATATTGACATAGGTCATGTGTTCTCCTCAGTCTCCAAGTCGGCTCCATGCCGAAGCCGAAACAGATATCGCGACAAACGCTACCGTCGGACCACAGCCTCGGACCACAGCCATCACCGTCCCAAGGTGCTGAGTCGCCCCCGAGGCCGGGGGGCCGCCGGGTAGCCTGAGCCCATGACAACTGCCTCGTTCACCCGCCAGGACGGCCGCGCCGTCGACGAGCTTCGCCCCGTGACCCTGACCCGTCACTGGCTCGACCACGCCGAGGGCTCGGTCCTCGTGACATTCGGACGCACCCGTGTCCTGTGCGCCGCCTCCTTCACTGAGGGCGTTCCGCGCTGGCGCAAGGGCAGTGGCGAGGGCTGGGTGACCGCTGAGTACGCGATGCTCCCACGGGCCGGATCGGAGCGCTCAGGCCGCGAGTCGGTGCGTGGCAAGGTCGGTGGTCGTACCCACGAGATCTCCCGACTCATCGGCCGCAGCCTGCGCGGCATCATCGACGTGGCCGCGCTGGGTGAGAACACGATCGCGCTCGACTGCGACGTCCTGCAGGCCGACGGCGGCACCCGCACCGCAGCGATCACCGGCGCCTACGTGGCCCTGGCCGACGCCGTCGCCTGGGGCACGAAGCAGGGACTCATCAAGGCCCGCCCTGGCAAACCGGTCCTATCAGACTCCCTGTCCGCCATCTCCGTGGGGATCATCGACGGCGTGCCCTGCCTCGACCTGCCCTACGAGGAGGACGTGCGCGCCCAAACCGACATGAACATCGTCCAGACCGGGGACGGCCGGTTCATCGAGGTCCAGGGCACCGCCGAGCACGCCCCCTTCGACCGCTCCGAGCTGGGAGCGCTGCTCGACCTGGCCGCCACCGGCAACAGCCGGCTGGCAGCGCTCCAGCGTCGCGCCCTGGCCGGCCCCGGAGGCGAGCCCTTCACTGTGTCCTCTTCTCAGTCCTCAGAGGCCTGATTCATGAATGCCTCGTCCACCATCGACGGTGCCGGCCCGATCACGAACCTGGTCCAGGTGCCCGACGGAGCCCGCCTCGTCCTGGCCACCCACAATGCCGGAAAGCTGGCAGAACTGAAGCAGATCCTGGAGCCGCTCGTGCCGCGGTTGGATCCCGGCTCCATCATCTCAGCCGCCTCGCTCGAAGTGGCCGAGCCGGTGGAGGATGGCCTGACCTTCACCGACAATGCCCTGCTCAAGGCCCGCTTCCTGGCCCGGGCCACGGGCCTGCCCGCAGTCGCAGACGATTCGGGCCTGTGCGTGGACGTACTGGGCGGTGCGCCGGGGATCTTCTCGGCACGCTGGAGCGGTCGGCACGGTGACGATGCCGCCAACCTCCGGCTGCTTCTGGACCAGCTGGCCGACGTCGCCGATCCCCACCGGACGGCACGATTCACCTGCACTGCCGCCCTGGTCCGGCCGGCTTCCGGCGCAGCACCGGAGCGGATCACCGTCATTGAGCGCTCTCTGGAAGGGCGGATCACTCGCTCCCCCCGAGGGGAGAACGGATTCGGCTACGACCCGATCTTCGTGCCCGTCCAGGAGGACGAGCCCGGCGGCCAGGGCCGTACCACCGCCCAGATGACGCCTCAGGAGAAGCACGCCATCTCCCATCGGGGCCAGGCCTTCGGCGATCTCGCCCCGCTCCTGGCCGAGGTCCTGTCCCACTGAGGCACCAGTGACGCTAGTGCTCGTCCTGTTCCTGCTCGGTGAGCCGACGCGCCACGGGCTTGGGGATCAGGGAATCATGGGCACGCACGTAGCCGTAAAGCCAGCGCCATCCTCCCAGGAACACGAGGAGGAAGGTGCCGGTCATCAGCATCCAGGAGACGCCGGTCGAGATACCGCTGAACGCGTTCTGCGTGAGCCGGCGCAGCACAGTCCACGTCCCCCAGGTCAGACCCACGATGATGAGCCCCTCGGGCAGCGCCATCTCCAGGTGGTCGGGGCGTCGGCGTCGAAGGCACCAGGTGATCCCCCAGGCGGCAGCCACGGCCAGGACGGCCTGCCACAGCGGGGTGACGACCTGCCCCAGCGTACGCGTGGAGGCGGCACCGAATAGGGCCACGAGCGCCACGGCCACCAGGTCCGCGGGCACTACCAGCCACCAGCGCGTCCTGCGGTTTCGGATCCAGGGGCAGTCCGCTCCATCGGGAAGCGTCGGGGTGAAGGAGATCGTCCGCTGCTGGGAGGGGCGGTCGTGCCCGCCGGCGCTCACAGCTCCCAGACGGCGTCCGCCGTCGCCGCCTCCAACGGGCCCGAGTAGACGGACGCAGCCTCCTTGAGGGGTACGGCCGGATCCGTCCAGGGCTGGATGTGGGTAAGGACCAGACGACCCGCACCGGCCTGGGCAGCCAGTTCCCCGGCCCGACGACCGGTCATGTGCATTCCGCCGACTGTGTCACGGCCCTCGACAAAGGCCGCCTCAGCCAAGAGAAGATCCACGCCCTGAGCCATGTCGCTCATTCCCTGGCAGGAGTCCGTGTCCCCGGTGAAGGCGAGGCTGACTAGCTGTGACGGGTCCTCCTCACTCGGCCCCTCGATCCGGTAGCCATAGGCCTCCACCGGGTGGAGCGCCTCGAAGGGTGAGATCACCATGGGGCCTACGCTGTAGGACCTGCCGGGCACAGCAGTGACGAAACCGAACTCGGTGGCATAGCGCTCGCTGGGAGGCACGCCGTCAACCCCTTGCAAGCGCTCCAGCAGCTCGGAGGGACCCAAGCAGGCAACCGGCCCAAGCGCCCCCGTGGGCAGCCAGCGCCGGTAGACGTGCATCCCCACCAGATCGACCATGTGATCGGCGTGACAGTGGGAGATCGCGATAGCGTCAAGTTCAGCGGGATCGAGATGGCGCAACAACTGCCCCATCGACCCCGGCCCGAGGTCCAAGACGATCGAGTAGGTACGCAACGCGCCGTCGGCATCGAGTCCGTCGGCTTGAACCAGGTAGGAGGAAGCCGAGGACTGGGGACCGGACATGGATCCGGTGCAGCCGATGATCGTGAGTCTCATGCAGATCCTTGAAGGGCGATGGGGAGGGAGGGCGTATCAGGAGGGACATGGGCGCCCACAACACCGGGACCGGAAGAAGTGCGCCCGACGGCGATGACCTCCGGCCCCAGGAACCGCCTGGCCAAGACGGAGAAGGCATCTGGATCGCCGGTGGAACGGAACTCGTGGCGCGGCTCGGGGCCATCAGATCCGCGTAGGAGATTCTTGCGGGCCAACGCCCGGTAAACGTCCTTGGCAGTCTCATCCGAGGAGGTCACCAGGGTCACGTCCTCCCCCATCACGTAGGAGATCGGCCCCACCAGCAAAGGATAGTGGGTGCACCCCAGGATGAGGGTGTCGACGTCGGCCGCCTTGACGGGAGCCAGGTAGCTCTCGGCGACATCGAGCGCCTCAGGCCCGGTGGTCACACCTCGTTCGGCGAGCGCAACGAAACGCGGACAGGCCTGGGAGAAGAGTTCGACGCCGGGGACGGCCTGGAGCGCATCGTCGTAGGCGCGCGAGTCGACCGTACCTCGGGTGGCGATGAGGCCCACCCTGCCGTTACGAGTCACCCGGGCCGCCGTGCGCGCAGCCGGGTGGATCACCTCAATGACCGGAACCCCACGTCCCAGGGTGTAGCGCTCGCGGGCATCGTGCAGGACGGCCGCGGAGGCGGTGTTGCAGGCGATGACGAGCAGCTTGACCCCGCAGTCGACGAGCTCGTCCATAATGCTCAGGGCCAGGGAGCGGACCTCGGCGATATCTCGGGGACCATAGGGGCCGTTGGCCGTGTCGCCGATGTAGAGCACCTGCTCATGGGGTAGCTGATCGAGAACGGAACGGGCGACGGTGAGACCGCCGACCCCAGAGTCGAACATCCCGATCGGAGCATCATTCACACCGCGAGACTATGCGGGGCCTGTGCCCCCGAACAGCACGGATACCAGTGATTCCTGCCACCAGGTGACCATGCCGTAGACGAGTGCGGTGCCGCGGTACCACTGCTCGTGAGGCGTCTCGCTCTCAGGAGCCTCCTGGGAGGAAACATCATGGACGCGCCCGGCGTCCTGGGCCGACTCGATGCCCAGACGTTGGGCCAGGACGAGACGGACATCATTGATCGCACCCAGCCAGTCGGCCTCCTGACCGAGTACCACCAGGATCGTCCCCTCGGGGCCCGACGGCGCACGCAGCTCGGCAACCAGCCGTGCCAGGCGGTCGGACTTGTCCTCGCGCAGCCTGGCGCGGGTCAGGCCGCTCACCTCCATCGCGGTGACAGGGTCCTCAGACGCATCCGGAAGCAGGATCCCGACGACGGGATCCGTAGTCGACCGACCGGTATGGACGTGGTTGGCCGGCGGATCGACCTCAAAGTCCAGAGCTGCCAGGACCTCGCGGTCCCGATCACTCTCCCCCGGGCGCCCCGGATCGATCCGGGCCAACGGCGAAGCGGCAGCTGGGACATCCGCATCTCCATGAGCGGGGGCATCCGCCTGGAGGAGGGCTCTGACCTCGAGAGCCAGACGGGCCAGGAGCTCACGCTCCCAATCATCGAGACCGCAGGCGAATCCTTCTGAGACCCGACGGAAGGCTCGCATCACCGTGCTCCTACGGCATCGCTCGCGGAACCCTCGCCATCGTCGCCCAGGGGCTCGATCGTGGCGCGAAGGCCGTAGCCGTGCATCGCGGTGACGTCGACCTCCATGCGCTCACGAGCGCCTCGAGAGACCACGGCACGACCATTGGTGTGCACCTGCATCATACGCGCCTCGGCCACGGGCAGGGAGAAACCGAAGTAGGAGTGGAAGACCCAGGTCACATAGCTCATTGTGTTGACTGGGTCGTCGTGGACCACGGTGCACCACAGGCGCTGGGAGCGGGCACGCGAGTCCTCCAGAGTCTCCGGTTCGGCGACGGGCAGCGAGGCGCTCATACCTCTAGGGTAGCGGCGAGGCGCGATAGGTTGTGCCCGTGAACGACTACGCGCCCACAACCGCATTCGCTGCCGAATCCTCCGTTGCCTCTGCCGATGCGTCCTCGACATCGCTGCTGACCGATATGTACGAACTCACCATGCTTCAGGGAGCGTTGGCTTCGGGCACCGCCACGAGGCGAAGCGTCTTCGAACTCTTCGGCCGCAGGCTTCCGGCATCGCGCCGCTTCGGCGTCGTCGCGGGCACCGGACGACTGTTGGACGCCATTGATGCCTTCACCTTCACCCCTTCCCAGATCGACTTCCTGCACCGCGCCGGGGTCGTCAACGACGAGACCCTGGACTTCCTTCGCGACTACCGCTTCACCGGCACAGTGCGCGGCTATGCCGAGGGCGAATGCTATTTCGCCGGCTCCCCGCTGCTGACCGTGGAAGGCACATTCGCCGAGGCCTGCATCCTGGAGACCCTCGCCCTGTCGATCTACAACTACGACTGCGCCGTCGCCTCAGCCGCCTCCCGCATGACGATCGCCGCCCACGGACGCCCCTGCGTGGACTTCGGGGCGCGCCGCGCCCATGAGCAGGCGGCCGTCGCCGCGGCCAGAGCCTCGGTCGTCGGCGGTTTCGTGGGGACGAGCAACCTGGAGGCGGGGCTCCTCTACGGCATCCCCACGGTGGGAACCTCGGCCCACTCCTTCACCCTCCTGCACGACACGGAGGAGGAGGCCTTCGCGGCACAGGTGGCAAGTCTCGGACCGAGCACCACGATCCTGGTGGACACCTATGACATCGCCACTGGCGTGGAGCGGGCGGTCAAGGCGGCCCGCGCCGCCGGTAGTGAGCTCGGGGCGGTGCGCCTCGACTCCGGCGACCTGGTGGCCGAGGCGTTCAAGGTGCGCGCCCAACTCGACGCCCTGGGTGCGACGTCGACGAGGATCACCGTCACCAACGACCTCGACGAGCACGCCATCGCGGCACTGGGGGCGGCCCCCGTGGACTCCTATGGCGTAGGTACCAAGCTCGTCACGGGGTCGGGGCGCCCGACCGCGGCACTCGTCTACAAGCTGGTGGAGCGCGAGGGCGCCGACGGCACCATGGAGGAGGTCGCTAAGTTCTCCTCGGGCGGCAAGTCCACCGTGGGTGGCCGCAAGTGGGCCGGCCGCACCCTCACCTCCGAGGGCACGGCCTCCGAGGAGCTGGTGGTCTCCTCCAGCTCGCAGGACCAGGGACTGTCGGCGTTGAGCCAGGCCGGCGCCCGGCCGCTTCAGGTGCTCCTGGTCGATGCGGGCCGGATCATCGAGGAGCACCGCGGCAAGGAGGCCTTGAGCGCGGCGGCGGAGCGGCACCGGGCATCCCGCGCCGAGCTTCCCTATGACGCCTGGCGCCTGAGCGACGGCGAGTCGGCACTGCAGACCCGCCACGTCGATCTCGATGGGCGAGGTGCCACTCGACGCTGAACAATGGCAGAGGCGCCTTCGAACCCTGGTCAGCGCTGCTTGTCAGCGCTTGCCGACGAACCAACGCCGCAGGGTCTGGATGCGCTTCTCGATCTCCTCGGTGGAGGCCGCCGCGACCTCCGGCCCCCCGCACACGCGTCGGAGCTCGTTGTGGACGACGCCGTGGGGCTGGCTCGAACGGCGGGCCCACGCGGCCACCAGCTGGGAGAGCTCCTTACGGGCCGACGCCCGGCGCCGGGCGTCGTCGACACCTGAGTTCTTCCGCCTCTGCGCCTCGGCGGCGGCTTGCTTCTTCTGGGAGGCGATCTGCTTGTCCTGGCGCTGGCGTAGCAGGGCGGTCACCTGCTCGGGCTCCAACAGACCCGGCAGCCCCAGGTACTCCTGCTCCTCGATGCTGCCCACCACGGCACCGGTGCCGAACTCGCCGCCGTCGAAGAGCACCCGGTCGAACTCGGCCTGGCTGTCCATGGCCTCGAAACCGGGCAGCAACTCGGCCGAGGCATTCTCGGTCTTGTTGGCCTCGGCGAGCAACCGATCCTCGGGGCTGAACAGGGCATCCTCCTGCGTCGCCGAGTCGGGGCGGCTCAGGACGTGGTCACGGGCCACTTCCATCTCACCGGCCAGGGCCAGCAGCGGCGTCACTGAGGGGAGGAAGACTGAGGCGGTCTCACCGCGGGCTCGCGAGCGCACGAACCGTCCCACTGCCTGCGCGAAGAACAGTGGGGTGGAGGTCGAGGTGGCGTAAACACCAACCGCGAGCCGGGGAACGTCCACTCCCTCGGAGACCATGCGCACGGCCACCAGCCAACGGTCGGTGGAGGCGGAGAAGGCCTCGATACGACTGGAGGCGCCGTTATCGTCGGACAGGACTACGGTGGGGGGCTCGCCAGTGATGGCGCGCAGCTGCTTGGCGTAGGCCCGCGCCTTGGCCTGGTCGGAGGCGATGACGAGAGCTCCAGCATCGGGTACCTGGCGACGCACCTCGCTCAAACGCTGATCGGCGGCGGCCAGGACCGCGGGGATCCACTCCCCTGCCGGATCGAGCGCGGTGCGCCACGCCTGGGCCTCCAGGTCCTTGGTGAGGGGCTCCCCCAGACGGGCCGCTACCTCATCACCCGCTTTGGTCCGCCACCGCATCTGCCCCGAGTAGGACATGAACATCACCGGACGCACGACGCCGTCGCGCAGCGCGTCGGAATAACCGTAAGAGTAGTCCGCCTGGGAGCGCTTCGAGCCGGAAGCGTCCTCCTGGTAGCGCACGAACGGGATCGGGGAGGTGTCGGAACGGAAGGGCGTTCCGGTCAGGGCAAGCCGCCGGCGCGCCGGAGTGAAGGCTTCCCGGATCGCGTCCCCCCAGCTTAGGGCGTCCCCACCGTGGTGGATCTCGTCGAGGATGACAAGGGTGCGGGCCTGGTCCGTGCGGGCACGGTGCAGGTTGGCGTTGGCGGCCACCTGCGCGTAGGTCAGGGCGACGCCGTCGAAGCGCGATCCGAGCGCCCCTTGAGAGTTGGAGTAGGAGGGGTCGACGTGGATGCCGACGCGGGCGGCGGCCTCGGCCCACTGGTACTTGAGGTGCTCGGTGGGGCAGACGATCGTCACCTTGTGGACGTCGCCGGAGCTGAGCAGCTCGGTGGCCACCCGCAGTGCGAAGGTCGTCTTTCCCGCTCCGGGCGTGGCCACAGCCAGGAAGTCCTGGGGCATCGCCTCCAGGTATTGCCCCAGGGCCGCGGCCTGCCAGGCGCGCAGCGACCCGGCCGTTCCCCAAGCGGCGCGGCGCGGGTAGGCCGGAGGGAGGTTCTGGGCCGCTGATGTCGAGGCCCGTGTCGGGATGGGGTGGGTCGCCTGGCCGCCGCGAGCGGCGTTCACCGACCGCCTCGCCCGAACGGGAACCGGGGGAATCGGGGGCCTTTGCCGCCTGAGTCGTCCCCGCTGCGCATCTCCTCATAGATGGACTTGCAGGTGGGGCACACCGGGTACTTCGACGGGTCGCGACCGGGCGTCCACACCTTGCCGCACAGGGCGACAACGGGGCGCCCGGTGACAGCGGCCGCGGCGATCTTGTCCTTGCGGACGTAGTGCGCGAAGCGGTCCGCGTCACCGTCGTCGGTCGACTGGAGCTCCTCGCGCTCCAGGACGGCCGTACCAACGCCCTGCGTGGGCTCGGCCGCAGGGTCGGTGGGGACTCCGGGCGCTCCTGGATCAGCACTGGCGAGGACGTCTGTCATGCCGCCCAGTGTAGGTCGGACGGTGCGCACCGACAGTCGCCCACCCCACCCTGGTCCTGTGGGGAGGCTCTCCCTGAGACGCACTGCGCCTCCGTCAGGGCTTCGAGGTGAGCTGGCCGGCGGCGGCGGGATCGACCAAGACGAGGGCGTCGTCGTGGCGCTGCATGACGGTCGCCGGCCACTGGGTGCTGACCTCTCCCTCGACGAGCTGGGCGATGGCCTCGGCCTTGCCCTCGCCGGTGGCGATGAGGACTAGCTTGCGGGCCTCCATGATGGTGGCCAGCCCCTGGGTGATGCACCGGGTGGGCACGGCCTCGGCGTCACCGCCGAAGAAGCGGGCGTTGTCCCGGCGGGTCTGCTCGTGGAGCTCGCCGACGTGCGTGCGCGAGTCGAGGGCGCCGCCGGGCTCATTGAACCCGATGTGCCCGTCGGAGCCGATGCCGAGGATCTGCAGGTCGCAGTATCCGGCCTCGGCCATCTGCGCCTCGTAGTCCCGGCAGGCGGCCTCGAGGTCCTCGCTCAGCGCGTCGGGGCCGTGGAGGGCGCCGGGGCGCATGTCGACGCGGGAGCGCAGATTGGTCTCCATGAAGGTGGCGTAGCGCTCCGGATGGCCGGCGGGCAGGCCGACGTACTCGTCGAGCATGAATCCGGTGACCTCGGCGAAGCTGAGGCGTCCGGCGGCGCAGCGAGCAGTGAGCTCGTCGTACAGGGGCAGGGGTGAGGAGCCTGTGGCGGTCCCCAGCACGGCTGCCGGTTTGGCCTTGAGCAGCGCCTCGATCTCGTCGGCCGCCCGCTGCGCGATCGCCTGCGCGGATTCCAGAATGACAAGCTGCACGGTGATGTCCTCTCTGACACAGCAACTGATGGTACGGAGTTTACTAATCTCTGAGAGCCGCTACCCGAATGAGCGACTTTAAAGCAATCCTACCCCGAGTCATCAGAATCAATCACCACGCGGCAGTGTGACCAGCGCGATCACACCGGCTGGGAGTGTCCTGGCCAGGTGCGGATCGTGGCGAGAACCTGAGGCCCTCGCTGGTCCAGCATCCGCCCGCCGACGACGACTCCGCCCCACAGCAGCAGACCGCACCACGCGGTCCCTGCGACAAGTGCCACCCAGCCCCACACCGGCGCGCCTTGGACAACGCCGTAGACCGCCGCTCCCAGAACCGGGGAGCACACGGCCAGGAGAAGCAGGATCGCTGCCATCTGAATGAGCGCGGCCAGGAAGGCCGTCCCCGAGGTCCGCGAGCGCATGGGGCTGTCCCCGGGGGCGAGTGTCTCGTAGGGCAGCAGGACGCTGGCGAGGCAGGACCAGGCCAGCGCGCAGCCGTAGAGGGCCAGGCAGGCGCCGGTGACGGCGGGGAGCGCCTCCCATCGTCCTGTCCACGCGACCATGAGCAGATCGATGACGACCAGGGCGGGAGCCTGCCATACGGCGGCCCCTGTTACCCGCCCCAGACGGTCGTGTGCTCCACGGATCCCGGCACTGATATGGCTCCACAGGGCGGTGGAGTCCAGACCGAGGTCATCGTGGATCGCCCACCCCATGAAGACGGCCAGGGCGGGCGCCATGAACAGCAGCGGGGCCGGCGCGTGCCCGAGGGCGAAGCTGACGTCCACCGGCTGGCCGTTGACGCTGCCGCTGAATCGGCTGGAGTTGAGAGCGGGACCCAGAACGATCACGACGGGAAAGAGCAGGACGGACAGGAACTGAACCAGGTACCTGGGATCGGTGCGCCAGTAGCGCAGGCTGCGGGCCGCCACGGCGGCTGCGGGCACGGACAGGGCGGCGCTGAGTCTGCGGGCCCATGGCAGCACGTCTGGCAGGCCCTGATGCCGTGCGTCGGAGCCCGCGCCGTCGGCTGCGTAGGCCCGCGTCCGAGCGTGCGACGCCCCCGGAGAGGTCATCACCTTGCCCACCACGCGCTGCCACAGGGGCAGCAGGATCACGGGGAGGATCCACGCTCCGATCGCCAGCGCCAGCGCCGGCAGCACGGAACCGGTGGCCATGAGTCCGGGCGCGGTGAAGGCCCAACCGAATGGACTCAGGCCCACGACCTTTGCCAGGGTCCGGAGCTGTCGAAGAAAGCCGGTGGGATCGTCCCCGAGGATCCGGGGGATCAGATTCGGTGCCTGCGTCACCAACAGGAAGGCGACGAAGGCGATGATCGCCGTCGTCTCACGCCCCCGGCGCGAGGAGGAGACGCCCGCGGCTGTCACGATGATCCGGGACAGCAGGACGCAGGCGGCCAGGGCGGCCGGAGCGCACAGCAGTGCCAGGAGCGCCGCCACGAGCTGGCCCGCCAGCAGCCAGGTGAGGACCGGAATGAGGCAGACAGCAGCCGTGATGCAACCGGGTATCCCCAGGGCGCCGGCGGCCAGTAGGCCGAGCGCCAGCCCTCTGGACGGAGCGGCCCAGGCCGCCATGGCGCGGGGGTCCAGGGTGGAGTCGATCCCGGTGACGAGCAGGGGCACCACGGCCCAACCGGCCACCAGCAGCGCCCCAAGAGCCCCGAGAACCAGCATGATGACGTCGGGGTCGGCCTTGAGCCCCAGTCCGACGGCGCCGGCCAGCACCATGGCGAGCGTCCCCAGCCCGTAGAGGGCCCCGAACACGGTCCCGATGATGGCCCAGACGTTCTTGGTCAGCGCGTTGAGGGTCAAGCGCCACTTCAGCTTGACGAGGGTCGCAACCATGACAGCCCCTCCGTCCGCACGTGGCCCCCCACCAGCTCGGTGAAGCGCTGTTCGAGGTCTGCTCCGGCGGCGACCTGCTCCGTCGTGCCTGCGGCGACGACCCGGCCGGCATTGATGATGGCCACGTGGTCGCACAGGCGCTGCACCGTGGCCATGACGTGGCTGGAGATGACCACCGTGCCGCCGGCAGCGGCGTAGTCCCGCAGGATCGCCTGGATCGTCTGGGCCGAGATCGGGTCGACGGCCTCGAAGGGCTCATCCAGGACCAGGATGGAGGGCGAGTGCACCATGGCGCAGGCCAGGTGGATCTTCTTGCGCATACCCGCCGAATAGTCGGCGACCAGGGTGGTTCCGGCATCCCACAGCCCCAGCACCTTGACCAGCTCGGTCGCCCGGGGCACGACGACGTCGCGCTCGAGCCCGCGCAGGAGTCCGGAGTAGGTGACGAGCTCAAGGCCGTTGAGACGGTCGAAGGTGCGCAGCCCGTCGGGCAGAACCCCCAGAAGGGTCTTGGCCCGCTGAGGCTGCGTCCACACGTCAACGCCGTGAACGAGTACCTGACCGGCGTCGGGGCGGAGCAGCCCGGTGGCCATCGACAGGCTGGTCGTCTTGCCCGCCCCGTTGGGGCCGACGATGCCGTAGAAGCTGGACACGGGGATGTCGAGACTCAACCGATCCACCGCGACCTTGCGATCGAAGGCCTTGACCAGCCCCCTCATCTGAAGCGCTGGAACGGAGGCGGGAGCGGGCGAGGCCCCGGCCAGTGCGGCAACCGCGTCTGTACCGTTGGGCGAGCTCACCGCGAATGTGGAAGCAGACATGTTTCCACTGTAAAGGAATCTGCCCGTTCAGCCCTCCGCCAGCAGGAGGAGATCAGTGGCTCTCATCAGCCTTCAGGAGCGCGTACGAACATTATTCAGCAACGCGCCCTACATCACCGACCGCATATGACGACGTATGAGAGCGAGAAAACGATTCCGATCCGTCACCGTACCTCGAACTGGACAGCGACGGACCGGAATCAGGACGTCAGGGGCGCGGCCCCACGTATCACTCGGCGACAGCCTTCTTCAGCGAGGAGCCGACGGTGACCTTGACACCATAGCCGGCGGGGATCTGGATCTCCTCACCGGTACGGGGGTTGCGGCCAGTGCGTGCGGCACGCTCGACGCGCTCGATGCCCATGAGACCGGTGATCTTCACAGCCTCACCCTTGGCGACGTTCTCAACGAGGACATCCTGGAAGGCTCCCAGGAAGGCGTCGGCGTCGGTCTTGGTCAGGCCGGCCTTCTCGGCGATGGCGGCGATGAGCTCGGTGCGGTTGACGGACATGTCTTCCCTCTCGATCGTGGACGGACACCCTTATGTGGTGCCACTTCTGGTAACGCTACGCATAAAACCTTGGGTTTGTCAGGTCAGACCGGGGTGTCGCGCTGGATAGCGAGTAACAATTCGCACATTTACGTCCCAGCAGTCACACCTGTCACATGCGGAGCAAGTCGCGGAACGACGCCGTTTCGACCGCCCCTTCCGTCAGTCCTTCCACAGGGCACCGGGCAGAGCGCCGGCGAACCACGACGTGATGGTGGTCGGGTGGGTGATCGCGGTTCCGACGACGACAGCGAAGGCGCCGTGTTCCATGGCGGCCGCGGCCTGCGCCGGGGTGTGAACCCTGCCCTCAACGACGAGCGGGACCTCCGCGACACCGGCGACCTGATCGACGAGCTCGAGGTCGGGACCCTCGGTCTTGGGGCGCTCCCCGGTGTAACCCGCCAGGGTCGTCCCCAGGATGTCCACCCCTGCGTCCTGTGCGGCCTTGGCATCATCCAGGGAGCCGCAGTCGGCCATGATGAGGACCTCGGGGCGGGCCTGACGGAGGCCCTCGACGGTCTGGGCCAGGCTCAGCCCGTCGGGGCGGGGGCGCCGTGTGCCGTCCAGAGCCACGATCTGGCTTCCGGTGGCGGCCACGGCGATGGCGTGGGTGAGGGTCGGAGTGATGAAGACGCCGTTGTGCCCGTCCTTCCACAGACCGATGACAGGGACGTCAACGTGCTGACAGATGAGGACCAGATCCGCCAGCCCTTGCGCGCGAATGCCGACGGCGCCTCCGGCGACGCAGGCCTGGGCCACCTGGTCCATGGTGCGGGGGTCGCGCATCGGCTCGCCCGGGTAGGCCTGGGCGGAGGCGATGAGTCCTCCTTTCAGGCGTTCCAGGACGGGATGGATCCCTGCAAAGGCGGCCTGCGCCTGCGTTGACGACTGTGAAGGTGACTGCTCGGTCATAGGTGTGTCCTGTCTGATAGCGCCCCAGCCCGACGGCTACGGGCGGTGGTTGTCGTTGCTGCCGGCCAGGGCGAGGGCACCACGAGCCGCACCGACGATCGGCGCGGCGGTCCCCAAGGTGGCGGGAATGATCTTGATGGGGGCCAAGGGGTCGATGATCTCTGCGGCGAAGGTCTGCCTCAGGGGCTCCCACCACAGGTCGCCGGCTCGGGCCAGGCCACCGGAGACGACGACGACGTCGGGATCGATGACGGTGACCAGTCCTGCCAGCGCCCTGCCCAGGCACACCGCCGAGTCGCGGTAGACCTTCTGAGCGATGCCGTCTCCCGCGGTCGCACGTTTCTCCACCTCTCTGGCGTCGGGGACGTCGGGGGCTCCCCCCTTCTCCAGGTAGCGACGGTGGATCTGCGGGCCTGCGGTGATGCCCTCGAGGTGCCCTGGCCTGCCGCAGGTGCAGGGCTCACCCTGCGCTCCGGGAACGGGTACGTGCCCGATCTCACCCGCAACGTGGTGGGCGCCTCTACGAGTTCTGCCCTCGATGACGAGAGCCCCGCCAACGCCGGTGCCCACCGCCACCATGAGGACGACCTCGGCCCCAGCGCCGGCACCGAGCCACGCCTCCCCCGCGGCATAGGCATCGACGTCGTTCTCGACGTGGACCGGGAGCACCCCCAGCCCTGCAACGGCGAGCCTTTCCTGCACACCGGCAACGATCCGCGTGCCGGCCCATCCGGTGATGGCGTCGGTGGCCGACAGGATCATCCCGCCTTCAACGTCGACGACACCGGCGGTACCGATACCGACCGCTGCAACGGATACGGGCAGCCCCGGAGCCTCACGGGTCCCGGACGTCACAACCTGCTGCACGAGTGCACTGATGGAGTCAAGCATGGCGGCAGGGCCGTCGTGAGCCGGAGTCGAGCAGGAGGCCACCGAACCTCGCAGGACCCCATCGGCGTCCACTAGAGCTGCGGCCATCTTGGTACCACCGAGGTCGAGTCCGACGACAAGTGGGGTCTCACCGGATGACGATGAGTTGAAGGGGGCGGATGGGCGGGCATCCTGGTTCATGACGCTCTCCAAACTGGCGTGCGGCACGGATGCGCCGACTCTAAAAGGAGGAAGAAAAATAGTGTGGAATGGGGCGACAGCCACTCGCGACCGCCCAGAACCCGATCGACGATTGCCCGCCGATGCGGCTACCGGCTGCGGGCCCGACCCGTTCGACAGCGAGGCCGCCGTCGGACGCGCAGCCGGCAGAGACCTCAGATGAGGCCTTGCGCCTTGACGATCTCCAGGACGGCGTCCTTGGTCTCCCCCTGAAGCGCCTTGACCGGGAAGGCCATCTCGTTGGTGGCGATAACTCCAATCGCCTCCATGGCGGTCTTGAAGGCACCGATACCGGTCGCGTCAGCGGAGCGCCCCTGGGGAACGAAGACGATCTCGAAGCCGGCGCAGATCTCGTCCTGAAGGCGGCGCACCTCGTCCCACGCACCCTCACGGGAGGCCTTCCACATCTCGGCGTAGCGGACCGGGTCCACGTTGCCGTATCCGGGGACGAGACCGTCGGCGCCCAGCAGGAGCATGCCGTCGACGACGCACTCGTGGCCGGTCAGAAGGGCCAGGGGGTGACCTGCGGCCTCGTTGGCGGCGACCAGCCTGCGGAAGGCCACGTCGTTGCCTGATGAGTCCTTCACTCCGGCGATGACGCCTTCCCTGCCCAGCTCGACGAGGAGGTCGCAGCCGAGCTTGGCCCCGCCCAGCCGTACAGGCACGTCGTAGGCGAACACGGGAACGTCAATGGCCGCGGCGATGGCGCGGAAGTGGGCCTTGATCTCCTCGGTGTCGTTGAGCGCGTAGAAGGGGCAAGTGGCCACGATCGCCTCGGCGCCGAGAGCGGCCGCCCGACGGGCCTGGTCAATGACCCGGTGGGCGGTGGTGTCAATGGCGCCGGCAAGCACCGGAACGCGCCCTGCCGCGGTCTTGACGACTCGTTCGATGACGGCGTCGCGCTGGGCGTCGGTGAGATAGGCGACCTCTCCGGAGGACCCTAGGGCGAACAGGCCATTGACGCCACCAGCGATGAGGTGCTCAACGACCTTGTCCAGGCTGTCGAAGTCAACCTCGCCCTCGGCGGTGAAAGGGGTGACGACCGGCGGGATGACGCCGGTGAAACGGTTGTCCATGTGGTGACTCTCTTCATTGAAAGGTTATCGGACGTCTGACATCTGACGTCGATGATCATTGTTGCAGATGTTCCCGTTCCACGCCACTCCGGCACGCGCGAACGAGCGATCACTCTCGCCGCACGCACCGGAGCAGCAGGAGGGCAGGACTGGGACAGGCCCGCCGGAGGGACTATTTGACGGACCCCTCCGAGAGCCCACCAGAGATGTGCTTCTGGATAACCATGAAGAAAACGACCGAAGGGACGATCACGATCACCGAAGCAGCCATCATGGCTCCCCAGTCGAGAACCTCCGACCCCTGGAGAGAGTAGAGGCCGACTGCAACAGGCATCCTGTCCGACTCGGTGATGAACAGGAGCGCATAGAGGAACTCATTGAACGTGTTGATGAACGTGTAGACAGCGGTGGCCACGATCCCAGGAAGGACAATGGGCACAGAAATCTGCCAAAATACCCTGAACCGGTTCGCCCCATCAACGGCAGCCGCCTCCTCCACCCCGATGGGAACCGTCTGGAAGAAGCCGATGAGCATCCAGATCGCATACGGGATCGAGAACGAGAGATAGGCAATGATCAGCCCGACGTAGCTATTCATGAGCCCGATTTTAACCATGATGATGGTATACGGGATGGCCAGCAGGATGGGCGGGAACATGTAGGTGCCAATAAGGAGCTTGGTCAGCTGCCTCCCGACCCGCGGAAAAAACCGCACGATCCCGTAGGCACCGAGCATCGACACCACGACCGTGATGACTGTCGAGCATCCCGCTATCAGTAGCGAGTTCTTCAGATTCGTCAGGAACCCGATCTCCTCGATCACCTTGCGGTAGTGCTCGAGCGTCGGCGAGGTCGAGAACAGTTGCAACGGGTTCTGCGCGAGCTCATGAGAGGTCTTGAATGACGAGGAGATGACCCACACGAGCGGGAACACCGCTACGAAGGCGGCAACGACGAGAATGAGGTACACGCAGGCTGTCCCCCACGGACTACGGCCGGCACGTCTCATGATTCAACCCCTTTCCTTTTCCCAGCGATTGAGCATCCTGAAGGCACCGAAGGCCAGAGCCAGCAGGAAGATGAGCAGCAGGATCGTCACAGTGGATGCGACACCGAGCTGGCGCAGGTTCCAGCCCTCCTGGTAGGCGAAGATCGGCAGCGTCGTCGTCCTCTCCCCCGGTCCTCCACCCGTCAGAAGGAAGAGCATGTCGAAGTTGTTGAAGACCCAGATCGTCCGCAGAATGACCAACAGGCCGATCACCTCACGGATATGGGTCAGAGTGATGAACCTGAACCGTTGCCACCCAGAGGCACCATCCACCATCGCCGCCTCGTACTGCTCTTGGGGAATAGTTTTGAGAGCAGAGAGGATGTTGACCATGAACATAGGGGCGCCGAACCAGATGTTGATCAGTAGCGCAACCCAAAAGGTTGTTCCAGGATTGCCCAGCAGTGCCACATTCTTGTCAGTCACCCCGAAAGACGTCAAAAGATTCGGCAGGAATCCGTAGACGTCATTAAGGATCCATTTCCAGGAGAATGCTGTAATAATAGCCGGAAAAGCCCAGGGAACGATCAGAAGAGTGCGGAACAGCCCCGATCCTCGTGGTACCCGGTCCAGCGCGAGGGCCAGGACCATACCCACAGCGAGCTGGCCGATGATCGATGCCGCAGTCCATTTAATGGACACACCGAATGCGTTCCAGAAGCTGGAGGAACCGAGCAGGTCCGTGTAGTTGGAGATCCCGACCACATGATAGCCGGTACGCAACAGGTTCTTGTCCGTGAAGGAGTACCAGATACTGGAGAATACGGGGTAGATCAAGAGGGCAAGAACGACAATCATTGAGGGCGCGACGAAGCACACACCCGTCCAGTTCATTCGTTTGATCCGTGTCATGAGCTCACCTTTCGGACTGGCTGGCGGGAACGAGACCTCATCCCCGCCACCGCGCCGATTCACTTGATACTGGCTCCTGCGGCCTTGAACGCTTCATTGAGCTTCTTCTCGCAGTCCTTTGCCGCGGTTTCGACCTCAGCCCCGTCGATGATGATTGAGTGGTACATCTTTTCGACAAGCCCCTGACTGGTGAGCACACCAGCCTGGACGAGTGGCCCCTTCTCCATACCGATCGCGCTGCCGACGTCGACCTGGTCCTGAATCACTTTGATCGAGTCCGAGTACTTCTGGATTGTCTCGTCGCCCATATAGGTCGCGTCCTGCGAGATGTCACTGAGAACGGGGAGCATTCCTCCGGGAACCGAGTGCAGGAACTCGATGTACTTGTCCTTGGTGAACAGGAACTCCAGGAAAGCCTTGGCCTCCTTCTTGACCTTGGAGGCCTCCCACACCACCAGCGGTACATTAGACACCTCCGCCGGGTAGTTGACGGGATCGGAAGCCTTCATCCTGGGAAGCGGTGCGGCGGCGATGGAGTCGACCAGGTCGGGACGGTTGGAGGAGACCCCGGAGATGTGGAATCCGGAGTTGAAGTCGAAGGCAGTTTTTCCCTGATAGAAGAGCGTCGCCTGATCGAGAACCGCATAATCTAGGGATCCCTGCGGTGAGACCGACTTGTACAGGTCGGTCCAGTACTTGATGCCGTCCAGGGCGACCTCGGAGGTGAGGTTGGCCGTCCCATCATCCTTGAGCAGCCTCTGGCCGGCGGAGCGGACGTAGAAGCTGAGGTAGCGCGCCCCCAGCATGTCTCCCGTACCCAGGGGAACCGACAGGCCGTACAAGTCGTCAGACCTTCCGATCTCCTTAGCCGCCGCGGCCAGCTCCTCCCAGGTTGTTGGAACCGACAGCCCTTTGCCCTGAAGGAGGTCCGTTCGGTACCACATCACCTGAGCGTGGGAGTATATCGGCACGGAGTACGACTTTCCGTCCTGCTGCCCCTCGGCCAGTGCCGGCTTGGGGAACCGGTCACGGCCGATGGAGTCGATGACCTTGTCGAGTGGCACCAGCGCTTCGGAGTTGATCATCTCCACGACGTTGTTGGGCAGGGCTGTGGAGATATCCGGCACCTGTCCGGCAGTGAGCCCGGTGGTCCACTTGGTGTTGAACTCGGACCAGGAGAACTGCTCGATCTTCACCGTGACATCGGGATTCTTGGTGTGGAACTCCTCGGCCATCTTCTTCATCCAGTCGGCGCGCGGACCTTGTGTGAAGGACGACCACATGGTGACCGTGCCGCGCAGCGGACCGGTCTCCTCATCCTCGGAGGAGCTCTGACCGCCGCATGCGGCGAGCGCCCCGCAGATACCGACGCCTCCGAGGATCATGAAGCTGCGACGGTTGAAGGCGGGTGATGGGTGAGGCGGAACAGGGGTTGACGGCGCCATAACGGTTCTCCTTTGAACGGTCATTGAAACGGGGATAGGTTGAGCGGTGTGAGACGGATCGAGGCGTTGGCTTCATAAGCGCCCACCCTGATCCGCAGTGGTACGCGGCCCGATGGCTTCGATGTCGGCGTCGAACCAGCTCAGGGGAAGGCGTGAGAAATAGAGCCCCTGGCACTCGTTCTCCCAGAGCAGCCCAATCCTTCCGTCGGGTAGGACGCACATGCACTGGTAGACGTAGTGACCGGGGTTGAAGGTCCGCGAGCGCTTCCATGTGCGCCCCCCGTCAAGGCTGAGCCGAATGACGCCACAGCCCCGGAAGGGGAGCATGAGCGAGGCGTTGGCGAAGACGATGCGGTCCTCACCCTCGGCCGAGGGAAGGCGGATCGCGTTGGGTTGGCACCAGATCTCGGGGAGGTTTTCATCGAATCGGATGGCTCCCCAGGTCTGTCCCGCGTCGTGGGACTCGCTGACCGCGACGTGGCCGTGAGGGTGCTGGTTGCGCATGAACAGCAGGAGCACCCCGTCCTGCCGCTCAACGACGGCCGCCTCGTGCAGGGACCAGGTCTCATCAACGAACGTCTGCGGGTCGAGCGGGCCGTCGGAGGTCTCTCTGCCCTCGTTGGGACCGTGACTGAGCTGCCAGGTCTGCCCGTGGTCGTCGGAATAGGCGACGGTGGCGCACATCGCCAACCAGTTCCTGTCATTGTTGAAGTAGAGGGGGACAACGAGACGTCCAGCATGGGCGCCGTGCCGCAGGGCGATGCCGTTACCTGGGCAGGTGCCCAGGAACCTCATCCACGGTCGCTTCAGCTGGGAATTGAGATCTTGCGGCTTGCTCCAGGTGAGACCATCGTCGTCGGAATGGACGATCTGCAGGTAGCTGGTCGGAATGGCCAGGAGGCTCTCAGCCGGGTCCGCCCCAGGGGCGAGCTCGAAGTTCCCGGCCGGCCGGCCGTCGCGGAGCACGCTGCCGTCATCCTCAACCCGAAACTCGGTTGCCTGCCCATCGATCGTTGTGACTGCACCGTTCTCCTCGACGACGTAGCGTCCGTCGTCGAGGTCCCGCAAGAGTCTTCGTCCCTGCTCGTCGAATCCGGTGGACGCCCAGCAGTTGGGCTGCCCAATTCCACCCGGGAAGTGATCGATGAGAACGTGGATCCTCCCCGTGTTCGGGTCCTGGACCATGCAGGAGTCGATCACCGACGAGGCGTCCTCTCCGCTACCCGGACAATCGATGACGGTGCGCGCCGGTTCCCAGCTCTGCCCTCCGTCGAGGGAGCGACGTACAACGAAATTGATGTCGTTGGGAGAGTCGTTGGCGTTGGAGACGCGCTGGTCGGCCCCAGCCAGGATGGTGCCGGAGGCCAGCGCGAGGAGGGATGGGATCCGATAGGACGCCGAATCTTGGTATCCCCGGTCGAAGAGCGCATCGGTCTCGATCGGCTCGACCTCACACAGACGCTTGATCTGGGCGTCGCCGAGTGAGTAGTCGTAGATCCCCGCTCGTTGCACCTCTCCGGACAAGCGCACACCGTCGCAGTCCTGCCCGACGACGATCTCGTCAAGTCCTTCGACCTCCCCGAGGAAAAACTCGCCGGGAGCATGCTGCTCACGAAAGCCGTCAACGTAAAGATCGACCGCACCGTGCCCCACGGTGACCACGACCTCGTGCCAGCCGCCGTCGCTCCATGCGCCGCTGGCCGTGACCTCTCGGCGCCTGCCTGCCAGGCTCACGCCGGTGTAGGTGATCCCAGCAGGTCCGACCGTCACGGCGAGTTGCTCACACCCTCGCCCGCCGGCAGCGAGTAGGGCACCTTGCTGCATACGACCTCGCACCCGGAACCGAAGCCAGAACGACCCATGCCGAGAGTCCGAGAACCGGCTGACGTCGTAGGAGCTCAAACGGTTGGCGGCGAACTCGACCAGCGGCTCGGCACGTCGTGACAGTGCCATGACCTCCCGTGAGGTCAGTACTTCGGGGTGCACTGCGAAGGCGACGACCTCGGGGCTGTCCCCCTGTCCGAGCACTGTCTCTATCACCCCGGGAAGATCTTTGAGAAACGCCGTCGTCGTTCCGCAGAAGACCTGATAGCCGTCGAGATAGAGACGGGTACCGGCGGGACTGACGGTGACTGCGGCGCTATGCCAGCGCCCGTCGTCGAGCGACCGCACATCCTCGGCCTCCAACTTGTTCCACCGGTCCGGAACCCTCGCCTCGTACACGAGCGATGATCCGACAATACGTAGATCGAGTGATCGCCCCTCGGAAGTTCGCAGTGTGAACAGGTTGCCGTCGGACCTCGACCTGAAGTCGAAGGATATGGTTCCCGATTCCGCGCCGAGCATTTCTTCATCAAACCGCGTTGCGGCACATACTGCTCCCATAATTTATATCCATCTCGAAAAAGACACAGAGGTCCCTATTGATAGCTGATACCATCAACGGCACAGATCTGCTCGCATCGCAAGAGTTCAGACACGCACCGCAGGAATGATCCTGGAAAAGCCCCATTCAATGGTGCAGAATGCGGGCACGCATCAGGACGCCCATCGCCCTACAACATGACGACAAGACAGGCGGCAGGTCACTTTCAGCGACATCTCCGCCGTTCAGGCAGGAGTCTGGTTTCCGCTCAGACCTCAAGCGCAAATCAAAGAAGGGCCCCGACCTTCACGCACGACGGACTGACGACGAGCAGTCGTGGTCACACGCCATGGCGCTGCGACATACATAGGACCCTCCTTCACAAGCAACATCTTTGTTGGCGGCGCTCCATGCCGCTCTCAGTTCCTCACTGAACTGATGAAAGTAATCTACCCGACATGCGACCAGGAAGTCAATGCTCACAGACATCAGGGGCGCGCTAGATTAACGAGTCGATTTTCCCGCAATCATCAATCAAACATTTCTGCTCCGATATCGACCCTGCCCGGGAACGATGCGGCTGCTCAAACGGGTCCGTAGACATGTGAGGGGCGGACCCACAGGGGTCCGCCCCTCACAAGGAGGTGCCGGCGCCACCGGCCGCAGCCGGGACTATCCGCTCAGACGTCGAGCAGCGAGGGCACTGCCGCCAGGAGCGTTCGAGTGTACTCCTCCTGCGGATTGTTGAAGATCTCCTTTGTGGTGTTGAGCTCGAGGATCTTGCCGAAGTACATGACGGCGATCCGGTCCGAGACGTAACGCACCGTGTTGATGTCGTGACTGATGAACACCAGCCCCAGTCCCAGGGATGCCTTGAGGTCCTGGAGGAGGTTGAGCACCTGAGCACGCACGGAGACGTCCAGAGCGGAGGTGGGCTCGTCGGCCACGATGATGTCAGGATCCAGCGCGAGCGCGCGGGCAATGGCGACGCGCTGTCGCTGGCCACCCGAGATCTGCCGGGGAAGCACATTGAGAGCGCTGGGAGGCAGACCAACCAGGTGAAGCAGGTCTCGCACGCGCGCCTCTCGCTCCTTGGGCGACCCGATTCCATGGACGTTGAGCGGATCGATGAGCGTGTCGTGAACGATCATGCGTGGATTGAGGGCCGTTGCCGGGTCCTGGAAGACCACCGAGATGCTACGTCCCAGCTCGCGGCGATCCGAGGCGGAGTGTCCCAGCGGGCGACCTTTGAAGATGACCTCGCCGGAAGTGACCGGCTGCAGCCCCACCATGACCCGGGCGGTGGTGGACTTACCACAGCCGGACTCCCCCACCAGGCCCAACGTCTCACCACGCCTGACGGACAGCGACACATTGTTGACCGCGTGGACCGTGTCCGGGTTGAACAGGCCGCCAGTACGGGACTTGTGGATGACGTTGACGTCCTTGAGCTCGACGACCGGCTGGTCCTCGTTCCACGAGGTCGATGCGGAGGTGTTGGAAGGCATCAGTGGTTCTCCTTGGCAAGCAGAGCCTCGAGCTCGGGGGTGATGGCGTAACTGTGCTCGGTCGTGCCGGGAACCGGCTTGAGGACCGGCCGTGTGTCCAGACCAACTGTCGGATGGGCCGACCGAGGGGCGAAACGGTCACCTTTGACGAACTCGCTGGGCGAGGGGACCACGCCACGCACCTGGTGGAGCCGCTTGGAACCGGCCTCGATAGAGAGCACGGCTCCCAGAAGTCCTCGGGTGTACTCGTGGACAGGGTTGGACAGCAGCTCACTGGTAGGGGCCTGTTCCACCACCTGCCCCGCGTACATGACGGTGATGCGGTGAGCCAGCTTGGCCACCAGCGCCAGGTCGTGCGAGACGAAGACCATCGCGAAGCCGAGCTTCTCACGCAGTTCGTTGAGCAGATCGATAACCTGTTTCTGCACAGTCACGTCCAACGCCGTCGTCGGCTCGTCGGCCAGAACCAGTGAGGGATCGCGAGTCAGCGCCATGGCGATGAGAACGCGCTGGCGCTGACCGCCGGAGAGCTCGTGCGGGTAGCTGCGCAGCGTGCGCTTGGGGTCGAGCCCCACCAGCTCGAGGAGGTCCTCCGCGCTACGGGTGCCTCCACGCGAGGTCAGCTGAGCCATCTGGGTGCGAATGAGCATGGAGGGGTTCAGCGACGACAGAGCGTCCTGGTAGACCATGCTCATCTCGTGACCGCGCAGGGCGTTGTGCTCGTTCGGCGTCATCTCCAGGATGTTGCGCCCCTTGAACAGGATCTCACCGGAGAGTCGAGCCGACGGCGGCAGCAGCCCCATGACGGCCATCGAGCTGATGGACTTACCACAACCGGACTCTCCCACCAATCCCATGGTCTCACCGGGCCGCACGGAGAAGGACACACTGTCAACGATGTTGACATCGCCGTGCTGTTCCGGGAAGGCGATCGAGAGGTTCTTGACTTCCAGGACCGGATCCTTCCCGGTGTCTTCGTAGACCAGGCGGTCACGACGGGCCAGCTCGGCCACCCGCAGGGAGCTGAGACGTTCGGCCAGGGGGACGTCCTCGGCTGCCGGAGCGACCACGCCGGTCAGAGAACTCACGTTAGCGGCGTCGCCCTCCTTAGCAACGGTGGCGTTGGCCGTCACCGCCTCGGCTGCGTCGTCCCAGGCATCCAGCGTCTCCTGGGTCTCCATGGCCTCCTCATCGGCCTGGACGTCGGGTTTGGCCTTGATGCGGGGCGAGGCCATCGCATCAGTCAGTCCCTCGGACAGCACGTTGAGGCACAAAGTAGTGATGAGGATGAGCAGACCGGGGAAGAAGGTCGGCCACCAGTGGCCCGACAGCAACAGTTCCTTGCCCTCAGAGAGCATATTGCCCCAGGTCGGAGTGTTGACGGACTTGATACCCGCGCCGATGAAGGACAGCGAGGCCTCGAAGACGATCGCGTCTGCCACCAGGACGGTCGCGAAGACCATGATCGGGGCGATGCAGTTGCGTGCGACGTGCTTGAGGAGGATCCAGGGCACTGGCGCCCCCATCACCTTGGAGGCGGCGACGTAGTCCTCCCCGAACTGGGAGATGATGTTGGCACGCACCACGCGGGTGAGCTGAGGGATGTAGAGGACGGCGATCGAGATGATAATGACCGGCAGCATCGGCAAGCGGGTTGACATCGCCGAGACGAGCACGGCGGCCAGCGCAATGCCCGGGAAGGACATAATGACGTCGAGGACGCGCATGAGGGTCTCGGCGATCCACTTGCGGGACGTGGCGGCGATGGCCCCGAGAACGGAGGCGGCCAGGAGGGCCAGGCCGGTAGCCGTCAGGCCCACGACCAGCGAGACCCTGGCGCCGTAGACGGCCCGGGAGAAGATGTCACGTCCAGTGCCGTCGGTTCCGAACAGGTGGGACATCGAGGGAGCCACCACGGGATCGCTGGCAGTGACCTCGCCGACACCCTCGATGTAGGAAGTCGTCTTGGCCTCCGCCAGTCCGGTGGCACCGGGCGAGAAGGGGGCGATGACGGGAGCCAGAATGGCAATCAGGGCGATGAGGCCCAGCACGATGACGGCGATCTTGGAGCCGAGGGGCAGTGCCTTCCAGCCCTGGAAGCGCAGCCCGGGCCGCGAGGCCTTATCCAGTGTGGAACGGTGCAGCATCAGATGCTCCTGATTCGTGGGTTGACGAGGACGTAGAGCATGTCGACGACAATATTGATGAGAATGAACGCCAGCGCCACCGTGATGGACACGCCCTGGACGATGTTGACATCGTTACGGGTGATGCCCTGGAAGATGAGTTGCCCCATCCCCTTGATGTTGAAGATCATCTCGATGACAACAGCGCCTCCCATGGCGTAGCCGATGCGCAGCCCCAACACGGTCAGCGGGGTGATGAGGGCATTGCGCAGCACGTTGCGGGCCACCACGATGTTCTTGGGGATACCACCACCAATGGCAGTGCGCACATAGTCGCGGTCAAGCTCCTCAACCATGGCGGTGCGCACGACACGTGTCAGGGAACCGGTATTGGGAACCGCTATGGCCAGCGCCGGCAGGAACACCTGGTTCACGTACGTACCGGGGTCTTCAGTGAACGGGACCCACTCGGACACCAGCGCTGGGAAGGATCCTGTTCCACCCGGGATGTCGGAGAACCACTGGATGAGCAGGAGCGCGAGCCAGAAGGACGGGGTAGCCAGGCAGGCGATGGAGATGACGCGAATGACCTGGTCCTGCCACTTATCGCGATACAGGGCGGCGACGATACCCAGGATCGTGGCGAAGATAACGGCCACAAAGATTCCGATGAAGGTCAGCTGGAGCGTGATCGGGAAGGCTGCGGCAACCATGTCGGAGATCTTGACTCCGGTGAAGGAGGTTCCGAGGTCACCGTGGACCAGGCCCAGGAGATAGTCCCAGAACCGCTTGAGAAGTGGATCGTTGAGGTGGTGGGCGACTCGGTACTGCTCGAGGGCGTCTGACGTTGCCGACTCGCCCAGCGCCAAACGCGCCGGGTCTGCCGAGGAGAACGACATGACGATGAAGACGAGCAGCGTCACGCCCAGCACCATGACCGGCAGTGCGACCAGGCGCCGTCCGATCAGGCGGATGAGGTTGGACACTGAAATGCTCCTTTGCGTTAGCGTCCTGCCGCCGAGAAGGGCGGCTGGGTGGCATGGCGATTGGGGAGACCAATCGCCACCCCAATTGTCTGATGTCTGATGTCAGATAGCAAGTCTGCAGTACTTTTCCCCATGACATGCTATGGCGGCACAGAAACGGCTCGGGCGGTGCGGCAGGCCGTTGGAAGGCCCGTCGCACCGCCCGTGCCCTGAACTCAGGACTTCGATGACCCCGTCCCCACGAAGGACAGACCGGTCAGCGAGATCGGCTTGAAGTTCTCCAATGTCTTGGAGTCGTAAGCCGTTGGGGTCTTGCGGTGGAAGATCGGATACAGCGGAACGTCTTCAGACAACTTGTCGAAGATCTCCTGCCACTTGGCGATCTGCTTATCCCCCTCAAGTTTGACCGCCTCGTCAAGCAGAGCCTGAATCGCCACTTGGCTCTCCGAACCCTTCCAGTGCATGCGAGTCTCGGTCCACACGTCTCCGCCATACCACCAGCGCATGAGCAGATCGGCGTCGTTACCGAACACCGAGGGGTCTCCAGGAGCGATAAGGACATCCCATGCGCCCTGCGCGGAGTCGATGAAGGAGTAGGTGTCGGCAGACTTCTTCTCGTCGTAGCTGACCGTCACCCCCAGCGCCTCGAGGTTCTCACGGATAACCGGCCGCACCGCCGAGAACCAACCGTGATCCGTGCACAGCAGGTTGATGGCTGTGACTCCGGCCTCCGCCAGGAGCGACTTGGCCTTAGCGGCATCCATGGAGTAGACCGTCTTAGCCTTCTTGTAGGCCGGGTGACCCTCCTGGACGAAGCAGGTCGCCGGCGTCGCCAGGCCGGCCATACTGGTGTCGCAGATCTTGGCGTAGTCCAGCGCATAGAGCACAGCCTGACGCGCCTTGACATTGGAGAAGGTAGTGTTGTTGAACATGGCGAAGAGCAGGCCGAAGCCCTGCTGTGCCGCCACCTTGACCGGATCCTTGAGGGTGGAGAGGTTGGCCGCCGGGACGGCATCAATAGCCTGCACCGATCCGGAGCTCATGGCGTTGGTGCGGGTGGTGTCATCCGGCAGGACCTGCCAGGTCATGGACTTGGCCAGCGCCGGACGGGGCCCGTTGTAGCTGTCATTGCGCTCGAAGACAATCTTCTGACTGGCAGCGCCATTGTCGGTCATCTTGTAGGGACCAGAGCCGGTGGGGCTCATGTCGAAGGCCTTGGCGTCGGCCTCGACAATCGCCTTGGGAACGATCTTCACGACACTAAGCCGCTCCGCCACCAGCGAGAAGGCGTACTTGAGCTTGATCGTCACCGTGCTCGCGTCCTTGGCCTCAACCTTGTCGATGAAGGGCAGGAACTGGGAGTACAAGGACTTGTTGGCGGGATCGAGTACACGAGTGAAGGAGAAGACGACGTCATCAGCTGTCACGGCCGCACCATCGGAGAACTTCGCATCCTTGCGCAGCGCGACCTCGTAGGTAGTATCGTCAACCTTCTTAGGCATCTCGGAGGCCAGAGCCGCGTAGACCTCCCGAGTCGCCGGATGAAGCTCGGTCAGGCCCTCTAGGGTGTGCCAATTGGCGGCGACCGTCAGCGCCGACGATGTTGTCATGGGGTCATAGCCGTTAGTACCCAACTCGTAGGAAATGCCTGCGGTGATGACACCGTCCTTGTGAGTAACCTCTTGGTCAGTCGCCATGGCGCTGCCGGACGCCTTCGCACCACCCGAAGTCTTGCCCTTACCGCCGCATGCGGCCAAGCTGACAGCCAGCCCAGCCGCCACCCCGAGGGTACCGGTCAGCCTAATGAAGTCCCGGCGGCTAGAGCCGGCCGGAGTCGTGATCGCCATTGATTCTCTCCTGAAGTCTGACGTCTTATGTCTGACGTTGGTAGCATGACTGTAGCAGAGTTCGAGACGTCCAGACCACTCACGACCTCGCACATTCACACAATCGACCGTCACGGTTCAGCCAAACGGCGGAACTGCTCGACGATCAGATTCACACCGCAGTGATCACAATGATTGACAGCTCAGGAAGCATGGTCGACACCAAAGAGAGCGACATCATGGCCAAGGCATCCGCGCCAACAGAACCAGGCGCTTCATCAAACAAAGAGACGAGCATCACATTAAACGGGAGTATGTTGACGATCCCGCACGGCGCCTACTCCACATTGACGACAGCCCCAGCCACCCAGGCAGAGACCGCCATCACCGCGATCAAGAACTTCATTCTGCAGTCCGGCCTTCAGGTTGGCGATGCCCTGCCGACGGAGTCGCAGTTGTGCACGGACCTGGGAGTGTCCCGCTCCTCCGTGCGAGAGGCCGTACGCACCCTGGTAGCCCTCGACATCGTCGAGGTCCGCCACGGACACGGCATGTTCGTCGGCAAGATCTCCATGCGCCCCATGGTCGAGTCCCTCCTCTTCAGAGGCCTGCTCAACCCCGGAGACGACCACCGCGGACTGCGCGACATCGTCGAGGTCCGCATCACCCTCGACAACGCCCTGGCCGAGTCCGTCACCCAGGCCTGGAAGAACCGCCAGGACACCGAGCTCGACGCTTTCGTCAACGAGCTCGAAGAGCTTGCCGCGAGGGGAGAACCCTTTACAGCCGCTGACCGCTCTTTCCATATGCGACTACTCGAGCCCTTGGAGAACCACCTCTTCCTGCACCTGACTGAGGCCTTCTGGGCTGTCCACACCCTGACCACTCCTCTCCTGGGCGCCCCCAAGCCCGAGGACATGATCAGCGCCGCCCAAGCCCACCGGGCTATGCTCCAGGCCGCCCGCGCCGGAGATGTCCAGGCCTACCGCGAGGCCACCACGCAGCACTACGCACCACTCCTGGCCGCCCTCACCTGAACCGCCCGAAGACCTCCTCAGTCAAGACTGGATAGGTTCCGGCCTGCGCCACGGCCGCGACATTGAGACGCGGATCCTCAGGGCGAAGCAGTCTGTCCATCCACAGGTCGCGCGCAGCAGTGAGTCCCTGCGCCAGCCAGCGAGCATTGACGAACTCCATGGCGTGCGTGCCCCCCGGATAAACGTGAAGCTCGGCGTCCCCGCCGTCATGCCACACTTTGGAGGCGAAGGCGACGTCCTCGTCCCGAAAGACCTCGGCGGATGCCACTGAGATGAACAGCGGGGGCAGGTCCCCCAACCACGGGGCACGGGCGGGAGCCTCGTAAGGGGAAACCAGGTCCGTGCCGCGCCGCCGTCCCAACGCTGCATCCCAGGCGACGTCGTTGTAGACCATCGGCCACGTGCCGTCGTCGGGATACTGGCGTGCAGAAGCCGAGCCCTGCCAGCTCAGCAGCCCGCTGCGGTCGTCCAGCATGGGATAGTCCAGCAGCCCGCCGAGGACGGCCGGTCCCTGTCGGTCACGAGCCATGAGCAGCGTACCGGCGCTCAATCCCCCACCAGCACTTGGTCCGACGACGACTACACGGTTCGGATCTGCGCCAAGCTCCTCAGCATGCTCAACCGCCCAGCACAGAGTGGTGTAGCAGTCCTCGACACCAGCGGGTGCCGGATTCTCCGGCGCCAGACGGTACTCAGGACTGACAATGACACCCCCGTAACGCCGCAACCACGGGACGACTGTGAGCAGACCGTTGAAACGGCAGCCCATGATAAGCCCTCCCCCGTGCAGCGAAAGGAACAGAGGACCGGACCTGCTGGCAGAGACGTCTTGCGAGGTCCGGACAACCGCCACGGTGAGCCTTGTCCCATCTTCGCGAACGACGTCGGCATCCTCCAGTTCGATATCGGGATGCCGGATGAGGAACCCTGCCCGGACCTCATCAAGAGGGGCACGCCAGCTTGGGATGTTCTGCGGTGTCATGGCCCGTAAGACATCGAGCCGTTCGATACGCTCGAGCAAAGCGGCAGTAGCACTGTCATAGGGCGGACGGGCGGGGAGAGCCTCATGCGTGTCGGGCATACCACAACTGTTGCACCATGAGCTTTAGAGGAGCAACTCGATCACAATCACTCACCAAGCAGTGGTGCATATCGCCGTTGCCGACTGCAGCCCGCTCAGTTCTCCCCTCAAGTCTGAGAAACCTTCAGGGAGCCCAGCAATAGGCGGATATGTACGGACCGGCATTCAGCAGCGCGAAAGCGCCGATAGTCGGACAATGGGACTATGCAGACGTCCCGCGGTGTCATGTCAGGCCTCACCACCACCCCTATGACTCAGTCCTCCACAGCGATCGTGGAGATCAAGAACTTCATTCTCGCCAAGGGCCTTCATCCGGGGGATGCCCTGCCGACGGAGTCGCAGTTGTGCACGGACCTGGGAGTGTCCCGCTCCTCCGTGCGAGAGGCCGTACGCACCCTGGTAGCCCTCGACATCGTCGAGGTCCGCCACGGACACGGCATGTTCGTCGGCAAGATCTCCATGCGCCCCATGGTCGAGTCCCTCCTCTTCAGAGGCCTGCTCAACCCCGGAGACGACCACCGCGGACTGCGCGACATCGTCGAGGTCCGCATCACCCTCGACAACGCCCTGGCCGAGTCCGTCACCCAGGCCTGGAAGAACCGCCAGGACACCGAGCTCGACGCTTTCGTCAACGAGCTCGAAGAGCTTGCCGCGAGGGGAGAACCCTTTACAGCCGCTGACCGCTCTTTCCATATGCGACTACTCGAGCCCTTGGAGAACCACCTCTTCCTGCACCTGACTGAGGCCTTCTGGGCTGTCCACACCCTGACCACTCCTCTCCTGGGCGCCCCCAAGCCCGAGGACATGATCAGCGCCGCCCAAGCCCACCGGGCTATGCTCCAGGCCGCCCGCGCCGGAGATGTCCAGGCCTACCGCGAGGCCACCACGCAGCACTACGCACCACTCCTGGCCGCCCTCACCTGAACCGCCCCGGCCGAGACCTCTCAGTCAAAGGCTAGGACACCTTCACGACGCAGCGGAGCGGAGTTGACAGCGGACCCGTAGCGGACTCCTCCGACACCGCCATCGGAATGCCGAATCCGATGACAAGGGGACGAGACGACAGGGGGACGAACAGAGCCACCACCTTACATAGTTACATACGCGCCGAGGCGAGCATGTACCCATGCCGACTACCGGAGTAGTTGGATCCGTCGCCATCGCCTTGACCGGTCACGATGGAGATGGAACCGTCCGGTGCGCCACCGGTGCAGCGACGAGCCGCATCGTGTGTCGTCACCATGAAGACTATGACTACGCAATACTCCCAAGCCGTCCCAGTGCTGACACAGCAAATCTGCGGCGCCCCGCCATCCTTGTCGATTGGCGAGGCACCATTCCTCGTACCGAGCGATAAGCCTATCTTGTGCCCGCATTAGACACCCATAGGCATTATTCACTGAAAACTCAACTGTTCGTGGAGATGGGGGGAATCGAACCCCCGTCCGACGGGCGCACAACAGGACTTCTCCGGGCGCAGCTCGCTGGCGATTTTCTCGGCCCCGGCGTCTCACGCGAGCAAGGACGCCGACGGGCTCAGTCGATGGAAAGTCCCGAAAGTCCTATCGACACGGACTCTCAGCAGTGGCTCCCTGAATGACGCCAGGAACCGAGGCGGAAGCGATCCCCGGGCTGACGGACTTCGAAGCTCGCTCAGGCGGCGAGGGCGAAGTCGGTGCGAGTGTTATCGGCACCTATTGGTTCGCGCAGAGCGTTGACGAGATGACTGCGCATCCTCGGCCCGCTTCTCCTGAACCTACGACCGTCGTCGAAACCGATCATCCCCTATGGACTTGTTACCGGTCTTCCTGGAAATCGACCAGAACTCGCTCTCAAAGGAGCGGTGCAAGTGTACCAGGAGGAAGACGGTCGTCGTCGGAGGGCTATGCCACGTAGTACATCCGAGCACTGGCCCCCGACGTCTAGCGGTGGACACGACGCCGCTGGGTCGCCCGTTCAGCCCCGACGCCGATTGGCTGCCGCCATAGCTCGAGCCGCCTCCCGCTTGTCCTGAGCCTCACGAAGCGCCTGGCGTTTGTCCCAGTCCTGTTTACCTCGGGCGAGGGCGATCTCCAGTTTGGCCCGGCCGCCGATAAAGTACAGCTCCAGTGGAATCACGGTATAGCCCTTGGCCTGGACCCTGGTCGCGAGACGTTCTAGCTCACTGCGGTGCAGGAGGAGCTTGCGCTTGCGACGCGGGGAGTGATTGTTCCAGGTTCCCTGCACGTACTCGGGAATATGGGCGCCCTGGAGCCACGCCTCGCCGTAGCGGTCAACCTCGATCCAGGCCTCGGTGAGCGAGGCTCGCCCCATGCGCAGCGCCTTGACCTCAGTACCGGTGAGAACCAGGCCCGCCTCGTAGCGGTCCTCGATGAAGTATTCGTGGGTCGCTTTGCGGTTACGCGATACCGTCCGGTGCGCGTCGGCGGCGGCTTTAGCCCTCTGCCCAGCGGTGGGCTTGGTGGCCCTGGCAGACTTTGCGGCAGAAGTCATGACCTGTCCTTTCACGAGTACGGGATGCCGACGCGCTCACACAGAGCACTCCCAAAACATGCCTTAGAACCGGCACGGAACCACGGCGTGTACAGGACAGGAGTCTACGTACCCCGCCAAAGGAGCGACGGGTCCCTCAGAAGCCCGGGAGGGACATCGGGTCGATGTAGACTCCGTCCTGAGCTACCTGGAAGTGAACGTGTGGTCCCGTAGCGTAACCGGTTGATCCGGTCGACCCAACGACGTCACCGCGGTTGACGTACTGTCCGTCGGCGATGGCCCGTCCAGAGAGGTGGCACAGTGTGATGACATAGGAGTGTCCATCGATGATACCGCCGTTGATATCTATACCGACACCGCAGGACTCGGAGTTCCAGTAGGTGGCCACTCCGGAGACCGCGGCGTACTGCGGCGTGCCCTCACCCGCGGCGAAGTCGACTCCCTGATGCCCGGTTCCGGTACCGGTCACTGGGTGAACGCGGTAACCGAAGGGAGATGTCACCTCAAGGGAACCGGTGATCGGGTGCCCGATATACCCGTCTCCCAAGGAGTCCGAGGCGATTGAGCTGGAAGGAACCGATGGCATCGTTCCAGCGCTGGCCGCAGCCCTGTTGGCTGCGTCGATCTCCGCGACACGAGCTGCAGCGGCCGCCGCATCAGCGTTGGCCTGGTCAAGCTGCGTCTGCAGATCGCTCTTACGGTTCTCCAGGGCTGCCGCGGCGGACTGCTTCTCTGCGGTCAGCTTGGCGACCTCATCCCGCTTGGTCTGGGCTCCATCCCGAGCGGTCTTGGCATCCGCCTCAGCGGCGTCGGCCTCGGTCTTGAGAGTAGCCACCCTTGTCGTGGCGGCATTCTGCCTGGACTCGCGGTTGGCGTTCTGAGCACGTTCGATCTCAGCGGTGGAGAGCACTGCCTCCTGCACTCCAGAGCCGATCTCAACGGCAGAGGCTCTCCGATTGAGGTCCTCGACGTCTTGTGAGGCGAGAACATAACTCCACGACGTGACCGAGTTGTCTCCCTGGTAGGTGGACACCACGATCTCGGCAACGGAGTCCGAGGTCTCCGAGGCGGTCTTCTTGGAGGCGTCAGCCTCCTGCTTGACCGTATTGAGGTTGGTCTGCGCCGTGGTCAGGCGATCACTGGCGATCTGTTGCTCACGTTCCTTCTCAGCCAGGACCGCCTCGGCACTGGTCAGCTCCGTCTCAGCCACGCTCAGTGATGTCTGAGCATCCTGTAGCGAGATATACGCCTGCCCCAAGTCGGCGCTGACTCCCTCGAGAGAGGAGATGACTTCCTGCTGCTTGCGCTGCGCTTCGTTCTGGTTCGCGACAGCATCATCACGTTCATCAGCAAGAGAGATATCCCCTGAATAGAAGAAGGCGAGACTGGCGGCGGCAAGCGCACAGACCGCGGCGCGTCGGCGTGAGCGGCGGAGGAACAGACGAGACAGCATGTGAATCAGACCCTCGTGTACTTGGACAAGGAGAATGCGGATGAGACGGCGGCCAAAACGATGGACGCAAGGATGAGCCAGGGGGACAGGAGAAGAACGTCCCTGGTACTGATGAAGGCACTTGTGAAGGAGATCGAGGAGGCAAGCCATCCCTCCACGACATAGCGGACCCCCGCCCACAGAGTGACCACTGCCAGGATCGCACCCGTGAGAGCCGCGATCACGCCTTCAAGAATGAAGGGCAGTTGGATGAAGAGATTGGAAGCGCCAACTAAACGCATGATCCCTGTCTGTCGAGAGCGCGACATGGCGGACAGCCTGATGGTTGTCGAGATGAGTAGAACCGCGGCCACAGCCATGATGGTTGCCAGCCCTCCCGTGATCCAAGAGGCTCGGTTCATCACGAGGAACAAGGGCTCAAGAGTGGAGCGCTGATCAACCACCCGTTCCACACCGCTGTGTCCCTCGAACTGCTCGGCCACCAGCTTGTAGTTCTCCGCGTCCTTGAGCTTGATGCGGAAGGACACGGGCATCATGTCCTCGGTGGCGTTTCGACCCACGGCGGACTTGGCATAGGCCTTCATAAAGTTCCTGTAGGCCTCAGCCTTGGTCTCCATCTGATAGGACCTGACATAAGCAGAAGGAGCACCACTGGTAATGAGTCTCTCAACCTCACCGATCTGGGCCTCAGTGGCCTCGCCACCGGCGCAGCTGGAGGAGGCCGACGACTTCGGGCACATGTAGACGGAGACCTCGACCTTGTCATACCAATCGCCCTTCATGGTCGAGATCTGACTCTGCAGGAGGGACGAGGCACCTACGAAGAGCAGAGAGACGAAGGCGACGAGAATGACAGACACCGTCATCGCCAGGTTGCGGGACATGCCCTTGGCGGTCTCCGAAAGGATAAAACGCAATCGCACAGTTCTTCTCCTTCAGCGGTCGGAGCCGTAGACGCCACGGTCCTGGTCGCGTACAACCTCACCGCCCTTGAGCTCGATGACACGCTTACGCATCTGGTCGACGATCTCATCGTCGTGGGTGGCCATAACGACTGTGGTCCCCTGCCGGTTAATACGATCAAGTAAACGCATGATGCCCACCGAGGTCGAGGGATCCAGGTTCCCGGTGGGCTCGTCAGCCAGGAGCAGCTTGGGACGGTTGACCATGGCTCGGGCGATCGCCACGCGCTGCTGCTCACCTCCGGAGAGCTCGTGCGGGAGGCGCTTCTCCTTGCCAGCCAGCCCTACCAGATCAAGGGCCTCAGGCACAGCTGAGAGGATGTAGTGGCGGGGCTTACCGATGACCTGGGAGGCCAGAGCCACGTTCTCCAGAACGTTCTTGTTCTCCAGGAGCCGAAAGTCCTGGAAGACGAAGCCGATCTCTCGTCTCAGCTGAGGCACCTTCCACGAGGAGATCTGTGACAGATCGCGCCCCAGGACGTGAATTCGTCCCCTGGTAGGACGTTCTTCCCTCAGAACCAGACGCAGGAAGGTCGACTTCCCCGACCCCGAGGCGCCCACGAGGAACACGAACTCGTCACGCTCGACCTTGATATCGACGTCATCGAGCGCTGGACGCGCCCCTCGCTTGTAGACCTTCGAGACGTGGTCGAAGCGGATCATCTGCTCGTTGCTCCCCTGCTCGCCCCGAGCGCGGTACTCGGGTCCATTACTTCATGGTCACCGTATGCGCCCATACGCCAATTTCCGTCCGTGACACGCCCACCAGCGTTGTGGCTTGTGCTGGCAACGACAAGGTGTGATCCTCCTGTGATCGAAGGGTGCGCGAGCTCCCGTATTCCATCAGCACTCCGGTCCCAGGTCCTAGGCTTGCGCGCATGAATGCGGTCTCCCTGTCTCAGGCGTTGTCACAGGCCTTCGAGAGCCAAGTGGACCTGGGGTCCTGGTCACGTTTCACCCCGACTCTGGCTCAGTTCCTGGATCATGTGTGCACACCGTCGTCGAGGCAGACCACACAGCAGGCAGGGACACCCGAATTTGCCACCGAGTCTCTTAATGCGCCGTCCGGCGGGACCCTGCGGCTGATCGCCCCCGTCCCAATCGTCGGGGCAGAGGAGTACCCAGGGGGAGGACAGTGGTCACGACTGCGGTCGAAGTTGAGACGATTGGCTCACTCACGCCCCTCCCCCGACCGTCCGAGCGTTGTCCTCACCGGCTGCAATGAGGGGATCAAGGTCTCGTTGCCTGAACTCGATGCGCAGGGGCGAGTACTGCTCGGAACTGCCGAGCGAGGAATCTTGAACAGGATCGGTTGGCAGGAGACCGGTCACACCCTCGCTCGCGTACTGCCCAACGGCAGCGAGACCGCCGATATTGTGACACGCATTCTCATCGAAGTACTTAAGGTCGCTCATCCGGCGGATCTCGGTTATTTCCTTCTTGCGCACTCCGATGTCAACCAAGTCAACTGATCTGTGTCGATTCCTCCACCAGGTCGTCAACGAGCTCATAGGAGCGCCACAGCTCCCCGGATTCCAGGGGTGACCGCTCAGAGAGGGCAGGCGCGGCGACATCAGATGGGGTCGCGAAGATCTCAGGCGAGGCTGCGGATGGCTCCTCTCCCTGCGCCACTGGAGGCATTGAGTCATCAACCGTCTCCTCAGTCTCCCAGTGATTCGACGAAACATGGGGCTCAGGCTCGACGGTGCCGGCTCCCGAGGAGGCGGAAGGTGCAGACTCCGAGGCCCTGACTCGAGCGAAGCGGGACTCCCCTCTGGTCAAGTCATGCCCTGCGGCCTGCAGCGTGATGACGTTGGTCTCATACTTCTTGCCGTCGTTATCCCAGGACTCGTGAGAGAAGCGGCCGGTGAGTAGAACCGCGTCGCCCTTACGCACTGAGTGGCTCAGGTTGGCAGCGAGCTGGCCCCACGCCTTGGCGGTGAACCAGATGGTGTCGGCATTGTTCCAACCCTGATCAGTGCGGTAGGTCGGAGTGACGGCGACACGGAAACGGCAATAAGGACGGGCCTTGTCTCCGACACGGGACAGGACTGGATTTGTTCCGACGACGCCCTGAACGGTGAGGTCGATCTGACGAGACATGCGAGAACTCCTTGGTCGTGGGCGGGCGACGCTCTGCCACCCGCGCACCGCAACCGTGCACGTTCCGTTCCTCAGCTGCCTAACGGAAGTCATTCCGAGTCCCCACACCAGGAATAAGCAGGTGCTGCACCGTTTCCTGTGGCCACCGGCAGACGGCGGCAGAAGGTATTACAGTCCCAGGGCGGCCTGCAGCACCCGATGCTTCTCCAGGACCCGAGCAGCGGGCTTACTCAGTCCTCGCTCCACCACGGACTCCAGGCGGGCGCGTACCTGTTGTCCATACCGTTCAGCTTCGCGGCGCGCCCTGATCCGGCGACGCACCGTCGCCAGCACCGCCGCCATCAACCCGAGCAGGATGAGGCAGACCGGCACGATCTCGATGCTATGACGCAGGACCTCGATACCATCCTTGACCACAGCGGTGGTCAGCCACGACACCCCACCTATCACCAGGAGCAGACCGCCCCACCACAACAGGTCGATCACGGGCTGGCGGTGTCCTGGAAGCGGAACAGAGCCGACAGCCTCGGCTGTTTGTCCCGCCAGAGTCTCAGGCGGGACAACAGAGGACTCCATGCTTCGCGCCCAGGCCGGCGGCAACCCTTGCGAGGTGCGGTGCAGCCAGGTGGAGTGGGCCGAGGTCACCGAAGTGCGCGACGGCGGCTCCGGGCGGGCCAGTGCTCTGGGCAGAACCCTGGATAGACCGGCCCTTACCGAGTCCTCAACCGCCTGAGCACCGGAGGCTTGCAGCAGCACCTTGGTGGCGTCCTCAGTGAGATCAGGGTCGAGCTCCACAATGTTCTTGGCGACCGTGGGACGCAAACGCCGTGTGATTGCGTCGAGCTCGGCCGAGGCTGTGCGAGCCGCGTTAGACTCCCGCGCAACGCGCTGGCGCAGCAGGTCGCGCACAATATCAAGGTTGTCACCGCGTACCGCCGAGACCGGCAGCACCTGGACCCGACTGAGCCCGTCATCCTTGAGAAGCGATCCGACGTCATCGAGCAGGCTCGCCAACCCGCTCTCCGGGAGGGTGTCCACCTGGTTGACCAGCACGAGCATGTCCTCCTGGCGAGCACCGAGTCCGCGCAAGTAGCCGTCGTGCAAGGCGGCATCGGCGTACTTCTGAGGATCGACAACCCATACGAGGATGTCGGCCAACGGTACCAGCCGGTCCACCTGCAAGGAATGCTCCGTGGTCACCGAGTCGTAGTCGGGCACGTCGAGCAGGACCAGCCCCGCCATGCTCCCCTGGTCCTCGGCGTCAAGAATGGAGTCTCGCCGGATACGCCTCTCCGCGGCGACCCCAAGGAAGTCCAGGAGCGGGCCGGCGTCGTCACCCCAGGAGCAGGCGGCCGCTCGAGACGTCGTGGGCCGCCGCGCACCGACATCAGCAAAGTTCAGCTGGGTCAAGGCGTTGAACAAAGAGGACTTACCCGAGCCAGTGCCACCGAATAACGCCACCACGGTGTGATCCACTCCCAGTGCGAGGCGCCGCGCGACAGCGTCGAGGGCCTTGTGGGCGGGGATCGACAACGAGGCTGGCACCTCAGTAGGACACATGCGCAAGGCGTCGCGAACCGCTGTCAGACGGATATCGAGGTGCGTGGCATCGAGCACCCCGAAAGTCATCTGCTCTGTGGGCACCAAGGAAGAAGTGGGAGATGTGTCGGACTGAGTCATGCTGTGGCTCCGGGACGGGTGAAGGGCTTGAGCTCGCCTGAGCGCAGACGCAGCGCAGCGGCGAAACCGGGGGCGGGGGCGAGTGACGTCGCCGCCCCCTTGGGGACTGTTGCTGTCAGCGCCTCCGCGACCGCCTCCACCAGGAGAACTCCGGCCTGGGCGGTCTGCTCCTCAAGGCCCAGACGCCTGGCAGCCGAGACAGCCCCATCGACGCCTGCGGCCGCGGAGATCAAAAGATCGACGACGCTGGTAGGGGTCAGTCTACGGATCTCGTGCGGAATCTGAATATTGGCCTCGAGGTAGCCAACCCAGGCGTCAATGGTCGCCGTCGCCTCATCGTCCTGGCCCAGGATCCGGCTTGCGCGATCAGCAGCCCCCATCTCGGCCCACGCCCGCTCTGCTTTGGCACGCAGTGACACGATCGCAGCCTGGAGCTGGTTGGTGAGTGCCTCCCGGGCATCGCTGGACAGCTGAGCAAGCCCCTGAGCGCGAGTCTTGTCCGCCCTCCCCAGGAAGCCTCGCCGCAATCTACCCCCCTGCGCCAGCGAGGCCAGTGGACCACCGGAGGAGGCTAGAGTGATCCAACGAGTAGCGGTGGCACCCTGACCCGCAGAACCAGCCTTGATGTCTCCGCTCAACGACTCGATCGCAGCGTCTCTCAACGCCTGGCACTCCTTCTCCAGCTCCTGCGCCGCCGTCTCCTGGGCATCGACGTCGTTGGCCAACTGCTCCAGATTGGTACGCAGTGTGCTCCACACGCCCCTACCCGTGCGACGCACGAGCCCGGCTGCACGGTGACGGCCTGCGAGAAGATGCAACCAATCACGCAACTCGGCCACGCCATCACCCGACAGAAGCCCCTCATGCGGCCCTGCGTCCGGGATAACGAAGAATGGAGCCTCAGACAGTCCCAGTCCCTGCAGCCGAGTGATGAGATCCCGACGCACCTCGGACAGAATCGTCGCCGGCACCCGGTTGAGAACCACTCCGATGGGGGTCTCGCGCCGAGCCGCCTCCTCTAGAGTCACCCATGGCGTCTGGTCACCGTAACGAGCCGCGGTGGTAACGAAGAGCCACAGGTCGGCGGCCTCCAGCAGTCTGCCCGCCAACGCCCGGTTGGCCTCCTGGACGGAGTCCAGATCCGAAGCATCAATGAGGGCCAGGCCCGCCGGTATAGCAGCAGAGACCTCCTGGCGACAGACCTCCGTCAGAGGGTGTTCACTGAGCGACTTCACATCCTCGGGGTTGGCCACCAGAACCGGGATTCGCGTGGTGGGCCTCAACACCCCGGCGTCAGAGACCTCCTGGCCAAGCACAGAGTTGACAAGGGTTGACTTTCCGGCGCCCGTGGATCCCCCGATCACCACGACGGAAGGGATATCGGCGTCCTGGAGACGGGGAATGACCTGATCACGAACCTGTCCGATAAGACCGTCACGCAGCGTGCGCGCAGCCTCAATGCCATGGGCACTCAGGGCCAGGTCGAGACGCTCGAGATCTCTGACCAGGTCGGTAAGGACTTCGAGAAGCTGAGCGCGACTCAACGAAGAGACGGGGGCGTCATCCTCGGAACGGCGTGAGGGGACAGGAGCGGGCATGTGCCAACACTATGAGCACAGGGCAGCAGAGTCGACGATTGATCTCAACGGTTCACACCACAGGCACTGTCAGGGCACCGAGTACCTCTTGTTACTCCGTCGTGACGGGCGGAATCGGATGCTGACCGACTCAAAGGAAACGAAACGCACGCCCCAAGTCCACAGTCAGCGGAGCCTCCAACGTCAGTCACCAGGCAGAGGAGGCCAACCGGCCATCAGCACGACGGCCATCGCCACGCCACTCGCCTCAGCGACCCACATGGTGGATAGTCGGCAGAATTTCAACATTCCTTGAGAATTCTTTCCAGCGCCCCCGGCCGGACTCGAACCGGCAACCTGCGGATTAGAAGGCCGATGCTCTATCCATTGAGCTACGGAGGCGTGCGCAAGCGCTCGATCAGCCTACGCCATCTCCTCCTGGGTGTTCATCCCCGTCGAAGGTCACATCAACGTCGCCTTCAACACCTGCCGACGATCACAACAGAGTCACACTCGCATTACAAGAGCAGATCAAACCTGCCGTACAGGCGATTTAGTGGGGCGATAACCATCCATCGCCGAACCAATCATCACCCACCTCGCAACTCGACTGTAATAGCACTGCAACCGCTCCGTGACCGGGCGAGCAACACGCCGGAGCAAGTTCCACCCCGTACAGAAAGATTTCATGTCAGCAACATCACAACGGGGAGCACTCACTCTTAGCAACGACGGCAAAAGACCAGTATCGTGACCTGAACTCCCATCGCAGCACCCTGGAAGGACCGCACCTTGCCTACTTCCGCACTCATTGTGCGTTCACTCTCGGCTCAGGCCTCACTGGAGCCTCACACGTTCACCACATCTTTCACCGTGGGAAGATCGCCCGACAGCGACGTACAGATCGTCCATCCCCTCGTGTCTCGGACACACCTGCTGGTGACTCCCACACCAACAGGATGGACGGTGAGCTGCCAGGGACGCAATGGCATGCTCGTCAACGGATCCGTCAATCGCGAGGCACTGATCACTCAAGGCACTCGAATTCAGCTGGGCGATGCCTCCGGACCGGCTCTTGGACTCACTCCGGTCGTATCCGGTACCCCGTCCGCGCCACAGGCCGGTCCCCACCCCCAGGTCGCCGGCTACAGGGCTGCCGCCCCAGCACCCGTACAGCCCCCTTCAGGCCTGGCCCCAACCACAGCCGTCGCAGCTCATGCCCGCCCGGCGCCATCGACAATGGGCCCGCCCACATCCACTGCCTCCCGCATCTCCTCCGGCGGTCCTCAGGCAGCACCATCACCAACCTCGGCAAGCTCGGGCGCATTCCCCTCATCGAGGCATACGCTCAAATCCTTCCGTATCAACTCCTCGGGAACCATCGGTCGAGCCCCGGACAACACCTTGGTCCTGGATGACCCACTCATCTCCAAACATCACGCCCGCATCGACGTCTCAGCCAACGGTATGGTCATCACCGACCTGGGCTCCACCAACGGCATCTACGTCGCCGGCCAGCGCGTCTCCCAGGTCCAGGTGACCCAGCCCGTGCTCGTCGGCCTGGGCTCAACCTTCATCGCCCTCAGTCCAGACGGGCTTTGCGAAGTGCAGGTCGCAGGAGGTGCCGGCGGTGAGCTGGTGGGTAAGGACCTGACCTTCCGCGTCAACAACGGCAACCTGACCCTGCTCGACGGCATCTCCTTCTCCCTGCCGGGCAACGAGCTGCTGGCCGTCGTCGGCCCATCGGGAGCGGGAAAGTCGACACTGCTCAAGGCTCTCACCGGCGAGCAGAAGGCTCAGGAAGGCCAGGTGCTCTTCAACGGGCTGGACGTCTACGAGCACTACCCGGTCATGCGCAACAAGATCGGTGTGGTCCCTCAGAGCGACGTCATCCACTCCGCGCTCACCGTCCGCAAGACCCTGGAATACGCTGCCGAGCTGCGCTTCGCCAAGGACGTCACCAAGGCCGAGCGGCGGCAACGCATTGCCGAGGTCCTGGAGGACCTCGACCTGACTGCGCACGTGGACAAGCGCGTCAAGAAGCTCTCCGGAGGCCAGCGCAAGCGCGTCTCCACCGCCATCGAGCTGCTTACTCGCCCCAGCCTACTGTTCCTGGACGAGCCCACCTCCGGGTTGGATCCCCAGCTTGACCGCGATGTCATGGACCTGTTGGCATCGCTGGCCCACGGCACCCGCCCTGGTGACAGCGGCCGCACCGTCGTCGTGGTCACCCACAATGAGAACCACATCGACCGTGCAGACAAGGTCCTCATCCTGGCTGCTGGAGGAAAGCCCGTCTACTACGGATCCCCCCGTGAGGTACTCCCCTACTTCCGTCAGCGGCTCAACGAGATCGCCTCCCAGGGCCGCCTCCTGCTCAACACCCCCAAGGGCACACTGCCCGACCCGCCCGCGGTGGACGGCTATGCCGACGTCTATGCCCTCATCCGCAACCACACCGCAGAACTACGTCAGTACATGGAGGCCACGGTGCCCTCGACGCGCCGCGGCGGGGCGCCTGCGGCGGCAGCGGGCCCGGCTGTCCAGGAACGGCCCCCCAAGCAGCAGTCCGTATTCAGGCAGGTCTCAACCCTGGTGCGCCGTCAGCTGAGGATCGTCGCAGCAGACCCCTCTTACCTCGCCTTCATGCTACTGCTCCCCATCATCATGGGGCTGTTGACCAAAGCGATCGAGGGAAGCGACGGGTTCGCGGTTCCCGACTACCCCGAGCCGACGCCGGAGAATCCCACCCCCACAATCATCAAGTACTCCAGCCAGGCCCTGCAGCTACTGGTCATCCTCATCACGGGGGCGGCCTTCTCTGGGATGTCGGCCACTATCCGCGATCTCATCGGGGAGCGGGACGTCTTTCTGCGGGAGAAGGCGGTCGGTTTGAGGTCTGGTGCCTACCTCTTCTCCAAGACAGTCATCCTGGCTCTCATCTCCGCTGTGCAGACCGCGCTAATGATGGGAATCGCTCTTGCACTCAACAAGGGCCCGAGCGACGCCGTCATCCTGGACGGGTGGCCAGGAGTGGAATTGGCCTTCTGCTGCTGGGCCGTTGCCTTCGTCTCCGGCCTTCTAGGGCTGGCGGTCTCGGCAATGGTCTCCTCCTCAGAACAGGTGATGCCGGTTCTGGTGGTCTCCATCATGGCTCAACTGGTCCTATCCGGCGGCATCATCCCGATCTCAGGTCGCGCGGTCTTCGAACAGTTGGCATGGTTCATGCCATCTCGTTGGGGTTATGCGATGGCCGCCTCCACCTTGGAGATGCTCGCTATCCTACCCAACCGTGACGACGCGTTGTGGAAGCATGAGACCGCGCAGTGGCTGACGGACTACGGTCTGCTCTCAGCCATCGGCCTGACCTGCATGGTGGTCTGTTACATTGCTCTGGCCCGCCGAGGGCGACGCTGACTACTTGCCATCGTTATGAGGCCGAAAGGCCCCACAGGGCTTCAGGCTCCCCACGGACGAGAAGACCGACGATGGCGGCTAGAGTGGGGCCTGTGAGCAAGCAGATGACAACCTCCGACCCATTGGTGTGGATCGACTGTGAGATGACAGGCCTGGATCTGAGCGCCGACGCGCTCATCGAGGTCGCTGTTGTCGTCACCAACTACGAGCTCGAGCCCCTAGCCGAAGGAATTGACGTGCTCATCAAGCCGCCTGCCGCGGCACTGGAGCAAATGGGCGACTACGTCCGGTATATGCACACCTCCTCAGGACTTCTCACCGACCTGGAGGACGGGCTGACTATGGAGGAGGCTCGCAAGACGATCTTGGATTACGTGACGCGTCTCGTTCCAGACACCAGAACCGCCCAGCTGGCGGGAAACTCCGTAGGCACCGACAGGGCCTTCCTGGCCCGCGACATGCCCGAGCTCATCGAGCACCTTCACTACCGGATCGTGGACGTCTCCTCGCTCAAAGAGCTGGCCAAGCGCTGGTACCCCAGAACCTTTTTCCACGCCCCGAAGAAGGCCGGCGGGCATCGTGCGTTGGCGGACATCCTGGAGTCCATCAACGAACTGCGCTACTACCGTGCCGTCCTGTTCCCCGACGGCGAAGGGCCGAGTTCGCAGGAGTGCAAGGCAGCCGCCGAGCGCGTCCTGGCTGATCCCATCAGGTGACCCGACCGAAAGATCCCTTGAAGTGACGTAGTGCATCAAATTTGGTTTGGTAGGCGAGGAGATGAACAGATACACTACCGACTCGTTGCGGCAGTGCCGCACATGGTGGCTGTAGCTCAGTCGGCAGAGCGCCTGGTTGTGGTCCAGGAGGTCGCGGGTTCAAACCCCGTCAGCCACCCCACCGGTCGATTCCGGTAGTTCCCACAACGATCTTTCTCGCCGAATAGCTCTACATGTCACCCCACCAGGATGACGGGATCCCCGAGATCAGTCCTTGAAGCAGTAAGTCGTCGGGCACTCCTCTCTTTCACGATGTTCAGTACGCAGGCTGCCTGACATTCCGGCAACCTCGCATTCAAGAAGGTCCCATGCAACGACGCGACTTCCTGCTTGCCCTGGCCGCCGGGACCGCAGGCTTCCTCACCGCCTGCACCACCGAGCACCCGACAGCCCGCGTCAACTCATCAAGTCCGTCCCTCACGCAACCGCCAGCATCACCCTCGACCACCGTCCCCCTGTCCCCTAGCCCGTCACCGACACCGTCACTCAGTCCGCTTCACCTTCAGGACGGACCGCCCCCACTGCCGGCCCCCAGTCCCGCGGATTCCCTGATCACCGGACTGCCGGAGAACGTCGGCAATATCGTGGCCATTACGGTTGACGATGGCACCGACTCATCAGTGGTGGACGCCTACCTGGACTTCGTCAAGGACTCAGGAGTCCGACTGACTTTCTTCGTCACAGGGGTCTACCCGAGCTGGACCGACAACCGAGACAAGTTACTGCCCCTGGTGGAGTCGGGACAGGTACAGTTAGCCAACCACACCTGGACGCACCCGGACCTGACCACCCTGTCAGAGGGAGCACTCATTGACGAGCTCACTCAGTGCGAAGACCTGCTGCGCAACACCTACGGAGTTACCGGGGCCCCTTTCATCCGGCCTCCATACGGCAAGCGCAACTCCTCCACCGATGCAACCTGCGCGAAACTGGGGTACACAACCGCCGCCATGTGGTACGGCTCATTCGGAGACTCCGGACTGCTTACTGAGGATGTACTCCTAGGTGAGGCACAGAAGTGGTTGCTCGCCCAGCATATCGTCATCGGTCACGCGAACTTCCCTACCGTCACTCACCTCTACGGCCAGATCATTGACATCTTGCGGCAACGCTCCCTGCTGACAGCTACGCTCGACGATATCTACTTCGGCCCTGGGCACAACCGCCGCGTCTAAAGCGACTCACGGCACTCGAGCTGTTTCAGCATCACAGCACTCCCGCGTACGAGAGGTGTCAATCTCCGGCGTCCGCGGCAGGTAGACGATCTCGCAGCGCCCCTCCAGCTGTTCATTGAAGGTGTCAATCCAGTCGTCGCCAATGACGAAGACATCGATCCCGTACTCCTCTATGTCCTGACTCTTCTGCCCCCAGGTCTGCTCGGGGACCACCAGGTCCACGTAGCGAATAGCCTCGAGCATCGTCTTACGCTGATCGTAGGAGAAGTAGGCGCGCTTCCCCTTGGATGCGCTGAACTCATCGGTGGACAGCGCGACGATGAGATAGTCACCCATCGCCTTGGCCCGACGCAGCAGCTCGATATGCCCATAGTGGAGCAGGTCGAAGGAGCCGTAGGTGATCACACGTTTCATCAAGATTGTCCTCAGGATCGGAGCCACCAGAACTTGTGTAGATCATACAAGAACTGGTCGCATTGTCGTTGGTTGCGCGTATGGCAGCTGAACGCGCTCGCCGTTAAGTCTAGGCAGTCCCCTTCCCCCCAAAATCCTCTGTTACCCCTCCGAAGCAGGCGTTCGGCTATGGCGGCCATCACCCGTCATCACTTACCCCAATGCATACGCCGAAGGGCACTCCTCACCTCGACGCAGGTCTCGCACAGCTGAGGCCATCATGTGACCGACCCTCCGCATTCCCTGATATCGCAACGATTACAAGGTATTTCAGCGTCGTCACAGCACGCCCCGAACATCACAGTCCGATTGCAGACCCTTTGATCATGACAGCGCTCGCCTTTCCGGACGTCCGACGCAACTACGGTTATGAGAAAGCGAATAGAAGAGGCCTTCCTACCGAGCCTCACTCATCTCGAATGTTTGGAGGTCGCCCGTGACCGCAGCACTCCTGCTCACAGCCTTCACGGGCCCCGTTCTCACACTCATCGGAACTTCACCCCCGGACCAGTACCGCCCCCTGCTCCCTCACCAGCTCCTCAGAAGCACACCGGGACATGATGCGACTGACTCGCTGACGTCAACTGAGAACGTTTATCAAAATACTCATGTCGAGACCTCGAACCCCCTGCCCTCTCACACCATCGATGAGAGTCGTTGCCGCAGTCCTCGCCAAGACGACGGCCATGCCCACAGCCATGGCTCTGACAGCAGACCACAGGTGCCTGCACGCAACAACAGAAGGCTCGGCGAGACATTCCGAGGATCCGACGCCACTGCCCCCGAGGGTCTCGCACACCGGCCGCCAGACCCTCTGGCGCAGCCGACTCTTCGTGCCATCGATGTCGGCACAGGCGGTCACGATGCGGACCAGGCGCCGACAAGATCTATCACGGACAGAGGCGGACCCCAGCACCCTACACATGCAGGAGACCACGTCGAGATCAGCGCCAGAGCGCACCGATACCACTTGTGCATGCCCGTCGATGCGCCCCTGGGACCCGCAAACCCTAGGAATACCCGAGCGCCGCTGCATGTGCGCTGAACGACATACCAGGAACTACGACGCGTCATGTTGCACATGGTTTCAGATGACCGACAGGTCCGCCAGTCAAGAGAATACAGGTTTGGACTCTGCGCGTTTTTCACCGTCACGGGAATAGAAGACCGATATTATCGTCATTCCCTTGGGATCAGATCAAGCGTCTCGTCACCCAAATATCAACCCCCGACAAATAGCGCCTGTAGCGCCAGGCAGACCGATACTTGCCTCTGCACTTTCCTCACCCAAGAATCGAACATCCCAATGAACACCCCAATCCCACTAATGACGCCACACATTGGTAGGAGTGGAAATTGACCGGGGTGCGCAGCATCCTTTCAATGGGACGCAATCCTTCTTATCAACACACTCAAGGAGTATAACAATGCGTGATACGGAAATGGCGATCAGGGGTCGAATCACAGTCTACGGCTCCCACGTCGCCAGAGATTCTGCCGCAGAATTGGAGAGGAGGGGCTGGACCGTTGAGCGTCATGTAGCCCGCCAGTCCCTCATTAGCGCAGGGAGACCGGCAGCCGCTGGTGACCTCGACCTTTCGGTACTGTCATCGCCTTTCGCTCGCCGTTCCTTCCTGTCCGACATGGTAGGTAATCTGGAGGCACAGTTGACAGCTATCGCCGCATGCACGGATCTTCTGCTGTGGGACCTTGGCGACGAGCGTCTCGGCGTCCTGGAGACGGCCCCCGCAGCCTTCCTAACCCGTTCGACGGAGGCCATGGCTGCAGGCCTCTACCAGAGAATCACCGCACGTCTCATTGAGATGGGGACAGCGGAGCACCTACATCTGTGGAGGCCCGCTCTTCTACATTTCAACGCTCTTCTGAACCGGCTCAGCCTGGCAGACAAGACAGTTCTAATCCATGCACCACGGATAACAAGGGCCTCCTCCAACCACTCGATGGCCCCAAACCGGGGAGGAACGATGCCGGAAGCCAACTGGGTGATGGCCCGCTACGTTGACCTTGTCCGTCAGGAGACCGACATACGGATCCTCCAGGTGCCCGACGAGCACATGCTCACCGACGACGCGGACCAACGGGACTCAGCTCCTCTCCAATACGTCGACGCCCTGCACACCTGGATGGCAGACGAGCTGGAGGCGACTCGCTCACTTCGCAGTCCCGCACCGTCGCCCTGAACCTCGTCCACGCCGTACGCTGACCCATCTCAAAGGCACCGGAAAGAACTTCCCACAGGCCGGGGTCAGAGTCGGGTGGTCAGGCCGAGGAGGCCGGCGCAGAACGCGAGCCAAAACGCCGTGGGCACTCCGGACGTCAGATCATGTGGCGCTGAAGCAACCTGGTCAGGCGAGCGCAGGCTTCGGCGTCGGCCAAGATGAGGTCCTCAGGGGCGACGAGACGACCGCAGACGACGTCGTCGACCACCTGACATACCTGTGAGGAGGTGGCAGCGCAGACGGCGCCGATGGCCTTGTGCCGAGCGCGGTAGCGGTCCGTATCCGGCCGGTCGTAGGGGTCCCAGACGACACCGACGCAGCCGGCGACCATCCCCTCGTCAAGAACGGAGGATCGGTCGGAGACGACAGCCCAGGACCTGGAGATCACCTCAGGAAGTTCACGACCCGTGGTCACCGGAACTCCTAAGGCCTTGAACCATTCGGGAGCGACCAATGCGAGCTTGGGGTGGGCGAAGAGGACAGGATGGTGGCCGATCCCGACCAGGTCTGAGGCCAGCTCGAGCCAGCGCCGATAGAAGTCGCTAAGAGACCCGACGACGTCTGAAGTGGTGTCCAACGCACGTAAGATCTCCGGGGCCAAGGAGGGCGCAAGTAGAACGCGGTCGCGGTCGCGTCCCAAGAAGCCGTAGAGGCGATCGTGCCGGGGGAAGCCGGTGCGCCAGGTCTCTCTGTCGGTAAGAGTGTAGGAGGTACCGTCCGCAGTGAACCCGAACTGTTCGGGAACAGTGGCACAAACCACGACATCCAGGCGAATACCGTTGAGCCAGCGCCACATGTCACGCATGGTCACGCCGTTCTGAAGAAGGACGACGCGTTGGTCGGCATTGGTTCCCTCCTCGGTGAGCCGGTGCTCGATAAGAGGATCACCGGCATCGGACAGGAGAATGGTCTCGGCACCGCTCCAGGCGGCATCGAAACCCGGTCCGCTGGGGTCGATAAGGATGAAGCCTTCCCTCGCGAGCCGGTCCCAGTCCGGGGATGAGCGTTTCATGACGAAGATGTGCCGGACGCTGGGCGCATGGGTGCGGGCATAGCGGTACAGAGGTTCAGCATTGTCGCCAGCGCTATCGTGTCGATCCATGTAGAGCCAGGTACGGGGCCAGTCGGTCGGAGACGAGGGTGTATAGGGCGAAGGCGCATTGACCTGCTGCACCTGGAGAGCCGGACTTCCACGGCTGAGGAGTCGAGCCAGACGCTGCCACAGTCCTGGCGACGCTGAAATGTCGTGGCGTCGGCCGGGCATCGTCTCAGGTGGCTCGGGGCTGACCCTGTAAGGGGTCACCGCAAGCTCCTGGCCGTTGATGACGGCGGCGATCTCTCCCTTGGGCAACCAGACGATGCGCTCATGGAGTACTACCTCGTCGAAGTAGCAGTGGTCAACTGTCTTACTACTGGTGGGAGTGACCCAAGCGTCGTTGACCTTCCACTGCTCCTTGGGAATAGCCCCGGTGTGGAAGTAGGTGGCTTTCTGGTCGCAGCGGAACCTGCGGGCCAAAGGCAGGATCGGTGCCGGCATAGCACCGCCCGCCATAGCGACCAGGGCAGTGCGGTGCTCCACGGCCAGTGGCGTCGAGCAGTACGCCTCAATCTGATCGGAGGGGATGCGCTGGGTGACAGTGCGCAGAAGACGCGCAACCTCGGCACGCTCGGCAGCAGTCAACTGCGCTGAGGGGTAGTACAGCCCCCGGTCGGCCTCAAGCACCTGGATCAGGCGGTGGATGACAAGCTGGTAGATCCAGGCGGGGGGTGGATTGTCGGCCTGCAGCCACGCCGGTAAAAGCGTCCCCAGCAGGTGGCGGTAGTGCGTGATATCCCCCCACGTCCCAGGGGTCTGCGGGGCAGGCCGGATGACGGCGGGGCCGTCGTGGAGGCCGAGGCGGTTGCCTGTAGCAATGATATGGGCAATAAGTCCGTTCAGGCCGACGTTCTCGCCATCCCTGTTGACGCTGTCGATGTCGTCGGCACCGCGGAGAGATCCTGTTCCACCCCAACTGCCCCAATCCGGTAGGCCTCGACCCGGGACGGTAAGTACCACGCCACTGATGGTGTCGGGGAAGATATGGGGCTCGGCGGTCAGGTCTACACTGCGGCGGCTGTGATTGAAACGCCACCGGAGGCGGTCATTCTTGGTTCCGTCGGAACGGACGTCCATGGTCGGGGTGAGAAGGGTACCAACGACGTCGCTTTCACCGCGGCGAGCCAGCGAGGCGAGGTAGCCGGGCTCGACCCGGTCACCTGCCTTCAGAAAAAGGATCTGGCTTCCAGCCGGCAAGGACATGAGGACACGGGCAACGTCCGCCGGATCAGGGCAACTGATAGGGACGATCTCGGTTTCAGGTAGGTCCTGGTGCAGACTGTCGAGCGTATCCTGGCCACCTGCGGAACCGATGATGACGACGTGAGTGGTCTCGGTGCTGCGGATGTTCATAAGATGGGTATCTCCATTTCGTGAGGCAGTCCCCATGACTAATGGTGGACGTCGCCAGTACTTCTGTGTTGGAGATGTCCCAGGTGTGTCTAGATACCGCTCCCCGGCAGCGGAGGATCCTGGCGTCCACAGTCAAGACGTGGCCACAGCTACGCGACGACCGTCCTCCGGGACGGCGATGTACATCCAACTAGGCTGCCAGAACGGCCTCAGGGGCGGGAGACGGACGAACGACTGGCGCCAAATCCGGTTGACGACCCCCATGGCCGGCCTCCTATAGAGAATCTGCTGAAAGAGGATGGGTACGATCGACATGGGCAAACACAAGTTTTCTGTTGCGCCTACAAATATCCCTTCAGCCCTTCACCCCCGGAGCCCATAATCACCTTGCCCCACCGTTCCGTTTCGCCCCCACCTCAAGGAACCCTTTTAACGCTGCCGATATAGTTTTTAATCCGCATCGTAGAAACCTCAGGAGTGCGGGGAAGGTAAACGATCTCACACAGCCCCTTGAGCTGATCATCGAATTCACCACTCCAATCGTCTCCCATGACGAAGATATCGATGCCATACTTGGAAATATCTCCAACTTTCTGTTCCCAGGTCAACTCGGGCACCACGAGATCAACATATTTAACAGCCTCAAGCATCGCCTTGCGCTCATTGTAGGAGAAGTATGCTTGTTTTCCTTTTCCAGCATTGAACTCATCACTGGAGAGCGCCACCACAAGAAAGTCACCAAGCGCCCGAGCGCGCTTCAGTAATGCAATATGACCATAGTGAAGCAAATCATATGTACCATAAGTGATAACACGCTTCATCGGGACACTTCCTGGCTGGACATTCAAGGGCCGCCCACATGATGACGTACCAAGCAAACTCCATTAGTATCACCCGACTATCAGCCAATTTCGATGGATTCGCTGAACCGATGCCATACTGATATATGACCGCAACATATTTCCCCTCCCTCACCGCACGGCCACCACAGGCCCGCCATCACACCCCAGCGACCGCCTAGACGTCGACAGGCACTCTAGCTCCACAGCGAGCAGGAGACCGCAGGACGATAAAGGCCTGTGGCGGCACAGAAAGACAGCTTCCGAAGGCGCCAGGCAAAACCTCTCGATTGGGGCGCCATATCAGATGTGGAGCATGATGGCGGACTGGACACCGCCAAAGGCCCCCGCTACAGAAGCCGATACGGCCGACCATGGCCTTGATGTCACTGCTGCGGACGTAGCCTTCACCAACGCAACCGGAAGAAGGCACATCCGTTTGCTTTAGGAACGAGGCGACACAAGCTGGTACATCCATCCGTATGGGTCCTCGGCGCGGCCCGCCTGAATGGAAGTGAGTCGGTCATGGATGTGCCGAGTGACTTCATTGCCCTCGATACGGACATCGAACCCCTCCCCTTTGAGACGACCCAGAGGAACAACGACAGCGGCGGTACCACAGGCGAAGATCTCGGAAACGCAGCCCGACTCGATGCCTGCGAGCAGTTCGGCCAGGCTGATGGTGTCCTCAATGACCGTCCGACCGGAGTCACGCAGCATGCGGATGATGGCGCTGCGGGTGGAGCCCTCGAGAATCGTGCCGGTCAGACGCGGGGTGCGCACCGTCCCGTCGGCGTCAACCACCATGATGTTCATGCCGCCGAGCTCTTCGAGATTCTCCTGCAAGACATCGTCAAGAAAGCAGACCTGATCACAACCTTGTGCATAGGCCTCCCGCTGAGGAAGCAAGGAGGAGGCGTAGTTACCCCCGGTCTTGGCCGCACCCGTGCCTCCACGGCCGGCACGGTGGTATTCAGTGGAGACCCAGATGGAGATGGGCTCGAGGCCATTGGAGAAGTAGGAGCCCGAGGGCGAGGCGATGACGTAGTAGTCAACGATCTTCGAAGGGCGCACCCCCAGGAAGGCCTCAGAGGCGAAGGCGAAGGGACGTAGATAGAGTGACTCCCCCTGCCCTGAGGGCACCCAGGCAACATCGGCACGCACCAGATCCACCAGGGAGGCGACAAAATCCTCCTCTACCAACCCAGGCAAAGCCATACGTCGGGCTGAGGCGTTGAAACGGGCCGCATTGTAACGGGGTCGAAAGGTCCACACCGAGCCGTCATCGTGCCGGTAGGCCTTGATGCCCTCGAAGATCTCCTGGCCGTAGTGGAGTACGGCGGTCGCCGGGGACAGGCTGAGGTTGCCATAAGGGACAACGCCATAGTCACCCCACCCCTCAGCCTCAGTCCAGCGAGCGTGGGCCATATGGTCGGTGAAGTAGTCACCAAAGTGGAGGTTAGCCAGGACCACCGCACGCTCATCCTCAGCGACGGGCGACGGGTTGGCGGTCAGCGGGAAACGACCGGCGATCGCATCGGCCTCAGGCACGGGAACCTCTGCGGCGCGCGCCAAGGATGTGGATGCGAAGTCGTTCGAGGTGGCGTCTGTCTCGGGCATGGCCCCACCCTACCGCCGAGACCACTGTTCGGACACATCCTTCCCATATTCTGACTTGCGAACAGGCAGCCCCGGCTCAGCCTCTTGCCGCCACGGCCGCAGCAATGGCATCACCGATCTGACCGGTGGAGCGCTTCAGCCCCCGAGCACGGGCGACCATATCGGCTTTGACGCCGGCCTCCACCCGCAAGGCCGCATCGGGAAGTCCCAGGTGATCGAGCATGAGGGCCACGGCGCCGATGGTGGCGGTCGGGTCAGCCTTACCCTGCCCGGCAATGTCCGGAGCCGAGCCGTGGACGGGTTCAAACATGGAGGGGAAGACTCCCTCGGGGTTGATGTTGCCCGACGCAGACAGCCCGATGCCGCCGGTGATCGCACCGGCCTCATCGGTGAGAATGTCACCGAAGAGGTTATCGGTGACGATGACGTCGAAGCGGCCAGGGTCGGTCACCATGTAGATGGTGGCGGCATCCACATGACAATAGTCAACGACAACCTCGGGATACTCGGCAGCAACTGTCTCAACGGTGCGTCGCCACAAATCCCCGGCATAGACGAGCACATTGTGCTTGTGGACAAGCGTGAGGTGCTTGGCCGCCCTGACCTGCGCCTTGGCGAAGGCATACCGAACCAGGCGCTCCACCCCGTAGGCCGTGTTGACACTGACCTCAGTGGCGATCTCGTGCACCGTCCCCTGCCGCACGACTCCGCCGTTTCCGCAGTACAGACCTTCAGTCCCCTCCCGCACCACGAGAAAATCGATATCGCCGGGATCGACCAGCGGTGTCGGTACTCCCGGATAGTGAACCGAGGGACGCAGATTGACGTAGTGGTCCAGAGCGAAGCGCAGACGCAGTAGCAGGCCACGCTCAAGGACTCCTGAGGGAACGGACGGATCACCGACAGCACCCAGCAGGATGGCGTCGTGAGCCTTGATGGCCTCAAGGTCCTCATCAGTGAGAGTCTGCCCGGTTCGACGCCAGCGCTCAGCACCCAGGTCGAAGATAGTTGACCGAACCGAAACTCCAGTACCCTCCAGCGCCCGGTCGAGAACCTTGAGCCCCTCAGGGACAACCTCTTTGCCGATGCCGTCACCCGGGATCACTGCCAGTTTGATGGTCTGCCTCATGAGATCACCTTAAGACATGATCATAATACGAGATATTACGTCCACATTATGAAAAGAGAGGTGAGTTCGCGTTTCGACCGACGGTCGGTTAGTCTTGTCCCAGCAAGTACATCAAGGAGGAGCCATGCCACGCACCCACCGTTCCGCTGCTCAACGTCGCGAGGAGATCCTCAACGCCGCACACACCCTGTTCACCACCAAGGGATTCCAGCCCACCACCATGGAGGACATCCTGGGGGTCGTGGGCATCGCTAAGGGGACGCTCTACTACCACTTCCCCAGCAAGGAAAAGATCCTCGAGGCCCTCGTCCTGCGCACCATAGGCCGGGTGGAGCGGCGTGCCCGTGAACTCGCCGCGTCATCGGCTCCGGCAGTGGACAAACTCAAGGCGATCATGGCCGCGATGCAGGTCGAGGGCACCGAGTCCGAGCTCATTGAGCAGTTCCACGCCCCCGGCAATGCCGAGCTCCACCTGCTATCCATCACTGAGATGATCAAACATCTGACGCCGATCATCGCCGACGTCATCATCCAAGGGGTGGATGAGGGAACTTTCAGTACAGATAGACCCCATGACGCTGTCGAACTACTTCTGAGCGCCTCCGGAATCCTCTTGGACCACGAGATCATGGAGCCCAGCCAGGCTGATCTCGCCCGCCGGACTCAGAGCATCATCTGGGCGAGCGAGCTGCTTCTGGGAGCCCGTCCCGGCATTTTGTCCCCCATGCCGGAGGCAGACCTATGAGACGCGTCGGGCTGCTTGTTCTAGGATCATTCATCAACTCGTTGGGCACAGGCCTGACCGCCTTCGGGTTGGCTATCGTCATGCTGCGCACCTACGGAACGGCATCATCAGTATCCGTCGTCCAGATGAGCTCCTTCGCCCCCATCGTGCTTCTGGCCCCTCTGGCCGGCATCCTGGCAGATCGTTATGACCGCCGCCTCATGATGATCATTGGCGATACAGGTTCGGTGCTAGGGCTCGGCATTATCCTTATTGCCCTGTACTCGCCCCGTCCATCGCTGGCCTGGGTCTGCGCCGGTGCCGTCGTCTCCTCGTGCCTGGCCGCCCTCACCGAACCCGCGCTGAAGGCCAGCGTCACGGACCTGGTGACCGAGGAGGACTATGTACGTGCCTCAGGGCTCCTCCAGCTGGCCTCGGCGGCCAAGTACCTGTTAGCCCCCGCCGCAGCAGGGTTCCTCATGCCCATCATCAGCGCGAGGGGGCTCGTCCTGCTCGACGCCAGCACCTGTATCGTCACTGTGCTCTGCACGATCACCGTACGCCGGGCCCTGACCGCGGAGGCACCGCAGCATACCGCCGTCCAGCTAGGTGATGACCACGACGTCATGGCCGGATGGCGGACCATCATGTCCTCACCCGGTCTACGCACCCTTGTGACCCTCATGACTCTAGCCACCCTGGCCATCGGAGTTATGCAGGTACTCATCAAGCCGATCCTGCTTCCCATCGCGAGCACCTCGATGGTGGGCGTATTCGAGACAGTGGCGGCAACCGGCCTGCTCGTGGGAGCAGCACTGGTGACCGTCCGGAAGAATGCTCAGCCGACGACGCTGCTGGCCGCAGGGCTGGCCGGCACCGGCGCCGCAATGGTGCTGGTCCCCCTGGGGCCGGGCGCCTGGTGGGTAAGTGCATGCGGATTCCTCACCTTCGCGAGCCTGCCCCTGTCCCAGGCCGGGGCGGAGGTCCTGGTCCGCACCCGCGTCGACAATGCCCGGCAGGCACGCACCTGGGGAACCATCAGCCTGGTGACCCAGATGGGGTACCTGGTGGCCTATCCCTGCTCGGGAGTGCTGGTCGATCGGGTTCTTCAACCCCTGTTGGAGCCGGGGCAGATGCTATACACCAGTATCGGAGCAGTTGTCGGTACCGGTGCGGGACGCGGCGCCGCGCTACTCGTCGGACTCATGGGCGTGGTTATGGCCCTGGTGGCCCTCAGTGTCCATGTTCGACGCCATAGGCTCACCTAAAGTCAGGCAAGCATTGTAGAGACGACAGAGCAACACGGTGCCCCCGATGATCTGAGTCGAGTCATCAGGGGCACCGCTTCTAGACAACCTCAGCGGGCCACAGAGCCCTCGGTGTAATCCGCGTCAACATCGGCACGCCAGGCGAACATGGAACGCACCTCACGGCCGGTGGCCTCGATGGGGTGTGCCTCGCCCTCGGCGCGGAGCTTCTTGAACTCTGGGGCGCCGGCGGCCTGGTCGTCCATGAAGCGCTTGGCGAAGGTCCCGTCCTGAATGTCGGCGAGGACCTCCTTCATGTGGTCCTTGACCTCGGGCGTGATGACGCGCGGACCGGAGACGTAGTCACCGTACTCGGCGGTGTCGGAGCAGGACCAGCGCTGCTTGGAGATGCCGCCCTCGTTGATGAGGTCGACGATGAGCTTCATCTCGTGGCAGACCTCGAAGTAGGCCATCTCGGGCTGGTAGCCGGCCTCGACCAGGGTCTCGAAGCCGTACTGGATGAGCTTGGAGACGCCACCGCACAGGACGGTCTGCTCGCCGAAGAGGTCGGTCTCGGTCTCCTCGCGGAAGGTGGTCTTGATGGCACCAGCGCGCGTACCGCCGATGGCCCTGGCGTAGGACAGCACAAGGTCCCAGGCGGTGCCGGTGGCGTCCTGCTCCACGCAGACGAGCACGGGAACACCCCGGCCGGCCTCGAACTCACGACGCACCGTGTGGCCGGGGCCCTTGGGAGCCACCATGACGACGTCAATGTCCGCGGTCGGCTTGATGTAGTCGAAGTGGATGTTGAAGCCGTGGGAGAACAGCAGGGCGGAGCCGGCCTTGATGTTCGGCTCGATCTCCTCGCGGTAGAGGGCGGCCTGCACCTGGTCAGGGGCCAGGACGGTGATGACGTCGGCCCAGGCGACCGCCTCGGCGATCGGCTTGACGGGCAGGCCCACTTCCTCGGCCTTGGCCACGGAGGAGGAGCCCTCGCGCAGGCCGACGACGACCTCCACGCCGGAGTCGCGCAGGTTCAGAGCGTGAGCGTGCCCCTGGGAACCGTAGCCGATGACGGCGACCTTCTTGGACTGGATGACGGACAGGTCGGCGTCGTCGTCGTAGAACTTCTCAGCTGCCATGATTGCTTCTCACTTCTCCTTGAGTTGATCGGTGATGGATCGTGGGCCGCGCGTGATCGCCACGGCACCGGACTGGACAATCTCTTTAACGCCGTACGGCTGGAGAGCCGTCAGCAGAGCCTTGACCTTGGATTCTGAGCCGATGGTCTCGATGACCACCGACGTCGGGGCGACGTCGACGACATGGGCGCGGAACAGGTCGACGACCTGGAGCACCGCGGTGCGGTTGGCATCATCCGCGTGCACCTTGATGAGGTAAAGCTCGCGCTCGACAGAGGTGTCGGGATCCAGCTCGACGATTTTAAGAACGTTGACCAGCTTATTGAGCTGCTTAGTGACCTGTTCCATGGCCAGGCCCTCGGCGTCGGCAATCACCGTGATGCGTGAGATGTCCTCGTGCTCAGTGGGGCCGACGGCCAGGGAGTGGATGTTGAAGCCCCGACGTGTGAACAGCGCCGACACCCGGGTCAAGACGCCTGGCTTGTTCTCCACCAGGACGGACAGTGTGTGCTTCTCGCTCACGGCGCTCACTCCTCTTCCCACACCGGGCTCATGCCGCGGGCGTGCTGGATCTCGTCATTGGAAACCCCGGCGGCGACCATGGGCCACACCTGGGCGTCCGCGGAGACGATGAAGTCGACGACAACGGGGCGGTCGTTGATGGCATTGGCCTGCGCGATGACGTCGTCCAGGTCCTCCAGGCGCTCACACCGCAGCCCGACTGCCCCGTAGGCCTCGGCCATCTTGACGAAGTCGGGAACTCGCTTCGTTCCGGCCCCGGTATGCAGGTCGGTGTTGGAGTAGCGCTGCCCGTAGAACAGGGTCTGCCACTGCCGCACCATTCCCAAAGAGGAGTTGTTGATGACAGCGACCTTGATGGGAATGCTGTTGAGGGTACAGGTGGCCAGCTCCTGGTTGGTCATCTGGAAGCAGCCATCCCCGTCAATGAGCCACACCGGGCGGTCGGGGCAGGCCTCCTTGGCACCCATGGCGGCGGGCAGGCCGTACCCCATGGTGCCGGCACCGGCGGAGGTGAGCCAGGAGTGGGGGCGATGAAAAGTGAGGTAGTGCGCCGACCACATCTGGTGCTGCCCCACACCCGTGACCCAGATGGTGTCCTCGGATGCGGCCCGGTTGAGGTGCGTAATAACCTCCTGAGGCTGGAGCAGTCCGTCGTCGGTGTCGGTCCAGTCCGTTGGGTAGGTGACCTGGATGCGCTCGACCTCGCGCCGCCACGGGGTGATGTCCACTCGCCCCTCAGCGCAGACGTGGTCACGGAATTCAGCACTCAGGGCGGGGACGACGTCGGTCAGATCACCGACGATCGGGACGTCGGCGGCGCGTATCTTGGAGATCTCGGCCGGGTCGACGTCGACGTGGATGATCGAGGCCTTCGTGGCGAAGGTATCTGGCCTACCGGTGACCCGGTCATCGAAGCGGGCCCCAAGGCAGACGATGACATCGGCCCGCTGTAGGGCTCCGACAGCGGCGACGGTTCCGTGCATTCCGGGCATTCGCAGGTTGAGTGGATGCTCACTGGGCATGACGTCCAGCGCGGTCAACGTGGTGACGAATGGCGCCCCAATGAGATCGATGAGCTCGGCCAGATCATCGGAGGGCACCTGTGCACGGTTCAGGCCACCGCCGAGGTAGAGGACGGGACGATCGGCGGCCGCGATCACCTCGGCGGCCTGAGCCAGGCGCCGCTGATTGGGTTTGCCGGGCAGACGGTAGCCGGGCAGGTCCCGGACCGGGGGCCATACGAACTCAGTGGGCCCCTCCTGGGCGTCCTTGGAGATGTCGATGAGGACAGGTCCGGGGCGCCCGGTCGAGGCCATATGGAAGGCCTCAGCCACACGCGGAACGATGTCCTCGGGACGGGTGATGAGGAAGGAGTGCTTGACGAAGGGCATCGTGGCACCGACGATGTCAGCCTCCTGGAAGGCATCCGTCCCGATTCCACGACTTCCGACCTGGCCGGTGATGGCCAACATCGGCACCGAGTCCATGTGTGCGTCGGCGATGGCGGTGATGAGGTTGGTAGCCCCGGGGCCGGATGTCGCCACGCAGACTCCGGGCCGGCCTGAGACCATGGCATAGCCCTCGGCGGCGTGACCGGCACCCTGCTCGTGGCGCACCAGAACGTGCCTGATCCTCGCCGAGGCGAGCAGTGGGTCGTAGAAGGGCAGAATGGCACCGCCCGGCATCCCGAAGATGTCGGTGACACCAAGCTCTTCCAGCGCGCGCACCAGAGCCTGGGCGCCTGTCATGACCTGTTGGCCCTGACGTGCGGGAGCGTCATCGCGGGTCATCGCTCGCTCTCCTTCTCCGTGCTTACCGCCCGGCGACCTGCCGGGTAATGAACGTTAGATCAGTGTTAACAGAGAGTCATATCGAGACGCCCGTTGTCTCATATCGTGGAATCACGGCCGCGGTGGGGTCGCCCGCGACCCGCCACACCCCGCCCTTTCCAAGAGCGTCCCCAACCGACGAGTGCCGGACCTTGGTACGCCATAAGCTCCGCCAGAAATGACACAATAACCCTGTTTCATGACAAACATCCGCCGCATTACTGTCTGCGGCGAGACGGAAGGCGGCACAGCGACGTGGTCATCACTGTCCTGCACTATCTGTTAGACAACCCGGTCGTCATCGTGCTCCTCATGGCTGGCGCCGGACTGCTGCTCTGGCGCGCCAGGCGCAGGAGCATACGCGTCCCGGCGACGATCCTCCTAGCCGCCAGCACCGCTCTCCTGGGCTGGAAGGTGGCGCACGCCAATATCCTGCACCACTTGTCCGAGAACGTGGTCCTCGTTCTTTTCCTCCTGGTCGGCACCGGGATGCTGTTGGGACATGTCAAGATCAAGGGAGTGAGCCTCGGGGCTGCGGCGGTACTGTTCTGCGGCATCGCAGTGGCGGCCTGGGGAACGTCTGCCGCAACGCCGATCGAGGTTCCCCGAGAACTGGGAACACTGGGGCTGGCGATCTTCACCTTCGCCATCGGAATCCAGTCCGGGCCGAACTTCTTTCACGTCATCCGAACCGCCGGTGGTCCGTTGGTCATCCTCCTGGGCGTCCTGAGCGTGGCGACCCTAGCAGCCGTGGGGGTAGGACGTCTCCTCGGCCTCAAGGCATCGATGATCGCCGGCGCTTTCGCCGGTGCTGTTACTAATACTCCTGCGCTGGCGGCGGCCGGTAACGCCGCCGCCATGGCTGGTGACAAGGCCGGACCGGGAGACGCCACCGTGGCCTATGCCGTCACCTACCTCTACGGTGTCATCGGCATGCTGTTCTTCTGCCTGCTGGCACTGCGTTACCGGCGCAGTGACAAGGACACCCCTTCTCCGCTCATCAACCGCACTATCCGGGTGGAGCGCGAGGACGGCCCGCTCCTTGGCAACATTGTCGAGACCATCTCGGGGCAGCTGCGATTCTCTCGCCTGCGTCGGGGCGAGAAAGGTCCAATCACCCGACCGACGAACGACGACCGACTGTACAAGGACGATCTCATCACCGTCGTCGGCACCCAGGACGCCGTCAACCAGGCGATCAAGGCGGTGGGCCACGGCTCCTCGCACTCACTCATTGAAGACCGCAAGTACCTCGACTTCCGCCGTATCACGGTCTCGGACCCGAAGCTGGCCGGCCGCACCATCGGTGACCTCGACATCGACCACCGTTTCGGGGCAACGATCTCGCGGGTACGCCGCGGCGACGTCGACATGGTGGGCACCCCGGATCTGGTGCTGCAGCAGGGAGACCGGGTTCGCGTGGTCGGCCCGACCGGACGTATGAAGGAGATCTCAACCTACTTCGGTGACTCGTCACGAGGGCTGTCCTCCATCAATCCAGTGGCGCTGGGCCTGGGGATGGCACTGGGCATCTTCATCGGCGAGTGGAAGTTCCTCACGCCCACCGGCGCGACCTTCTCCATTGGATCCGCCGCCGGAACGCTCCTGGTCGGGCTCATCTTCGGTCGCATCGGACGCATCGGAAAGTTTGTGACAGCCATGCCCTTCACTGCCACGGCGGTGCTCTCGGAATTCGGACTTCTGGTTTTCCTGGCCCAGGCGGGCACCAAGGCGGGTGGCGAGATCGCGCACGCATTCACCGGAGGTGACTGGTGGAAGATCTTCGTGACCGGCTTCGTCGTCACCACCATTGTGGGCCTGGCGATTTACGCCTCCATGCGCTGGGTGGTCAAGATGGGCGGCACCCGTCTGTCCGGCCTCATCGGCGGTGTTCAGACGCAGCCGGCAATTCTGGCCTTCGCCAATGAGCGCACCGGCGCCGACCCGCGAGTCGCCCTGGGTTACGCGATGGTCTATCCCGTGGCGATGATCGTCAAGATCTTCATCGCCCAGGTCCTGGGCGGACTCTGAGCCCTACGTCCTACTGTACTGAGAGCATCACCTGGCACTCGACCCATCTGCAACAGTGGCCCGCCACTGATATGAAGCGGTGGGCCACTCTCGCATCAGTTGAGCACTGCAAGGCCCGGCGTCAGCCCTCCAAGGACTGCGATGCGGCCTCGGCACGGTCGCAAGGAAGCGTCATGTGCTTGGAGGTGGCCACATCATGGCGCCAGTTATGGTCGGTAATAATGCGAGCCAGGGCGAGGCCGACACCAATGGCCGTGATGACGAAGAAGACCTCAGCCAGATTCGTGGCCGCGTCACCGACGTCGACGCCCTTGTCCACCGATAGCGTGTTGAGTGCAGAAATCGCCCGGTAAAAGGGAACCCCGGGAATCATGATGACGACGGCGGGTACGGAGAGCGCCACCCTGGACAGGGATGCACGGGAAACAAAGAGCTGGGCCAGCAGACCAATCGTCACCGCGGCCAGCCCCACAGCGAGCTGCCACGGGACATGGAAGACGTCGATGAGAAGCAGCCTTCCCGTGTTGGCAAGAGCCCCAACCACCGCGGCCAACGCACTGGCCTTAACGCCTGCATTGAACAGCATGGCGAACCCGTAGGCGGCGATGAAGGAGCAGAAGCATCGCAAAACGTAGAGAAGAGGACCGTCGAGAGCGGCGCCACTAGCCGCAGCAACGTCCCAGCGGAAGATGAAGGTCACGGTCCAAACAGCAACACCCGCCGCCGCCATGACCATGAGGACGTAAGCACTGCGCGACAGAGCCGAGGAGAAGTCCTGTCGAAACAGATCGAGCATCGCCGTCACCATGGGAAAGCCGGGAATGAGAAACAAGATGGCGGAAATGATGCCGCCCTGATGGTTTCCTGTCACCACACCTGCAGTGTTCAGCGCCGTCACGATTCCCATATAAGTGCCGGAGGCAGCGACGCCGCAGACAAGCCAGGTGAAGAAGTGCTGGTAGTGACGCTCAAGCATCTGCCGGCGAATGAACTGGCCCAGACATGCGGACACAAGCACCGTCAGACACTCGACCCATCCGCCCTTGTTGAGAAAGCAGAATCCTGCGCAGGCCACGCCGGAGGCCGCCGCGTTGGCGAAGGCGTTGTAGCGAGCGTGCATTTTCTCGACCTGCTCAAGCTTGGCCTCGAGGTGCTCAACGGTCTCGTGCGCTCGCAGATCGTGGACGATCCTGCGAAGCGCCTCCAAACGGCCAACATTGACGCCCACCCGACGCACCTCGCAGGCCTCAGTGCGAAAACGGCTACCGACGTACGAGGACGTGACGATCTCGGTCATTGTGACTGTGGCCTCGTGACGGTCCAGTCCGACGGCGGACGCCGCTCTGGCCATCGAGGACTTAATGCGGTAAGAACCAGCACCTGCGGCCAGCATGAGACGACCAAGATGCAGCACGACGTCTGACTGCTGCATCAGCCGGTCGGCATCGAGGCTCTGCAATGAGGTAGAGGTAGGAGGTAGGTCGGTGTCATTCACAGTGACAATGGTGCACCGTGACATGCCCCTGTGTCAGATCGAGCGCTCACTCACCGTGCCATCTACCTTGGGTGGTGTTTGGGTGTGGGGCCCATGAGATTGTGTTGTTCTCATGGGCCCCACAGTGGTGTGTGCTC